>JBBAJO010000007.1:19731-141373 GCA_040404005.1 Chitinophagaceae bacterium
TAATCGCGATCAAAATCATCTGTATGCAGAAAAAGGAATACGCGACCCCCTGTCTGGTTACCGATCCGGCTGACTTGCTCATCACCTACACCCCTTGCGAGTAAAAGACAACAGCCGCCACCTTTAGGCCTGACCAGAACCCAGCGTTTTGTATCAGACAATTTTGTATCCTCCACCAGGTCAAAATGCAATTGCGTAGTGTAAAACTGAATGGCCTCATCATAATCTCTCACTACAATGGCAACATGCGCAAGTGTTTGTTTCATGGATTGATGTATTTGCTTGATTAGATCAATTTCAGTTTTACTTCGGTACCCTCCGCAGGGAGATCATTCTCGTGGTAAAACGAAAGATGAAGATCACCAATACTGGCGCGATACTCATAACAACTTCCGAGGAATAGTTTATTACTGACCCTTGCTACTACGCCTGTTTCATCAAGCGATATTCTGATATCTCCCGGCCGAACGATCGTAGTACCATTTTTAAAAAGCTTTGGATCCGGCGCGCCCATGGCCAATGCCAATGAAGATGGCATCAGGAAGTACTTCCCGAGCAATCCGGCCGCATACTCATCCACGGGGTTGCTGTATACGAACTCCGGCGTACCCTGCTGCACCATACATCCATCTTTTAACAGGATCAGCTGATCCGCCCATGGCAATATGTCCGCCGGTTCATGCGATACCAGGATAGTACTTATCCCGAGCTTTTCGCTGATGTTCTGGATCACTTGCTTCATCGTTTGCTTATGGATCATATCCAGATTGGAATAAGGCTCGTCGAGCAAAAGCAGTTTCGGGCTGTTCACCAACAGCCTTGCCGTTGCGATGCGCTGCTTTTCGCCGCCAGATAGTTCGTTAGTGCGCCTGCCCAGAAGATGATCGATCTGGCAGACATGAAAAATCTCTGCTGCTTCAGATTCAGTGAGCTTATTGGCATACTCAAGTATCTCATGCACCCAGTAGTTGTTCCGCAATTCAAAATGCTGGGAGAGAAATCCGATGTGTGGATGTCCTGCTATCAGCTGTTCATCAGGACCGAGTACCCGTTTCTCTTCAAACAACACCCTTCCTTCGTCGGGTTGAGAAAGGCCGGCAATGATCTTCAATAAAGTACTCTTGCCAGAGCCTGTTTCTCCTGCAATAGCAAGATGCTGGTCAGCAGCTTGAACAAAGGATATTTCCCGGAGTATGAAATCGTTTCCTTTCTTCCTGCCAATACCTTCTACAGATAACATAACGTGAAGATACTGGTAAAACCTGCTCTGTGAAAACAGGTGGGATGCCCATACATGTAAATCACAGTTTCTTCCATTGATGGCTTGTGTTGATTACCTGGGCATTAAATTTTTTTACCGCCCATCCTTTACCACCCTACATATTTTGGAGGAGTCATCCCGTTCAGCCGCAGGTACACCATAAGTTGCCCGCGATGATGGGTTTGATGATCGTTGATGAGATTGATGATCTGCAAATTGTTCATTGGACCGGCAAAGAACTTTACAGAGTCACCGAGATCGCCCGGATTAAACCGGCTACACGCCTCTATGGCGTAATCGTAGGCTTTTTCTAGCACTGCCCTGATGGCCGCCTTCTCCATCAACCTGGCGTCTTCTTTTGATACGGGGTTAATCCCTTTTTGCAGGTAACCGGAACTCAGCCACCCAAGATTGGATGCGAGATGCAACAACTGCTCACCAAAAGCCATTTCTTCCGCAGCAGGTTTAAAGCCATACTTATCTGCCGGCATCAGGTCGGCCACCTGCAACGTGTACTCGCGCGCATGTTTCAACTTGGCAACTGCCGCCGCCATAAAGAGCGAGTCCGTTTTCTGCGCAGCGGCAGTAAACGTCAGAATAATCAAAAACGAAAGCATGTATAGTTTCATTGCTGATTTTTAACGATGCTCCTGATAAAAATTGGGCGGTACTGCAGCAGCCAGTTGTTGATACTCCAAATCCGACAAATGAACGGCTACCGCTAAAATGTCCTGTAGCTGTTCCATGGTGCGCACACCAACTACTGCAGAAGTTACGGCGGGATGATGCAGCACATACTGGAGGGCCAGGATGGCTTTACTACGCTCATTACTTGCCAATGGGTGGCTGGTATCCCCCGCCTGTAGGGCCATGCTGGGTTTACTGCGCTCCTCAATTACCAATGCGGTCAGGGCCTCCATTGCTTTTCTGACATCCTCCTCACTTCTGTTCAAATAAGGCCTCCCAGGTTTACCGACCAACAACCCCTGTGCCAATCCTCCGCGGGTCAATACCCCGATACCCTGTTTCCGCAACAGCGGCAGGCACTCTTCCGCCGGTCGTTGATCCAATAAACTATACTGCATCATTACACTGCTCAGACCTGATTTCTCTACCCAACGCCGGATCACATTCGGACGAATAGAGGAGATCCCGTAATGCCTGATCTTCCCCTGCGCTTTTAATAACTCAAATGCTTCGATCGTTTCATCGATGGGATCTTCCATAGTGCCGCCGTGCAACTGGTAAAGATCAATATGATCTGTAGCTAAACGGACGAGACTTTCTTCCACCGCCCCGATGATATACTTTTTTGATGGATCCCAGTCCCAGCCAGTTCCGCCGGAACGCCACTTGTTGCCAACCTTGGAAGCAATGAATACCTGATCGCGTTTCCCTTTCAATGCTTTCCCAACCAATACTTCGTTTTCACCCTTATTATACAGATCCGCTGTATCAAAAAAATTAATACCCCCGGCCACTGCCTCATGAAGGATATACTCATGATTACTACCCTCAGGTACAAGTGACATGCAGCCGAATGAGATCCGGCTGATGAGCATATCTGTACTTCCCAACTGACTGTATTCCATCTTCATGATTTACTTCGACCGGCTGACCATACCTACTTTCCGACTATCGAGCGTCACTGCGTACTTACCCAACCTGCACGATCCATCTCACGGTTACAAATCCAAGTCCCGGTATGATCCTCACCATCATGTTGTCAGGATAGTGTTGGAGAATCTCCAACCCTGAAAAAGAAATCCCGAAAATCTGAAGGCATTAAAAACTTCCCTGGTCTACGTCTTTCATAAACTTAACCAGTCCGGGTATATAGGTCTTCTGGTCATCGAACTGCGATAAATGACTTCCATTCGGACACAACAGAAACCTTCCTTTTTTTACCTGGGTTGACATCCATTCCATATACTTGGGATCCATGGTATCATGGCTGGCACCGATCACCAGCGTGGGCACGCTGATCTTTTGAATATCCTTAGAGCGATCCCAGTTCTTCAGGGATGCATTACCGGTTACCCCAAACTCGCTGTAACCCTGCATGTACACATAAATATTCTTGCTCAAATGCTTAAATACCCGCATCACCGGCTCCGGCCACTGTTCCACCGGCATTCTCAATACATGTTTCGTGTAATAATGCTCGGTGATCAGGGCTTCATACTTTGGATTGGTAAAATCGCCGCGGGCTTCCATATCCTTGATCTCTTTAAGTACGGCCGGATCCATCTGGGGGCCCAATACTTCCTGCGCATATTTGTTATACTCAGGAATACTGGCCATCATATTTGATATCACCAGTCCTTTAAGGTTATCCTGATACTTCAACGCATACTCCATGGCCAGCATGCCGCCCCAGGATTGGCCCAGTAAATAGAAATTATCTTTGTTCAGTCCGAGCGCTTTTCGAACCTGCTCTACTTCTTCCACAAAATGCTCCGTTGTCCATAATGTAGAATCATTTGGCTGATCGCTATAATAAGATTCCAGCTGATCGTAATAGATATACTCTATCCCTTCTGCAGGCAGGTAACTGTCGAAGCATTCAAAAAACTCGTGCGTCCCGCCAGGCCCTCCATGAAGCATGAGCAGTTTGATTTTTGGATTATTGCCCACCCGTTTTGTCCAAACCCGAAAAGTTCCCTTCGACGTAGTAATGGGGATCATCCGGACGCCGCCAGTAAGCTTCTCGACCGGGTCCTTCACCTGAAAATAATCGGCTACTGCGGAACTGGCTGTATCAGCTTGCTTAGTTTCTGAATTACATCCCGAAATCAACATGACCAGCGCAATAAGTTGAATACATTTATTCATGTTACTGATTTGTTTGGATAGCATAAGCTACGAATTATTTCAGGCATGCAGTTTATCTACTTGCAGAAAGGGGATACACAACGATTTGGAAGTACAACAAGAAGCTATTTGCAAGAAAGGTTGCTGTGGCCTCTTGAGTCACAGCAATCTTTCTTGTTTTATTTTTCCGGAAACGCCGGTGAACTATTTCATCTTCGGCAAAGCGTAATCCGTAAAAATGCTCTTCTTTGCAACCGCTTTTTCGACATCTTCCCACTTACGGGGAGCTGCTGCCGAAATGTTTTCGCATGAGTTTTTACCGATGATCACGTCGTCTTCGATACGTACGGCAATGTCCCACCATTTCTTATCACAGGGGCTTCCTTTGGGAATATAGATGCCCGGCTCTACAGTAATGACCATGTTTTCCTTGAGGGGTCCCCTGTTGTTCTTATCGTGCACATCAAGACCGAGATGGTGCGATACGCCGTGGGGGTAATACTTGCCAACATCTTTTTTATCGGTTATAATACCCAGCTTGATCAGGCCTTCTGCCAATACTTCAGCCGTCTTCTTGTTAAGATCCTGCCAGGGGGTACCTTCCTTACAGATCTTGAATACTTCTTCCTGGGCGTCGTAGACCAGTTGGTAGATCGCTTTTTGCTCAGGCGTGAATTTTCCATTGGCAGGAACGGTCCTGGTCACGTCGGCCGAATATCCATGGTATTCCGCGCCAACATCCATCAACACCAATTGATTGTTGACCCTGGTAGCGTTATTCTCAATGTAGTGTAGTATACAACCATTACCACCGGCACCAACAATGGGGGGATAGCCTTCATCTTCTGCGCCATATTTTTTGTGGACATACATGAACAGCCCATGCAATTCCGTTTCGGACATGCCCGGCTGGATAGCCTTCATCACTTCTTCATGAGCGATACTTGACAGGTAAACGGATTTGCGCATGATCGCCAGTTCTTCCGGGGTCTTTATTTCCCTGAGGGCCCCTACCAGCTTATTGTACTCATCCTCCGGGACGGTGAAATTTTTCAGCTTTTGCTGAACGGAAACCAGTGTAGCAGAGTCGGGTTTATTCATCAGTTCCGTGATGATCGGATCCGAACTCAAAGCCGGATCGCCCGTGTTGGCGATCATCGTTTTCATCTGGTTCACCCTGCGCGCTACATTGGAAGGATTAGTGAAGTTCTTGATGGTCAGATACGCATTGCTCAGATTTTTGTTCTCATTCTCTTTCAGACCTGCTTTAGCTCTGAATTGTTTTACCAGGCTGGTCAGCATACCCTCTCCTGCATCAACGGGAGTTTCATACATCACCTGAAGTTTAGACAGATCGAGTGGAAAATCCTTGAATTCGCCACTATTATATACTTGCTGGAAACCCAGTTTTTCTTTCACACCTTCCACTCCGAGGCGTCTGCCTGTCCACTGTTCCATCATGGCGTTGCGTTCCCTTACAAACATGATCTCGTTGAAAGTCTGATCTCCTTTTTTCTGGTCTTCCTTAAAGATCAGGAGCATAGATTCCGGTTCCTTGTAGCCTGAGAAATAATAGAGATCGGGGTTCTGATGGAATGAGTATTCCACGTCGTTGGAAAATACGCGCATGGGAAAGGCAAAAACTGCCAATACCGAGTTTGCCGGCATCCTTTTGCGGAGTTCCTCGCGCCTTCCCTTGTGAAAAGATACCGGGAGATAATCGGTGGGAAGGTTTTCCTGGGCAATAACGGTAGTAAATGAAACAACAATTAAGAACGAAACAAAAAATGGCTTCATGTTTGGCTTGTTTAATGATAACGCAGACTGCGTTCGGGTTCAAATATCGTTAATCGAAACGTGGCTGCAAAATGCCCCAAAAAACGGATTCCGCTCAACCATCAACCCTTTTTTTAAGAAAAATCATCGATGGAGTATCTTTTTCGCTGTTTATGGCAAAGTTTTTCCTCTTACCTGATTCATGAAGCGAACGAGACTGACCAGTGAAACCAAAGTCCAGCAGCCTTCGAGGATTACAAAAGGTGTATAATTCAACATTAATGACGCGGCGCAGGCCAGGCCGGCGCCGAATACATTTAGAAGAAGATATGAGTAGCTATCCTTCTGTACTCTATTATAGATGTTCAGGAAAAACGCAATCAGGAGCATGGCTACGCCTACTGAGCCGATCCAGTCCGTTAATGTCATCATGATCATTAAATTACCCATTTATGCTAATGCTTGTTACTGTAAAAATCATTCCCACTTTGCTGCGTAGCCCGATTTATCTAAAAACTTCGTCACCATTCCCCTATTATTAAAATTCAGGTCCAGCATTTCTGACACGGCCTTCATCTTATCGGAAGCTGCTTCATAATAGGATTTGCAGATCTGATAGCCCATAAAATAGCCAAGATCCGCATTCTCCACCAGGTTTCCGTTGTAAAGCCAGTCTTTGGCTTCTGTTTCAAACATCACGCTTCGAAACTTCTGCCATAGTTCTTTTTCGTGGGCAGCACCGTATATCATGTATGGCGAAACGAACTTACGTTCTACTAGTAGTTCAGCCAGAAAATCAGCAGCCCCCTCTTTGATACAGCGGGGCAACAACATTTTGGTATAGATATTTTTCTGTTGGATGTGGACCGTCTCGTGTGTGACCAGGAAGATGATATCCTGCTGTTCAGAAAAAACCTTTTGTAACCAGGTATTCAATTCCGATGCATCCGTATATTTATCCGATGCGGCGATCTCTGCGCCTATGAGCACCCGTTCACCCTGTGTAGTGCCGCCGGAATTCAGGCAGCCAATAGAAAAATAGATCTCGGGTTGCCGGAAAGGCGGATATACGCTGCGGAAACGGGACATGATCTCTGCCATTTCTCCTTTATGACGATTGATCTCGAGGGTGCGCGTGCGGACAGAGCTCCAGAATCTGGGATAATGGCTGATATTCCTGAGGTGACGGGAAGCCGAATGCTGCCTCAGCCGTATAAAATCTTTTAAGCCTGCGGTTGCCTTATCGAGGTAAACGGTTTGTATGATCTGTTTTTGAAGCGAGGTATCGTTTACTTTCAGAATACTGTCGTACGCCGTCCAAAAATTATCAATGTCAGATGTAAGAACGGCGAAACTGTCCCCCTGCCCGCGTACCGCTGCGGAACAAACCAAAAAAACCAGCGCGATCAAATTCCTTTTATGCACGGGTGAAGGTATTGAATAGCCTTAAATACCAGCCTACCGTTTAAACAGATCTTTCAGCTCCCATGTATTTGTCAAACATCGAATGCAGTTGTTCTACCCCCACCTGTTCAACACTTTCTCGAAGCAGATACTATTCTCCACGCCAACATACTGGCCGTAGTTTTCAATGCTCTTGTACCCAAGCTTCTCGTATAATGCTATGGCTTCCGGCTGCATTTTACCGGTCTCCAATACACAGTTTTTACAAGAGAGTTCCCGGGCCCACTTTTCCAGCTCGGTGATTACGGAAGTTGCCATGCCCTTTCCCCTATAGTCCGGCAAGGTGAACATTCTTTTGATTTCCATGGCTTCATCGGAAAAACGCTTGATAGCGCCGCAGGCAACTGGTTGGCCATCCGCATAGGCGACTACCACGTGTTTGATCAAGGTCATCCCTATAAGATTCAATGGTCCGTAAAAAGCATGATCCTCACCGTCACGGAACGCCAGGTCGGCATCCAATAGTTTTACGAGTGCGATAAAATCAATGTTTGATGGGTCGGTTCTGATTAAATTGACATTCATGCAGGGAACAGTTTCTGATTATCAAGACCCATGAAATTAAATGCTTTATTGATAACCCTCATAAACAACAACTCCCGTTCAAGATCTAACTCTTGCAATGAAATGATTATACCCGTAAAAGTCCCGCTTTATATAAAGTACTGACGGGCTTGTTATCCCAAAACAATTCGAAGTCTTCCAGCCCTGCGGCCTCATAATCTTCTTTCACCATCTGCCAGATTATGGGTCTCGCCGGGGACTTTAATTTTTCCAGCATTTGGATCAACCAGTTCCCTTTGGGAGGATCAACGTTAATGGACAGCGTTGTTTTCTTTGTTTGGAAGGTGAGGGTCATCACTTCCCAGTGATTGCCTTTTTTCGACTTCATGGTGATCTCAGATTTTGGAGGATTACCGAGCCAGATGATCTTGCTGTTGGGAGCGGCAAAATATTCCGGCTCTGCAACGGCCTTCATGATAAAATCGGGTGCCACGGTTGTTTTAGGCACTTTGAAGTCGAACCATTTCTGCAAAGGGTAATCGAAACAAGTGGCGTGCATATAGTTGAACAACGCCTTCTTTAGTCCAAAACCAAAACGTTCGTGATCTGCACCTTTGAGGTCCTTGTGTTCGATATCGTTGTTTGCAAAACTGCCAATGGCTTCGTTGAGTTTCTTGACGGAATACTTTGCCGGATTTAGTCCAACCGGACTATGAGCGGTCATCGTAAACAAATGCCAGAAAGCCGAATGAAGAACACCCGTTTCGAAAAGTTGTCGTACCATCTCGAGCGAATCGATGGTCTCCTGCTCCGTCTGGGTGGGAAATCCATACATCAGGTAAGCATGCACCATGATGCCTGCCTCCTTGAAATTCTTGCTGACCCTTGCTACCTGTGCTACGGTGATCCCTTTTTGGATAAGCTCCAATAACCGGTCGGATGCTACTTCAAGTCCCCCGCTGACGGCGATGCAACCTGACGATCGCAAGAGCAGGCAGAGGTCTCGCGAAAAGCTTTTCTCGAATCGGACATTGGTCCACCAGGTCACGACTAATCTTCGGCGGATGATCTCGATAGCGAGGGAACGCATTAACGCTGGAGGTGCGGCCTCGTCTACAAAATGAAATCCATTCTGACCTGTTTGCGCGATCATCTCTTCCATTCGGTCCACTAACAAGGATGCGGCAACGGGCTCATAGTTTTTGATGTAGTCGAGCGAAATATCGCAGAACGTGCATTTACCCCAGTAGCAACCATGGGCCATGGTGAGTTTATTCCAACGCCCATCGCTCCAAAGGCTATGCATGGGATTGACTACTTCAATGGCGGAGATATATCGGTCGAGTAAAAGATCAGCATAGTCGGGCGTTCCTACCTGGCCCTGCCTGTAATCGGTGCAGGCTGCATTGTTGATGTAGGTGACTTTGCCATCGATCAGCGTAAAGGTTCGTTTTAATTCCTGCTGCGTTTTTTTTCCGTTGAGGTGTGCAATGAGTTGTTCCATGGGCGCCTCGCCATCGTCAAGTGTAATGAAATCATAGAACTCGAAAACGCGCGGATCGCTTAGTGAACGAAGTTCGGTATTGGCGAAACCACCGCCCATGGCCACTTTGGTACCCGGATAATTCTTCTTGATCCACTGGCCACATCGTAAGGAGGTGTATAGGTTTCCCGGGAATGGAACTGAGAGGGCCACCAGCGAAGGCTGAACCTCGGCCATTCTACTCTCCAGTATATCGATCAGGATACGATCGAGGTAGGTATATCCCTGTTGCAGGGAATGATATAGTTCATCGAATGAGTTAGCGGAGCGACCTAGCTTCTCGGCGTATCTCGAAAAACCAAAATGCTCATCTACGGTTTCTTGAATAAGGTCACTCAGGTCTTCCAGGTACATGGTGGCCAGGTGTTTTGCCAGGTCTTGCACGCCCATCGTTCCGAAGGCCCATTTGAGGTCATCCAGCTGGGCAAAGCGATTTGCCTCTGGCAGGAACTCCCGTTTACAGATCAGGTGCGCAAGCGTGGGGCGTTTGCCTTGCAGAAAAAGGACTACATCATCGATGGTGTTGATATAATCTTCCCTCAATGTGATGATGCGTTCTATGTTACCGGAGTGATTCTGCTGTTTTGCATCGATGTTCTCGAAAAGTTGTATCAAGCCGTTTTTGGAAAAAAGTGCGAGGGTCACTTCTATACCCAGATCTGCCTGGGCTGAATGGATGTTCTTTGTATTCAGAAAACCCTTCAGATAGGCTGTTGCCGGATAAGGTGTGTTGAGTTGTGTGAACGGAGGCGTTATCAATAAAACCGGTGCTTGCAAATCTGCTTCTTTAGGTAAAAATAGCGTATTTGCTGCAGGGCAAGGCGAGGCTGGGCCAGTTCATTGGAAGCAACGTCTACATCTGTCCTTGATGTGCTGAATTTGCCCTTAACGCCGGCCAATCCGGATAGAGATTGCCAGTTCCGCCGGCGACTAATACCACATCCTTCATTTCGATACTTTAATTCCCAAGGTTCATCTTATTTCTCGGTATCAGGTAGATTTCTTTTTGCCTTCCGCTGATATAGCGAAAGGTTTTTCCATCCCAATAGCCGTCTTCCTCCAGCATGATGCGGATGGTTTTCTTCCACTCCGGAATTTCGGTAGACGCATTCAGTTCAATGGAAAATACGGTGTTTGGATTAAGCGGAAAATCTCCGGAGCCCGGTACACCGCCCTGCATATCCCACATACCGATGGTTGTTCCCGCAGCATGGCCATGAGTGCCCAGGGGATGGGTATAGATACTGGGTACGATGCTTTCCGATTTTGCTTTGGACAGCGCGGCAGCCAGCATTTTATTTCCGGTAGTACCCGGCTTGAATTCTGCGGTAAGAATATCCTGGAGTCTGTTGCCATTTTCAAAAGCTTTCTTCAATGCGGCAGGGAGTTTGGTCTCGCCAGGAAGCAATACGTAGGCATGTTGCTGTATGTCGGTATTCAGGCGCAGGTAGGTAATGCCCACATCGCAATGAAGCAAATCACCTGGCATGATCACCTGATCTTTTGGCCTGTTGGAAAAACTCCTGAGGTGCTCAAAATTTTGGGCATCGTTTCTTTGCACATCTACCGAGGGATGGAACCAGGTATCCAGACCCATGTCGCGGAACTTTTTTCTGAACCACCAAACCACGTCGTCCGTGGTGGTGATGCCGGGCGTGATCACCTTTTCTGAAAATGCCTCATCGATAAATGCGTGGGTCATCTGGACCAGTTGGGGGTAAAGGGCCATTTCCCTTTGGGTGCGGGTTTCCAGCCAGTTTACGGCCAGGTTTTCTGCGGATACCAGTTTTTTCTGGTTGGCAGGACCGAGTTTAGCAACCAATTCCTGGTACTCGGTATGCACCATGCCATCTGCATGTCCGAAATCGGTAGAAATATTGATGCCGATCTTTTTTGGATTGCGGGTGTTGATGATATTGATGAGCGCGTCCCACTGATCGGGAAACTTCTGCATGTCCCAGGAGGCTTTGATGGTTTCGCCCACGTCGTATCTGGCGATCGCGAGTTTATCAAATACTTTTTTAAGGGAGTCGCGGTAAAACACAATGATGGTCCTGCGCCGGGCAGATAGCCAGGTAGCGGGCAGAAAAGTTTTTATGATGGGATCTTCGTTGTATTCCCGGCTCACGATCACCCACATATCGATCCCCGACTTATCCATCAATACGGGAAGAAGGTTATTGATCCTTTCCGCGAGGATCTCATCAATGACCACCGCCTGCTCACGGGGCGAAAGCACCTGGGCTTTCAGTTGAATTTGCAACAGAAAAAAAAGACCGATCAGATACTTGCTCATGGGTCTAAAATAAATCATTTAGCAGCACAACGGCGTGTTGACGGTCAATAAAATAAGGGCGCCCATTTCTCGCAAAGACCCTTACAATGGTCAATAAAACAAGGCCGCCCATTTCCCGGCGAATGCCTGCCATACTGTTGATAAGCGGAGCTGCCTTATGATTGCGCTGGCGACAAGAAGCGCCAAAATAACCAGGTATGGTGTCGGATTCTTCTTTTTATAAAAATCATAGCCGAGCAGAACGGATATGATGACAATATCAATTACATCCGTTATGGCAAGTACCCAGAACAAGGCGAAACTGAAGAACCCCCTGATATCAAGGGCGCGAATGGCCAGGTTGATATTCATGGGTGAGCCACGTTGTATGTCATTGAAAAATGCTGACGTTGCGGTAGGCTTTGTCCATGTGTAGTATGTTTTAAGGATTAGAACTATAAGGAGGGGCGGACTACCCTAAGCTACTTCTTTAAAAAAAATTGAAGTTTTCTAAGCGGTTCTTTTCTTGAGCGAGATGATAATGCCGCTGGAAATGATGCAGGCGATGCCGAGCAGGGAAAGCAGATCGGGAAAGGCGTCTCCTAATAACAAACCGAACACGAGTGAGAAGATGATGTTGCTGTACCCGATGGCCGAAACCAGTCCGGGCTTGTCGGATCCATAAGCCAGCGTCACAAAATACTGGCCGAACAATGCAGCAAGCCCCAATACCAACAGGTAGCCCCATTGGGCCGGTGATTCCGGCCATACAAAGCTGATGATCAACAGGCCATTTTCCGCTAAGCCGCCAACGTGGTGCAAAAGCAGGGAGATCCCGGGCAGGACAACGCCTGACAACAGAAATGACAGCACGATCACCCGACTATCGTAATACTTTGCGATCCGCCCTACAGTCAGATAGGCTAAAGCAGAAGTGACGCCCGAGACCAGGCCTGCGAAATGATAGAACCAGGGCGATTCACCAAAACCCGGTTTATAGATCATCAGCATACCCAGGAAACCCAATATAACGGCAAAGAGTATGCGAAAACCATGGTATTCTCGAAAGAGTATAAAACCGAAGAGCGCAATAAAAAGGGAAGATGTTAGGTTGTAGGTCATGGCCGTTCCCAGTGGCATATGCAGGATGCAATACAATAGCGTATAAAGTGCGGTAGTACCCATCAGTCCACGAAACATGAGCCAGTTCAGCTTTCCCCCGGTCTGCCGTGGCATTTTTCGGATGAGGCTGAACGAGAGGAAGATCAGTCCAATCGCATTGCGGTAGAAGACAAGTTGACCTGCGTTAAAACTGCCCTTCAGCAGTTTGGCTGCGGCGCCCATGGTGGAAAATCCCAATGCTGCAAGAAGCATATAAAAAATGCCCTTGTAGGGATTTTCCATTAGCGAATTGTCGAATTGGCGGATGGACTGATTCAATAATCTAAGTTAGCTAATCGGATGGACTGATTGGCGAATTGACGGAATGGCAGATGAGTGATTTTACCTAATCTTCATCAACCTTTCCACGGCTTGTTCCAGGGTTTCATTCTTTTTCGAAAAGCAGAATCTCACCACCTTATCATCTTTCCCATTCTGGTAAAATGCAGATACCGGAATGGTGGCTACACCAAACTCTTTAGTGATGCGGATGGAAAAATCCCTGTCGGCCTCATCACTGATCTTTTCGTAGGTACCGCAGATAAAATAACTGCCATAGGAAGATTGCAGGCTGAATCTGGTAGCCGACATCAGCTTGATGAAGTAGTCTCTTTTGGCCTGTAACTCAGACGACAGTTCGAGAAATGCGGACCTGTTTTGCAGGAATTCCGCCAGCGCCACCTGGGTAGGCGTAAAACAGCTGAAGCAATTGAACTGGTGTACTTTCCTGAATTCCTTCATCAAGTGCTCCGGAGCCACCGCATAACCCTGTTTCCAGCCGGTGCAGTTATAGACTTTCCCGAAAGAGAAGCATACAAAACTTCTTTCCAGCAGGTCCGGATACTTGAGGATGCTTTGATGTGGTATGCCGTCGAAAATGAGGTGCTCGTACACTTCGTCGCTTACAATATAGATCCCGGTGCCCAACACGATCTCCCGCAGGGCCATGATATCTGCTTCTCCCAGCACAGCGCCAGTGGGGTTATGGGGCGAGTTAATGATGATGGCTTTTGTTTTCTCTGTCACGGCATTCTTTACCGCTTCCCAATCGACTCCATAGCCCGGAACCTTCAAGGGCACCAGCACAGCGATGCCGCCGTTGATCTCGATATTCGGCACATAGCTGTCGTAGCACGGCTCCAGCACGATGACTTCATCCCCCGGTTCGAGTATTGTTGTAAATGCAGTGTAGATGGCATAGGTACCCCCTGGTGTGATGGTGATCTCGTTAATGGGGTCAATGGGAGTGCCATACAAAAAAGCGATCTTATCTGCAATGGCTTGTCGCAGTTGCGGCAGGCCGGGCATGGGTGCGTACTGATTAAATCCATCGGCCATTGCTTTAGCAACCAATTTGTGCAATCGCTCATCCATGGGATAATCTGGAAAACCCTGACCGAGGTTGATGGCACCTACCTCGGTAGAGAGGGTAGACATGATGGTGAAAATATTGGTACCCACCTTGGGCAGCTTCGGCGATAAATGCATGATTGATGTTTAGAATTCCAGGAGCAGGTGTGGTTATCCGTTTGGGACCTGGGTAAGCAAATTACTGAAAAATACTTCTATCTGCCTCCGATAAAACCCGCCACCAGCGGCGCTACGATATTTGGACTTTCTTCCATGGGAATATGGCCGATATCTTTCAGGATGACGAGGCTGTCGTTCGGAAGGTCGCGCTGAAACTTATAGGCGTGGGAAACCGGGATCAACTGGTCCAGTTCGCCCCAAATCACTAGTGTGGGCATCTTTAGGGTTTTAATCACGGCCGTATCTGAAGACTGGGGCATGTTCAGTCTTGCTATCATAGCTGCGCGATTTCCTTCACGGATAGCCATATCGCGGTATACGTCTACGAGGGAATCGGTGACCAGTTTTTTATTTCCATACACATCCTCCAGGCTTTTGCGAACGATATTTCTCGGCGTTAAGATTTTAAACAAATGGTTAACCACGGGAATTCGGGCAATTCTAAACGCAAGCGCTCCTTTTGCGTCTGTAATCGGATAACCGGTGGGGTCAATGAGTACAAGTTTTTTAACCTTTTCGGGATATGTTGCTGCAAAAACGTACGCTATGGATCCGCCCAGCGAATTGCCTGCCAGATAAAACGCATGTACATTCAGCTTTGTCAAAAAAGCATGTAGAAATGAAACATAGCCCTCTATACTATAATCGCCCGTTGGAATGGGCCCTGTTAATCCAAACCCCGGGAGATCCATCCTGATCACCCGATGGCTTTTGGCCCATTCCTCCGTACATCCATCCCAGGTTTGCAGGAAGGATGATGTGCCGTGCAGTAGCACGATGGGCAGGGTGTCCGTCTGCGGACCTTCATCGCGATAATGTACATTCATACCCATCAACCCCATAAACTGCGAGGGAGACTGCGCATATTTGGGTGTGAGCTTCGCAATGGGAACATCGGCCTGATAGTTAAATGCCACGAACACTAACAGGATCAGCAACAGGGAGCCAACTATTTTAAAAACCATTCTCATTTTCAATAATGAGCGGCAAAGGCACGCGGCGATATTGATCTTTACGGGCGATCTTTTTTCACTTTCCCTTCCTTACTTAAAACCATGCCTTCGCGCCGCTTCATCGTTTTAATAAAATCTACTTTTCGGAACCTGAGCGCGCTCCAGTCGTCGTCAATAGACACCATGGCCACTCCTTCATACTCTTCTTCCCCCAGCGCTGCCCAACCTGAGTCCCTGTGAATACCTGCTTTATAGTTTTTCGAGGTTTTCTTAGGATAGGCCATCCAAAAAACCGGATCTGGTTCGAGCAGGGATATATACTTTTTAGCAGCGGCCTTTACATCAGCTTCTGTTTTTACAAAGATCATCACAAATGAATAGCTGGCCCCTTTCACAGGTGTGGTATGCACTTTGGTGATCCTCTTCCAATCGGCCAGAACTTCCCGAAATTCAGACGGAGTATTAACGATCAGCACATGCTCCTGAAGTTTGTACTGTAGCTTCTTAATAATGGCATTCATCATATGGAATGATTTTCAATGATGGCAGTGGCTTCAATTTCAACCAGAAACTCCGGCGAGATCAGTTTTGATACTTCCACCATGGTGGTGCAGGGCCTGATCTCCGAGAAGAATTCGCCATGTGCCCGGCCGTATTCCTCCCAGCGGCTGATATCGGTGACAAAAATCCGGGTCCGAACCACATTTGTAAGATCTGCTCCAGCTTTCTCCAACACGGAAGCTATTTTGGAAATTACGAAACGCGTTTGTTCGTAGGCGGAATCGCCACCCTGGAGTTGATTTTGCTCATCTACGGCTACAGTGCCCGTTACTTCGATGATATTACCCACTTTTACGGCCCGGCTATACCCTACAATTTTTTCCCATTTGGCCCCGGATGAATAATTTACCCTTGCCATAATAGCAAATTAACGAGATTAAATGGTGTATTGATGAATTTGATGACTAAATTTAGAGCCTCTAAAAATGATAATCTTATGAGAAGAAAAGCAACAGCAGTATGGTTAGGCACCGGCAAAGAAGGCAAAGGTCACCTAAGCGCTCAATCCGGTGTATTTGATAAAACGCAGTATTCATACCACTCCCGTTTTGAAGAAGGGCCCGGGACAAATCCGGAAGAGCTCGTAGCCGCAGCCCATTCGGGTTGCTTTTCCATGAAGCTTGCCTTCGTACTCAACGCTGCCGGCTTTACTGCAGAAGAAATTGAGACCTCTTGCACCATTACCCTGGAGAACGGCGCGGTAACTAAATCGGAATTGGACCTGAAGGCTAACATACCGGGGATCAGTGATGAGAAGTTCCAGGAATGTGCCAATGAGGCTAAAGTGGGATGTCCTATCAGCAAGTTGCTGAATGCTGAGATCAGCCTGACTGCGGCATTGGCATAAGAGGCAGATTTATTTTATCCCACAGGAACCGCGGCAAGAAATGCCGCGGTTTTTTTATACCAAGCGACAATTGGTGTTTATATTATAAAAATAAAACATGCATTGGCGCTTATTCTAGACACCATGAACAAAACCGGACCAACCTCGCTCAACAACGATAAATAGATTGAATAAAACCGGTCTCATCGTTATCATTGAAGATGTGATCTGGACGATAAGCAACTGCTCACTGATGTCTTCAAACAACGGGACTATCCTAATGAATGATTATTGTTCGCAGACGGAGAGGAAGCCCTGTAATTTTTTATTGATACGGAGATAGAGCCGTTCATCATCTTCTCAGATATCAACCTGCCCAAACTGATTGGCATAAGTGCGAATCGCCCGTCTATGTTAAATAGGCGGATTGGCGGATTCCTGTCGGCAGGCAGGGCCGGATTCGGACCTGGTCGCCTTCCCAGAGTGCCTATCTTTGTTGCTATCAAGACGTTTATATGAATCTAGAAGACATCAGAGCATACTGCATGGGCAAACCCGGAGCAGAGGAAACGCTGCCCTTTGGACCGGATACGCTGGTATTTAAAGTCTATGGCAAAGTCTTCCTACTACTTCCGCTTGACGGTGATGACGTTCAATTTAATGTCAAATGTGATCCCGATCTGGCCCTGGAGCTTCGCGAAAACTACAATTGTGTGCAGCCCGGATATCATATGAACAAAAAGCACTGGAATACCATCGTGGTTGATGGCTCCGTGAAAAGATCAGTGTTGCGGGAATGGATAGACCACTCCTACAACCTGGTCAGCAAAAAGAAAAAATGACCCCTGCGTTAATGGTCTCTCATCCTTCATACCCCTTTGGCAACCATCTCTCCTTACCAGGATGACAAAGCTTTTCGATGATCTCCCTCTGCTGTGGGTAGGCGTTGGCTAATTCCTCTGCCAGGCCGGCTTCAAAACAATCACGGGTGAACCCCGGCGTTACCGTACATCCAAACAGGGCATACACACCATCCCGGTGCAAAAGTCCTGCCTGCCAGACCCCCGCCGGCACGGTGAATTGTAGGGTTTGTCCTGCTAACACATCGGGACCCATCACCACCTCCTTTGCAAGGCCATCCTCATACAACAAAAACAGGGTAAACGGATCTCCCTTATAGAAATGCCAGGTCTCATCCCTACTGACCCTGTGGAAAAAGGATCCCGAAAAAGGATGATGACAATACATCCCCATGATGGCTGTACCGGCAGGAATCCCGTTGGGCAGGGTTTCGCGAGACGTATACGTCCTGCGATAAAAAGTTCCCTCCAGCGGAATGGTATCGAACTGAAAATGATCGATCAGCGCTTTTACCTGAGCATGCATGTCTACAAATTATATAAAATTAAGCCTGATACAATTTTCCACCGGTCAACCATGTTCAATAGATTAATTTTGCGGCCACTATTATGAATATGACCCTATTAAGAAGACTTACCCTCATCCTATTGTTCTTCCCTTTGTTCATCCATGCCCAAACGGCCAAACCGGCTGCCAAATCGGGCATTGGACTGGCGCTCAGTGGCGGCGGAGCAAAAGGACTTGCGCATATCGGGATTCTGAAGGCGATCGATTCTGCAGAGCTGAACATCAGCTACCTTACCGGGACCAGCATGGGAAGCATCGTTGGAGGTCTGTACGCTGCGGGTTATTCAGGTGATTCGATAGAAACAATAGCCCGCCAGCTCAATTGGGATGTTTTGCTCAGCAACTCCATTCCCATGTCGAGCTATATCATGGAGGAAAAAAGCGAGTACGGAAAATACGCGGTGGAGTTACCGGTATCCAAAAAGAAGATCTCGCTGCCATCCGGATTTCTCGAGAGCCAGGAACTTTGGTTGATCCTGGAAAAATATTTTTTTCCTGTAGCCGGAGTCAAACACTTCGACAGCCTGAGCATCCCCTACCGTTGTATCGGAACAGATCTGGCTTCGGGCGAAGCGATTGTGTTTGACAAGGGAAGTGTAGTAAGATCGATCAGGGCGAGTATGGCTATCCCTGGCGCATTCTCAGCCGTGGATATCGACAATAAACGTTTCGTAGATGGAGGCGTGACGAGAAACTTTCCGGTGAAGGATCTGAAAACCATGGGCGCCAATTATACGATCGGCGTTTCAGTAAGTACCCCACTGGAAAATGTGGAGGAACTGGATGATGCCATGAAAGTGTTGATGCAAGTGGTTTTCCTGACAGAAAATAAGGACCTTGTGGAAGAGAGTAAACTGGCCGACCTCCTTGTAAAGATCCCGATGGGCACTTTCAGTTCATCAAGCTTTGATGAAGGCGACGCGATCATCGATCTGGGCATCGCTGAAGGTAGAAAGTATTATACCCACTTCAAAAAATTGGCCGACTCGCTGAAAGCCTCGGACCCTGGGTATGTCTTCAAAAAAAATCGCCTCCCCGAGCGCAGGGCATACAAGTTCAGCAAGATTGATGTAATAGGATTGAACAAGAAAACTCGTGAAGCATTTCTTGAACAGATCAATTTAGACACCACCGTAAACATTACTTCGGAAAAGCTGGAAAAAGAAACCCGCCAGGCTTTTGCCTATAGAATGTACAAATCCATTGTATATGAAGTCCGGGAAGACGACAGCACTGGCAGCCAACTGATCTTCAGGGTGAAGCCAGAGTCCGACGTAATGTTGAAAGCAGGAATTTCACAGAACTCTCTGACTGGATTCGGCATACACCTGAATCTTACCGGACGGAATATTCTGACCCCATTTTCCAGATCCATGATCTCCGCCAACCTCGGCGAAAACTTCCGTGCCCTTTTGGAACACACTCAGATGTTCGGGTATGAAAAGCCATGGAGTAACAGGTTTCAGGTGTATACCGAATTCCAGGAATTGCCGACTTATACTGATTTCCGGAGCACCGGACTCTATAAAATGAGGTATTTCACCATCGACGACCGGTTTCAGCTATCGGCTAAAAGAAGATCGGCAGGCGGTATTGGCGGACAGTGGGAAGCGATTGGCGCAGACCCCCGCGTTGAGAGCGGCACATACTATTCAGGAAACAATAACTTTTTTCACAGCTATGCTTTCTGGAACTTAAATACGCTGTCGAAACCACAGTACCCTAAAAAAGGCACCTTCATAGAGGTGAAAGCCGGATGGGTATTTAACCTGCGTCCTGACTTCAAAGTATATGAAGATGGGTTACTGATCGGCAACATAACCCATAAAAATGCAACCTTCGGCAACTATGCCAGAAGTACGATGATCTTTTCGAGCACCACTCCCATCAGCGAGCGCTGGGCCTGGGTTAACCGCGCGCAAAGTGGAATAAATTTTAGTAAGAACAGCAGCGTGCTGAACGGATTTATAGCCGGGGGCATGAATAACACGACGCGAAACCAGATCATGTTTGCTGGATTGAAAGAAGGCCAGATCTATTCGGAGAGTATGGCATCTGCCCATACGGGATTACGGTTTAATCCCTTTGGAAAATTATATACTACGCTTACCGGCAGCGTCTTGTGTTATGATTTTGTAGAAAAAAGAAATGAAGCGACCTCTGCCACATGGATGGTCGGCAGCGGGCTCACCCTGGCTTACGATCTGCCCATCGGCCCTATAGAATTCACCATTATGGTAAACAACAAAACCAGCGGGGTAGGGACTTACTTTAATTTCGGGTTTCCCTTCCGCTTGACCTATTAAGATTGACGGATTGACGGATTGACGGATTGACGGATTGGCGGATTGGCGGATTGGCGGATTGAGCGGATTGAGCGGATTGGCGGATTGAGCGGATTGGCGGATTGAGCGGATTGAGCGGATTGAGCGGATTGACGGATTGAGCGGATTGAGCGGATCGCCCAAAAAGCGCAGGGACTTTGACTTTCTGAATTCGCAAATTCGCAAATTCGCAAATCCGCAAACCCGCAAACCCGTAAACCCGCCAATTAAAGAAACCGTTCGCCCTTATTGCGTTTCACCTCCCCTACATACTCCTTGATCTCCTGTTCTTTTTCCTTCTTACAAATGAGCATCACGTCATCCGTATCCACCAGTATATAATCGTCCATACCCTGCAACACATACAACTTCTCATCTCTTGTATGAACCATGCATCGGGTGGCATCGATCACCATTACATTCTCTCCCGATACCGCATTACCGAGATAGTCTTTTTCCATAATATCATAAGCCGAATTCCAGGTTCCCAGATCACTCCAGCCGAAACTAGACGGGATCAGATACACATTATCCGCTTTTTCCATGATGCCATAATCAATAGATATGTTGGTGCACTGGGGATAGATGCGGCCAATGGCTTCTTTTTCTTCCGGTGAATTCAGTTTCCCCGCCTCCGCCTCAAACAACTCAGCCATTTCAGGCAAATACTTCCCAAAAGCCTTTACAATGTTCTTCACCTGCCACACGAAAATGCCCGCATTCCAAAGAAAATCACCACTGGCCAGGAAGGTGCGCGCCAATTCAAGATTGGGCTTCTCTGTGAATGTTTTTACTTTATATACATTATCCGATACACTCTGCTGATCGTACTGTATGTAACCATAACCCGTATTGGGCGTGGCCGGCTTAATGCCAAGGGTCAACAATGCCCTGTCCTTACTCACAAAATCGAGCGCTTCCAGGCAAACCTTATTGAACGCCTTCTCATCCAGAATGAGGTGATCGGCTGGCGCGCAGATCAGCGCGCCGTCAGGATTGATCTCCTTCAGTTTATACGATATATACGCAATACAGGGAGCCGTATTCTTCCGGGATGGCTCGCAAAGAATATTAGCCGGATTCAAATCGGGCAGCTGCTCCTGAACAATGTGCCGGTATTCATCAGAAGTAACAATATATATATTCTCAATGGGAATAAATCGTAAAAAACGATCATATGTACTCTGGATCAGCGTTCTTCCTATTCCTAAAATATCAAGGAACTGTTTAGGGAAAGAGGTACGGCTCATGGGCCAGAACCTGCTTCCAATACCGCCGGCCATGATGGCAACATAATGATTTTTATTCATCAGATCAATCCTTCTTTAATGAGGTCATGTAAATGTATCACTCCAGCATATTTCCCATTCTCCTGAACCAGCAACTGGGTGATATTATTTTTTCGCATCAGATCAAGAGCGTTTACCGCCAATGAGGAAGCATCTATTGTTTTTGGATTCGGACTCATGATCAGGCCCGCCGTAACAGATCCGGTATCACCACCTTTTTCCAACATACGCCTGAGATCGCCATCGGTGATCACTCCTTCCAGTCGCCCTTCTTCATCGATCACAGCCGTAATACCAAGTCGTTTTTGTGAAATTTCAACGATCACGTCTTTCAAACTGGCCTTGGCCTTCACACAGGGCTTCTCATTTTGGGGATAAAGGTCCGATACCCTTAGATAAAGCTTTTTGCCCAGCGTCCCCCCGGGGTGAAACTTGGCAAAATCTTCACTGGTGAACCCCTTCATCTCCATCAGGCAAACAGCAAGGGCATCACCCATGACCATTTGCGCCGTTGTACTGGTGGTAGGGGCAAGATTATTCGGACAAGCCTCCTGTGGCACAGTGGTATTCAACACATGATTGGCATGGCTGGCGAGGTACGACGATAAATTACCAACCATCGCAACAAGCGGGTTACCCAAATTCCTGATCAGTGGCACCAATACTTTTATCTCCGGACTTTCACCACTTTTTGAGATCACCATAACCACATCGCCCTCCTGGATCATTCCAAGGTCGCCGTGAATGGCATCGGCAGCATGCATAAATATGGCTGGAGTACCGGTACTGTTGAACGTAGCTACAATTTTCTGGCCTATGATGGCGCTTTTCCCAATACCGCTGACCACCAGCCTGCCCTTCATATTGAAAAGAAGACTGGCTACATGTTCAAATTGCTCATCAATGAACCCTGACAGAGCCTGGATGGCAGCAGCCTCCAGCTCTATGGTTTTTCTGCCAGCCTCCCTGATATTAATTTCTTCCATGGAATTCACGCAAAAGTATTATTTTAAAGAAGACGGCCAACGGTGTATAACAATCAAATAACTCCCGGATCTTCACAATTGGCTGTTTTAACAACAATCCATCCTGCATTTTCGTAAATTCGCGGCCGAAATACGATTAAAGCCCCGTGAATATTGCAGTTTTCAATATTGTGTGGTGGAAAAAAATAGGAAATGGCTACTGCAAAAAAAACAGCGACTGGTAAAAAGTCTTCTACATTAAAAAGTACCGCCCCATCGAACGGCGTGGACCTCGATGCCGCTTTAAAAGAACATTTCGGTCATACATCGTTCAAGGGTAATCAAAGACCCATTATCGAGAAACTTCTTGCCGGCAACGATACCTTTGTAATCAAACCCACTGGTGGCGGGAAAAGCCTCTGCTACCAACTCCCGGCAGTGATCAGCCCGGGTTGCGCCATCATCGTTTCGCCCCTGATCGCGCTCATGAAAAACCAGGTTGACCTGGTGAGAAGCTATAGCAGTAAAGACAATGTGGCCCATTTTCTTAACTCCACGCTCACCAAAAAAGAAATCCGCAAAGTGCATGATGACCTCAAAACAGGTAAAACGAAATTGTTATACGTTGCGCCGGAAACACTGACCAAAGCCGAAAATCTGGAGATCTTCGGGGACCTGGACATCTCATTTTTTGCTGTAGATGAAGCCCATTGTATTTCCGAATGGGGGCATGATTTCCGTCCTGAATATCGTCGCCTCCGTGAAATGATGGAACTGATCAATGACAATATTCCCGTGATCGCACTAACGGCTACGGCTACTCCAAAAGTGCAGTCGGATATTGTTGAAAATCTTGGATTACGAAAACCGCATATCTACATTTCATCTTTCAACAGACCTAACCTATACTACGAGATCAGACCCAAAGTCAATAAAGAGAATACGATCAAAAGCATTGTTCGCTTTATCCAGGACCACCGGGGTAAAAGCGGGATCATCTATACCCTCAACCGTAAAACAACAGAAGAGCTGGCCGATATGTTGATGGCCAATAAAATCAAAGCGGTAGCCTATCACGCCGGGATGGACAGCAAGGTAAGGTCTGACCGGCAGGACCAGTTCATGAATGAAGACGTGGAGGTCATAGTGGCTACCATCGCTTTTGGCATGGGCATCGACAAGCCGGACATCCGTTATGTGATCCACTACAACATCCCTAAAAGCATTGAAAATTACTACCAGGAAACCGGTCGTGCCGGCCGCGATGGTATGGAAGGAAAATGCCTTTTATACTACTCACATAAAGATGTTTCCAAGCTTGAACACCTAATGCGGGATAAGCCCCTAAGCGAACGCGAAGTAGCCGCCCAGCTCATTCATGAAACGGTTGCCTATGCAGAAAGCGGGGTATGCCGCAGAAAAACGCTGATGAGTTATTTTGGGGAAGAGTATAAAGAAAATGATTGCAAGAACTGCGACAACTGCCTCAACCCGAAAGAAAAGATCGAAGCAAAAGCAAGCGCAGTCATCATGCTGAAAGCCATAAAGGCACTGGATGAAAGGTTCCCGGCAGAATATGTGATCCCTATCGTGGTAGGTAAACTAACGCCCCAGATCCAGATGTACCGGCATGAGAACCTGCAGGCCTTTGCCTCGGGAAACGATCAACCCGAGCATTATTGGAACTCACTGATCAGACAACTATTATTGGATTCAATACTGAAGAAAGACATAGAAGATTACGGCGTACTGAAGATCACCAAAAAAGGAGAGGCCTTTTTGAAGAAACCCGTGTCCTTTAAGATCATCCTGAATAATCTTTTTGAAGATGCAAATGAAGATGATGAAGAGGCAGTAGAAACAGGTGGTACCGCAGCTGCGGACACCGTGCTTTTCGAGATGCTGAAAAATTTAAGGCAAAAAGTATCGAAAGATAAAAAGCTTCCACCCTTTGTGATCTTTCTTGAAAGTTCATTGGAAGACATGGCTACCCAGTATCCCTGTTCGCTGCAGGAACTCGAAAAGATCAGCGGTGTTTCCAAAGGGAAGGCGATAAGGTACGGACAACAGTTTATTGATCTGATCTCTGCCTATGTGGAAGAGAACGAAGTGGTTAAACCCGATGATTTTGTAATGAAATCAGTGGTCAACAAAAGCAGTAACAAAGTTTTTATCATCCAGCAGGTTGATAAGAAGATCCCGTTGGATATGATCGCGAAATCAAAGGGGATGAAACTGGAACAATTACTGGAGGAAATGGAAACCATCGTAGCCAGTGGCACCAAACTGAACCTTGGCTACGCCATAGACCAGATGGTTGATTCAGATGACCAACTCGACATACTGGACTATTTCAAAAGCTGCGAGACCAGCAGCCTGCAGGTAGCTCAGGAAGAAATGTCTGATTTATCTTTGGAATGGGAACAGCTTAAGATCATGCGGATCAAGTTCTTGAGCGAGTTTGGAATGTAACCTTTTGGCCTTCAGCCCAAAAGGCCCGAGGATCTTTAACATTCAAACAGGTATGCAGATTCGGCTATAATGGTTAATCTTGCAGCATGCTGATATCACGTGCTTCAGAACGACATATCATCGACCAGGGCAAATTCATTATTCGAATGATCTCTCCCGGGAAAAAAATCGGTGACCCAAAGGATCCTTTCGGCCTTGGACCATTAGGTCGAATGGACCACTCCACACTTGACCCCGGTATGGTGATTCCCATGCACCCCCACATGAATGATGAGATCCTGAGCTACATGCGAAAGGGGCAAATGATGCACCGCGACAGTCATGGCCATATTGAACTGCTGTACGGACATTATATGATGATGATGAACGCGGGAAAAGTATTCTATCACGAAGAGACCTGCATGGACGATGCAGACGAGAAAGTAGAGATGCTCCAAATCTTCCTCAGGCCGGAAGAAGATGACCTTGAGTCCAAAGTGCAGTTTCACCATTTTGAGTTTTACCACAGCCTCGACGAGTGGCGACTGATCGGAGGCCCCCAAGGTTCTGACGCTCCGCTGCTGATCAGATCACAAGCCTGGTTTTATGACACACACCTTAAGCATGACACCATCGAAACGCCACCGCTTGAAAAAGAAGGACTCGCCGGATTTTTATATGTGTTCGACGGAAGCGTGACGGTATTAGGCAGCAATGACGTATTACAGAAAGGGGATCATGTGGTACTTCAGAATGAAAAAATTACTGTACATGCTGACGACCAGGCCGATCTTGTGTTTTTTGTGCTGGACACAAAAAGCAAATACTCCAGAAATGGAATGTACGCAAGGTGATCATCTCATCAAATGCAAAATGCGCCTTTCGGCCCGTTTTTTTCTCTTTTCCTACGCCAGCATTACCTGTATCTACATCCAAATTACATAAGCGGTTAAGCGGGTATTATATTTTTTTTTAATTTACGTGCTTCATCAACTTCACCTCATGCAATTAAAACATGTACTGCTAGCAGGACTGATCCCTGTCACCCTGATCGGTTTAACCCGGATCCAAAGCGAGGTTAACAAACCAGGACAGTTATTTAGTCGTGCCCTGACCGACACTATTAAAAAAGATTCTATAAAATATACCGCCTTTAAAGACCTTCCCCTAAAGCCCAACAGAAAAATCAATTTTTCCACCAATGAAGGAAGCTGGATGTCGGTAGACGTCCATCCCAACGGGAATACGATCGCGTTTGACCTGATGGGAGACATCTATACCATGCCCATCACAGGCGGGGCCGCTACGCCGGTTACAAAAGGACTGGCCTATGAAACACATCCCAGATTCAGTCCTGATGGCAATAAGATCCTGTTCACGTCAGACAGAAGCGGATCAGACAATATCTGGATCATCGACCGAATAAAGGAAGATACCACCCAGCTCACTAAGGAACGCGTGGACGACTTTCCTTCTGCCGCCTGGACACCGGACGGTGAATACATCATCGCTTCAAAAGGCCGCAGAACTCCAAAACTCGTCATGTACCATAAAGATGGCGGCGGCGGAACACCCCTCATTGATCAACCCGCCGGATTAAAAACAATCGATCCTTTTGTAGACCCACAGGGACGCTATGTTTATTTCTCCATGCGCATGGGTGCCTGGAACTACAACGCATCCCTCCCCCAATACCAGGTGGGGATGTACGACAGGAACAATTCAAAGATGATCTCCCTGAGTTCGCGGTATGGTTCTGCATTTACCCCTACCGTCTCCAAAGATGGGCAATGGATGGTGTATGGTTCAAGACATGAAGACAAAACAGGCCTAATCCTCCGTAACCTCAAAACCAGTGAGGAAAAATGGCTGGCCTATCCGGTTCAACGTGATGATCAGGAATCAATAGCTCCCATGGGCGTTCTGCCAGGCATGTCTTTCACGCCCGACAGTAAATTCATTATTGCGAGCTATGGTGGTAAGATCTGGAAGATCAACGTTTCCGATGGCAAGTCGACCGAGATACCATTTACCGTAAACCTTTCCCTGGAAATGGGGCCCCGCCTTGATTTTAAATACCCGATAAAAGATACTTCACATGCCGTGGCCACCCAGATCCGTGATGCGGCGCCGTCGCCCGACGGATCAAAACTTGCCTTCACTGTGCTCGACAGGCTTTATGTGATGGACTATCCAAAAGGCACACCAAAACGCCTTACCACCAACAACTTTGTTGAAGCAAACCCCATGTGGAGCCCGGATGGCAAGCAACTCGCATTTGTTACTTGGCAAGACGATCATGGCGGCGATATTTTTAAAACCGTATTTAGGCCAAAAGGCAACACCACTACCAAACTCAATACAGAGCCTGCCATGTATATCGACCTGGCTTGGGCGCCCAATGAGCGCATCGTGTTCTCCAGGGGTAGCGCCAGGATGTTCAAGGAGTCGATCAGTCCTTTTGTTTCAGGAGCGGAAATGGAGTTATGCTGGATGCCTGCAAGCGGCGGTGCCATAACCGTCATCGACAAAGCGAACGGTCGCGGCAATCCTCACTTTTCAAAATCATACCCGGAGCGTATCATGCTGAACGGCTCGGGCGGATTGATCTCCATGAAATGGGATGGTACGGATGAAAAAACACACGTGAAGATCACCGGCATCACTACCTATGGAGCTGTTGCGGAGGAAGAAGAAAACCCGATGCACAACAAGCGCACCGTTTACGCCCGCAATGCACTGAATTTTGTCAACCATTGCATGTTACCGGCTTCTGCAGGCACAGAGCGTGAAGTAATGATGCCCTCATCCGCGTCCGTGATCACCATGGCGCCAGAAGGGGTGAAGGCACTCGCCCAGGTCAATAACGATATCTATGTAGTTACTGTACCCCAAACCGGCAAGCCTGTAAGCATTTCCGTTGCGGAACCCAGCGCCAGTAATTTTCCGGCACGCCGACTTACCGAGATCGGAGGTGAATTCCCCTTTTGGGAATCCAATGGTCACCGGGTACACTGGTCGATCGGCAACGGACACTTTATCTATGACCTGAAGAAAGCAGATGCGTTCGACGATTCGGCAAAACTGGCGAGAAAAGCAGAAGAGAAAAAGAAAATGGCTGCACTGGATTCGGCCAAAAAGAAGATGGATTCCGTCATGGCAAAAGTGGATTCGGCAGCGAAGAAAATCCTCGATACCGCCCTGGCGAAAAGAGTATCAGACTCCACCAGAAGGGCTGACTCGGCAAAATTGAAAAAATACGAGCCCGAAGAATCCCAGGTGAAAGTCTACTACCAGCGCGATATTCCCACTGGCACCATCTTGTTGAAAAATGCCAGGATCATCACCATGAATAAAGATGAAGTACTGGAACAGGGAGATGTATTGATCGTCAACAACAGGATCAAATCCATCGGCAGAACAGGAACACTTACGGTACCTGCCAATACGAAGATCATTGACTGCTCCGGCAAAACAGTGATGCCGGGCCTGGTGGATATCCATTCCCACATGTGGCCCTACTGGGGTCTGCATAAAGGCCAGGCATGGGTATACACAGCGAACCTGGCTTATGGGGTAACCACCACCCGCGATCCCCAAACTGCCACAACCGACGTGCTTACTTATGGCGACATGGTTGAAGCGGGACAGATCGTAGGTCCACGGATTTATTCTACAGGACCTGGGGTAGGTTTCTGGATGTATAACCTGAAAGACCTCGACCAAACCAAACGCATCCTAAAACAATACAGCAAGTATTACAATACCAAGACCATCAAGATGTACCTGACCGGAAACCGCCAGCATCGTCAGTGGATCATCATGGCGGCTAAGGAACAGAACCTGATGCCCACTACCGAAGGCGGACTGGATTTCAAATTGAATATGACCAACCTGTTCGATGGCTATCCCGGGCACGAACATTCATTACCGATCTACCCATTATTCAAGGATGTAACAAAAACCATCGGCGAATCCAAGATGACGGTGACGCCCACGTTGCTGGTCTCTTACGGTGGCCCGTGGGCCGAGAACTACTACTACGAAACGGAGTCACCCACCAACGATCCCAAGCTGAAAAACTTTACGCCCTACGAAGAGTTGGCTGCAAAAAGCAGGAGAAGAAACGAAGGCTGGTTCAGGCCTGAAGAACATGTATTCCAAAAACATGCCGAGACCATGAAAGATATCGTGAAGTATGATGGATTGGCAGGTGTAGGAAGCCATGGCCAGCTTCAGGGCCTGGGCTATCATTGGGAACTTTGGTCAATGGCCAGCGGCGGCATGAGCAACATGGATGCGCTTAAAGTAGCCACCATTAAAGGTGCGATCTCCATAGGACTTGACCAGGATCTGGGATCAATAGAGGCGGGTAAGCTCGCCGATATCATCATCCTGGGAAAAAATCCATTAGAAAATATTCGCCACTCGAATACAGTAGAAACAGTGATCATGAATGGTCGCGTATACAATGCTGATACGATGGATGAGATCTATCCCACTCCCCGAAAATTGAATAAGGAGTGGAAAGATATTGCGCCGGTCACCAATACGGCTGCTAAATAATCATAGTTTTAAAACGTAAGATCCGGGTACTGATTTGGTACCCGGATTTTTTTTGCTTTCAATCATTTGTACAGGCGCGTATCACAGATGGAGATGCTGCCGGCAGGTATGGTAACATTACTCTTCAATAAAATCCAGATCCTTGCCGTAAGACTCTTCCAGGCCCCAGGCGGCCCATATAGCGATGGCCATCAGTATGACTCCGGTGATCCAGGCACCCGTTATATAACTGCCTGTCACGTTACGAATCCCTTTGAAAAGCAGTAAGATGAGGGGTAATGCGCCACGCACCATATTGGGAATGGTAACGGCAGCCGTAGCCCTCAGGTTGGTGCCGAACTGTTCGGCAGACATGGTAATGTATATGACGGAGAACCCTGTACCAAAGCCAAGTCCGGCACAGATCCAGTAGAGATTCTGGGCACTGCCGCCTCCACGGCTTACAAAATATAAGGTCAGGAAAAATGCAGTGATCCCATAAAAAATAAACAAGGCCTTTTTTCTGCTTTTAAAAAGTCTGCTTAACAATCCTGCTGTCAGATCACCGAAAGCAATCGCCATGTATTGATACAAGATCGCTTTTGCAGGATCCACATCCGCGATCCCGAACTCCTTCCCAAACTGGTCGGAAAACGTAACCAGCACGCCAATGATATACCATGCCGGTATCCCGATCATCACACAGCGCAGGTATAGCAATGCCCTTTTTCGATCCTGAAAGAACATCCTGAAATCGCCCCGCCTGACATTCGAGTTGGCCACCTGCTTAAACATATGGCTTTCATAAACACGCGACCTCATGAACAATAACAGCAGGCCCAGTCCGCCCCCAATAAAATAACAGGTGCGCCAGTCGAACAACTCCTTCATGAGAAAGGCCGTTACAGCACCAAGGATCCCGAACGACGCGATCATCGCCGAAGCGATGCCTCTTTTCTCTTTGCTGAGGAGTTCGTTTACCAGGGTGATGCCTGCGCCAAGCTCGCCGGCAAGGCCTATCCCCGCGAGGAAACGGAGCACTCCGTATTGCGTAGTGTTCTGCACAAATCCGTTGAGGATATTGGCGATGGAATAGAGCAGGATAGATCCAAACAAAACGCTGAGCCGTCCTTTTTTATCGCCCAGCATGCCAAATACGATGCCCCCGATCAGCAGGCCGATCATCTGCACACTGATCAGCCACTCACCCTGCTCCAGCACCTGGTCAGGATTCAATCCGAGGGAAGCGAGGCTCGGTTTACGAATGATCCCGAAGAGCAGGAGATCGTACACATCTACAAAAAAACCAAGGGCACTAACGATAACGGCTATGTGAAAAATACCGGGATTGGACCCCTGTGATTCGCTCAACTTATCCTGCATAGTTCACTAAATTAATGTTACTCCGCTAATTTCCGTTTTCCGCATTCGGTTTATACCTTTCTTCTGATGGTCCCTGTTAAATTCTTAACTTCGGAATACTTAAAACGCTGATATGAAAAAGATCGTTCTGGCCGCCATGGTACTATTCACCATGCAAGCTTCTGCCCAACAGAAATTCATACTGGAAGGCAATACGTCGAAGTTGAAAAAAGACACGCTAAGTAAAGTGTTTATCAATTACAGGGTAGAGGGTGACTGGAAAAATGATTCGGCGGTGGTCACAGATAATAAATACACATTCACCGGTCAGATTGAAGAGCCTGTATTGGCTTATCTCCGGGTGACCTATAAAAGGGCGGTACCCCAGAAGATCAATCAAAAGCGGGACGTGGTGACCGTTTACCTGATGCCTTCAAAACAAACTGTCAGCCACGTTGATTCTTTTTCTAATGTGAAGGTCAAAGGATCCAAGGCCCATGATGCGTATACTACGATGAATGAAAAAATGAAGCCCTTTAATACAGAAATGGAAGGGTTGAGTAACGAGTACCGCACTTTTGCCGCAAAAAAGGATGAAGCGGGGATGGCTGAAATTGAAAAGAAATTTGAAGCGGTTGAAGCAAAGCAGAAAGAAGTTTACAAATCTGAATTCCTTGCGAACCCGGCTTCTCCCATTGCATTATATACCCTGGACAGATATGCGGGCTATGACATCAATGCAGACGATGTTGATCCCCTGTACGAAAAGCTCCCTGCCGCAGCAAAGGCCTCTCCATCAGGAAAGACCCTGGGCGAAAAGTTAAATCTGGCGCGCATCACAGGCGTTGGAAAACCAGCACCGGAATTTGTGCAGAACGACACACTCGGAAACCCAGTTGCCCTTTCTTCCTTCCGGGGAAAATATCTGCTGGTTGACTTCTGGGCCAGCTGGTGCGGTCCATGCAGGAAAGAGAACCCTAATGTGGTGAAAGCCTTTGATAAGTATAAAGACAAAGGATTCTTCATCCTCGGTGTGTCTCTGGATCAGCCCAATGCAAAAGACAAATGGATGAAAGCCATTCATGACGACGGCCTCACGTGGTCGCACGTATCTGACCTGCAATACTGGAAGAATGCAGTAGCCGTTCAATACGGCGTACAGGCCATTCCGCAGAACTACCTGATCGATCCTGCCGGGAAGATCATCGCCAAGAATTTGCGTGGCGAGGCCCTTGATAAAAAGTTGGGTGAATTAATCAAATAGTTCTTATGAAATTATTCTTCCTTGCTCTTTTCATGCATCTGTCTGTTACGGGTCATGCACAGCAATTGCGCAACGAATTCTTCGTTTTTCATAATATCATCGCCGGCGATAAGACGTACAATAGTTATGAAAGCCAGGTGAAGGTGGTTAAAGCCAGCGGATTCGATGGTATTGAGATCGGGAGCGAAGAGAGCTTTGATGAAATGTTTGAAGCAATTGAAAAAAACGACTTCAAATGTTCTTCTTTCTATGTTAAACTAAAGGTTGAAGACAAACATGTGCCTGCTTCGCTCGCCCAGGCAATAAAGAAACTGAAAGGCTCAGGAACCGTAATCTCACCCCACATTGAAAGGGAAACGCGTAAGTCAGGAAGCCCATCAGCGTCCGAAGACGAAGCAGTGGTTAAGCTGCTGCAGGAGCTGTCTATCCTGTGTTCGGAATCGAACCTCCAGATCGCCATTTACCCGCACTATAATTTTTACCTCGAAACAACAAACCACGCCCTTTCACTGGTAGAAAAAGTAAACCGAAAAAATGTTGGACTAGGCTTCAATCTATGCCATTGGTTGGCTACTACCATTGAACAGGAACGAGCAAATCTTTACGCGCATTTGCAAACCCTGCGGCCCTATCTGAAAATGATCTCCATCTGCGGAGCAAACAATGTCATCAGCAGGGAGACAACGATTTGGAACGATTATATCCTTCCACTAGGACAAGGCAGCTTTGACACCAAAGGATTGGTTGCATTTATCACCCGAAAACTGAATTACAAAGGGCCTATCGGGATACAAGCCTACAACATCAAAGGAGACAAACCTGAATTACTAAGCTCCACAGCAGAGGAAGTAAAGCAGCTAAGAATAGGAAAATAATTCGAACACCGGCCTTCCCTTGCATAGGGAAAGGGTAAGATGGCCCTAATGATGGCTGACCTCATCTGCTCCAGTTTCTTTTGAACGTCAACGGAAAAGGTGGAGATATGATCGTCAACAACATGCATGTCACAAGTTTATGCTTCAGCCATTTCCTTCACCAGAGCATGGGCCCGCGGATAAGCATCCCTGTTTTAAGTGGGTGATAAACTTACTGATTTTAACGGTAAAGTACTGCCACTGCCCGCTTAAGTAACGCCAGTGGAAGGCTGGGAAAGCTTGACAGACAATTTCTTAGGTCCTGCCTGCCTTATGGCGCGGAACGATAGTTTTGGCATAATTTCCAAAATAAATCCCCTAACTTAGTTCCACTATGACACTTTTTGTCGCTGGATTACCATACGATATAGACAATGCTGAACTGGAAGAGATCTTCGAAAAGTTCGGCCCGGTAAAATCTGCAAAAGTTACCCTTGACCGTGAAACCGGGAAAAGCCGCGGCTTCGGATTCGTTGAAATGGTAAACGACGAAGATGCCAATCAGGCCATTGAACTGCTAAACGACATCTCTCTGGGCAAAAACGGCAAACCCCTGGTGGTGAAACAAGCCGAAGACAGGCCTTCCAAACCCAAGCCCAATAATCGTTTCAATAATCGCTGGTAGATCCCAAAGTTTTAAAACTCGGATGGATCTGTTTAAACCCCTGCTCATCATTCATATCATCGGCGGGAGCCTTAGCCTTGTGCTCGGAACGGTTGTTCTGATTATAAAAAAAGGAACTGCCCGGCACAAATTGCTTGGCCGTATCTTCTATTATGCCATGCTCATTGCGGCTTTCGTATCCATGCCCATGAGCTTTCTGCATCCAAATTATTTCCTGTTCATCATCGGCGTATTTACCTCCTTCATGTTACTCTCCGGCAGGAGATACATGGTGAACAAAGGCAAACCGGAATGGCAAGACTGGCTATTGACCAGTCTGATGCTCGTCTTCGCCATGGCCTTTATCGGCTTCGGAGGCTACCACATGATCCGGGGAGATTTTTTTGGCCTGGTTTTCCTTGTTTTTGGGTCTGTTAGCCTGTTATTCGTATACCAGGACTGGACAAATTTCACTGGCCGTTCTAAAATCAGCAACTACTATCTAACCACACATTTACAAAGAATGCTCGGCAGTTATATTGCCTCAGTGACGGCATTCCTGGTTGTAAACAATACTATGCTTCCCCCCATGATCGTATGGCTTCTTCCCACGGCCGCCGTTACGCCGCTGATTGTTACATGGAGCAGGAAACACAAGAAGATTGCCATACAGGAGGCGGTTTACTAGCGCTGAAAACATACGCTCCTCTCAATACAGCACCGGGTTTAAAGGCGAATTGATCACGTTGCCCACCTCAGCTCCCGGACACCAGGCATTCCAATCGTCTACCTGGTTTTGATTTTCAGGCTGCCTTAACCGCATGTTCTTATCCATATAGATAATGGTCATCACCTTTCTCATGTGATTGGTCTGATTGGGACCTGCACGATGGAATACCCAGCCTGAATGAAAGCTGATCTCACCGGCATCGAAGGGTTCTACTACATGCTGAAAATCGGTAACCCTCAGGCGCTGTTGGATCATCGCCTCACTTTCGTCGCTGATCTGCAATTCCCGCCCTTCCAGTACCTGGTGGCTCCCTGCACTGAATTCAAGCGGTCCCATTTCCAGTGGTGTAGCCTGAAGCGGCATCCATGCGGTGACCGTTTTATCTGTCTCCAATGGCCAGTAATATTGATCGGCATGCCAGGGCGTAAAACCGCCGCCGGGCTCCTTGTACAATGCCTGATCGTGGTACATGCGCACGCCTTCGCATTGCATGAGGTCCGTTGCGATCTTCGCCAGGCGTTTGCTGAATAACAAGCCTTTGATCCGCTCATCCTGCGTCCATAGATTGCCCAGCTGAATAAACGCTTTCCCATAGGTGTTGCGCGCTTCCATGGTACGCGTCTCCTTATTCAGCTCATGCACTTTCGCTGTGATCACTTCATCAAAATAAGCAAGCACTTCAGGGCTTAATACCTGCTTGAGTTTAATGAACCGGTTCTCCTGGTAAAATGCAATTTGTTCACGGGTGAGTGGATAATGCTCCTGTAAAAAAGCGTGTATGGAAGATGGAATCGGGGTCATATCCTACTAAATTATAAAAAAACGCGGGCAGTTATGCATTCCATAGGGAGATCCGAGATGCCAAACAGGAGGGATAAAAACTGACCTTGAAATCGCCTACCTGAATAGCCCTAAGCGATTATCATATGCATAAAAACTCCTTTTGCGATTTTCATCTGCCTCTATGCCCTTAATGGTTTTGCAGATGATTACCCACGCAATTATTCCGTAGATATTACCCACCATACTTTTGAGCTGAGGCTGTCCGACAGTACCAATGACATGGTAGGAAAAGCAACCATCAGCATGTTTTCATAGCCGATGATGCCCGTCAGATCCGGCTGGGCCTGATCAACAAATCCGCCAAATGGGAAGGCAAAGGCATGGTGGTAGAATCGGTGAATATGGCCAAATAATGGATACACTGAGATCACGAGCTGCGGAGTATCGACTTTATTGATCCGGATCGTTTACTACATCAACCTGTTCTTTCTTTACTATTTGTAACAGCAGGTTCCAAGAATATGTATATTTGAAACGACCCCAAAAACAGGCTGCTGTCTTACCGAAAACTAAGGCAACAGCCATTTTTTTATATCAACCGAGGGATATGAAGGTAGAAGAATTATTATCCGGATATGAACATGCCTTTGCATGGGATGAAATGCTTGATAAAAACACGGTGCGCGACCACTACCGCCCCGTCATGCACAAACTCGCCGATATGGGGTTCGAAAACATCAAGCAACACCATGCCCAGGCCAGCGAACTGTTCATGAGCCAGGGGATCACTTTTACCGTATATAGCGACGATGCCGGTATTGAAAGGATCTTCCCGTTTGATATCATTCCCCGCATCATCACATCGGCCGAATGGGCCCATGTGGAAGCCGGTATCAAACAGCGACTCAAGGCCCTGAACATGTTCCTGAAAGATATTTACCACGAGCAGAATATCATCAAAGACCGGATGATCCCGGCCTGGCTGATCGCATCCTGCCCCCATTTCACACGGGAAGTGTACGGGATCCACGTGCCTTACGATCTCTACGTCCATATCTCCGGCATCGACCTGATCAGGGGTGAAGACGGAACATTTTTCATTTTGGAAGATAACCTGCGCACGCCCTCAGGCGTGTCTTACATGCTCGAGAACCGGGAAGTCACCAAGAGATTGTTTCCCGGGCTGATCAACTCCAACCACGTGAGGATGGTCAACAACTACCCCTTACTGTTGCACGCCAATTTATTGTCGCTATCACCCAGGAATATCAGAAACCCGGTGGTGGTCATCCTGACCCCGGGCATTTTCAACTCGGCCTATTACGAGCATACCTTCCTCGCCCGCCAAATGGGAATCCCCCTTGTAGAAGGGCGGGACCTGGTGGTGGTCAATCATAAAGTGTTCATGAAAACCACGCGCGGACTCGAGCAGGTGGATGTGATCTACAGAAGAGTGGACGATGAGTTTCTGGATCCCATTACGTTTCAGCCCGACAGCATCCTGGGCGTAGCCGGATTGATCGGCGCATACCGCAAAGGAAACGTGGCCATTGTGAATGCCCTCGGCAACGGCGTGGCAGATGATAAGGCCGTCTATGCTTATGTGCCTAATATGATCCGATACTACCTCAATGAAGAACCCATCCTGCCAAATGTTCCCACCTATTCCCTGAGCGACAAAATGCAACAGGAACATGTATTCAAGAATATGGAGAAGATGGTGATCAAAAGAACCAATCAATCGGGTGGCTACGGCATGCTGATGGGTAACAAGGCTACGGAGGAAGAAATGGAATCGTTCAGGAAAAAGATCCTGGAAAATCCACGCGAGTTCATCGCGCAGCCCATTGTCAAACTCTCTACCGTTCCCTGTTTCCTGGATGGCAAGATCACGTCAAGGCATGTTGACCTCCGCCCCTATGCCTTGTGCGGACCGGGCGGGATCGAGATCGTACCCGGAGGACTCACCCGCGTGGCGCTGAAAGAAGGCTCACTGGTGGTGAATTCCTCACAGGGTGGCGGCAGTAAAGACACCTGGATCATAGACTGATTTATAATGACGACAAAAAAAGCCCATGCTTAGTAGAAGTGCCGACTCATTATTTTGGCTGAACAGATACATCGAACGTTCTGAAGGACTGCTACGGTTCCTGCATACTACCTATGTACTATCGCTCGATAAAGGACCCTATGTAAACAACAGCTGGAAGATCTTACTGGATATATTTTCTACCCTCTCCCCGGAAGAAAAGCTGGCATTGGAAAACAATCCGGATAAGGTAGTGGAGCACATTCTGCTGGCTCTTGACAATACGAATTCGCTGCGGATGATGCTGAATCGCGCCCGGGAAAACGCCAGGGGTATGCAGGATCATATTACTAAAGAGGTATGGGAGCAAGTTAACTTCACTTACCATAAGATCAACTCCAAATCACTGCCCGCGCAGCTGAAAAGCAATAACGAGATCCCCGCTATCGAAAGCCTGCTCAAGAATTGCTTGTTGTACACCGGCATTGTAGACAGTACGATGCCCAGAGGTATGAGTTGGGATTTTATGAACCTGGGGAAATATATCGAGCGCTGCATGCTCACCGTTGACCTGCTGGAAAAGCAGGTCGTGGGGCATGATCTCTCCGAAGAAAAAGATATCCTCTACTGGCGGGGGCTCCTCTTCTCGCTATCGGGCTACGAGTTTCACCTGAAAAATTACCGGAGTAATGAAGCGAACTACAATGCCATCCATCAGGTGGTATTGAATGTACTGTTCCCCCATTCGGTCATGTATTGCCTGGACCGGGTACGAAAATACCTCGAGAATGTAGTGAACCACAACGACCCATCTGATCCCGCTGGCCTTACCCGCCAGTTCGGTCGTATTTGCAGTGCAGTGGAGTTTGCGGACGTGGAGATGATCCGGCAGGTAGGCGTGCCCGTTTATTTATCACAGCTGAGATACAATTTGCACCAGTTCGCCTGGTCGCTCAGCCAAACCTATTTTTCTTACTCATAAGATCAACTATGTCTGTTTACAAGATCATACATATTACCAAATACCAGTACGAGCGCCCGGCTACCGAGAGTGTAAATGAGATCAGGATCTATCCCTATTTCTCCCCCGAGCAGGAAATACTGCAGCATGATCTTCACATTACCAACTACCCCGATGTGCAGGTGTACACCGACTACTGGGGCAACCGGGTAGGACTGTTCAACATTTTAGAATCGCATGATGAACTGGTGATCGAAAGCAAACTGATGATCAGAACAACGCGGACCATGCCGCCGGAAATATATCCGGAATCCGACTTCAATATGCTCCATGATGAGGTAATGCATAAACTGCAGCTGATTGAACTGACCAAGCCTGATTTCATCACCCGGCAGGATGAGATCCAGAAGATCTGCGACAAATTTTACAACAAGGAAAAGCCCGTTGCGGAAGTAGTGCAGGAGTGCAACGACTATATCTATAAAAATTTCGTCTATTCAAAAGGCATCACCACCATTGAGACAACGATCGACGAGATCCTCGAGCACCAGCAGGGCGTTTGCCAGGATTTCGCGCACCTGCTGTTACAGATCCTTCGGACCATGGAGATCCCCTGCCGCTATGTGAGCGGCTATGTATGTCCGCATAAAAGCGGCATGCGGGGCGAGGGTGCAACCCATGCATGGATAGAAGCATGGATACCCGGGATCGGTTGGGCAGGGATAGATCCAACCAATAACATTTGGGTCACGAACACCCATGTCAAGCTGGCTGTGGGCCGAAACTTTACGGATTGCAGCGTGGTAAAAGGCACTTTTAAGGGCCCGGCTAAACAAGAATTGTTTGTTTTTGTATCGGTGGGTTATGAAGATGGAATGACCTTCGAAGAAACCAACCAGGTTCAAATGGAACGTCAGAAAAAAGCCGCCAAGGAAGAAGAAAATGCAAAGGCCGCCGCTGATTTGTTGCAGCAACAACAGCAGCAGCAATAATTATTTCCTGATAAAGACATTAGTGGGAATCGAGCGACATCGCGACAATACATAGACCGCGGAATTAGAAGTCGGCCCACCGTAGAAAACGAAAAGGTATCAGCCGTATAAAACCGCTGATACCTTTTTTAATGATTATCATGCAGATCAGGACATTCTTTGTCTGAACTCCATCTTCCTGCCACCTCTGCGTTTTACCACAGGGCGGGGTGCATTGTTATTGTTTTCCTCCCGGACTATTCCTTTTGGTAACTCAACATGCCATGGATGATCAGAAATAACCGGAATGGCTGTCTTGATCAGTTTATGAATGTCTCTTAAATACTCTTTCTCTTCTGAATCGCAGAATGAAAGCGCGATACCCATGGCCCCAGCGCGGCCAGTACGACCGATACGGTGCACATACGTTTCCGGGATGTTAGGCAGTTCGTAGTTGATCACGTGTGTGAGATCGTCTACGTCGATACCCCTTGCTGCAATATCAGTAGCTACCAGAACACGGGTTCTGCCATTCTTGAAATTGGTCAGCGCACGCTGGCGTGCCTGTTGGGATTTATTACCGTGGATCGCTTCCGCATGAACACCGGTTTTGTCCAGGTCTTTCACAACCCGGTCAGCGCCATGTTTGGTACGGGTGAACACCAGCACGCGTTTGATTTGTCCATCTTCCAAAAGATGCATCAGCAATTTGCGTTTCTCTGCCTTGTCCACAAAGAACAGGGCTTGAACGATGGTTTCGGCGGTAGTAGCAACCGGGGTTACTTCCACTTTCACCGGATCCCTCAGGATCGTCTGCGATAAGCGCGCGATCTCTGTAGGCATGGTAGCCGAGAAGAACAGGGTTTGCCTGTCTTCAGGGAGCTTGGTGATGATGCGTTTTACGTCATGGATAAAACCCATGTCGAGCATACGATCTGCTTCATCGAGTACAAACTTCTCGATATGAGCGAGGCTGACGATCCGCTGCTGCATCAGGTCTAGCAAACGACCTGGAGTAGCGATCAAAACGTCAACGCCATTGCGTAATGTATTTACCTGGGCGTGCTGTGAAACACCGCCGAAGATCACTGCGTGCCTGAGTTTCAATCCTTTTCCATAGGCCACAAAACTCTCTTCGATTTGGATCGCGAGTTCGCGGGTAGGAGTCAGGATCAGGGCGCGAATTCCACGTGAAGGATTCTCCTGCTGACTAAGAAGTTGAAGAATAGGCACTGCAAAAGCGGCAGTTTTACCGGTTCCTGTTTGGGCGCATCCTAACAGATCGCGTCCTTCCAGCAATACAGGGATTGCTTGTTGTTGAATAGGCGTAGGTGTTGTGTAACCTTCTGCCTTAAGGGCATTAAGTATAGGCTCAATGATGCCTAATTGATCGAATAACAAAATAAAAACAGTTTAAAAATGAACATCCGAAAAAAGATCAGATGGTATATAGTCTAACCAAATTGACTTGAGGAATCTTGTCACGGGGATGTCCAGTCGGGCGGAGAGAATATATGAATAGGGTAAAACTACATCAAAATGTTGATAACTCCTAATCCAGCCGGAAGGCAACGGCCCAACCAAGGGGGTAAAGAACGCCTTAACCGTGCTTTTCTTTTACTACTGTTCACTCTTTTCCCCTTTAGAAATAAGATTGGTATCACAACAAATAATTTACTGTTAATGCTTTCTTAATGACTGAACTTATAGTGCATTATCATGTTCTATATTTCCTGCACAATAAAATAAAACACATTTATGAAAAAGATTCTCCTTGCCTTCACCGTTTTGTCCACTCTTTTTATTTCAAACAACAGCTTTGCTCAAACAAAGGATGTTGTTGACGTAGCTGTCGGCTCCTCGGCGCACACTACCCTGGTTGCTGCTGTAAAAGCTGCCGGCCTTGTTGAGACATTGAAAGGAAAAGGTCCTTTCACCGTATTTGCACCTACTAATGATGCGTTTGCAAAACTTCCTGCTGGAACTGTTGAAACATTACTGAAGCCAGAAAACAAAGCTGCGCTGGCGGGTATCCTTACCTATCATGTAGTAGCAGGTAAGCTCGATGCAAAAGCCGTTATTGCTGCCATCAAAGCTGGCAAGGGCAAAGCAGAAGTGAAAACAGTGAATGGCCAGATCCTGACTGCATCCGTTGATAATGGTAAAGTGAAACTGACAGATGCAAAAGGAAACAGTGCATTTGTGACAACTGCTGATCTTGCCGGAAGCAATGGCGTGATCCACGTTATTGATGCTGTGTTGTTGCCCAAATAACGATGTTGGTGTGATTAGTGATTTTGGTGAAGAGGCTGTCTCATGAAGAGACGGCCTCTTTTGGTTTGACCCTCAAAAATTCACTTTATTCAAATGCTCATCCAGCTTCAACCTGTCGATGCCATTGCTTAACCACTCCGGCGCAGGCACCCCTTTTAGATGATGATCAAAAAACTCTATCATCCGAACACTGTAGTCCTTCCGGTTTTCCAATTTAGCAAGACCATGATTCTCGCCTTTATACTGCATCAACACCACCGGCTTCTTTAATCGGCGAAGTGCATTGTAAAACTCAATGCCTTGCGTGAAATCAACGGCACCGTCTTTATCATTATGTAACATCAACAGCGGCATCGCTACATTCTTCACATGATAAATCGGCGAGTTTCTCAAATATGCATCCCAGTTCTCCCAGGGCGCCCCGCGAAACCTTCCCTGTGACGCTTCAAAGATGGCCATATTGCCGCCACCGGAATTCCAATAAATAAGATCATACATGCTGATCATATTGGTCAATGGCGCACCAGCAGCCGCCGCTTTGAACATCGTTGTTTGCGTAGCCAGGAAACAGGTCTGATACCCGCCCCATGAATGCCCCGTGATCCCGATTCGATCTGCATCTATAACACCCGTTGCGATCGCGGCTTTTACCGCAGGCAATACACACCAAACAGCCGACATCCCCGGATCGTCAAGCTTGTAAACAATATCCGGCATGAATACAACATAACCGTTGCTGGTGTACATGGTTGGATTCCATCCCCCGCCATTAAAACTTGGATTGGTCCAGCTATGCGCCGTTTGCGACATCTTCTCGTAATAGTATACGATGGTGGGATATTTCTTTCCCTTCTCGTAGTTCGCCGGCAGGAACAAAGTTCCCTGTAAAGAGTCCCCTTTATCTGATACATAGTTCACCAGTTGCACGCCGCTGCTCCAGGCATATTTATCGGCCAGCGGTGCATTGCTGCTGACCTTTCTGTCATCCGTCAATTTCGCGTTGCTGCTGACATAAAACTCCGTAGGCATGTTGAATTTCTCCCTGCTGAAAAGATAGACCTCTGCGTTCTTCGCTTTTCGCAAACCCGTCAGCGACGCATCTTCCCATTTCAATAATTCAGCCCCCGGCTTCAAACCTTTTTTATCCGCCCCAATCAACGCAATACCACTTTTCTTAGTCCACTCACCATAGATTCCTATGTACAAGGGCTTGGCAGGATCATACCCCTTTGCTTCAAGGTCGAGCTGGTAAGTTCTCATATATCTGATACGCTCTGCAGCACCATTGACCGTTAAGTTCTTAGCAGCCTCCGTAGTATTTACCGGCACCTGCCAGATATCCCAGAGATCGCCAATCAACAAATGCTTACTGTCTTTACTGATGTCGACAATCGATTGCATCGGCTTGGTGACATTATGATCATCTTCGGTATCTACAAAGGAGGTTGGAACTTTTGCCGTGATGTTGGCCGACTTCCCAGTGGGTATATCATGCACATGAAAATGTCCGTCCATGCCATACACAAACTGGGTTCCGTTCCAAAGACCCCGCGGCATGGATGCAAATCCGGGCACATAGAAATTGTCCATTACTTTCTGCTTCTCACCCGTCCGCAGGTTAACCACATAGACATCAGTATAATTCTGGCCACTCAGGTTTCGGTCAAGCTGATAAGACCTGTCGTCCTGCGCCAAAGCATAGAGTTGTTTTGGCAATACGTTTATGGTGGTCAGGCTCGAGTCCTGTACCCTGATAAATTTAACGGAGGCGACATCGTAAACGGCCAGGTCACTCAATCGCTTATCATTCATCTCATTCACCTGCTGGTTACTCTGTAGCCTTTTATCTTTCCAATGCCATATGGTCATATCAGGCTTCACCGTATCCCTTGGTGCTGTTTTCCCATCCGCATTGATTTTTGCCAGCGCTTTTTGCAAATCCTCGATCGATTTGATCGAAGTATCAGATCGTAGTTTTGCCATCTGGGCAGCACTCAACGAATCTTTTTTCACCGAATCTGTTTTCGCTACGGGTTCTTCCTTCTTGCCTGGCTCCAGTTTTTGAATGCCAAACATCAACCTGCCCAGATCGTCCGACCAGGTAGGTCTGCGATTCGGACTTACAGTCATACCCGCTGGAAATCCGGCTGTGTTTTTAAATGGATCAAAAACAGTCACAGCAGGGCTCGCTGAAATATTCTTTACCCCTACTACCGATCCTTTGTCTGCCTTAAATTTTTCGTCCTTCACCATTTTAAGTGCCGCAAATGCAGTGCCTTCTTCATTCCAATTCAATGAAGAATAACTGGCTTTATCATTATCGATGACCGTGATCTGGCGGTTCGCCACATTCATCAGGTGAATCCCGTTGCCGGTTTGTCCTGCCGCATCTATGGTATAGGCCATCCAGTCACCGGCTTTATTAAACCCAAAATCACCCACGTTACCTAACGAAAATGTTTTTTTGGTCGCCAGGTCTACAAGCAACAGATCATTGCCGCCATTTGTACCTGCACCGGGGCCTTTCTCTTTCATCAACTGTACTGCCAATTGGGAAGAAGCACGACCGTTGAAACTGAAGTTGCCCGCTTTTTCATAATCTGTTTTCTCCCAACTGCCCAGGTTGACCAACCAAAGTTTCTCGAATAAGGTTTTACCGGGCGATTTTGCCGCAGCTTTCCGCTCCTTGTCTTTCGGAAACTCCTTAAAGGCCAGCCATTCCCCATCTTCCGAAAACTCCGCCCTGAAAGATGGGCTCCCGCCAATAGGATAAGCTCTCTTAATGGTGTCATTGACTTTTTGAAGCACCAGTTCGCCATCACCTTCCACCGGGTGAAGGGCATATAACATCCACTGTCCATTTGGAGAGAGTGTCACGGAAAAATTCTGGATCGCTTTCCAGCTGCTGACATCCTTATAGGAAATGGGTTTGGGAGCCGTTTTCTGAGCTTGGGCCGAAGCCGAACTGAATACTGAAACTGCCAGAAACAGGAACATGCCAGCGCGGGTAAAGATTGATCTCATTATGCTACTTATTTGGGGGCAGGAAAATACAGAAATACTGCGGGTTCTACATGGCAAATCCGATGAACAATGAAAATCTTTACATTCGGGCATGAAATTTCTTACGCTGCTTCCCATTTTCTGCCTTACGATCGCGTCCGGCTTCTCACAATCAAGGATCAATATCATTCCCAAACCGGTGCAGGTGATCGAAAAAAATGGTGAATTCCGTTATGGTACGGAGAGTCGGATTTACACGGCACCCGGTTTTAAGGAAATCGGCATCTACCTGGCCGAGGTCATGAACATCCCGGCATCGCAGGTAAGCGTGCTGAAAACGGGCGACAAACCCCAAGCGGGCATCATCATTCAAAAAACCCCAGCGCCCGCAGCAGACTCTGCGGCTTACCAGATCACGATCAGCCCCAAACTCATTTCCGCTTCGGCATCTCATATCGCCGGCGCTCTGTATGCCGCCCAAAGCCTGGCTCAACTCTCCATGACCAGCCCTGAGGCTACCATTCCCTGCGGGGAGATCTCCGACAAACCCAGGTTCGGATATCGCGGCATGATGCTCGATGTTTCCAGGAATTTCTTTCCGCCAGAATACATCAAAAAATTGTTGAACGTTCTGAGCCTATATAAGATCAATACTTTCCACTGGCACCTTACCGATGGACCAGGGTGGAGACTTGAAATAAAGAAATATCCCGAGCTCACTTCCCGCGCCGCATGGAGAACCCATAAAACCTGGAAGGACTGGTGGGCGTCGGATCGACAATACGGCAAAGAAAATGACCCCGTTTCTTATGGCGGCTACTATACCCAGCAGCAGGCCCGCGACATAGTGGCCTATGCTAAAACAAGGGGCATTACGGTGATCCCCGAAATTGAAATGCCCGGGCATGCTGAAGAAGTGATGACCGTTTACCCACAACTCCGTTGCAACAACACCAAAGGCATCCCTGGCGAATTCTGCATCGGTACCGATTCCACCTTTACGTTCATGCAGGATGTCATCACCGAAGTGATGGACATCTTCCCATCTACTTACATTCATGTAGGGGGCGATGAAGCCGGCAAACAAAACTGGAAAGGCTGCGACAAATGCCAGAAGCGGATCAAAGACAATAACCTGAAAAACGAGGAAGAACTGCAGAGCTATGCCATCCGCCGCATGGAAAAATTCATTTCCGGTAAGGGCAGGAAATTACTTGGCTGGGATGAGATCCTGGAAGGCGGACTGGCACCGGGTTCCACCGTCATGAGCTGGCGCGGCGAAAGCGGCGGTATTGAAGCGGCCCGTATGAACCACGACGTGATCATGACCCCTGGCGGATATTGCTATTTCGATCATTACCAACAAGATCCCGCCACACAACCTCTGGCCATCGGCGGCTACCTCCCGCTTCAAAAAGTGTATTCTTATGATCCCATGCCCGCTGAGCTTGAGCAAGATAAACGTGCCTTTGTCAAAGGAGCGCAGGCGAATTTGTGGACAGAGTATATTCCTTCCATGGAGCACCTCGACTATATGATCTTTCCGCGCATACTCGCGCTGAGTGAAGTGGTTTGGAGCGGTCCGGAGAAAGACTGGGAAAATTTCAAATCAAGACTATCGAAACACTATCGGATCCTGCAACGCATGAACGTGAATTACTGCAGGCCATCAGATAAAGTGGATATCCTGCCAGCCATAAATCTGACCGATAAATCAGCTACCGTCACTTTAGCTACTGAACAATTTAATCCGGAGATCAGATACACCACCGATGGCACAGCACCTACGGCAAGTTCAGCACTATACAATGGAAGTTTTAAAGTGAGTGGCAGCTCGAAGATCAAAGCGGCCATTTTCAGAAATGGAAAACAGGGGAGCAAAATGCTGGATACCCTGAACCTTGATTTTCACAAAGCCCTTGGTAAACATGTTACCTACAACAAGCCCTGGAACAACAGCTACCCGGCTAAAAAAGAAGCTACCCTCGTAAACGGATATACCGGATCACTGACTTACGGTGACGGACAGTGGCAGGGCTTTACAACGGATATAGATGTGACGATAGATCTTGGCGAAAACCAGTCTCTTAGCTCGTTGGCAGCAACGTTTATGCAGATCACGGGACCGGGTGTTTATATGCCAGACTTTGTAGAAATAAGCTTGTCGCCCGACGGGAAAACATTCAGGCCCCTTGAAAAGGCGATGAACGATGTTCCTACTAAAGATCAATCACTCATCTTCAAAACGTTCAAAGTAGACCTGCGAAACCAGACGGGCAGATATATCCGGTTCTATGCAAAAAATCACACGGGTTTCCTGTTCCTGGATGAGATCATTGTGTATTAAAAGAGACCGTTGGCCTATTATTCATCTAACTTCCTGCCATGCAACAGTTGATCTGCACAGAACCAGGTTTATTCGAATATCACACCGTAGCTGATCCGGTATTATCGCCTGGTCATTCCATTGTCAGGGTGAGGAAGATCGGGGTTTGTGGAACCGATATACACGCGTTCGACGGTACCCAACCTTATTTCAGCTACCCCAGAATTCTGGGTCATGAACTGGCCGTTGAGTTCCAGGAAGGGGCGGCAGGTTTTAGCCAGGGTGAAAAACTGACCATCATCCCCTATATCTCTTGCGGACAATGTGTGGCCTGCAGAAAAGGAAAAACAAATTGCTGTACGAACATTACAGTGCTCGGTGTTCATACCGACGGTGGCATGAGTGAATATATTTCTGTGCCCTCCGATATGCTCATTAAGGCAGATGGTTTGAAAGATGAAGAGCTTGCGTTGGTAGAGCCGCTGGCCATCGGCGCACACGGTGTTGTAAGGGCTGCCATTCAACCGGGTGAATATGTGTTGGTGATTGGTGCCGGCCCAATTGGTTTAGGGACGATGGCCTTCGCACGTATAGCGGGTGGCCACGTGATCGCTGCAGATGTGAATGAAGAAAGGCTGGCTTTTTGTCGTGATAGCCTCCACATCCCCTACACACTCAACGCGGGGGAGGCTTCATTTACTGAACAGTTGAAAGAAATTACTGGAGGCGATATGCCTACCGTTGTGATCGATGCAACGGGAAATCTGAACGCCATCAATAACGCCTTTCAATACCTGGCGCATACCGGACGGTACGTGCTGATCGGGTTGCAGAAAGGTGATATTTTAGTGAACCATCCTGAGTTCCACAAACGGGAGGCAACGTTAATGAGTAGCCGAAATGCGACGAAGGCCGACTTCTCTTATGTGCTGTCGTGCATCCAAAATGGCTCCATTCATCCAAGTCAATTCATCACCCATCATATTCCTTTTGCCGAAGTGAAAGACCAGTTCAAGAGCGTGACAACAGATGGGAGTCTGATCAAAGCGTTGATTGAATTTGCCTAAATATTTAGGCCGATACACTTTCTTTCCCAAATGATTAGGCTCCGAAATGAGTCTGGCGAGTTTCGTACATATAAAAATTAGTTCCCAATAAAGGAAAATACAGATATCAATGTAAAATGGGCGTTACTTTTGCTTTGAAAACCAATAAGTAGTATCATTATTATTTGACAGCAAGATGATAAACAGCAATAACCAAGTTACATTCCGACTCTCGGATGGTTTTATTGAAATAGTAAATAATACGCTTATCATCCATGACAGGGCAAAAAAGATAGATTATTCATATTTTTTCCTATTATCGTCTTACTCCAGGGTATAGTACACATTTATAAATGGACCCAGGAAGATGACAACTTTCAACTAGTATTTGGGCTCATTTTAATCATTTTAAATCTTATGCTACTATGGAAATGGAAAAGAGAATTAACGTTTATTGACAACAAATTTTCCTTAAATGAAATCAGCTTATTCAAGTCACAAAACATAATTTTAAGTGATATAAAAGTTGGTTTAATTTTAACCAAAGACAAGAAATACCGAAGAATTAAAATGGATCAAAAGGACCTGAAAGAATTCAGTGATTATTTAGGGGCCAGAAATATAGAAACAATCACATATTGGTAGCTAACACTGCATTTATACCAACCTGACAGACTTCAAATTCCGACACAAACACAAATGCTTTTGCGGTATGAATAACAGACAAATTAGCATCACCATCTCATTGTGCTTCGCGTGCTACATTTCACTGGTATGTTTCAACAACCTGACCGACTACGGGTCTAATTTCAGTTTTGTTCAAAATGTGACAGGAATGGAAGGCGTTTTCTCAAAAGAAAAGACGGGTTGGAGGGCCATTCAAAACCCCATTCTGCACCATATCGTATATATCGCGTTGATCCTTTTCGAGCTTTCTACGGCCGCTGTCCTTTTTGCAGGATCAACAAAAATGATCCGCAATTACAAAGCAACGCCAGTTGCCTTTAATCATTCAAAAAAATGGACAAAGACGGGCATGACGATGGGCTTTGTCTTATTCTTCAGCTTCTTTATCTCCGTTGCAGGAGAATGGTTCCTGATGTGGCAGCAGTCGAAATGGAATGCGCAAGGCACGGCGTTTTCTCTGAGCCTGTTATTTTTAGCAGGACTGCTGTTCATCAACCAGGATGAACAATCCTGAAGCCGACTCAGACCCCACAGATCCTTCATCGGACAATTCGCTAATCCGTCAATACGCCAATTCGCCAATTGCTCAGTACTGCTGTGGTTCGATATTATTCTTCCTGATGATGTCGATCAATTCCCTGAGATCATCGATCACATGATCCGGACGTTGTTGAAGCAGTTGCTCCCGCGTTTGTGCGCCGGTAGTAATCCCGATACTCAATCCACATCCCGCATGCTGACCTTCTTCTATATCAATAGCTGAATCGCCCACTTTGATCACTTCGAGCGGATCGGTGATCCCCATTTTCTTCATGCCGAGCAAGATCATATCGGGCTCCGGCCGGTTGCTGCTGACATCGCTGGCAGTAACTACCGTATCAATAGCGTTGCTGTTCGCCCAACCCAGTTTATGCAGCAGCTTGTGAGCAGTATCGTGGTCGTACCCCGTATTCAATACGCAGTAGAGACCCGCATTTTTCAAATAGGCAAAGATCTCATCGGCCCCCCTGATCGGCTTTACATCAAGTTCATCATAAGCCACGGTGAGAAGACCTCGAAAAGCAGTATGGATCTGTTTAGCGATGTCTTCATCCACCAGGTCAAACTTGATTTCCAGTATATCTTTTATAGCGCGAAGCTTTTCCTTTCCGGCGCAATGGATCAGCACATCTTCGAGCGTGGCTTGATACCCTGCTTCATTCAATGAACGCTGTATGGTTTTGTACACTACATTGTCTTCATCAACTGTTGTACCTGCCATATCAAAAACAACCATTTTAATCATTGACCATATTTTAGTGGTGAATTATAAAACAATGCCTGTTCTTACAGGCTTTTCGTGAGAGGCAAATTCAAAAGCCTCACCCGTTCTCTCGAGAGCAAACTCTTTTTCAACCAGGGACCAGAACGGGAAGGCCTGGTGATTTTTTTCAATAAAATCTGCTGCATTCAGAAGATCATCATAATTGTAATTGTGAAGACCCCTGATCTGCAAAATATTCCGAACCACCATTTCAGCATCGATCTGAACGGCAGAAGCGGGAAATACTGCGCCCATCCAAATACTAATTCCACCAATGGCCAGATGCTCAAGTCCACGTTGCATGACTTCCGGATTCCCCGTGAGGTCAAACACGATGTCAACCTGTGGAACATCCGAATAAGTGTCGGCGCCATCAACAAGAAAAACATCATCGGCAGTAAATGACTTTGCAAAATCCAAACGCTCTTTGAGATTGTCTACTACCCCAATCCATGCCGCGCCTGCAACCCTGCACTGCGCAATACAAGAGATCCCCAGCATACCGGCTCCAAAGATCAGAACCTTTTTACCCGCTATATCCCCAGCTGTTCTGATTCCACCGGCGATGGTAGCATGAGCACAATTGATCGGCGCAGCCACCGGTAAAGGAATCTCGTTGCTGATGATCACTACTTCTGTGTTATTTCGCAACAAGCAATAGTCTGCCAGCCCGCCATTGAAAACATCAGAATCCTGAGTTAACGCATGGCCGTACTTGAAAATCCTGTCGGACTTTTGAGGAATGTCGGCCCTTGGAGCAGAAGCTCCGGGAGGCACAGAAAAGATGGTCCAGGTAATTCGTTGTCCCGGCCTAAGCATGTTTCCTCTCAAGTCTGTTCCTTTATGATCAGGCCCTATCGATAGGATCTCGCCCACGATTTCGTGACCAAGCACCACCCGTGAAGGCTCCTTCCTTCTTCCGCAATAGGTATGGATATCGCTGCCACATATGGTTGTGTAAAGATTCCTGACCAGCAACTCTCCCCGACCAACTTCCGGTATTTCCGCCCTGAACAATTCAAAAGGTTGTCCAGGCTCCTGAAAAACAACCGCCCTGCCTTCTACACTACTTTGTTGTTCCATAGCCCCTAAATTTATTTGAAAAATAAATCAAAACTCCAATCAGAAAAACTAACCCTCCAAAACCCAGTATGTAACTCCACTGAATATACTGTCCCAAGATGTCAGCTGGATGAATACTGAAATATCTGTAAAGCATCAATGCGATGTACCCAGTGTAGCCTATAGAATCTGCCACATACATCAGGAAACCAATATTGGCCTTTTCATTAGTCAATGCAACCATGCGTTCAAATACTGCGGTATGGACTGAAACATAAGGTATATAAACGCCAAGTCCGGTTAATACCATAAAAACAAAAGGGTCAAGTCCATGATGCAGGCCCCAGACTGAAACCAATAAGATCAAAAAACCGAGTATACAGGTAATGATCGCCGTTACAAATGCTTTAAAATGATTTTTTATGAAGATGATCATTCCACTAATAACGATCACCCCGATAGAAACCAGCACTTCAGACTGGGTAAAAATACCTGGCGTTTGCGGAAATCCCAGTCCCTGCCAGATCTCAGGTGCAAAATCAGCCCTTATACTCCTCAGCATGGTGACAAAAAGGTAGCTGATCAATATGGCTGTTAATCCCGGGGCATAGCTTCGAAAGTATTGCCACCTCGATCGCCTGTCCATAGGCAGTCTTTGCTTTCTTTCAATCGCCTCCTTCGCAGTTGGTGGAGCAACAGCACCCAGCATCCAGCAGAAAAATAAAAATGGTAAAATAAAAATCAACCCCGAATAAAATGGCATCCACTGCTCGGACACACCCTGAACCAGAAGCCATTTGCCTACAGATTTCGCAACCCCATCAGAAACTATAAAACTGGCACATAATACAGCGATCAAGGCTTCAGTATGCCTTCTACCCTCCAGATATCCGAGCACAAACCCAAATACCATTCCAAGGGCCAATCCATTTAAAAAAAGAAAAATACTATTCCATGGCCGTATAACTGAGGCGAAAAAAAAGAGGGCGATCTCTGCCAACAACACCAATATGACCAATGCCTTTATCCGCTGTTGAGGTTTAATTTCAGATATGAACTTAATACCTAACCATTTCGAACAAACATACCCTAAAGTTTGAGCCAGGATCAATAACGATTTGTACTCCAGTTGTCCGTACTCGCTATCAACATAGCTTCCTGCAGTAAAGGGCTTGCGAAATCCATACATGCAGAAATAAACACCAAAAGAAGCAATGATGATCCACACCGAACTAGAAGTGAGATTCTGAAACCTTTTTGTATGATCTGATGTGACTGAGATAAGAAGTGAAAATAGCCAAATGATTATACTTTAGCCCTTAGTCTATTATACCATATTGTTAACTGTTACTGGAGCATTCACTCTATTGACTTGACTTCCCGATCAGCGCAACAGCCTCCTGATCTTTAAAATGCGTAGCGGTTTCCTTCAACTGTTGCTTTAGCTTCTCCGTAATGGCCGCATATTTTGGATCGCCATAAAGATTCTTCATTTCGCTTTTGTCGTTCTCCATATCGTAGAGTTCCCAAAACGCTTCAGGATGATAGAACCTGATCAACTTATACTTTTTTGTTCTGATGCCAAAATGGGCAGCTACCCTATGCGGTTGTGGATATTCGTAATAGTGGTAGTAGACGGCGTCTCGCCAGTTCTTCACCGAACCAGGCTTCATCAACAATGGAGCAAAACTATTGCCCTGGAGATCTGAAGGAATTTTCGCACCCGCGAATTGAAGCAAGGTGGGCGCATAATCGATGTTGATGATCATATCATTGACCGACGTACCAGGTTTAATATGACCCGGATACCGGATGACAAAAGGTGTACTAAAGCTCTCCTCATACATGAATCGTTTGTCGAACCAACCATGTTCACCCATATAAAAGCCCTGATCCGACGTGTAGATCACTATCGTATTTTCTTTAAGCCCCATGGCGTCGAGTTCATCCAGGATCCGGCCAATATTCCTGTCCAATCCTTTTGCCGTTGCCAGGTAGTCGCGCATATAGCGCTGGAACTTCCATTTAACCAGTGCGATGCTATCGTTCTTCACTTTTTCATATTCGGCACCTGCCTTATCATAGTATTTCTTATAGGCTGCTTTTTCATCTTTGCTCATTCTACCAAACATACCCGGTCTGCTATAGTCAACGCCGATCTTCAGGTCATCGTGCAGGAGCATGGTTTTACTTACCGTCATATCCTGGGCCATCGCAGCTTTTCTATTTGCGTAGTTATCAAAGAAATTAGCGGGCATTGGAAATTCCACATCATCAAAAGCTTCGAGATCCTGCACATCCGGCATCCAGTTTCTGTGGGTAGCCTTTTCGCCGATCACCACAAAAAATGGTTTTGAAGTATCGCGTTTTCTTATCCAGTCGAGTGAAAAATCGCTAATTAGATTTGTGACATATCCGTTATACCTGGTAGTATCCTTACCCATGTTGATAAAATGGGGCTGGAAATAATTTCCCTGATCGGGCAGGATCCTCCAGAAATCGAACCCCTGTGGCAGGGATTGCAGGTGCCACTTCCCGATCCATGCGGTCTGATAACCCTGTGCTTTCAGAAGCTTTTGTAATTGCTGTTGACTGCCATCAAAATTGCGGTCGCCGGCGTTGTCACGCAGGCCGCTGAGGTGCCCGTACTTTCCGGTGAGGAAGGTGGCCCTGCTGGGCGCGCAGAGAGAGTTGGTTACAAAAGAACTTTTGAGAATGGCGCCCTCTTTTGCGATGCGATCGATGTTAGGTGTTTGCATCAACTTGCTACCGTAGGCACTGATGGTCTGCTGGGTATGATCATCGGAAAAGATCACTACTATATTAGGTCTTTTTGTTTGAGCAAAGACCTGGGTGATACAAAGGCATGCAATTATGATCCATTTCATATTGCCTAATTTAATTCATTCACGGGAGAATCACTTGAAAAGCATGAATAATCCAAACCTATGGCCGTTTGGGCAATATCGCGTGCTGCCTGAGTAACTCAACAAACCAGTTCATTCTCCTGTATTGATCCTACAGTTCAGGCTGCAGACCTCGGTGTTCCGGTGAACGCCACAGCGAGGAAAGCAATAATTCTTTCATTAAGAAAAATTCCTTCGGCAGTTTATCATACATGCGTTCAAACAATTCTTCATGACTACTGAGTTCCTTTTTCCATTTCTCGCGGTCCACGTCCATCAATTCAAGAAATTGTTCGCGGGAGAAATGATCAAGTCCGGTCCAGTCCATGTCCTCATATCGCGGCATCCAGCCAATAGGGCTTTCAACCGCACTAACGGAACCGCGTAGCCGCTCTACTATCCATATAAGCACGCGGATGTTTTGTCCAAACCCGGGCCAGAGAAATTTTCCATTGTCATCTTTCCTGAACCAATTGACACTGAATATCCGGGGTGGGTTAGGGAGATCGCGTCCGAATTGCAGCCAGTGGTTCACATAGTCGCCGATATGATAACCCATAAATGGCAACATGGCCAGGGGATCACGCCTCACTTTCCCGATCTCTCCAAATGCCGCTGCAGTCATTTCGCTACCCATGGTGGTGGCGGCGTATACGCCGAAGTTCCAGTTGAAAGATTGATACACGAGGGGGACCGTGGTACTGCGGCGGCCACCGAATATAAACCCCGACACGGGAACACCCAGAGGATCGTCCCACCCATCATCTATGGCAGGATTCTGGCTTGCAGGTGCTGTAAAACGGGAATTAGGGTGAGCGGCCGGCTTTCCACTTGTGGGATCCCATAACTGACCATGCCAGTCTGTTAGTCCCTCAGGTGGTATTTTCGTAAGGCCTTCCCACCAGACATCTTTATCTGCGGTAACGGCAACGTTGGTGAAAATGGTATTTGCGCGGATGGTATCCATCGCGTTGGGATTGGTTTCATAATTAGTCCCAGGTGCTACGCCAAAATAACCTGATTCCGGGTTGATTGCATGAAGCAGGCCATCCTCGCCTTTATGGATCCATGCGATATCATCGCCTACGGTGGTCACTTTCCATCCATCGAATTCGTCGGGAGGGATCATCATGGCAAAATTTGTTTTTCCGCAAGCGCTGGGAAAAGCTGCAGCCACATAATTCTTTTCACCGTCGGGCGACTGAACACCCATCAGGAGCATGTGTTCTGCGAGCCATCCTTCTTCGCGGCCCATGACTGAGGCGAGGCGAAGCGCAAAGCATTTTTTTCCCATAAGTGCATTACCCCCGTATCCACTTCCGTAGGAGATGATCAGGTCTTCATCGGGAAAATGGGAAATAAACTTCGTTTCCGGATTGCAGGGCCAGGCAACATCTTTTCCACCGGCTTCCACAGGAGCGCCAACCGAGTGCAGGCACTTTACATATTGGCCCTTCTCGATATAAGGGAGCACGTCTTCGCCCATTCGGGTCATGATCTTCATGTTGACCACCACATATTCCGAGTCAGTGATCTGCACACCATACCTGGAGTATGGTGAACCCAGCGGGCCCATGCAGAATGGGATCACATAAAGCGTTCTGCCTACCATAGCACCCTCCAGCAGGCCATAGAGTTTGGCCTTCATCTGTTCGGGATTCATCCAGTTATTGGTTGGGCCGGCATCTTCCCTGCGGCGGCTGCAGATAAAAGTTTTATCCTCTACCCTGGCCACGTCGGACGGATCGCTGAAACAGGCGAAACTATTGGGCCTTTTTTCAGGATTGAGCTCAATAAAAGTACCCTTGCGCACGAGCATCTGACAAAGCCCGTCGTATTCCTCTTTGGTGCCGTCGCACCAATGGATCTTCGAAGGTTGGCAAATAGCGGCAATACCTTTTACCCAGTTTTGCAGTTCAGATTTCGCCGGGGCATTCTCGAAAACGGAGAAGTTCGTTTGAGTGATCATGTCTTTTGAATTAATACTAAAAAGGGGTCGGGAAAAGCGAGCGGCCTCTCTATTTGGCCTATGTAAAGATTGAACAATAAATCGATAACGCCCCTGCCTAAGGTCATGACAGGCCATGATTTTTATACCCCATCAAGGAATCTGACGCATATCCTTATTCTTAATGCCTGAACAAAACCATCGCATAAAAAACGGGAGCACACCGTTCAAGTGAGCTCCCGTTCAAAGTTTCATCATTACACTATATTGTATACTTCGCGAAAGGCTTCGGCATCTTGGTATAAGCCAACGCATTTGCTTCATCGTCGTTGATGAACTTCTGTTTATCCGGATCAAACTTCAGGTTCCGGTTCAGTTGCATGGCTATCTTACCCATATTTACCATAGTGCATGAGCGATGCCCGTTGATCTCATTTAGGGCAAACTTCTTCCGGTCTTTTACCGCTTCCAGGAAATCGGTCACCTGAGGCGCAGGATCAGGGAACTCAGCCAGTTTTTTCTCCAGGTCCGGGATATCGGACTTGAACTCCGGATAAAGTTTTCCTTTCGGACCCTCTATATATGGGGCGCCAACATCCCGGCCATCGCCGTCACAAATGATCTGGCAGCCATCGGCATAGGTGTAGGTGATCCTGCGGAAGGTGCCTACCGCATCCTTATCCTGCTTATCGGCCTCTACTTCCACGGAAACAGGACTGGTATCATCCTTCCCCAGAAAATACTGCACGGGATCAAGGTAGTGCTGACCCATATCGCCTAATCCACCACCGTCATAATCCCAGTAACCCCTGAACGTTGGTCCGGTACGATGAGCATTATACGGCTTCTTTGGCGCGGGGCCGAGCCACATGTCGTAATCCAGGTAATCAGGGATCGGTTCTTCCACCAGATTAGTTTTCCCGATCCAGTAGAACTTCCAGTCGAACCCGGTATGCTTACTCACTGTTACTTTCAAAGGCCATCCCAGCAATCCGCTTTCAACAAGCTTCTTGATCGGTTTTGCCGTGGTCTTCATCCCGTAAAAATTCTCTTCAAAGCGGAACCAGGTGTTCAGCCTGAAGATCTTTCCATACTGCCTGGTTGCCTCCACCACCCTTCGGCCTTCACCAATAGTCCGGGTCATCGGCTTTTCACACCATACATCTTTCCCAGCTTTCATGGCATCGATGGACATGATCCCATGCCAGTGCGGCGGCGTAGCAATATGAACAATGTCGAGATCCTTCATCAACAACAGTTCCCGATAATCTTTAAACCCTTTAACACCACCGCCAATTTTAGTTACCGTGGCATTTAAATGTTTGGCATTCACATCACACACTGCGATCACAGGGGTATTCGCGTACTTTATATGTTCATTTCCCATTCCCCCCACACCAATAATGGCTTTGGTCAGTTTATCACTGGGCGGAACAAAACCCCTTCCCAATACGTGCCGGGGCACGATCATAAAACCGCCTACTACGGTGCTGACTTCCCGGATGAATTTCCTACGACTGTTGTTTTTGATTTTTTCGTTCATTAAACAAGATTTTAAAGCTCCTAATCAAAAATTAATATAAGCATTTTTCTCCTTACGAAGGCAAAGAGGCCTTCGCTTAAACTCCGTCGGTGATTCGTCCCGCCCTAAAAGCCATTCGTCACAGTTAACGTTTAATTATACTAAAGCAGCATGGTCAGGCTTCCGGAAATCGTGCTGAAGCCTTTATTTTATGGGCTTCAACCAATTCTTATGAAAGAGAATGAACATCCGCCCATCGACGCCCTTTTCCAAAATCCATCTTCCAACGGAGTCCATAAAGAAGAGAAAAAAAAATTGGCGAATAGCTCCCTGCAGCCCGACGAACCAGACTATGCGCACCTGATACGGGAAGCAGGGGCCAACAGCCACATTTGGAAGAAATACGGTTTCCTGCAGTCTAAGAACCATAATGCCAGTCCCATCGCCCTCGAACTGGAACTCCACAAACTGCTGGAACAATTCAAGAAATCGGTTCACCTTGATGAAAAAGAACAGGATGAAATGAAAGCGCCCATCCGTGCCCGTGTGGTCTCACTTACGCTCGATATACAAAAGAACGGGGAGCAGGAAACCAGGATCAGGACGGAAAAGATCCCCGCACTGGAAAAGAAAATAAAGGACATCAAAACGGAGATCAGCGAGATCCGGAGAAACCCGGACCATTATCGCGAAAAGCCCGGCAAACTCGGCATGGTGCTGACAGGCATGATCCTGATACTGCTCACGGTTTATCTCTGGATCTTTTATACATCGGCCTCCTATTCCGCATTCTTCCGTCAATTCACGGCAAACAATATCAACGTGGCCAATTCCATCTTCGATCCGCGCGCAATAACAAACGCATGGGAAAAAGGCGCGCCGTCACTGGTGCTGGTGATCACCATGCCCTTCATCTTCCTCGGCCTGGGTATCCTCATGCATAAATTTCTGGAAGAAAGACATTTCTCCAAATGGATCAAACTCGGCCTGCTAATCCTCGTCACCTTTGCATTTGACTATATCATCGCCTTCGAGATCGTGAAAAAGATCTATGATCTGCAGGCATTGAACAGCCTGGAAAATATTCGGCCCTATAGCTTCCAGATGGCCTTTGGCGACATCAACTTCTGGCTCATCATTTTCGCCGGTTTTGTGACTTACCTGATCTGGGGATTCCTGTTCGAAAAATTCATGACGGATAATCGCAAACTGGATCATGCAGGCGAACACATCCGCGTGCGTGAAAAAGAAACCCTGGACATCGACAAAGAGATCAGCAAGCTTAACGAAGAAGCAGATGCCATTGGTAAAACGCTGCATACCAAAGAGCGGGACAAAGCACTTTCGGAAAACGAACTTAACGCAGTTTTCTTCAGGCCCCGGGATGTAGAGTATATCATCTACCATTTCATGAGCGGCTGGATGCAATTCATCGAAGGTGGCCTGATGGCCAGTGCATCACATAAAGATGGGCTTCGTGCTGAAACCAGAAAAACTGTCCATCACTTTCTAAACGGACTAAAAAACCAACCCCATCATGAACATGCGTAACCTGTTCATCTTTGCGCTGATTGTTATGACCACTGCGTGCGGAGGCGAAAACACTCCTGTGCATCCATCTGCCAAAACCGATCCCTATCCACTGCTTACTGCCCAGCCCGAAAAAGACCTGAACATCACCGTGCTGATCGACCTGTCAGATCGCATCAACAGCTCCCGGGATGAAAGACAGCCGGCTCAGGCCGAGCGGGATATCAGCATCATCCATGTGCTGTCTTCAGCCATCAAAAAAAATGTGGCCGCCCACGGGGCCTTTAAGTCAAAGGCCAGGTTCTCGGTGTACTTTCATCCCGAGCCATCAAATAAAGAGATCAGGGATATTGCCCGCAATCTTTCTATATCCTGGGTGGGCTCTACAGATATAGGGCAGGCCAAACTCAACAAGCAGCGCTATCAGCAACTGGATTCGAATTTTACAAATGGATTGAACGATATTTACTCGATGGCGCAGGCAAAAAGCTCATACCCTGGATCAGATATCTGGCGTTTCATGAAAGATGAGGCGCGGGTAAAATGTGTGGAGCCCGACAGCAGCTACAGAAATATCCTGGTGATACTGACAGATGGTTATATGTACTACGAAAATGGAAAACAACAACAACCCAATTCGAACAGGTACAATTATATCGAAAGAGGTACGCCGCATTTCTCGAAATTCCGAAATCCAAATGTGCTTGCAAGTGAGTTTGACGAGAAAGATTATGGACTGATGCCTGCGACTACATCACTAAGCAACCTTGAAGTACTGGTACTTGAATGCAGGCCTGAAGAAGCTTACCCGCAGGACTTTGATATAATGCAGAAATACTGGTGTAAATGGTTAGGTGAGATGGACGTAAAACATGCGGAGATCTTCAAATCACAGCAACCCGCTTACCACGAAAAAATGATCGCGGGATTCTTACGAAAACAAAACGGAATATGCCAGTAAAGATCCTTGCATTTTTACTGTTGATACGTTTACCAATACTTGAGGCGAAGTCTTTATCCCCAGTAAGTTTTCTAACACGCCTGGATGCAATGCGCGCACCCGATCCCCTGCCCGCTCCTTTCAACGGCACGGTTATCAAGATCGTAGATGGCGATACATATGATGTGCTTACATCCGGGAAAAAAACCATCCGGATCAGGATGAATGGCATTGATGCACCAGAGAAAAAACAGCCCTTTGGTACAAAGTCAAAAGACCATCTCGGTAGTCTTTGCTTTGGAAAAACGGTAAAAATTGTCCCCATCAGTTACGACAGGAATAAACGCCTTATCGCCGATTCATTTACCGATGGGGATTTGAATTTAAGCCGGGCTATGATCCGGGCAGGCTATGCCTGGCACTTCAAAAAGTATTCGAAAGACAAAAAAATGGCCGATGATGAAGATCATGCCAAAAAAAATAGGGCCGGGCTTTGGGCTGATAATGAACCGATTGCGCCCTGGGTATTCAGGTCAAGGCGCTAAATCGTATTTCTACGAGGGTAAATACGGTTGTATAGCTGGATTTAATGGATAATATTTGTACCTGTAATCCGTTATTAAAGTATTCAAAACCTGTGATCATGACCAAGAATCCAATCAAATATGCCGCTATCGCTTTTGCGATACCTGCATTGCTCAGTTTCTCAACTCCTGAAAACGGAGCCTGCCCTTCTTGCAAAACGTTTGACGACAGTCCTGCAAAGCACAAGGAAGTGGCAAAAAACAGCTCCCTGAAAGCGCCGGCCAAGAACCTTGCCGTGCTGAAGAAGTATGTATCATCAAACACCCTCGTCAAGTTGAATTCCGGTAACGGATACCTGGTGAGTAAGATGAACTACTCTTACCCTTACGTAACCGTAAAGGCCCTTCGGTTTATCGAAGAGCTCGGCCTGTCTTACCAGGAAAAATGCAAGGAAAAAGGAATCGCCGCTTTGCCATTCATCATCACCAGTGCTACCAGAACCAAGGAGACCGTAGCAAAACTCACCCGGGTGAACTCTAATGCGGTCAAGGAAAGTGCCCATTTATTTGGCACCACCATTGACATCTCATGGGTGCGCTTCGGGAATGACCAGAAACATTCCCAGAAGAATCTGGATGTGCTGATCGATGCCCTGATGGACATGAGAGATAAAGAAGCTTGTTTCGTGAAATTCGAAAGAATGCAGGCTTGCTTTCACATTACGGTAAATGAAGACAAGATCGGAACCACAGAGGAAGAAGAAGAGCTGCTCAACCAAATGGCTGCTCTATAGAACTACTTTGCTTTGTAAAGAATTTCGGTCCCGCTTCGGTCATATACAAACAATCTTCCAGCCTGATCCCGAATTCACCGGGGATGGCTATAGTAGGCTCGTCACTGAAACACATTCCAGTGACGAGTTTTGTTTTATTACCCTTTACAAAATTGGTCCACTCGTGCCCTTCAAGTCCTATGCCGTGGCCCGTTCTGTGTGGCAACCCCGGGAGCTTATAGCTTTTCCCGAACCCAGCGCCTTCGATGACTGCTCTGGCAGCCGCATCAACGGATTCGCAGGTAGCGCCGATCCGGCATGCCTCGAACGCCGCATCCTGAGCCTTCTTCTCCAGATTCCAGATCTCTGTTTGTCGTGCTGACGGCTTACCCACCACAAAAGTTCTCGTAATATCCGAAGCATAGCCTTCAACTGAGGTTCCGCCATCTACCAGAATCACATCGCCTTCTTTGATGGTCTGGGGAACGATGGTGCCATGCGGGATGGCGGTATATTTCCCCACCAGCACCATGGCCCCGCCGTTATAGCCCAGTTTGCTGAAAGCTTTGGATATATTCCCACTGAATTCGGCCTGCGACATCCCTGGCTGGATGGTGGCGAAAGCAGCTTTATATGCGGCGATGGTTACGTCATTTGAATATGCCATGAGTGCGATCTCCGCGTCACTCTTATACATCCTGCATCCTGCGGTAACAGGTGTAGCATCAAGCAATTGAAAACCAGTAGCCTCTTTCCGTATCCCCTCGGCAATAAAAAAACGAACACGCTCTTCGATCCCGATGCGCCTGAATCGAGCGCCCCGATCTTTCACAATGCCTGCAATGAGGGCAAAAGGACTCTCCTCCTCTTCCCAGCATCTCACGTCATCGCCAAAGGCGGGATTGATCAGTTCACGCGCACGGCCTTCTTCAAACTTAGCGCATACATATGCCACTGCGCCGCGGGAGGGAATGACGAGTCCGAATGTTCGCTCGCTCTGCCCCCAGCGCATGCCGGTGTAATAAAAACAGGACGCCGTGCCCTCCATGAAAACGGCATCGATCTTCTGCTCTTCCATCAGCCGCTGGGCTTTCTGAATGCGTTGCTTGCGTTCTTCCACCGTGATGGGAACAATACCCTCCGTCATGGGAGACAGCCCACGTATGGCGTGGGGCATATCGCTTTCAGCGTGCACCTGGCCGGGGATCGAGAAGGCGCCTGTGGTTAATGCAGAGAGCCCTATGAATTTTCTTCTGTTGATCGACATGATTAAATATAATGAATCTAGGGTTGGCCAGGGCGGAACAATGAAGCCAGGATACTGTTATATTTAAACATGCGCATATTAATCACAGGGGCAAATGGCTACATCGGGCAACGCCTGATTCCTGTGCTGTTGGAACAGGGACACACCTTGTATTGCTGTGTCAGGAACAAAGCCCGTTTCGAATCAGAACATGCGCACGAACGGCTTCTTATTGTAGAGATGGATTTTCTGAACCCGGGTTCGGCACACCTGCCGACAGGCATTGACGTTGCCTATTACCTGATCCATTCCATGAGCAGCGATACCGGCAGTTTTGATGAGGCGGAAGCCATCTGTGCGAGGAATTTTTTGAAGCAGATTGAAGCAACAGAAGCGAAACAGATTATCTATTTAAGCGGAATTGTCAATGCGGAAAATCTTTCGAAGCATTTATTCTCTCGTTTGCAGGTGGAAGAGATTTTAAACGAAGGGAAAATTCCATTAACTGTACTACGGGCCGGTATCATTGTAGGTTCGGGCAGTGCCTCCTTTGAGATCATCAGGGACCTGGTTGAAAAGCTGCCCATCATGATCACGCCAAAATGGCTGAACACCAGATGCCAACCTATAGCGGTAAGAAATGTTATTCAATTTCTCACGGGCGTTTTGGGGCGCGAAGACAGCTTTGAACAAAGCTTTGATATTGGCGGTCCCGAAGTGCTTACCTATAAAGAGATGCTCCTGCAATTTGCGAAAGAAAGAAAACTGAAAAGGACCATTTGGACTGTTCCCGTCATGACGCCCAAACTATCGTCTTACTGGTTATATTTTGTTACCTCGACATCCTATCCTTTAGCGATCAATCTGGTCAATAGTATGAAGGTTGATGTAGTATGCAGGCCAAATGATCTGGCAGCAACACTACATATCGAACTCATCCCCTATCGCCAGGCCGTGCAAATGGCTTTTGCAAAAATCGAACAGAATCTGGTGGGTTCCAGTTGGAAGGATGCTTTTATCAGCAGCAATACGCCCCAGGAGATGATGAAATACATCAATGTACCCAGCTTCGGGTGTTTTAAAGATTTGAAGCGAAGGGAACTTCCCGATACCCATGAACAGGTGTTAAACAATATATGGAGCATCGGCGGCGCGAAGGGCTGGTATTATGCGAACCGGCTTTGGCGAATCCGGGGCTTTTTAGATAAGCTGGTGGGTGGTGTAGGACTGAGAAGGGGAAGGACAAATATCAACACGATCGATCCCGGCGACGCGTTGGATTTTTGGCGGGTTCTGATCGCTGATAAAGCGCAAAAAAGACTCTTGCTGTACGCGGAAATGAAATTACCGGGCGAGGCCTGGCTGGAATTCAAGATCGTGGAAGACAATAAGAAATGGTATCTGACCCAAGAGGCCACGTTCAGGCCTAAAGGTTTGTGGGGCAGGTTATACTGGTACAGTCTTCTCCCCTTTCACTATTTCATTTTCACGGGGATGATCAATAACATCGTGAATAAATTATGATCTCGTTTTGGAAGGCGATGATCAACAATATCGTAAAGAAATTATAGTTCATCCGGCCACGGAACGGGTTTCCCTGTCGATTTCATCCCCGGCATCGGCGCATCCCATTTCCTAAGCTGATTGGACAAAGCGTTGGATAGGGCTTTCAGTTTATCGGGATGGGCCGTTGCGAGATCATTCAACTCGCCGATATCATCTTTCAAATTGTACAATTCTTTCTTCCCGGTTCTCATGTGGTAAATCAATTTCCAGTCGCCTTTGCGAATCGCACTTTTGTAATTGATCCCCGGGCCATCATTGGCGATCCATTTATCCGGGTAATGCCAGATCAGTTCTCGTTCGGCGATCGCCATATCAGGCTTCTTCAGCAAAGACACAAAACTTCTTCCGTCAACGGTCTGAAGCGTTTTATAATTCTTGAGCTGCGCCATTTCTAATACTGTGGGCAGGAGATCGTCTACGATCACCTGGTGGGGGTTAATGGTGCCGGGTTTTACCACACCTGGCCATTTCACGATCATGGGATTGCGAATCCCCCCTTCATACATGGAGCCCTTACCTGCTTTCAACGGGAGATTCTGGGTGTGAGCGATGCCTCCTCTCGATGGCTTTGTACTTAGACCGCCGTTATCACTGAGGAAGATGATCACGGTGTTTTGATCCACTTTCTTTTGCTCGAGGTAGTTCATCAGGTCACCCAGGCTTTTATCCATTCCCTCTACCAGTGTGGCATATTTTGCTTCGATGGTATCCAGGCCCGCGTCCAGGTATTTTTGCAGAAAACGGGGGTCGGCCATGATGGGTACATGGACGGCGTAGTGAGAAAGATGTAAAAAGAAGGGTTGTTTGTTTTTGATGGGCGCGTCGAGTGCCTTCAGGGCTTCGAGTGTCAGAGCTTCTGTAAGAAAAGTTCCGGTTCCGTGGTATTCCTGCAAGTCAGGAACGGCCTGAATGGTGGGCTTTAGCGGCACATTGCCATAATTGTCTTCGCTGAGAAACGACTGCGGGTGACCTGCAGCATGCCCGGCCACATTCACCATAAATCCGAGGTTATATGGATTGGAACCCGGGGTACCGCTGGAGCCCCAATGGGCTTTTCCTACATGGATGGTGAAATAGCCCGCATCTTTTAAAAGTGCCGGAAATGGCGTAGCGTGCACCGTACCGGGAACACCAGCCACATGGCTCAAGCCGTTTATATTCCAGGTAGCGGGTGCCATCTGGTCGTCCTGGGCATCTGTATTGTTATTCCTGACCGGGGATGTCCAGTTGGTTACATGATGGTGCGCAGCGTTCATACCGGTCAGCATACTTACACGCGTAGGGGTGCAAACCGGTGTTGCATAGGCATTGGTCATCTTTACGCCCGATGCTGCCAGCCGCTCCATGTTGGGCGTTCGGTAGCGCTTATTCAGCGTTGTGGTTTGTGACCAGAAAGGAACTGAAGTATCCTGCCAACCCATGTCGTCCACCAGGAAGATGACGATATTGGGTCTTTGGCTTTTACTCGTCTGGGCCGTGACGGTTGCTACGAAAAACATCAATGCGATCAGAAATAAGTTGGCTCTCATCGGTCATGTTTTTATTATTGCACCTTAATCCTCGGACAAGGTATCGTAAGTCCGTTCTGACGAAATTCCAGGGTTTCCACCAAACCCTGTTCATTGCGCACCGCTTTGAACACTGCGGAAGGCACTTCAGTAATACTGAATTCATCAGCACTTGTAAACAGCATTTTAAAACCCGGCTCTCCCTGGGCAGCTTGACGAATACAAAGTTCTTCACCGCATCGGGTGATGATCAGGGTGTCTGTCTGCAATTTAAAACTTCCTGCGAACCGGTCCATTTCCTCTGTTGACAGCTTGATTACCTTCTTGAACTCAGGCTTGAAAAAATCTTTCCAGCCATACACCCTAGCCACACTGTTGGTGAGCTCTTCAATGATCGAAAAATTCTCTCCATTCGTCATGATCACCAGGCCATTTCCGCCCTCCATGCTGCCATAAGATGCACAAAGGAATCCGGCATTGCTGCCGTTATGATTAAAATATGTCCGGTCGCCTTTCTTAGTGATGAACACACCCAATGCGGCGTTTGAATCGATATAAGGTGTCATTCGACGGACCATCAGCTCCTGGGACAATTTTCTTGACTTTCCGGCCAGTGCTTTCTGGCACTCGATGATATACTTGGCGAGGTCTGTTGGCGTAGTCCACAGTCCGGCAGCTGCCTGCTCCGGGTAGACATGGAACTTCCCTTCTATCCTTGTGCCATCACTTTCGTGCCCGGAAGCGAGTACCGTGGTATCCGTCGGGGGCTGGTTGTAAGAACTGTTGGTCATCCCCAGTGGCGACAGCACTTCGAGTTGCATGTAATCAGCATACCTCATCAGGGCAACATCGGTGATCAATAACTGGGTCAGTGTTGTACCACCGCCGGAATATTTGTACTTGAGCCCGGGCTCAAAAAGGGATCTCACCTTGTTTGTATTAGCAGGTTTTTCACCTTTTAGAATCTGGTAAACATTCGGGATGGATGCGGATCTGTTGTAGCCGGGGAACCCATGTATGTCAAGTCCGGCAGTATGACTTAGCAACTGATACACATTGATTTTCTTATCGTGGGCCGCTGTGTCGTACGGAAACTTCCAGGTGCGCAAGTAGTTGTTGATGTCTGCTTCAGGATCAATTTTTTTATCCTGCACCAGCCTGAGTAAGCCTAAGCTGTTTAACGACTTACTTATCGAAGCCGCCTGAAACCTTGTGTTTGTGGTTGCTTCCCTGCCTTCCAAAGAGTCGGCCCAACCATAGGCCTTTGCCCAATCTATTTTGTAGTCCCTGATCACGGCGATACTGACACCTTTCACTTTAAGGTCGGCCATGCGCTGCAGGATGTTTCCATTTGCCAGCGAATCTCCATAGATCACTGAAGGCGTGAGGGAATTTTCTACTTGTTTGATGAGTTCGTCGGGCGTTGCCATCGTTTGGCCCTGGGCCATAGCAGGCAACATAAATAATAACAGAAAATATTTTTTCATACGTTGTTGAGTCTTGATTTTCTTGAAAAGCGGTAAGCTGCCCTGCCCGTGATGTCAAATTTTAAGCATCACTTTCTTACCCGTTCTTACCGCCTGGAAGATCGCATCGATGATCTTCATGTCTTTCACGCCTTCCGCCCCATCAACGGGTACGATGGGTTTTTTCCCATCGAGGATGATGGCGGCCATTTCATCCATTTGCACGGTTTGGTGAGTGACGTGCGGATGGGTTAATTCGCCGAGATGGGTACGGCCTTTTATGGGGCCGTAACCAGTGGAGGGTTGCATTTCTGCAAAGCCTTTAGAGCCATTCAGGAAGAACTTGTCGAGGTTATTCATGCTATAGGTCGAAAGGCAGGAAGCCACCGCACCCGATGGAAATCCCATCTGATAGGTAATGGTTTCGTCTACCCCCTCTTTAAATTTTTCGAAATCTGTCTTCACTTCCTGCGCGGTCACCCAGATCGGATCTTCCCCCACCATATAACGGGCACCGTTAACCGAATATATGCCAATGTCCATCATGGACCCGCCACCGGCCAGTTGCTTGTTCAAGCGCCATTGCGTGGGATCTCCTATTCTGAAACCGGTAAGTCCCTGGAAGAACATGATGTTACCCAGTTCACCTGCATTGCGCATGCGGATGATCTCGAGGGTTTTGGGTTCGAAGTGCATGCGGTAGCCGATGAGCAGCTTCACGTTCGCACTGGCGCAGGCATCTACCATATCCTGTGCATCTTTTGCGTTGACGGCCATTGGCTTCTCGCAGATCACGTGTTTACCGGCCTTGGCCACACGGATCGTCTGGTCTTTATGCAGGGCATTGGGTGTGATCACATAGACCGCGTCAATATCGGGGTTCTTTCTGATCTCGTCGAAATTCTGGTAGTTATAGCAATTCTTTTCGGGGATCCCGAATTTCGTTTGCCAGTCTTTGATCTTGGAAGGTGTTCCACTGATGACGCCCACCAGTTTAGCCCTGGTGCTCGTCTTCATGGCCTCGGCCACTCTTGTACCATAACCACCCAGCCCCATGATTGCCACGCGCAGAACGGGTCCCTGGTTTTCTAAGGGCAGGGGAAACTCATTTCCGGATAAAAAAGGAACGGCCAGTAATGGCGCGGTGAACTTTTGAATGAATGAGCGGCGTGTGGTCATGGCTTTACATGTAGATGACTCTAAATATAAAGCTATTCGTTGTGAAAATATTATTTGCCCCCACTCACCCTCAGCAAGTAATCTTCAAATAGTCGGTCCGACGGCCGAGGCAAACTCGTAGCTGCAAAACGCCCTTCCGGATCAATGAGCATGTAGCGGGGAATGGATTCAATACCATAGGCGCCCATGAAAGAGTTTTTATTAGTAGCCCTCACCTGGACCACGCGTTTCGACTTAGCCCCCGCCTCATATTGCCATTTGTACAGATTGTCGCCATCATCAATCGAGACCGCTACAAAGGCCATCCTGTCACTGGCGTACATGTCTGCATACCGCTGGAAGAAAGGATCTTCCTGCTTACAAGGACCGCACCAGGTGGCCCATACGTCAACGACGATGTATTTCCCTTTAAAATCTTTCCAATTCATCTTATTCCCTGCCAAAGACTCCGACTCAAACAGCGGGGCGGGCATTCCTACGGACATAGAGTTTTCGAGAGCCAATCTTGCTGCCAACTTTTGCGCAAGTGAAGGATCTTTCTCGAAGCCAATGTACTTATTGTACATCTGGCTTCTCTTTACGCTGTCCCCATAGTTACCAATCATGCCTTTCATGCCATGATACAACATAGCGTTACGCACTTCGACCGGCTTGTTGCTATTCACGATCTGATCAAAGTAACTACTATCGAAACTCAGATCCCTGATCTTTGCCTGGTATCTAAGGTCCTTATCCAAATAGTCGAGGTAATCAGCATATCCCAACAAACTGATCTCTTCGTCCCCAACGGCATGCAACAGGGTATCCAGCGTTTTTGGATACTCCAGTTTCTTACCCGGGTAATACATGGCATACATCTTCGGATACTCTACTTTCACCTGCTCGAGGTATGATAGTGTTGCGCGCTTCTTTTTCATACTGATGAAGTCTTCCGACGGCCTGATATTATCCGTAGTTTTGAAACGGTCGATTGTTTTCATCTCCCTCTGCCAGCTTTCCAACACCAGATCCGCAAACTCAGCTGGTTTATAATTTTGCATATTATCCATGTTGAATCCGTACCCATCATCCCGCTGATTCAAGGCGTTTTCAGCTTGCCGCGTTCCAGTGATTATTGGCCTACCCCTGTTCGTCATTAATTTGGCTCCCCAACGGATATGGATACTGTCTTTATCTCCCATATAGACCTCGGTACCATTATTCCCAGCCACGATCACATAGTCACCGGCTTTAAGTGGTTCCCCTTCGTAAACCCCATGAAAGGATCCGTTCTCAAATGGAATATCAATCAGTGTATCCCTGGTCTCACTGTTAAACAGGACCACTTTTGTGATGGAGCTGTCGGGGTCTTTCATTTCGCCCGAAATGACTGTCCGGCTATGACGGTCGAGTGTGACCGGCGTTTCAATAAAATAAAATGCAACGGCAAAAACAGCAGCGGCAACACCTATTTTAATGAGCTGCTTGCCGCCTTGCACGGCATATTTCCAGCTCCTGTAGAAATAGTACTGATACCCTAACCACAGGAATAACAGCATCCAGGCTATGCTGAGCTTTTCGTTGTGAAGCATCCATCCTCCACTTACCCCTGCCTTAAAATGGTCGCTCGACATGCCGGGCGATCCATAGGGATTCCATTCGCCCATCTGCAATGCACCTGTTATGCCTGCAGCAATGACCAGCACAAAGCCTATCATAAACGGACCAACGAAATTGGTCAGCCAGATCGAAACAAAATATTGGATGGCCATCAGGCCCCATGCCGATATCCAAACCCTACATACATACACCAGGATAGGGCCAACGGGAATTGTACTGCTCAGATAGTTTTCATCCTGCCGTACAACGGCCACCAGGTAGATCAAGGCGATGTTCAAAAAAACATAGAACAGCAGGCACGCGAGTGATAATGCCATCGCCATTTTGAACTTCCCAATGTAAAGATGAGCGCGATGGATGGGCTGTGTTTCTATCAGTTTCCAGCCCTGGCTCCGGTGTTCTGTTTGGCAAAGCCTTACGATGATCAGAATGCATATCAATAAAAAAAGAAAAATAAAACCATTGACATTCGATTGTATGACATTTTCCCAGGGATCTGCACCGCTTGCAGGCTTCTCAGTTCCATACATCAGTTCATAGCCCGCTGAAATCACTGGTATGAGCGCCGACCCAATAATGATGATCCACCAGATACCCGTTCCCTTGAGTTTGATCCATTCTGCCTTAAAAGCTCTTATGCTGTTTGTGATGATCTCCATAGCCGTCATTTCTCGTTAGTCATATTCATGAACCATTCTTCCAGTCCCTTCTTCACTTCGATGCCTTCCACGGGGATCGACAGTTCAACCAGTTTTCTGTTGATATCAGACACCTGAACATCTTCATCAATATTGATTTGAATAGCGCGGTTGTTCAATACCCTGATGCCTGGGAAAACTGGAAGTAGCCTCTCTGCAGCAACGGGTGCATCTTCCACGATGAACTGTACTTCCTTCGACAATCCCGGGCGGTTTGTCAGGCCCTCCATGGTTCCCTGATAGCGAAGTTTACCACGATGGATAATGCCAATATGATCGCAGGTTTTTTCAATTTCAGACAGCATGTGACTTGAAATAAAAACGGTGATGCCGTGTTCCTCCTTCAGCCTGATGAGCAGGTTTCGGATCTCCACAATACCAGCGGGATCAAGGCCGTTTACCGGCTCATCCAACATGAGCAATTTGGGCTTATGGATGATGGCCGTGGCAATGCCTAATCGTTGCTTCATCCCCAATGAAAAAGCTTTAGCCAATTTTTTCCCCGTATGCGCCAGGCCCACGGTTTCCAAGATTGGGTTGATCAACGAGTTGTTGTGCCCCTTTAATATACATAGATGCCTGAGGTTGTCGTAAGCCGTAAGATTGAGATACAAAGAAGGCATTTCGATCAGTGTTCCCACTTCTGCGAACACTTCCGGCATACAACGGTCCAGAGGCTTGCCAAGCAGGGAGATATCGCTGTGCTTGCCGGGCAACATACCACAGAGCAATTTCATGGTGGTTGTTTTGCCGGCTCCATTCGGCCCCAAAAATCCGTATATGGATCCGGTGGGGACCTGAAGGCTAAGGCTATCGATCACCTTGTCAGTTTTCGAAAATGAATAGCTCAGGTTATGCGTTTCAATCGCATATTCATGTTGCATACGGTGATTGGTTCTAAGGTTAAAACAAGTTCGGCTAATCAGGCTGTTGTGGGTAAGATAAAAAAGTTTTTACAAACATGATACGGAATACCGGTTTTTGGAATGCCCTTGTGTCTCACGGGATCTCTGCCTCCGCTTTGTATAAAGCTTAACAGTAGATATGACCGTTCTCATTCTTTTGGGCATCAGATTATAGGAAATTCGTGTTTTACCCCTTCAAAACGTATCTATGCGGCAGTACTCAATAAAAGATACGGAGGCGCAAGAAAAGGATATGGTTATGAGTCGGTCAACACTACAGCGTATGAAATTCTTGCCCATTTTGACCGGTGGCCAACCTGGATGTGGGCCAATTGGGAAATGGTGGCTCTTGCCAACTTGGCTAAAGGGTTGTAAAGATAAAAAGCAGCGTCAAAGCAAAGTGGGTTTCTATGGACTGGACCTATATAGACTATGGAGAGCATTATGGATTAGCGCGACAAAAAAGATCCCGCCTTAATGAGTATTGCGGAAGACGCGTTCAAATGCTTTGTTCCCGATGCACATTCAGTCGCATCGTACAGAAATGCCAGAGGCCTACCCATTTGGGGTATAAAAAACCTTGACCATGACTCCCAAAAAAAGACCAACACCCGAACCAGAAATTCCCAGACCAACAGATCCCATTGTGAAACCTGAGGAAGAACCATCGATCCCGATTAGTCCCGAGGAAATACCAGATATTATTCCGGACGAGGACCCGTTTGAAACCCCGCCGCCTTTTGAAGTTCCGGAACCAGGGGAAGGGCCATAAGGGAACCCTACTCCATCACCCACCATGAATATGAATATGGCTTCAACACTACAGGCACCATTACTGTGTAGTTTCGATCCAGTGAATAAGCCGCTGCAACGCCCTCTTTCTCCCTGATCTTTACCGTGGTGGTCTTGCCCGTATAATACAGAGGAACAGCGATCTCTTTCCGGATTTCCTGCCCGGTTGGATTGAACAACATCATCAAACCTTTTTGCTTCAGTCCCGGCGAAGCGTGCAGCCAGCCATCCCAATCCCGGCCATCGGCCCTTCTCAGGTGAATGAGATCCGCGTTGAGTATCTCGCGATACTTTTTATACCAGTTGATCACCTTCACCACGGTTTGCCGCGTCTGCTCCGTATCGTATAACCTCGGACCGCGGTAACAGGCTTGTACACCCGCTCCATAGTACTGCATCATCAATTGCTCGTAATCTTTCAGATGCTCCGACAATGGCTCAAGCACTGCTTCCGGCCCGCCACCCTGGTACTTCACCAACGGTACAAAACCCCAGCCCATAGAAGGCGTTTTCTCCCAGGTGCCGTCGAATATATTCTGCCGGTTCAGGATCATCTGGTTTTCACGCGGTAATGAAAAATTCACCTCCCGGTAGCCGATGCCGATCTTGTGCGTACCATCTAAAAAATACCAATCCGGCGCATTGATGTAAACCCCCTTCTCATTCAGCCATCGATACAGATCTTTCTGCATCTCCATCTGCCGCCACTGTGAATCATCAAGTCCTTTATGCCCCGGATGCGAAGTGGACGCGCAAAGATCGCCGGGATAAGGACCATCATTCTCCCAAATATTGAATCCCGTATAGGTGAAGAAACTCTTGATCTTATCGCGGTAGGCCAGTCCCCACTTACTACCAAAGCAAGGCGCATTACCGAAGAACGCACCGCCCGTTTTACCCGTAGCCGGGTTGATCACATCATCTTCCTCGCTGATCCTGCGTGAACTGAACAATGAATATCCCCCGATCATCAGGCCCTTGCTGTGCGCGTAATCCGCCAGCTTCTTCCAGCGCTGCAAATTCGCATCAGAGAGATTCTCCATGTCCAGGTGCGATCCGAAACTCAAAATCAGGGCTTCATAGCCCGTTGAATCGCACTGGTTGATGGCCTTGATCACTTCGTCATCGTTACTGCTAACCAGGTGCATGAAGATGGGATTGGAACTGGTCCAGGGCGCAACCTTGTTATACATTTTTCTGACAAACAAACCGCGGCGCTCACGGTCGTAACTATCCATCAATAGCTCATAGGTTCTCACAGATTGAAAACGCTCTCCAGGCTTCAATTCAATCCCCGGCGCTTTATCCGGATACACTTCAAGTACACAAGGCGTTTGATAATTATAATTCACCTGCGAGGTGTAGCTACTGTCTATCTTCCAATGGGTGGTCTGGTCACTGATCTGATAACGCATCGCGTTATTAAATGCATAATTGGTCTCCACATAAATACCCTGTTGCGTTTTCATCTGGGCCAGACTGCCTACTACCGCGCTTTCTTCTTCCACCAGGTCAAGGATCTCATTCTTCACCCGGTCTATTTTAACTGCCCCACTCCCCTTGTTTTCCATGCTCACATATTTTACGATCAAAGGCAATCCATCGTGTATTTCATAATGCACGGCTACAAACAAGTCTTTGGTTCGTGGATCTGCATAGCGGAAAGTCAGCAACTTACCAGTGGATGATTTTTTATTGGCCGTCCACCCTACGGATTTCCATGTAATATGATCCTGGATAGCACTGATCTCGTATCCTACAAACTGCATGTCGCTTTCCCGCGAAGTCATCTTATCCACCCATTCGTTCAGCAGATATGCCTTCTCCTTCTGCCCGTATAATCCCCCCACGTTGCGGTCTTCCCCATTGATCATGATCACGGCTTCCGGCTTCACGGCACGAAGCAACTGCTGTCCATTCGCGAGGTTGGTGTATTCTGTACAAGCCACGTTGGGTTTTATCCTGAATACCCTTTTCACGAGACCATTGTACAGGATGATGTCTTTCCCATCTTTACTGATGTATACATCGGCCTTGATATCGATCGGATGCACGAGCCAATCTTTCCCAAAAGCTTTTATATCAGCGGGCCAGGGAGTCGCTTTTTGCTGGGCATTGGACAGCGAAGTGAACAATAAAAAAATAATCAGGCTTAAAAATCTGAGCATGCCAAAATGGTTAATGAAAAAAAATCTCATACGCGAAATTGAGTGCCAATAATAGTCAATCAGACCAATGTACCAATTGCTTATTTTCATGGAACGATGATCCAAACATATGATTATATCGTGATCGGCGTGGGATCGATGGGGTCTGCCACCTGTTACCAGCTTGCCAAAAGGGGAAAGTCGGTCCTCGGGCTGGAACAGTTCTCTACGCCCCACGAGTACGGTTCTCATGCCGGAGAAAGCCGGATCATCCGCAAGGCCTATTTTGAGCACCCCAACTATATCCCGCTGCTGATGAGGGCCTATGAGAACTGGGCCGAGATCAGCGAACGGAGTGGCCAGACTCTTTACCATCGTACGGGGCTGTTCTACGCTGCCCCAAAAGGCCATTCATTGCTGGAGAACATCAAACACGCGGCATCTTTGTACAAAGTCCCCCTTCAACAGCATGTTGCTTCACCGTTTGATCTGCCGGCAGATTATGAAACGCTTTTTGAACCGGATGCGGGATATGTGGAACCTGAACACACCATACGCGCTTTCGTTAAAGAATCTAAAGCCCTGGGCGCCGCCATTCATGAAGGAGAAACGGTGAAAAACTGGAAAGTAGAAGAGCTGGGCGTAATCGTTAGCACCAGTTCCGGCGAATATCTCTGCAAGAAAATAGTGATCACAGCCGGGGCATGGTCTGCCAAATTGATCCCAGGGATCGCCCAACACCTTAACGTCACCAGGCAGGTGATCACCTGGTTAAAGCCCTCAGATCCCTCGCTTTTTTCGGCCGACAAATTTCCTTGCTGGATGATCGCAACAGATGATAGCGGGGGTTCATACTATGGATTTCCTATCCTTCCGGAACATCCCGGCGCGCTGAAACTGGCTTATCATTTTCCTGCTGATTCTACCGACGCAGATCAGGTGAACAGAACGATAACCGATGCCGACACCGGGCATTTACACAAATTCATGGAAACCTATCTTCCCGCGGGAGCAGGGAAAACAGACACCTCAAAGGTTTGTCTTTATTCCAACTCTCCCGATGAACATTTTGTGATAGGAAACATGCCCGGATTTGAAGATCGCGTATGCGTGGCCTGGGGCTTCAGCGGCCATGGATTCAAATTCGTTCCTGTAGTGGGTGAAATCATGGCCGATCTGGCCATGTATGGAAAAACAGCATTACCCATCGGGTTCTTGAGTCCGGGCAGGTTGGGATGATGAGCGTCTCCTTAACGCGGGCTCCTTGATATACTCTGGCGATCAACCGGCCATCAAAACTAAATCCCGGCAAATGTGATTAGGCATGAAGGGGCACGATAAGCCCTACTTCATCACTTCGCTGAGCGATACGGAAACACCACCCCGTTTTTTGCTTCGTTCCGCGGCTTCCATAAATGCATAGATCTCCAGCGTTTCTTTGGGCGATACCGGCGCCTTTCCGGATTGGAAGAATTCGCAGATCTTTTTTAATAAGAGTTCGTACCCTGTATACGTTCCCAACTGCACCACGCCTTTTTCACCAAACACCGTACCGCCATAGTCCTGCTTGCCCGACTTGATGCCCCTGAACGTTCCAACGCGCCCATCGTTCCAAATGCCAACGGTAACATCATTGCCCTCCATGGCCATCCTGGTGACATGCTTGCAACCGGGGCCCATCACGGTGTACAAATACTCCACACCATGGATGCCGTACCAGAACAGATCGGGATGCGAAGGCTCGGTATTCATCGGACTAAAACAATCGGCACCAAACACTTTTCCGGCTGTATCCTGCTCCAACATGTTGACCACACCGGTGGTATATCGCAGGGAAGACGATGAAAAAACGGGCACCTTATATTTCTCTGCAGCGGCATAGATGGCCACAACATCTTTCATGGAAGCGGCTATCGGCTTATCAATGAACACGGGCTTTCCTGCTTTAAACACCTGCATCGCCTGTTCCAGGTGTGGCTGGCCGTCGTTGGTTTCGAGTAATACTACATCAACCTTGCTCAATAAAGCAGCGATAGAGTCAACGATCTCCACGCCAAAAGATCTCACCTGTTCGGTATACTCGGGAATACGATCATAACTGGTTTTGATGGTCTTGCTGCCCCAGGGGTATGCAGCCACCACTTTGTATCCGAAATAAGCAGCGCCGGCACCCGGACCGTTGAGAAACTTGGTAAAGGCCACGCTGTGCGATGTATCCAGCCCGATGATCCCCACTCTTCGTTTATCTTGCCCCGTATGCGCCAACATAGTGCCAGGAATACCCAATGCAATACCTGCCAATGTAGTGTCCCTGATGAAAGCTCTGCGACTGCTGCTCATGTAATTCGATTTAATATTTGCGAAAGGATCGATGTTTTCTCCTCCAAAGTCCATCACCAATGGAGAAACAATAATAAGAAAAAGATCAGTTGGTTAGTGTAGAGGAGCTCACTTCGTCGAGATAAAGCCTTGCATGATCGTGTGTTCTCAATATGGTAGAAGGATATATTGATTCGATGGCCTGGTTCATGGTATTATATACCGCTTCAATTTTGGTTTTCCCTGGCACACTGGCATACAAGGAGTTTCCGCGAAGCAACGCGGGAATGGTCAGCGTGATCGCATGCGTGGGTACATCTTCAAACGACTGAAAGCAACCGTCGTTCACCTGTTGATTTCGGCAAGTACTATCGAGCGCTACCAATTTAACACGCAATGGATCCTGGAAATCAGCAACGGGAGGATCATTAAAAGCAAGGTGTCCATTCTCTCCGATGCCGAGCAAAACGATATCTGCAGGATACTGTGTCAATAGCGAACTGTACCTCTGGCATTCGCCTGCTACATCATCTGCGTTACCATTGATGTAGTGTACAGATTTAAAAGGAAGATGGCCAAAGATGATGTCTTTCAAAAAATTCCCGAACCGTTGCGGCGCCTCATCGGGCAGGCCCACGTATTCATCCATGTGAAAGGCGTTGATCTTTGTCCAGTCGACCTGCTGCTCCCTGAAGCTTTCAAGCATCTCCTGCTGGGAGGGCGCAGCTGCGAATATGATATTGACTTCCTTCTTCTTTTCCATGAGCTGCCGGATCTCTGCAGCAGCTGCTTCTGCGGCTGCCTTGCCCATGTCGCCCCGGGTTCTGTAAATGCTGACCTGCAGCTTATCGGCATAAAACGTTCTGATCATCCTTTATTTTTTAAAAACAGAAACTCCCTTAACGATGGTATGAGACACGTGAACATCATTGTCGAAGATAACGATGTCCGCATCTTTTCCTTCTTCCAATGATCCGGTGTAATGAGCAACGCCCATGATGCGTGCGGGCGTAGTACTGGCCATATAAACAGCTTCGTGCATAGGCACATCAGCCAGACGATGCATATTCCTCACCAACCGGTCCGCCGTGGCCACACTACCTGCAAAGGCAGACCTGTCGGGCAGTTTAGCCACTCCGCCTTCGATGATCACCTTCAGTCCATCTTTCAAATTTCCCAACACAGATTCTCCTTCGGGCATCGCCGCACCGCGCATGGCATCCGTGATCAGGGCAATGCGTGAGGGACCTTTGATCTTGTAAACGAGTTTCAACAAGGGAGCAGGAAGATGAATGCCGTCGCAGATCAATTCAACATCCATCTCATCCATCAGCAAAGCGCTCTCGATCACACCAGCATATCGAAATGCATTTTTTCTGGTGACACCGCTCATGCAGGAATACAAATGGGTGGCTAAACTAAAACCGCATTCCACTGCTTTCACCACATCATCGTACAACGCATCGGTATGCGCGATAGCGGCAAGCACGCCTTTCTTTCTAAGTGCCCTTCCCATCTCCAGGGCGCCCGGCAGTTCGGGGGCGATCGACCATCTGACCAAACCCTTATAGTGATCGAGGATCTCATTGTATTCTTCGGGGACCGGATTTCGAATATGCTTGGGATCCTGGGCGCCGCGCTGATTCATGGCGAAATAAGGACCTTCAATATGCACCCCTAACAAACGCGATCCATTGATGGGTAAAGAACGAACCCGTTCAAAAACCTCCATGGCTTTCACCATCGCTTCGCGGGTAGCCGACATGGTGGTGGGCACCATCGATGTGGTGCCATACATGGCATGGGTCTCGGCGATCTTTATAAACGCTTCTTCGGTTTCATCCATAAAATCGTACCCACCGCCGCCATGCACATGGATATCGATGAATCCCGGGGCAATGTATTGTCCGCCTGCATCAATCACCTCTGCGCCTGCCACTTCCAAATCGCCTTCTGCTATGGCAACGATCTTTCCATGTTCCACTACCACAGTGCCCACCGGAATGACGCGCGCGGAGGTGATCACCCTTCCATTATGGATCTTCCATTTTTGCATTGGCCTAATTTATCGGAATAATACCAGTGTTTTTCTTAAAGCCCCAGCTTCGGATCTTATGCCCGTAGACAGCATAAAACACTAAGAAAAGATAACAGGGCAAGATCACCCAGTATGCTTCCCTCAGACTGAAAAGATCGGCAAAATATCCATAAAACAACGGCATGATGGCATTGCCGCAGAGTCCCATGATCATGACCGATGCGCCCAGTTTGGTGAAGCGGCCCAGACCGTCCAGCGCGAGGGGCCAGATGCCGGCCCAGATGAGTGAGTTAGCAAGACCGAGCAATACCACGAACCAGAGCGAGACATCCGATCGATGGCCCAATAAATTCACTTCACCTTTTGAGAAAATGATCAGCAATGTAAACACCGTGCCGAGTAGTGTACAGATCCTGAGCGCATTGACCTGGCTGATGAATGTAGGAATGGCGATGATGCCCATAATATATCCGCAGATGGTCAGAAAGAGTATGTATGATGGAAACACTTTGGCTTCGAGCAACTGGATATGCATCGAGCCTGCATATCCGATCACCGTATCGATGGCGATCACTTGCGCACCTACATGAACAAAGATGGCAAATGCCCCGAGGATCAGATGTGGGAATTGGAAAATGCTGGTCTTTCCCGCGTTGGTCTCGGCCACGTTACCCGTCTCATGATCGGTATCGATCTCCGGAAGTGGTGAATACCGGAGAAACAAACCCAATGCAAAAAGCACTACGCCAACAACCGCGTACGGCACAATGACCCTGGATACCAGTTCATCGAGCGCAGCAGCGCGTTGTACATCAGTCATCCCCGGCAGTTGTTTGAACAGTTCGCTGTCCGTGGCTTTCAGCACTACAGCTGCAAAGATCAGGGGAGCTAAAATACCCGCGGCCTTGTTGCAGATGCCCATGATGCTGATGCGCTGCGCAGCCCTTTCTTTAGGACCTAGCACCGTGATATACGGATTAGCCGCAGTCTGTAAAATCGCAAGCCCTGCGCCGAGGGTGAACAGACCCATCAGGAACACGGGATAGGTTCTGCTCATGGCGGCAGGAATGAAAATGAAAGCGCCTAACGACATGATAAAAAAGCCCGTCATCATCCCCTTCTTGAAGCCCACAGATTTCAGCAGGAAAGAAGCGGGGACCGACATCACGAAGTAGGAGATATAAAAAGCGAAGGCAACAAAATAGGATTGGAAATTGGTGAGTTCGCAGGCGATCTTGAAATAAGGGATGAGGATGGAATTCACCCAGGAAACAAACCCGAAGATGAAGAACATCAGTCCGATGATGCCGATAGAAATACGAGTAGCGCGTTTGCTAAGTTGATCTGCCGATACGGGCTGGCCTTCACCTTTCATCTATCCGTGTTTGTTGAATAAAAAATCTGGAAGCTCAGGAAAGGCGAAGGCCGGAAAGAGAGTTCGACAATTTCTTATGGCGCTCATCATATAGCCTGAGGTACTCCGCTTTCATATCATCGCGCAGGTAAGATCGTTGCACGAGGTCGCGGACCTCATCCTGCGAATCCAGCAATTGGTCCATGAAACGTTTCACCCTGAAGTTCAGGAGACCCATCTTCATTCCAAACAGAAAAAAATCATCGTACGCATAAAATCCCAGCGTTCTATAGCTGCGCTTATCAAAATCTTTTTGATAGAGCCCGTCGAGCAACGCAAGATCACTGTCGTCTCCATGCAAACCCGTATTCACCAGGTTGTAGGCAGGCGCCAATTGCCAGTCGCCATTGCCCTTTGGATCCACGCATGAAAAATTCTCGAGATTAGCGTCGCCGTTGCAGAACAGGTAATTGAACACTACGATCTTAAACAGGAATTCTTTTGCGGGGATCGATGCAGGGAATAATTTGTCGATCATCTCTGCCATGTTGAGGTACGACAATCCATATTTATAATGCACGCCGGCATTTTCTTTATTGAGATTGGCCAGGGATGCAAAATCTTCAGCGGGAATTTCCTTCCCATCTTTCCCAATATCAAAGCGCTTGGTGATATAAGCCGGTGTGCCATCAACCAAAAAAATCAGTGCCGCTTTTACTGTGGGGATATTGAATACCTGTGCTGCGATCTGCATGGTCAGCTGTGCATTGGCAGGATACTGATCAGCGTTGATGATATGTTGGGGGATCGGTTTCAGCAAATACTGGCCGCCCTCTTCGAGGGAAAGTTTGCGGCGATGCAGCTTAACCGATAAAAAAGGCTTTTCGGTCTCAGGAATATCAAAAGGCAAAACATGGTCTACCTGGCTGCCATTGAAAACATCTTTCAAACAACGCGGCGAGTAGCTGTGGTAGCCTGGTTTGAGGGTGCCCGGACAAACATTGATCTCAATCTCCATGCTGGGTAGTTTTTATTTGAACAGTCAATTCTAACCCGAGTACCTGCAGGATCTTCGACATATTCGCCAGGTTGGTGTTCTTCCCTCCTTCGATGGATCTGATGGTGCGCTCAGCCACGCCACTAAGTTCAGACAGGTCGTTCTGGGTGTATTTCAAAGCCTCCCGCCGCTCCCGGAGCAGGCTGCCGATTTTATTTATCTCTACCATATTTAGGCAATTTTATGCCGTTTGATAGCAAAAGTAAGCAAACTGAGTGGATCGACTCAAGGTTTATCAAACATGGCGACAGGGGCCTCCAAGGGGTCGACGGCAAAGAAAGATATGATGACCTCAACAGTCTTCCCGCGCAAGACCTATACCTGATCATTGTTGGAGGATGGCCCGTATGCTACACTTCCGGTTTCATGTATACGATCAATAAATTCATGAAGGAAGTGGAAAAAGAAGGACTTGAAAACTTCTTTGAAAGAATAGGGTATTATCAATGTGGCGACTTTGTATCAGTGGCATCAGGGTATGGCAGGATCAATAAGCTGATCAATGACCCGATCCTAAGCAGGATCAATAACCAAGCCGTGGCCAACCAGAATATGAACTGGATCGAGCTCTGGGATCACTTCGATAAAAGTTTCAAATCAAAGAATACCAAAAAACTTTTTTCGGCATACCTACCGCCCCATAATTACATTGGGATTATCTTTATCCGGGAAGTATTCAATTACTGATGTACCCCTTGATCGCCATACATTTTTTCACAATATCAAAATCATCTTCAAAAACACAATTATGAAAACATTTTACACCTTTATCATTTTCTCTTTATTTACCAGCATGGCAGTAGCCCAGGTTACCAAAGACGACGTTTCCGTAATCCAGTCTGCCTTCGGAAAAGAAAAAGAGGAACTGGTTAAACAGTACATGGCCATACCCGTTGAACAGGATGCAGCATTTTGGAGCACTTACGATCAGTATGAACAGGAGCGCAAGGGGTTGGGGCGCGAAAAGATCGCCATCATCGATGAATATGTAAAGAATTATGAGACGCTGGACGATAAAAAAGCGGCGGAGCTGATGACGAGGAAATTGAAGCTGGGAGATAGCTACACCAAAATGCAGAGGAAATATTTTGACGCGCTGTCGAAAGTTATCGGCGGGAAAAACGCGGCGAAATTCTTTCAGCTGGAAGACTATCTTGAGAACATCATCCGACTTGGTATTCAGGATACGATCCCATTCATTGGTGAGCTGGATGCATCAAAAATAAAAGCAGCTGGACAATAGGTGCCACGACGGCCGGTGCATTTCGAGATCCCAACTAAACCAACAATGAACAACTCACCAATACCCGGCCTGGCAGACCTCTCCCTGACCAACAGCGGACTTTTTTACAAACTGCTGCGAAAAGTTGGACTGGGTAAATCAACCAGCAGAGGCTATTTAGTCAGGAGTCTGTTCATCAGTGGCATCACCTGGCTGCCCTTGCTTATCCTTGCCATGATGCAGGGATTGGCTTTCGGGAATCTGGTAGATGCCAATTTTATAAAAGATATCGGAACGCATGCCAGGTTTTTGGTCATCGTTCCACTATTGATCTTTGCAGAAGCCTCAGTGGATGCAAAGATCAGGGAACTGACGGCGCAGTTCTTCAAATCGGGCATCCTTACGGGGCAAGACTTTAGCAAGTTTGAAGAGATCAAAAAAAAGACGTGGAAGTTGACGCACGCTGTTTCGGTCGACATCGTGATCCTGGTGGCCATCGTAGTGTTAATGTCTACACGGTGGAAACTTGCACCTGCTGACCTGAGCTATTGGATCGTAGATCCCGTCACTGACAGGATCTCCTGGGCCGGGATCTGGAATGTATTTGTGAGCCTGCCCCTATTCCAGTTCATCCTGGTGCGTTGGTTGTGGCGCTGGATCTGCTGGCTATACTACTTTTACAAAATGTCGAGGCTCCCTTTAAAGCTCAATCCTGCCCATCCGGATCTGGCCGGTGGATTAGGATTCCTTGGGCTTCCACCCAGCCCGTTCATGGCCGTTAATTTTGCTTTGGCGGTCCTATGTTCAGCAGTAGCCGCGGAGCGGATTATCTTCCTTGGCCAACACCTGGCTGATTTTTACGTGATCCTGGGCACCCTGGGCGTAATCACTGTGCTGATGAATATACTGCCGTTACTGGTATTTTCGCGTCCCCTCGTTGCTGCTCGCAGAAAGGGCATTTTTGAATACAGTGCGTTGGTTCAAAAACACCATCGGCAGTTTGATCAAAAATTGCTGAACGTTGAAAACGAAGAGCCCCTGCTTGGGAACCCGGCTGCATCATCCATGGCAGATATCAACGCCAGTTTCGATACGGTAATGAAGATGCGTGTGTTCCCGTTCGACGTCAAGATCATGGCGTCCACCATTATCATCATGGTACTTCCTGTTCTGCCTTTACTGGCATTTGAATACAAGTTGGCCGACATCCTTAAGAAGCTGGCAGGTCTTCTTTTTTAAGGGTTTCATTTGACTTTGCATCCGCCGGGGCCGCAACCCGTATTGGAAAGACCCATGATCAACAACATGCCTCCGGCAAGCCCCATCAGGCTATCTTGCTTAACAATCGCATAAACGATGGCAGCGATGCCGGTGGCCACCCGGAAAATCCTGGCAGCATGCCAATCAGTAGTCAATACTCTTTTCATTATATTTTATGTTGAAGGCTGTGCCATGCGCCGCCATTATACACTTCTATCCCTTCCTTCTCAAGGATCGCCCTGGCAGAACCACTCCGGTTTCCACTTCTGCATACGGTGATCAACACTTTATTTTTTCTCTTTAACTCAGATACGTTCTGCGCAATCACATCTAAGGGGATATTAGTCGACCCTTTTATATGACCGTCTGCGAACTCTCCCGGCGTGCGTACGTCAATGACCAGCGCCCCGTTTTTAACTAAGGCGGCGAAATCGGTAGCCGGGGCGGAAGAAAACAGTTGTTTGAATATGTTCATGGTATAGCCTTTACGAGTGAGACGCAAAATTGCAATGAATTGCGTTCCTGAACGGTGATATAAATCACTGAATGCCTAAAGGCCGCAATCAACCATTGATCGAAGTACCCCATGGTGAAAAAAAACCCCAGAAAGTAGAAATGCTTAAAAATTAACATCCATTGTAAGCCAGAAGGTCAACCAGTTCTGTCTGGTGCTATTGGAAGTTGCCTTTCAAAAAATTTGCAGCCTGGAGTCTTCCTTTTTTTCGATAATCAAGCGTGTTTATGACCCTACCATCGGGGCCGCTTTATGCGGTCCTTTTTTTATTGACTGCCAGGCCCTACTGCACAAAATGAAGATGGGTTCACCTGGCCCGCTGCCCTATAGCGGAATGTTCCCGTGTTTTTTCCGTGGCCTTTTTACCACTTTATTTTCCAGCATAGCGAAAGCTTTGATCAATTTACTGCGGGTTTCCCGCGGCTCGATCACTTCGTCAATAAATCCCCTTTCCGCCGCGGTATATGGATTGGCAAACTTATCAGCATATTCCCTTTCCTTCTCGATCAGCGTAGCTGCTGGGTCAGCAGACTCTGAAATCTCTTTCTTAAAAATGATCTCCGATGCGCCTTTAGCTCCCATTACCGCGATCTCTGCCGTTGGCCAGGCATAGTTCATATCTGCGCCGATATGTTTGGAGTTCATCACATCATAGGCGCCGCCATAAGCCTTTCTCGTAATCACAGTCACACGGGGAACCGTTGCTTCACTCAAAGCGTACAACAACTTAGCGCCATTCGTAATGATGCCATGCCACTCCTGGTCGGTACCCGGTAAAAAGCCCGGCACGTCTACCAAAACAAGTAAAGGGATGTTGAAGCAATCGCAGAATCGCGTAAACCGGGCACCCTTGACAGAACTTTTAATATCCAGCACACCAGCAAGGCACATGGGTTGATTGGCTACGATGCCAATGCTTCTTCCTGCCAGCCGGGCAAAACCGACTACGATATTGTCGGCAAAATCTCTATGTATTTCAAAAAAGGATTCCTCATCGCAGATCCCATGGATCACCTCGCGAATATCGTAGGGAACTGATGCGCTTTCCGGAACAATAGTATCCAGCACCGCCCGGGTTTCATCTTTCCATTCATAGGGGATCTTTGGCAGTACATCTTCACAATTTTGAGGCATATACCCCAGCAGTTTCTTTACCTGAAGGATACAGTCTACGTCGTTTGAAGCCGTCAGATGCGTCACCCCGGATTTAGTGGAATGGGTAGATGCGCCACCCAGCTCCTCAAAACTAACTTCTTCATTGGTCACTGTCTTGACCACATTGGGCCCTGTTACAAACATGTAGCTGGTGCCCTCTACCATGATGGTGAAGTCCGTCATCGCTGGCGAGTATACCGCCCCTCCGGCACAGGGGCCCATCACGGCGGAGATCTGCGGGATCACGCCGGAACATTGAACGTTGCGGTAAAAAATATCGGCATATCCGCCCAGGGATCTGACACCCTCCTGTATCCTGGCACCACCACTATCATTCAAACCCACCATGGGCGCACCCGTTTTCATGGCCATATCCATGACCTTGCAGATCTTTTCAGCATGTGTTTCTGAAAGCGCTCCACCGAAGACAGTGAAATCCTGCGCAAACACATAAGTCAACCGGCCATTCACGGTTCCAAATCCCGTGATCACGCCATCCCCGTAATAAACCTCCTTCTCCATTCCGAAATCTTTGGTACGATGCGTGACCAATGCGCCGATCTCTTCAAAAGAACCTGGATCCATTAAAAGCTCAACGCGTTCACGAGCGGTCAGCTTGCCCTTCTTATGCTGCGCATCGATCCGCTTCTGCCCCCCGCCCAGTTTGCCTTCCTCCAGTTTATCTTTCAGTATGTCTGACTTCGATTTCATATGATCCATTTAGAGATAAATAACGAAGGAGGCTTTAATTGGATAACCGGCGCTTCCAGCTTGTTGAGGTGTGATTTACGGGGGTCAGAATTTTTCTCTTTTCCTGCCAATACTTCAATGCTGCCAGCGCAGCGATCTCAGCATTTGCGCGCTGCTTTTCCCTGATCTTCTCTGGAGTATAATGATGTTGAACGAAATGGGTATCAAACATGCCCGATACAAAAGCATCGTGCTCCATGACAAAGGTTCCGAATGGTAAAGTTGTGGCCACGCCTTCGATCTGATAGGCCTGTATAGCTTCGATCATCTTCTGTATCGCCTCTATTCTGGTAGGCGCATGCACGATGAGTTTAGCGATCATTGGGTCGTAGTAAATAGGGATCTGCATGCCTTCTTCATAACCATCATCGCAGCGCACCCCTTCTCCGGTTGGCTTTTTATACGTTGATAAAGTGCCGATGGAAGGCATGAAATGATTCAGCGGGTCTTCCGCGTAAACACGGAGCTCAAGGGCGTGGCCATGGATCTTTACATCATCCTGCGCCATCTCCAGTTTTTCGCCGCGTGCGATCCTGATCTGCCATTCCACGAGGTCAAGCCCCGTGATCATCTCGGTAACGGGATGTTCTACCTGCAAGCGCGTATTCATCTCCAGGAAATAGAAATTCAGCTGATCGTCCATCAGGAACTCAACCGTTCCCATACTGGTATAATGGCAGGATTTAGCAACAAGAACTGCAGCTTCGCCGATCTGCTTTCGAAGCGCTGGTGTAAGGATGGCAGAGGGCGACTCTTCCACTACTTTCTGATGCCGCCGCTGGATGCTGCATTCCCGCTCGAAACAATGCAAAACATTCCCATGGTGATCCGCCATGATCTGCACTTCGATATGGCGAGGGGAGCGCACGTACTTTTCAATAAATACTGAACCGTCCCCAAAAGAAGAGGTGGCTTCGCTGATCGCTCTTTCCATTTGCTCCTGCATATCCCCGGCAGCATGCACGATGCGCATTCCCTTTCCACCGCCGCCTGCCGATGCTTTGATCAGGATGGGATAGCCGATCTCAGCAGCCACCTGTTTAGCCAGCTCCACATCATCGATGGCATGGTCCACGCCAGGCACCATCGGTATGTTATACTTTTTCACGGAGTCCTTCGCAGCAAGTTTAGATCCCATGATGCGCATGGCATCCGGACCTGGACCAATAAATATAATCCCTGCATCTTTCACCTTCTGGGCAAAATCCGCATTCTCACTTAAGAAGCCGTAGCCGGGATGAATAGCATCAACCTTCAGATCCTTACCGTATTGAATGATCTTATCGCCATTGAGATAGCTCTGGCTGGAGGCCGGCGCTCCCAAACAAACCGCTTCATCTGCAAACAGCACATGCGGTGCGTGGCGGTCAGCGTCAGAATAAACGGCCACGGACCTGAGTCCCATTTTCCGGACGGTCCTCATGATCCTCAACGCGATCTCCCCGCGATTGGCTATTAGGATTTTTTTCATGTATTCTATCTATTTATCACATTCATTGCCCCACATTCCCCACATTCATCACATTCATTCCCCACATTCCCCACATTCATCACATTCATCACATTTATCAAAACCTGATCCTGATCCCAAAATTATCAGTTGGCCCCGCGGGCACAAGCTTTAACTTATTCTCGTGAATGTCTACATACTGCAAACTCTTTATCCCCTTGATCTGCTCGGGTACTTTTTTGAATTTATTATTATTCAGGTACAATGTTTCCAAATGGCTTAGCTGAAAAATATTGCTGGGAAGCGATTTTAACCCGTCGTTCTCCAGATGAAGTGATTTTAAACTCGGCAGCGAGCTCAAAACAGGGATGTTTTTCTCAAGTTGGAAATTTTTTTCATCATTCAAATACAACTCCTGCAGATTCACTAATCCGATAAAACTGGATGGTAGCACTTTGAAGTCGTTGCCACTCAGGTCCAGCACCCTCAGATTCGTCAGATTGCCAATACCTGCTGGTATTTGCTTCAGGTGGTCGTTCTTCAAACTTAAGTACTGAAGGTTAGGAAACTTTAACCAGACACTATCTGACACCATTAACTTCTGATTGCTCAGGTTCAGCCTGAACACATCTTCAGGTTTTTGCAGCGCTTCCTCCAGGTTCGAGAACACTTTGTCTGTTTTAGCGGAATCGGAGGTTGTTTGGCCTATTGCCCCTTGAAATAAAGCGACAAATAGCAACAGCAGTAATCGTGATCTCTTTCTCATAGTAAAATCAATTGTACGGACATTGTTTAGCATAATCATATTAGTTCCACCAGCACTTGCCCCTTATCAACAGCCTGGCCTTTTTTTACGAGTACCTGCTTGATCACACCCGGGGCATGCATCAAAATACTATTCTCCATTTTCATGGCTTCCAGGATCAGAATGCGGTCACCCGCCGCAACTTCCTGTCCTGGTACCACAGCAATATCCAACACCATCCCAGGCATCGGCGCCTTGATCTCTTTGATCTGCCTTACCGCCACCTTATTGAAACCGAGGGTATCTAACACCTGATCCAGTCTGTCTTTGATCTGTATATGAAACGACTGCCCATCCACTTCCGCTTTGAACTCTTTCTGGCCCCCGGCATCCCCGATTTTCACCATCACTGATGCTGAGTTCCTGATCACGTGAAAACAGCCCGATTGGGCAGAAATGATATCGGCCTGATCGATTTCCTCCTGGCTGAAAAAGAATTCGAATTCATCGGCCTTCACGCTGAATTTTTGTTCAGACATAGATTGATTTTAAGATGATCACAGCATTCCCAAGCTACAAAATAGGTTGCGAAAGGTACAGCCGTTTCACGGCTGGAAAAATGACCCGCATCAGCAAGAGAAGGATCAATATCTAGACAGAACGATTACTTCATTCGGCTGAACTCAACGGGATAGGTCTGCTTCTCGACCGCTTGAAAATAACTCCCCGTCAACATATCGCCCTGGGGCCTGTACTCCAGCGAATACGTGGAACCGGGATAATTGACGTCGCTCAATTCAATCAATACCATGATCCTGCCCCCGTCATTCTGCCAGGCCGCGCGGCCTATATTGATGGGATTAGGATTAAAGTATCCTACATCCAGCTTGCCGTCTTGCGTCAAGGATTTTATCTCGATCACATAGCCGCCATCGGTTCTCTGCCATTTTCCTGTCAACTTTTCGGCAGGCATGGCGGGCGGAGCAGCCGGCGCTGCAGATGCTTCAGGCGCAGTAGGCGCGGTTACTTCGGCGGAAGAACTGGTTTCATTTTCCTTAACACCTTGGCAAGATGCAACAAGAAACAAACATATTAATACCGGCAGTAAACGCAATATTTTCATCTTATTAAAATATGATTAGGTATAAATATAGTATTTCCAATGCAACAAGGGCCTATGCCGGTGCTTGCATCATTTTTAAAACCCATGAGCTATAAAAACATAACCCTTTAGAAATAATATTATCCATACACTGTATCATCCGCCTTCCTACCCCACCCGCACCACCTGCCGGGGCGTTCATGCTGTCATTTATCCCTGGTCAGATTCAAGGCCTTATAATTATATTACCTCGAACGCCTTCAATGATTGGGATAAGATGATGAGCACGGACTATACCAGTACCTACAAAAAGGTATTTCCAAAAGGGGATATGACCAAATTAAGCGCTCAATCTGCGGCTGCCAGATCGATGTACAAAACGGAAGTATGGAATCAGATCATCCGTGTTGATGCAACAACCAAGTAAAGATCCCTTTTAAAGAGTAGGCACGGCCGAGCCCGTCGTGCGTAAACATTCAAAAACACGCTCTCTATCGGAGCGTTATTTTTACATTCCCTTGGATGAAAACATCAGGTTTACTCAGCGAAGAGGATTATATTCGAGAAACATTAAAAACCCAATTTATGTCTGCGATTGCTTCCAGGCCTGTCTTTAAAGACAGGTACGACAACTTCATTGGGGGAAAGTTTGTTCCCCCCGTTAAAGGAGAATATTTTGATAACTACTCACCGATCGATGGTAAAGTATTTACCCAGGCCGCCCGTTCAGGAAAAGAAGATATTGAACTGGCGCTTGATGCCGCGCAAGCAGCTTTCATAACCTGGAGTAAATCATCCCCCACTACCCGGAGTAACCTGCTCAACAAGATCGCCCAGATCATCGAAGACAACCTGGAATACCTCGCCGTTGTTGAAACCATCGACAATGGAAAAGCGGTCAGGGAAACGCGTGCTGCCGATCTTCCACTTTGCGTTGATCACTTCAGGTATTTCGCGGGGGTCATCAGGGCAGAAGAAGGAACCATTTCTGAACACGATGAAACTACGGTAAGTATCTGCCTTCATGAGCCCATTGGTGTAGTAGGCCAGATCATCCCATGGAACTTTCCATTACTGATGGCCACCTGGAAAATTGCACCGGCCCTTGCTGCTGGCTGTTGCGTAGTGGTTAAACCGGCGGAACAAACGCCCACTTCGCTGATCATTCTCATGGAGCTGATCAAAGACGTACTACCTCCCGGCGTGCTGAATGTGGTGACGGGCTTCGGTCCTGAAGCAGGAAAACCCCTCGCCACTTCGCCCCGCGTTTCCAAAGTGGCATTTACCGGGGAAACCACTACTGGCCGACTGATCATGCAATACGCGTCTGAGAACCTGGTACCCGTTACGATGGAACTGGGTGGAAAATCGCCTAATATTTTCTTTCCTTCTGTGGCGGAGCACGACGATGATTTTTTCGACAAAGCCATTGAAGGCGCGGTCATGTTTGCCCTCAATCAGGGCGAAGTATGTACCTGCCCTTCCAGGATACTCGTACATGAAAGCATTTACGAGAAATTCATGAAGCGGGTTGTTGAAAGAACCAATGCCATTAAAATTGGACACCCACTGGACGGTACCGTGATGATGGGTGCGCAAGCTTCGCACGACCAATTAGAAAAAGTATTATCGTACATTAAAATTGGTAAGGAAGAAGGCGCAGAAGTATTATGCGGTGGCGAAGCCAATACTTTAGAAGGCGAGCTAGGTACGGGATACTATGTTAAGCCAACGATCTTCAAAGGGCACAACAAGATGCGGATCTTCCAGGAAGAGATTTTCGGACCGGTTACCAGTGTGACTACATTTAAAACTACCGAAGAAGCGATTGCCATAGCAAACGATACCTTGTACGGATTAGGCGCGGGCGTCTGGACCAGAGACGCGCATGAGCTTTACCAGGTTCCCAGGGCCATACAGGCTGGTCGTGTTTGGGTGAACTGCTATCATGCATATCCCGCGCACGCACCATTCGGAGGTTACAAAAAATCCGGTTTCGGCAGGGAGAATCACAAGATGATGTTGGGTCACTATCGGCAAACCAAGAACATGCTGATCTCTTACAGCAAGAGCAAGCTTGGATTCTTCTAAATGCTTGTTACTGATTGTAAGTACACTTGTATGTCGGCCTGTTTTAGCGCGAGACGATGAAAAAATACAAAGGCCTTCGAATCGGAAGGCCTTTGTTTAAAATATGACGATGATAAAAAGAGTTTTAGTCACTCCCGCGGCCGAAGAAGTGATCGCAACATTGAAAGCCAGATTCGGCGAACTGATGTTTCACCAAAGCGGCGGCTGTTGCGATGGCTCTTCGCCCATGTGTTTTGAAAAAGGGGATTTTAAAACCGGCAATGCCGATGTGAAAATTGGTTCCATTGCTGGATGCGAATTCTTTATGGCAAAAGATCAGTTTGAGTATTGGAAACACACCCAATTGCTGATCGATGTTACACCGGGAAGAGGCTCAAGCTTTTCTTTAGAAATTCCCATGGGCGTGCGATTCATCGTACACTCCAAAGTATTTACAGATACAGAAATGGAAGATTTGGAAGAAGTGGTATCGATGGAGTAACCTGTCTTGTTCAGGAATCATTTATCCAAACACCGATGTTATCAGCTACTATTTCGGAAACACCAGCACAACACTCGCCCTTACACCAAAATCCGGCCTGTTGGTTCCGGACAGAGCGATGCGGGGACCCATACTCAGGGATACGGTTTGAGAACCCAGTTTGGTAACTCCTGAAATAGAAGGATTCAGAAAAACCATAGTTGTGCTCGCTAACCAATTCTGCGTGATCTCCAGGTTTGCCCCGGCTCCAGCGCCACTTTTCCAGTTATAGTTTAAAAACGGTTGAACAAACATGGTACTGATATTGCTGCGGTCAGAACTCCCGGCGATGGACCATATTTGGTTCACCAACGCTCCGTAAGTCCAGCCATGGGCCTGCTTCAACACCAAGGCAGTGGGCCCGACGCCCCATTTCTTTCCGCCAAGCATTCCGTTTGTAGCAAATGGTAACAACAGCACAGGTCCTGCGCCCCAGGTAAGTCCGTTTTTAGCTTCTTTCGGAGAAATGAACCCACTGGCCACCACATCCCCTAAGCCAGATTGCATCGCTCCCTCCGCGTTGATGCTCTGTTGGGAGATGATAGGTACGATCACCCTGCTGATCAGGTTAAGTTTGGATGTAAGCGTCATTGGCACCACCGGCTGAAAATTAAGCGTATTACGCCAGCCGTTATACATACCAATACCAACATCCAGATTGTTCTGGAAAGGCACACTGATCAGGGACGCTACAGGGTTTGCCAGTTTCTTGGCGAGCTCTTCTGCGCTTGATGCGGCAGGCGCCTGGGCGGACACTGAAAAAGTAAGAAAGCAAACAATCGAAGCCAGGAAGATGACTTTTTTCATATTCAGGTTTAAATTCCGGATAAAACTACGATGGCTGCAGATAAGCAGCCATCGTAGTTTATCTATTCCTGGCTTTTTTTCGGGGAAATATCAACGATCACTTTTTTGATCGTTCCGGTAAACTTATTATGCCTTTCACGATAATCGTTCGATACATTGGTTTCACTATCAATACCCACATCAACGCCTTCATCTGCTGAGAACGCATACGGTTGCGTCTGAGGGATCTTGCCTGTCGCCACTTTCTCACCATCCACATACAATATACAGGTCCCGCCGGATGCCGGCTTAGGGGCATCAACTATGAATTCGTATTTAATAATATGCTTGCCTGCCACCAATGGCTTAACAGAACCTATATTGGTTTTCTCAATCCCGAAAAAATTATACTCGTGTTTAACTTTACCGTCTTTCATATACAACGACCATCCACCAAAACGGCCTGCCTGTGAAATGATAACGCCATTTGTTTTTGCATTACTCAGTTCCACAACTGCTTCAATAGTATAGCTCCGGTTCTTGATATTGATGAACGCATTCTCAGCGATACCTGTCATTCCATCATATAATGTCAACGATGTTCTTGAACCCATTAGGTCAGGCCTACCAGCAATGGCTGCATTAAACCGTTCAGCCCTGCGATCATCGATCGGAAATACCTTGTTCTTGGTTGCCTCCACAACGAATAAGGCTTGCAACTCTTTCAGTTTTTCAGGATTAGTAGCAGCGAGGTTATTCGCCTGGGAGAAATCTTCATTCACATTATACAACTCCCAAACATCATCGCGTACCTGAGGTAATGGCACCATCAGCCAGGGAATGGAATGCCTGGTACAGGCTACCCAGCCATCATGATAAATTCCCCTGTTACCGAACATTTCAAAATATTGGGTTGTATGGCGATCTGCTGCTTTAGCATCATCGAAAGAAAAAGCGAATGATACACCACTGAAGGGTGTTTGTTTTGTTCCGTTCACTGATGTTGGGAATGGCAATTCCGCAGCCTCCATTACTGTTGGGGCAATATCAGTGACATGGGTAAACTGACTTCTTACTTCACCTTTCGCTTTTATGCCTGCGGGCCAATGAACCACCATGCCATTTCTTGTTCCGCCAAAATGGGACGCTACTTGCTTTGTCCACTGGAACGGTGTATTACCCGCATGTGCCCAACCTATCGCATAATGCGGGAAAGTGTTTGGACTACCCCAATCATCAATATGATTCATCATTTGCGACGCTTTACCGATAATTCCATTGAGTGCCATCATTTCGTTATAAGAGCCCTCCGGACCTCCTTCTGCACTTGCTCCATTATCGCCTACAACATAAATGAACAGGGTATTATCGAGTTCCCCCATTTCAGAAAGTGCTTCTACCAATCTGCCCACTTCGCGGTCCGTATGTTCAGCAAAACCTGCAAATGTTTCCATCTGTCTGGCAAATAATTTCTTTTGATCCGTCGTTTGAGCATCCCATGCAGGAATTTCGTTTGGCCTTGGGGTTAGCTTTGCATCTTGAGGAACTACACCCATCGCCTTTTGCCTGGCCAATGTTTCTTCACGCAGCTTATCCCAGCCCTGGTCAAATTTGCCTTTGTACTTTTCGATGAAACTCTTGGGTGCATGATGCGGCGCATGGGTTGCTCCCGTGGCGAAATACATGTAGAAAGGCTTATCAGGTGTTAAAGCCTGCTGGGCACTGACCCATTTGATCGCCTGATTAGTCATGTCAGTGGTAAAATGATAGTTGGCATCCTCAGGTATTTCAACCCTCACCGTTCCATCGTACACCGCCGGGGCCCATTGATTGGTTTCACCACCAATAAATCCATAGAATTTATCAAAGCCGGACCTTGTTGGCCAACGATCAAAAGGACCAGATACGGAAACTTCCCAGGGCGCAGTCTCATGATATTTACCGAATGCGGCAGTACTATATCCATTTAAACGAAGCATTTCTGCCAAAGGTGCCACACTATTTGGCCGGGTCCCCGTATTTCCAGGAAAACCTGTTGCCAGTTCCATGATGGCCCCGGCATTATTGAGATGATGATTACGGCCCGTTAGTAACGCTACGCGGGTAGGAGAACAAAGTGCCGTGGTGTGGAAACGATTATATTTTAATCCTTCATTGGCAAGCTTCTCCACGGTAGGTTCCTGGATGGGCCCACCAAAAGCACTGGACTGGCCAAAGCCCTGATCATCGATCAACACAATCACCACGTTCGGTGCCTTTTCAGGGGCTTTCACTTCGAAGGCCGCAGGTGCTTTTGCGTCCCTGGCATCAAGGGTAGTGTCAAGCGGAATTTCAGGTTCTGCCAATGGTAGTACTGTGCGATCGATCGCCCCTGTACCTTTACCACCTGCCGCTACATCTTGTTTTGGTTGATTGCAGCTGAAGAAGATAATAATGGCCGCTGCAATGCATAATTGTAATCGTTTCATGCTTGTTTTTTTTATAGTTATATTATGCATCCTGGAATTCCGATCTATAAAAACATAGTTACCCTTCTCATTCAAAAGTTTACCTCTATTTTTATCATCCAGATATAACAGTCTAAAATAAATGTAACAAAAGTCCGTATGACATATAGAAAATTATTTTTTCTGGTACTTTCCTTGTCCTCGGCACTTTGTTTTTCACAATCCAAAACCGCCGACTTGGAGTCCCTGTTCATGACCCCACCCACCAACACAAAACCTTATGTGTGGTGGCACTGGATGGGCCCGAATTTTTCAAAAGCAGGGATCACCAAAGACCTTGAAGCCATGAAGTCGATGGGCATCGGTGGCGCCACCATCTTCAATATTGCATCTGCCGTACAGGAAACCCATCACCCGATCCTGAATAACCCCTGGCCCGAACAGACCTATCAAAGTCCGGCCTACTGGGAAGCCATTAAACACGCTGCCAATGAAGCCAAACGCTTAGGTCTGGAGATCGGACTTCACAACACAGCAGGCTACTCGACTACGGGTGGACCGTGGGTAACCGAAGAAAAAGGCATGCAACGGCTGGTTTACTCACAGGTAGAGAAAAAGGGCGGAAGCAAGATCACCATCCAGTTAAAACAACCCGATGGCCCCATCTTCACCGGTTGGGGATCAACAAAACAACAGGCGGTATTTTATAAAGACGTGGCGGTCATCGCTGTGCCCATGGCAGACCAGGCCATCGCTGCGCCCCTCACCACAGTGAATCAGAAAGATGCTCCTGAGATCGGTGGAGCCCCGGCAGACCCGGTGAACCGGAAAGATGTCATAGACCTCACGGCGAACATGGATGCCCAGGGCAACCTGCAATGGAATGCGTCTGCCGGCAACTGGATGATCTATCGTATCGGTCACGCTCCTACCATGGCCAATCCACATCCATTGCCGGACGATATCATCGGCAAATCTTTGGAAGTGGATAAGATGAGTGCCGAGTTAAACAAGTTCCATTGGAATAAAATTTTGACCCCCCTGAAAGAAAATCTCGGCGATCACCTCGGCCAGTCGTTCAAACACCTGTTGATCGACAGCTATGAAGCGGATTTCCAAAACTGGACCCCCCGCTTCAGGGAAGAATTCAAAAGACGCAAAGGCTACGACCCCATACCCTGGGTGCTTACCTACGAGAAGAATAAAGATGGGAAAGCATATGTGGTCAACAGCAACGACCAAACGAAAAGATTCATGTTCGATTTCGCCGATGTGGTGAACCAACTCTTCTTTGAAAATGGCTGGGGTGTTGGTAAGAAGATGATCAATGAGGCGGGCCTTCAACTTCAGTTTGAACCATACTGGGGGCCTTTCGACATCTTCCAGGGCGGCGCTATGGCGGATGTGCCGATGGGCGAATTTTGGACAGGGAAAAATGGTATGATCGATTTCGTTCCTGCGGCCGGCCGCACAGCAGGTAAAAAAATCATCGGCGCAGAAGCCTTCACCGGCGCGCCCAAAATGAGTCAGTACACGGAAGATCCAGAGTTCCTGAAGCCAACCGCTACCTGGGCTTTTTCAAAAGGTATCAACCGGCTCATCTTACACACCTGGGTACATCAGCCCTTTGACGATCAGTTCCAACCCGGCATGAGCATGGGCTGGTGGGGTACTCATTTCGGAAGACACCAGACATGGGCCGAACCGGGCAAGGCTTTCTTCCAGTATCTCGGACGGACACAGGCCATGCTCCAATATGGAGAACAGCCCGCGAATTATCTCTGCCTTGAGGTCCCTGATGCCGCATCATCTGATATCATTTCCATCGCCGACTTTCTGAACAACGACATCAAGGTAAGCGGCGGAAAGATCTTTCTGCCTTCCGGAAGATCCTATCCGTTCATGCTGCTGCCCAAAAGCGACAAGATGCTGCCGGAAGTATTAGCTAAGATTAATACACTGGTTACCGAAGGCGCCTCTGTAGTGGGCAACAAACCCACGCAGTCTCCCAGCCTGAAAAATTATCCTGCCTGCGACCAGGAGATCGTAAAGATGGCATCCACACTCTGGGATAAAGGCACAAAAACAAAATCAGGAAAGGGCACTGTGTTCACAGACCTCAATGAGGCCCTCAAAGCATTCGCCATCACGCAAGACATGATCGTTGAATCAGCCGACTCGGCACATCTTGTCAGCGGCATACACAGAAAAGGCGATCTGGGTGATGTATATTTTGTAGCCAATCAGCACACCGGACCGCAGTGGGTGACCGTTTCTTTCAAAACCACAGGCATGCAGCCCGAGATCTGGAATGCAGAAAACGGCAGCATCACCCGTGCCCCCATATGGAAAGAAGAAAATGGAAGAACACATGTTCAATTGAAACTGAATGATCATCAATCCATGTTCGTTGTTTTTAGAAAAAAACCTTCAACCACTCCGCACCTCGTTTCCCTATCGGCCACCGACAAAAAAAGCATTGATGTGGTTACTTCTGCATCGGGAATATCATACATCAGCGCCGACGAATCAGTTTCTGTTGTAGCCAACTATTCAAATGGTGAGAAGAAAAACATCAGCATCGGCGCTCCCGGCTCCAACGCAGTCACCGGCTCGTGGACAGTAGACTTCAAACCCAAGCTGGAACAACCCTTCAGCCTGTCGTTCCCCACACTGATTGATTTCAGCAACCATACCGATAACCGTGTGAAATATTTCGCGGGCACCGCCGTATACAAAAATACCATCAGTCTTGATATGGTCCCCAACGAGAAACAATACCTGTTAGATCTCGGCACCGTGAATGATATCGTGTCCGTAAAAGTCAATGGCCAGGACCTCGGCGTGTGCTGGTATCCGCCGTATCAGATCGATATTGGTCCGGCACTAAAAAGCGGCACCAACAACATTGAGGTCAGCGTCACTACCAATTGGGCAAACCGTTTGATCGGCGACGAGCAAGAGCCCGCAGATTTTGAATGGGGTGACGACAGGGGAGAATATGGTCGCGCGATGAAATCCTTCCCCGATTGGTTTGTACAGCATAAGCCCCGTCCCTCGCAAGGCCGAAAAACATTTTTGCTATGGTACTACTACCGAAACGGAAGTGAACTGAAACCCGCAGGTCTTGTGGGGCCAGTGACGATCCGGTCAAGAGAGTTGAAAAAAATTTAAATGAATTGCCATGATTGCAAGTAGCCCTGGATCCTCTTCATGTACAGCGTTTTTGGTGGTACTGCTCCTGCTTGCCCAACAGGGAATTGCGCAATTACCGCCCCGGTGGAGACCCTTCCGGCACTTGGCAAGGATCTGAAGCCTGCGTTCGCCGGACAAACCCGGATAGAGGGCATCGTGTCAAAAACAGCAGTAACCATCACGCCCATTGTCTCCGGCCTTGTATCGCCGTGGGGACTCGACTTCTTCGATGATGGCCGGATGATCGTGTCTGAAAGGCCGGGGAACATTCGCATTGTAGCGAGAGATATTCTCCAGGAGCCAATTCAGGGGGTACCACCCGTGTTACTTAAAGGTGATGCGGGTATGTACGACGTGAAGCTGGATCCCAATTTTAAAAAAACGCAAGAAATGAGAACCTTTGCCATCATTAATATTCTGAAGGACACCGCCATTGCAGGATTCGCGTTACACATAGCTGCCAGCGCGCACCACCAGCACCTGCATTATGAAGAAGATGATTGATCATGTAAGTAGCCCGCTGTTGTCCTTCAGTTGTATACCAGACAACTGAAGACGCAATGACTCGGTGATCAGATACAATATTTTATCTGCAGCTGCTTCGTAGTGCAAGCCGCCCGGGCCTATATTGGAGATGCAATTTCGTTTCTCATCGGTATTGCCAACTGTGGGTCCGTAAGTGAGGTACACCCCCATGCTATCCGGCGAACTCAATCCCGGCCGCTCACCGATCAGGATCAGCGAAAGTTTCGCGCCCATGGTCATACCGGTTTCATCACTGATGGCCACCCGTGCCTCTTCGATGATGCAAAGAGGCGATAAACGATAGCCCGTTTCCTTCAGTTTTGGTATGAGAAGAGCCAGCAGAGGTGCCGCATGTCGGTTGATGGCCGTGGCAGATAACCCATCGGCTACATTAATGCAGACATCATACGCACCAGCAAATGATGCAAGGTGAAGATGCGATGCCGCATTCAACTTCCGGCCCAGATCCGGCCGCTGCAAATACTGGTGCCTGTCTTCCGCCTGAGAATGCAACAACAAACAAGCATGCAGTTTTTCTAACGCAGCAGGTACCGCACCCATATCCATGCTCGCAAACACCGCGTCTCTTGCAAATGCATGCGCCAGTTTAAATTGAAGATTTTCCTGCGTGGGAACAGACACGCCGGTTCTACCCAACGCAATGCGCGCATTGGTGAACTTTCTCAAACCCCGCCATGGATCATTCCCCGGAAATTGAATCTCCATCATACCGCATAGTTTAATAAAGGATGCTGACTGGCTGGCAATTGCCGGCCATCTTCCCCAAAAATTCCTTGCCTGATCAGCCAGGCTTCAAACTCAGGCGCTGCTTTCAAGCCCAGGGCCTTTCGAACAAACAAGGCATCGTGATAAGAAGTAGACTGGTAATTCAGCATGATGTCATCTGCCCCCGGCACACCCATAATATAATGGCAACCCGCAACACCCATCAGCAACAACAAATTATCCATATCGTCCTGATCGGTCTCCGCATGGTTGGTATAACATATGTCCATCCCCATCGGCAGCCCCATCAGCTTAGCACAAAAAAGATCCTCAAGCGCAGCTCTCGTGATCTGTTTTCCATCGTACAAATATTCAGGACCAATAAATCCTACCACGGAGTTAACGAGATGGGGATTGAAGTGCCGTGCTACCGCATAAGCGCGCGCTTCACAAGTCTGCTGATCCACGCCTTCATGAGCGTTGGCCGACAAAGAAGAGCCCTGCCCCGTTTCGAAATACATCAGATTGTTTCCAACCGTGCCCCGGTTTAATGAAAGGCCAGCTTCATGTGCCTCTTTCAAAACAGACAAGCTCACGCCAAAACTCGCATTGGTTTTCTCCGTACCCCCGATCGACTGAAAAACCAGGTCAACAGGTGCGCCCTGTTCAATCAGTTGAAGGGTAGTGGTCACATGGCAGAGCACGCAACTCTGTGTGGGAATGTTGAACTTCTGAATGATCCCATCCAGCATACTCAGTATGCCATGCACTTTCTGCGGATGATCTGTTGCCGGATTGATCCCGATCACCGCGTCACCACTTCCATACATCAGTCCGTCAATGATCGATGCGGCAATACCCTGCAGGTTATCAGTAGGATGATTGGGTTGCAGCCTTGCAGAAAACCTTCCGGCTAATCCGATCGTGTTCCTGAACCGGGTAGTCACCCTGCATTTTTGAGCAACCAATATGAGGTCCTGGTTACGCATGATCTTAGATAATCCAGCGGCCATCTCGGGCGTGATCGCATTTTTGATGCGAGCTACATCATCAGTTCGCACCTCATTACTCAGCAGCCAATCGCGCAATTGGCCAACGGTAAATGAACTGATGGTCTCAAAAGCTTTGGCGTCGTGGGTATCGATGATCAATCGCGTAACTTCATCTTCTTCATATGGGATCAGGGCCTCGCTCAGGAATGTTTTGATGGGGAGATCGGCCAGGCAGATCTGTGCTGCCACTCTTTCCTGGTAGCTGTCAGCAGAAAGCCCGGCGAGGGCGTCCCCACTGCGAAAAGGGCTTGCTTTTGCCATCAGCATCCGGAGATTGGGAAAAGAATATGTTTGATGCCCTGCAGTAGTGGAATACATAGAATAGAAAAATACTCAAAAAAATCGATCAGTCTTCTTTTGTCTGCAGCCCTGGGGTTCGGATTGCTCTTATTGGTAATCAACTGACAAAATGTAGCGTTCAGTCCATCACCACCAGCCGCCGATCGAGGGCAATCAACTTGCGTTCTGCCTGCCCTCCTTGTATATAATACTGAGCGGCAAGATCCTGGAGGTGATCAGCAAAACTGCTCATATAAATCCCGTCAGGATCGCTTTTGTTGGTGTTAATAATGGTCAGCATCGGCTGATTGAACAACAAAACTAAGTTGGGCAGGGGCACTGGGGAGATCTTTACAAGCTTGTAAGGGTCCCGCCTTATCCCGCGAATGAGTATGGCATATCTGCAATAGCATATTCGCCAAATCTTCCCTATTTTCAAAAAGCATCTTACCTTTAAACACATCCCATGCGTAAAAATCTGCTCCTCACTACATTGCTCGTCTTTTCTTTGCTATCGTGCAAGGTCATCTGGGTGCCCGACTATAATGCGAAGCTGGAAGACCAGATCACGAAATCCGCGAAGGCGAACGATAAACTCTACATCGACATGCTCGATGCTGCTCCGGGTAAAAGGGACTATAATCTGTATAAAGAGAAGTATAACGATATTGAAGCGGATATCAATGCCATTCAACTCGCCAACGAAGCACGAAATAACAACGCCAGCTTCATAGTGATCAATAAGAATTTGAAAGATGCTTTCCAGGAAGCAAAAAAATATCATAAGGAAAATAAAACATTATCGGACGGAGAGATCAAATCTTATCAGGCCACACTGGCAGGATTCTGGAAACCCCTTTTCCTCGCGGAACGCGGGCTTAAAATCAATTCAAAATAATCACTATGAAATTTGATATCGATGAAACGATGGCCCAGATGCTGGAGGCCATGAAAGGCGTTGCCAAAGAGAACTGGAAAACGATCAAAGGAAATGCCAACGGATTTTTACAGCAGCGCAAAGGCCGCCTCGAACTCCTCACCAGCCTGCGCATCGCCAATGAGATCAAAGAAGAATTTTATGTGAAACGATTGAAAGATGAAAAAAAGATCCTGGAGTCAGAACTGCATTCCATCGCCATTGTTTCAAAATCCATCGCCCAGAAAGCAGCTAATGCAGCCATCGAAGTATTACAGGATACCGTCTCCAAAATGATCCGGATCTGATCGTTGGTTTTGCTGCAATCCAAGTTCTGATCATCGTTCCACTGCCACCATCGAAGTATCCATCAGTCGTTCTGCTGCGGCTTGCCCGGCGTACTCCGGCCCTGCGAAATATACCTGTTCAAAAGATCTTGCAACTCCTTCACCTTCTTGGGGTAGCGTTGTTGCAGGTTCTCCTTCTCCGCAGGATCAGCTTCCAGATCATAGAGCTGAAGAGCTGGTAGGCCTTCTTTCTCTTTGTCTGTCTGCGGAGGACTCCAGCCACCGGAACCCGGCGACACAAGCAGTTTCCATTTTCCCTGCCGGATCGCAAAATCACCGTATAAAGAATGATGCACCGTGGCCTCGCGAAGGGTCCTCATATACCCCGCATTGAACAACAGCGGCGAGAGATCGTAGCTGTCTTCCCCCTCGTCATCCTTCAATCTATACCCAGTGATCGCTGCAAAGCTGGCCATGAAATCGTTCAGTGATACCGTTTGCGAAACCGTACCCGATGGCTTTACTTTTGCCGGCCATTGCAATACCAGCGGCACGCGATGGCCACCTTCAAACAGATCTGTTTTCTTGCCTCGAAAACCTGCGCTGGGATCATGTCCCTTACTTGCCAGAAAAGCATAATTCGCTTCAGGCGAACACCCGTTGTCTGATGTAAAAACGAGGATCGTATTATCGGAAATATGATTTCTGGTCAACGCATCCCGGATGGCCCCAACAAACTGGTCTACTTCCATTACAAAATCAGCGTATACATTTAGCCCGGACCGGCCCTTAAATGCATTCGATGGTGAAATGGGCGTATGCGGCGCAGTTAGGGGGAGATAAAGGAAGAAGGGTTGCTGCTGTTTCGCTGCCCCGTCGATATATTTCACAGATCGTTGCTGCAGTTCACCCATGATGGTTTCAAGATCCCAGCCTTCAACACCCCGGCCCGGTCTGCAATCACTGTAGGGCTGACTTGGATAAAATTTCGTGGGGATGGCCATTGTATGCTTATTCTCCACGTACACATAGGGCGGGAAGTTGGGCGCGTCCATACCAAAGAAATAGTCAAAGCCCAGATCAACTGGTCCGCCTTCCAGGGGCTTCGAAAGATCAAGGTTGAACGCATTCGCGTTATCAACAGGCCGTTGCCCATCTGAAGTAGGCCAGTTCCAACCCAGGTGCCATTTCCCCATCACTGCAGTGCGATAGCCCTTTTGCTTCAACATGCTGGCCATCGTAGTGCGTGTTTCCGGAATAATGGGTTTATCGTAATGCACCAACACCCCTTTTTTCAGCGTGGACCTCCAACTATACCTTCCCGTTAGTAACCCATATCTCGTGGGCGTACAAACGGCAGATCCGGAATGCGCATCCGTAAAACGAAGTCCTGCCTTCGCGATCTGGTCAATGTTCGGCGTAGCTATCTTACCCTGAGGGTTAAAAGATGACACATCTCCATAGCCCAGGTCATCGGCCAGGATAAAAATAATATTCGGGCGGTCATGCTGCGAATAACCTTGCAGAAACATAAACAGACAAAAGCATAGGATCACTCTTCTCATCGCGATTTTATTGCTAGTGAGTTTGATGCGCGGTATGATGAATGCAAAGCGCGAATCAATATTTACACCAAGTTATGGGTTATGCTTTAACTTGAGTAAAGGGAAGGATCGCGCAAATCACAAAAAATCGAAAACTATAATACTGCACCGGTTAAAAAAGGGATATTATCTAAAATATCGGTCTGTGAATACGGGTATTATGTGATCATAGGGTCATTGCAGACGATACGAAATACCGCATATGAGCTCAACCGATCCGCCGAAAAAACATAACGATTCCGTTCCTGTGGGAATTTGCTTAACTTCTGGGAACAACCAATCGAATCTGGTTGTTATATCGGTCATGAAACAGCTACTGACTTTCATATTAGCCGCGCTGGTCTGCACACCTGCGTTTACGCAGGACCGCTACGATTATAAAGAAGGCGATCCAAATGGCATCGGGAAATGGTACATGGGCCGGCAGATCGCGCATGTGATGAGCCATCTGGGGATCGACTGGCTCGAGCGGGAAGAACGGGAGAAAGAAGAAAATACCAGCCAGCTGCTGAAGAATATGGACCTGAAGCCGGGCATGATGGTCGCGGATATTGGCGCGGGCAGCGGCTACCACACGGCACTCATTTCAAAAATGATCGGAAACGGGAAGGTCTATGCCGTGGATGTAGAACCGGAGATGATCGCCTTCCTCAATAACCGGATCGCCAGGGAAAAACTCACTAACGTGGTCACGGTGTTGGGGGATGGCAAGAAGGTGCCGCTGAAGGCGAATAGCATCGACCTGATGTTTTTGGTGGACGTATACCACGAAGTAGATCATCCCTACGAAATGGGCCGATCTATGCTCGAAGCCCTGAAGCCCGGCGGCAAGTTGTATCTTATAGAGTTTCGCGCGGAAGATCAGCAGGTACCCATCAAGGCTATTCATAAGATGAGCGAGAAGCAGGCCGTCAAAGAACTAAAGGCCGCGGGCTTTACCTTCGATCGCAACATCGATAACCTCCCCTGGCAGCACTGCCTGGTGTTTATAAAAAAATAAAGGAGAACGATTTCATCGATCCCCTTTACTTCGTGCGTTTGAAAGAATGCCGATGCCATATGAGCCGCCGTCGAATGAAAAATGTCGCTGGTAGGCATAATGCATGCCCGTGGCCTGTGCAAGGAAAACCATCTGGTCCACCTTACCGGAGCGGATGCAGACACTATCCACTTCCTGCAGGCCAAGGATATCTGCGTCCGATGCTTTGATATATTTCGCCAGCTCTGCGAGTTGGTCCTTGCCACTGGCATCCTGCCCTATGTGGATGTTGTACGATATCACGCGGAGCCGCTGTGCCTCTCCTTGTTGGCAAAAAAATGTCAGGATCAAAAACAAAAAAAGCTTGGGCATGGCAAAAATTATATAATACCGGGGCATAAGACGATCCTATACAATAACCAACTCATCCCCAACTGACAACACACCACTGCCCTTGTGCAGGATATTCTGGCCAAAGTTCACTTTACTCCCCGCGGTACGATAACTGGCCAGCGTGCTCAAGGGTTCTTTCCCCCCGATGGCAGTTTCCTGATCGATCGTAGTCACCACGCAACGGCCGCAGGGTTTCACCCCGAAGAAATCAACACCGGAAATCTGAAAATGCTTCATCTCATCTTCCTGATAAGGCAAGCCGCCGGTGAAGACGATGTTCGGGCGAAACCGATTCATGGGTACAGGCGATGTCAGCCGACTGTTCAAATCATCCAAAGAAGACTGACCGATCATCAAGATCGGGTAGCCATCACTGAAACTCGTGATCTCCTCATGCAACGCATAGTCCGCATCAACTTTTCGCAACGAATCATCCGGCATATAAACCAGTCTAACGTTTCGTTTCAATCTTTCTGAAAACCACTGATCGGCAGCAACGCTAACATGCACCGCATCACAAACATCATCCCAAATATCTACCTTCAACATGGCCACCCCGGAAGGCTTCAGATCAAGTAAAAGCACATCAGTATCACCCTCCTGATCACTAATCATCAACTGCCCATTTACCATGGAAGTTTTTAACAACGCCATGGCCGGAAAATTCCTTTGGGTAAGAAACATACCCCGCTCATCCACCAGCATCCACCGGCGATCGTGCTCGAACCCCCTGTCGGTCAATTGAACAGATGTTAATTCAATACCACCTAATGATTTGACCGGATAGATATGAAGATGGCTGATCTGGAGCATGGGAATGATTGAGTATAAAAGTAATTCATTCCAGTCACCTTATTCCGTTGGCATTTCAGACATCTTGTTTTCTTCTTTACGCCTGATCCCAAAATTATACCTGAGATTCAAACCCACCCTGCGCGTATCAGCCTGCCGGAAACCATCGGCTTCAAGACTACCCTGCTTCAGAAAAAACGTATTCCAGTTGGTATAGAACATATCAGTAATGCTCGCCGTGACCGTCAGTTTCTTTTTAAAAAACTGCTGCGACACATTGAAGTTCAGGCTGCCAAAACTGCCTAACTCATAAAATTGCAACTGCCCGTTCAAACGGATAAACCCATTCAGGCTTAACTGGGTATTCGGATGGATCTTGTAACTGTGATACGTGAAGAACGACCATGAACCGCGTTTAAATGTCAACGGTTCATTTTCATACTCCCCATTGTAGAAATTGTGGTTGTACTGTGCGCCCGCCACAAAGAAGTACTTCTTGCCAGGCGGGATGGCACCCACGGCCCTAAAATACGTTTCCTTATTACTACCAAGGTTATCGTAGGTTCTAAAGGCTACATTCTTATTGCTGTCTACCTGATACACCACCTGGCTGAAGATATCCCTGGTATCGTTAAAACCGATGGCGAGGATGGGTTGCTCGTTGACCGACACATTTGCTTCATAGTTCTGGGTGAACTGCGGCCTTAATGAAGGATTTCCAGTCTCAAAAAGATAGGGATCGATGATCCGGATGGCAGGGTTCAGGAAACTATACGATGGCCTGCTGATGGACCTCCGATACACCAGGAAGGCCCTGAGATCATAACCGGCGATCTTCATCAAATTCCGACTGAGGTATATATACGGAAATGCATCGGTGCGCTGAATGGAAAAAGACGTATCCGTAGGAACCGTTTGCCGGCCATTCATGTTGGTATTTTCCACCCTTACCCCTCCTTTCACCACGAAGCCGCCGAATGACTTACTGCCCTGCACGTAGGCAGCATGAATATTCTCAGTGTAGTTGTATGCATTCGTACGCTGGTCATCGGGAACCGCACTGCCATTGTTGTCCCTGAAATAGGCCGTATTGTTATTGAACCAAACATTAGAAGTTTTCAGTCCTGCTTCCACAGTGATCTTCTTCTTGAATTTTTTTACCAGATTGGTCTGTGCAGTAAAGAAATGGGAACTGTTCTCTATATCTCCATACCCCGTTACAGCATAGGATTGAGGAAACGTGAACGTATTCAGGATATCCTGGTGATTTCTCGAAGGTCCAAAGCTGTAGGAAATATCATTATTCCACTCGCTGCCCAGACTGTCGATCTTATATCTTGCCGTTAAGCCCTGGGAAATATTTGCATTACTTCCATCATTCTTTATAACCGATTCGTTGGCTACCAGCAGTTCGTTGGTACTGATCTTTTGAATGATCGATGGATTGGTGTTTGAGTTATCCGAATAGTTCAGGTTGATCCTTCCATCGTAGCCAAGATCCCATTTGTCAGTAGGGCTGTAATTCAATCCGAAACCCACGTAGCCGCTGTAGCCGGGATAAATCGTGTTTGAATTCTGCGACAGCAGGGAATCCGGCGCGAACAAACGGTCCGTCCTGAGCTGCTCAAAAGAATTACGGGTGCTAACGTTGACATTCACGAAGGTGGACAGTTTGCCGCTGGTATTATTCAGATTAAAACCCGCAAACTGATTTCCGTATCGACCCTGGTTCATGCCCGCATTGACGCTGCCTGTAAGACCGATCTTGATCCCTTTTTTCAAAACGATGTTGACAATGCCGCCGCCCCCTGAGGCATCATAACGAGCAGAAGGACTCCGGATGATCTCGATCGACTGAATGGAATTAGGAGGAAGACTTTTGAGCATGGTAGCAATATCGGCCCCACTCATTTTCTGCTCGCGGCCATTGATCCAGATCGCAGAAGGCGTGGTGCTGTTGAGATAGACGTTCCCGTCCTGGTCGAGGAAGATGCCCGGGATCTTCTCCATTACTTCATAGGCATTGGTAGAACCCAGGACGATCGGCTCCGGATCCACAATGGTCTTATCATCATCCTGCCGCATCAGGGGTTTCCGGGCGGTCACTACGATGTCTTTCAGCGTTTCAGTCTGCTTATCCAGTTGAACTGAAAATGTTTCGGCCTTATTCACAGTGACCAGCTTTCGGTAATACTTGTAATTCAGCGATTCTACGATCAGCATATACTTGCCCTCACTCAGGACCTGCTGCACCAGGCCCATACTGTCGGATACCCGCGAAACCCGCAGCGTCGTATCCTGGGTATTGATAACCTGTATGGTGGCATAGGGAACCGGCTCTCCGCTGCGACTGGACACTTTCACTGTGATCTGGTGTTGGGCATGGAGTGTCATCGAAAAAAGAATGGCGAGTACGAGGGAAAGGGGCTTCACGATCTTCAACATCGCGGCAAAGATAATCTCCGGACTGTGCATAAGAAAACCGACTGTCCGGTCCACAACGCCATTAAAAAAAATTTTATTACCCACCAGTTCCCCGGGCTTGTGATACTATCGTCCTGAATGTCAGATTCACCCTGGGCATCAGCACTTTCTTTGTAGGAGGAAGCCGATGCAACCAATGGCTTTGGGTAATGCCCTTCATGACCAGCATACTACCATGCTCCAGCGTCAGAGCCACCGTTTCTTTGGTGCGTTTATGCTTGAAAGCGAATTTCCGTTCCGCGCCAAAGCTGAGGGAGGCGATGGCCCCATCTTTCTTCAGGTCCTTCTCGCCATCGCTATGCCAGGCCATGCCTTCATCGCCTGTATGATATAGATTCAGTAAACAGGAATTAAACGTTTCGCCGCTTTGCTGCTCTGTCAGGGCTTTCAAAGCTACAAGCTCCTTGGTCCAAGGCAGCGCAAGTTTGGTGGTGTTGGAATAAGAATAGGCAAAAGGAAGGTCGCCATACCAAGCCACTTTTCGTTTGGTAATGAAATGCTTGCCCATGATATAGGCCTCATCGTTCCGCCACTCAATGGTATTCAGCAATAATTCTACATATTGATCGGCCTCATAGGGCAGAAAAACCCGGCCATAATAATTCACCTCGCCATCCTGCGGCAAAAGATTCTCATTTCTATACTGGCTGGCAAAAAGGTCCATCTGGCTACATTGATTCGCTAAGGTAACAAAGAGGGTATATGAGATGTTCTGAAAAATGTATATTTTGGTATTATGAAGCACCTCTTTATCCTGCTGCTGCTTAGCACAAGCTTGTTCGCAAATGCCCAAAATAAAAAAGGAAAGCCTTTGCCCGAGATCAGCTTACCGGGGCCAGCCGGAGCAGAAGTTTCTGTGTCGTCGTTAAAAGGCAAGGTTGTCCTCATCGATTTCTGGGCCAGCTGGTGCAGGCCCTGCCGCATGAACAATCCCAAGCTCGTGGAGGTCTACAACACGCACCATGAAAAGGGATTCGAGATTTATGCGGTTTCCATAGATACGGATAAATCCGCCTGGATGCAAGCGGTCACTACAGATAAAATGTTCTGGACCAATGTGATCGATACCCGCGGGGGTAATTCAACTATTCTCACCAATTTCAATGTAGAGGCGATACCCTCGAACATGCTGATCGACAAAAAAGGAATGATCCGGGGGTACGACCTTGCCCCTGAGGATTTACCAAAAGCGATAAATAACTTGCTGGCGGAGTAGGAACGATTGGCGGATTGGCGGAATTACGGATTGGCACTCGGCTCATCGGCACATTTTCCTTTTACAATACTTGACATGAGGACGCTGGTTTTGATTCCATTATTATTCCTGGGCTCTTTTTTAAACGCCCAGGAACGGGCGGACTCCGTCTATATGTTCTCCTATTTCATCAACAATGGGGAAGATGGATTACACCTCGCGTACAGTCGTGATGGCCTGCATTACACGGCATTGAAAGAAGGCCGATCCTTGCTGACACCTGAAGTGGGGAAAGACAAGCTCATGCGGGACCCTTGCGTGATCAGGGGAGCCGATGGGTTATTTCACATGGTATGGACCGTGAGTTGGAACGATAAGGGTATCGGCTACGCTACTACCAAAGATCTCAAAACCTGGAGTCCTCAACAGTTCATACCGGTGATGACCCATGAAGACAGCGCGCGCAACACATGGGCTCCTGAGATCACTTACGATCCCTACTCAAAGCGATACATGATCTATTGGGCCAGCACGGTGAATGGCAGATTTACCGAAACAGCGGCTTCCGAAAGCAAGTATAACCACCGCATGTATTATACGCTGACCAGGGACTTCAAAACATTCTCTCCTACCAAGCTGCTGTACAACAAAGGCTTCAATGTGATCGATGCCACCATCGTAGTGTTAGGTAGAAAAAAATACCTGATGGTGATGAAAGATGAAACGCTGGTTCCGACAGCGCAAAAAAACCTCCGTATTGCGAGGAGTAAACATTTCACTAAAGGATACACTGCCGCCAGTGTACCCATCACGGGGAAGTACTGGGCCGAGGGACCCACCACATTGAAAGTAAAAGATCAATGGGTAGTGTTGTTTGATAAGTATGCAGATGGCAAATACGGCGCTGTTGCTTCAACAGATCTGGTCAAGTGGAAAGATATTTCTGATGCCGTTCAAGTTCCCGCGGGCCTCCGGCACGGAACGGTGTTTATGGTGTCGGCTAAAGAGTTTGAGCTATTTTAGTATTCTTTCTTATCCGGGATGACGCCCCTGACACCGCCGAGCGGATTAGCTACATCGCCATGATAACGGGGTATGAGATGGATATGGACGTGCGGGACCGTTTGTCCTGCTGCCTCATGCACGTTGATGCCAACATTAAAGCCATCCGGACTGAATTGCTCTGTCACCATTTGCTTGACTTCGTTCAACAACTGCATACAATAGCTTTGTTCCTCTGGAGAAAGATCAAAATAACTGGAAGTATGCCGATTGGGGATGATAAGTGCATGACCCATGCTGACGGGAAATTTATCAAAATCGGGCTTTGCTTTTCGAACGGTATCAATGCCCATGATCTGCATCTGGAAGAAGTCATCAAAATATATGTCAAAGGGCGGAATCCTATCCCCCTTAGAACTGTTGAAAGATTTGTCGGCCGGGATCAGGTTCCAGATCAGGTCGTGCGACACAAACGCATATGGAATGAAATGCTCAACGGCATAATCATCCTTGTACAATGGCTTACGGGTATAAATACAATGCTGCGGACCGTTCTTATCAATAACAATATCCCAGAATTCTTTTCGCTGTTTGGTAAGGCTGTTTCGAGCGGCAGGCTTAATCAGCTTATTCGGGATGTCAGGGACGTTTGGATTTTTAGCCTGTAGGAAGATGGCCAGGTTCCAGTAGCAGAAAGCTTTCAGCATATGCACATTCGCGATCAGATAGTTCACCCATTCCGGATTGATCAGGATGTGTTCATCATACAATGCATAGAGCGACTGGTTGGCAAAAGACTTAGAGGAAGTATAGATCTCACCCCTGTTCAAGCCCCTGAACCAGGGACTGAGAAACCAATGGGGAACCTGGCTGTCGAAATACCTAAGCTCAGTCAGTGTTTCCTTAGCCGCATTTCTCAGTTTCGAAAGAATCGCCTGTCGATCTTCGTCGATCGAAATCGCCTCCAATGTCTTGATCCTCTCAATGCCGCGCTGCAGCTTATCCTGCTTTCCGAATGAAAGATGAAAATAATTTACCGTGTACCACGCGTTAGCGACCATGCTGGCAAAAAGATCCTTCTTCTGAATCTTCGTTTCGCCATTTTCTGCCGCATGCAAAATAGACAGGAACCAGTAAAACTTATAAGTAGCCACTGTATTATTAAAGCAGGAAGCGAGAAGGTGTATAGGAAGATGACGGGATCCCGGCAGTTTCATTGGCGAGCTTGTAACTGCAAGCTAAGGAATAGGGTGTAACGTTTGATCAATAAGTTAGAGGCGGACAGAAATCGAACCTCCCCTTCAGCGTCACAAATTCACCAGGTAACTTATACTCCGTCCTCCAGCTTTACCAGCCAAAACAAAAGCGCCTATGTCCAGCAACTCCTGCATGTCCCTGGTAGCAGTGGCTTTCGATGTTCTTGTAAGTCCGACATATTTTCTTGCATTCATCCCGCCCTCAAAACCTTTAGCGCCCTCTTCCAACATTCTTTTGATAACGATTCGCTGGCGATCATTGAGTTGATCTTTGAACCGATCAAAGAATTTTGCCTTCCGTAAAGTGAAATCTATCTGTACCTCAGTTTCTGTTTGCGCATCCAGACAGACTTGAACGAAATACTCCAGCCAAGGGGTGACCTCCATTGATCGCTGCGCGGTTTCGAGAGAATCGTAGTAAAGCTTTTTATTCGACTCTATGGTGGACGATAAACTCAGTACCACAGGTCGTCCGATGGTTTGCGACAACGCCTTCTCTGCTATAGCCCGCCCAATTCTGCCATTCCCATCTTCAAAGGGATGGATCGTTTCAAAATACAGATGAGCAATTGCCGAACGAACTGGAGCTTTCTTAATTTCCTTCTTCCCGCCTGGTCCTGTTTCATTGAACCAGTTGATAAAAGCTTTCATCGCTTTGGGCACGCGTGACGATGGTGGCGCCTCATAATGAACTCTCGTTTTACCCAATGTACCGGAGATCACTTGCATCGGCTCTGCATGCGTTCGCCATCGGCCTACTTCAATGCCCTTATGTTGCCCAAGTAACATCGTATGCCATGCAAAAAGTTTTTCTTCCGTTATTGGTTCCTTGCATGTTGTTCGTACGTCGATCATTAACTCGCCCAGGCCCGCCGCAGATTTATCTGCTATATGTTCAGCGGTTTGATGAAGGCCAAGATTTTTCCTTATGGATGAGAGCACATCCTTCCTGCTTGGATACTCACCTTCGATTTCCGAAGTTTTGATCGCTTCCGCGAGAATGATATCGACAACCACATCCTGCTTAGATATATCGGTCAATCCCTCCAGGAGGCCAGAAACCCGGCCAAGCTTCTCCATAAATATAAGTATATCATTTTCAACACTTTCCAGCGAGAAAACGAAACGAGGCCACCCTTTTTGCTGCCAGTTATACATCGCCATGAGCCGATTAGGTAGATTATTCGGCTCAAATATAAGATTTTTTTGAGCCGATTAGCAGTATTATTCGGCTCATGCGGAGTTATTTTACCACGGGTTCGTGATATAATGATATCATTCCATCAGGCAAAGTCTTACAGATTCCTCATCAATGATAGCCCGACAGCAAAGGAGATAGACTACGATAAATACCTGAACCCCGCGGGCCTAAATCTCATAGGAACCAGTGAAAATGGAAAAGCTGACTTCAAACTGGCTCGTATCGATAACATGGATGCATCGCAGCGGGAGGTATTGGAGTCAATGTTGCGTTGAGCACTTGCGACCGGATAAATACCCTACTTCATTTGATGTACGACCCGGCACTGGTAAAAAGCCGCGCAGGTCAAACCCGGACCTCGATTCTCAGACTTAAAATTCCTTCTCAACCATTTCACTCTGCGGGAGATTGATCTTCCTGTTCTTCCTGGCAAGATTGAAACTTACAGAGAACTGGATCTGGTCCGGCTCGTAGATATAGTTGGTAGTGGAATAAAAATCGGAACCAAAAGTGGTTGTAGGCTCCCCCCTTTTTCAGGACAACTTTTGTTTCTAATTCTATGTCAAGCGGCAATGGAACTAGCATAAAATGACTTAATTGCAATAATTATAAGTCAAAATTGTCGTTTTTTGACTCATATTAGAGCCGTATAAGTCAGAATTTCCATTTTCTGACTCACGTTTTAGCAACATGTGTCAAAATCATTCATTTGTAGTTTTACCAGTGGGCGAATGCAATTTCATAAATTTGTATTCTTCCTACTTCATTATACTACTATGCCAGACTTTACTGACCTGCTGACGATGATCTTCGCTATTGCTGTTATTACAGTGATGTTCGTTGTGATCAGAAAATTATTCAAAAACAGGGATAAATTTTAAAGGTCCCAGACATTCCTGACTCCCAACGGGGCTATTCTTTATGTGCAGGTATTATTCCCCGACCTTCCTGACTCCCAACGGACTACTCATCCGTTCAATCATTCCACGGATGTTTCCACCCAGCACGATAATTTCGTTTAAGCATGGCCGTTGCTTCGCGATCGCCTGTAATGATCTTCGTTACAGGATCATACTGAAGCGATCTTCCTAAATTCATTGACAGATTTGCCATGATGCTGCTCGCCGTGGAGATATGGCCCTGCTCGATATCTGAAATCGGCTTCGTTTTATTCTCGATGGCCTGCAGAAAGTTCAGCATGTGCGCGCGTGTTGCGGAAGCTGCATGCAACTCGATGTCTTTCTCCTTGAGGTCTTCCGGATACTTTTCCCCTTCTACCACGGCATCCCTATGGAATTTAAACTGCGCGTTACGATCAACAGGAATGAAATCACATTTTTGAACACTGCCAGCCAACGTTCCCTTTTCGCCAAAGATCTTGAATGCCCAGGGATATTCCGGATCTGGAGCAGTACCCCAGGAACGCATCTGCCAAACACAATTCAGGCCTTCGTATTCGAAGACCGCGGTTTGCGTATCGGCGATATTGCTTTTACCCGGACTGGATCCATAAATACCGCCAGATGCAGTAATTTTTTTAGGCCAGCCGAGGTCAAGCATCCAGCGGACCGTATCGAACATATGTACGCACATATCGCCGGTAATGCCATTGCCATACTCCATGAAAGCGCGCCACCAGCCCCGATGGGGGAGGTTGTCATAAGCGCGCATGGGGGCAGGACCGGTCCACATATCGTAATCTAAAAACTCAGGCACGGGCTGCAGCGGCGGATTGCTGCCGTTACGCATATGATAGTAGCAGCACATGTCCACATGGTGGATCTTACCAAGCAAACCTTCGTCGATGATCTTGGATTTGGCTTCCACGAGGTGCGGCGTACTTCTTCTTTGCAAACCAACCTGCACCACTTTCCCCGAAGCCCTTGCCGCGCGCAAGATCGCCTCCCCTTCCAGCACATCCACGCTGATGGGCTTCTGCAGGTAGACATGCGATCCAGCCTTCAGGCTCTCAATGGCGGTAAGGGCGTGCCAGTGATCAGGAGTGCCGATGAGCGTGATCTCGGGTTTTGTTTCGGCGATCAGCTTCCTGTAGTCGGCAAACATGGGGATCTTTTTATCAGGTTGAACCCGGCCTCGGATCAGGGCCTCTGCCTGGTTAAGCATGTTGCGATCCACGTCGCAGAGACCCACCACTTCGATAGGCGCCACCTGTGCCAATCGCAGCAGGTCGCTCTTCCCATACCAGCCCGACCCGATCAGCGCAACGCGCCTTGGCGGAGCAGACGCCCAGTCTTTCCAGGCACTAAGGTTCAATGACGATAATGCCAGCAGGGTTGATGAATTCCTGATAAAACTCCTGCGGGAATGGGAATGGCTCATATGCAAAACGATTAGGCAATTAATCTAAATAAAAAATTTGTCAAGTTTTTTCAAATCGTTGCAGGGCTTCATTTTCCCCCTCGAATATAAAAGATAACTATTTTTTAACACTTGTAGCTCTAAACGCAGCTAAATTGAATTTTTTCTTGTCTCAATTACCACAAGATTAAACATCTTGCGGGTGATTTTTTAAACCAAAAAGTAAAACATGAGAAAACTGTTTTTGACTGTTGCTGCAGGGCTATTTTTTGCCCTGCAAGTGTTTGCTCAGGACAGGACCGTCACGGGAAAGGTGACTGATGAGCGTGAGCGCGGTCCTATTGGCGGAGTCTCGGTGTTAGTCTCCGGTACCAGCGTTGGTACCACTACCGCAGCCGACGGTTCATTTAGCATCAGGGTTCCAAATGGTACAAAGAACCTTGTATTTTCTTCAGTAAACTACGTTTCCCAGGTCGTGAACATTGCCGGTGTGAATCTGGTCAATGTGAGACTGACTTCCCAGGAGGGCGCCATGAATGAAGTTGTGGTGGTGGGTTACGGTACACAACGTAAAAGGGCGGTGACCGGCGCCATCGGAAAGATCGATGCGGCCCCCATCGCTGATCTGGTAACGCCCAGTATCGACCGCCAGCTGGCAGGTAGAACAGCAGGTATCCAGGTAACCGCACCAAACGGCGGTTTAGTGAATCAGGCTCCCCGGATAAGGATCAGGGGTGTCAATTCCATCAACGGCGCCCGTGGTCCATTGATCGTATTGGATGGTATTCCCATTGTGGACGGAGGTTTCTCCAGCGTAGCGAATACCAATGCCCTGGCAGATATTAACCCGGCTGACGTTGAGTCAATAGAGGTACTGAAAGACGGTTCTGCTACCGCGATCTACGGTTCACGCGCTTCCAATGGTGTGTTGTTGATCACTACCAAAAAAGGAAGGTCGGGCCGTTCCAACGTGAACTATAGCGCGGTTGTCGGCTTTTCGAACCCCTACAACAGGTTTGACATGCTGAACGCCTCAGAGTTTGTAACCATCGCCAACGAAAAGTTTGCATCCGCCGGCGTAGCTCCTCAGGCTTTCCTGAACAGTGAAAAAACCAACACGGACTGGCAGGGTTTTGTGTTCAGGAAGAATGCTGTATCCCAGATCCATAACCTGAGTGTGGATGGTGGTAACGACAGGACCAATTACTTCTTCTCCATCAACTACACTGACCAGGAAGGTATGGTGATCACCAACGATGTAAAGCGTTATGCGATTAGGGCCAACCTCTCCCATAAGGTGAACAACTGGCTGACCATCAGCAATAATATTACCCTCTCCCGTACGCAGGACAATGACCAGAACAATGGTGGTAACGCCCTTTCAGGCGCGGTAGCGGCGGCACTCCGTGCATTGCCCAATGTAAGGATCTACGATCCGGCCCTGCCCCAGTTCAATGGATTTAATATCCTGCCTGATGGTTCTGCGCTGGGACGTGACGCAAACCTCCGTCCCATTGAGAACAACTATTCCAATATCGGATTTGCCCTCACCCAAAACAGGTATAACTCCACCAAGCATCGTATCCTGAACAATTTTGGCGTTGATATCAAGCCCTGGAGTTTCCTGACCGTAACGTCTAAATTGGGTGTCGACTACCAGAACGGCGTTGACTTCCAGGGACTGGATCCCCGCCATGGTGATGGTCGTGGCACCAATGGATTCATCTTCAACCAAAGCCTGAACAATTTCCGCTGGGTATGGCAGAACTATGCCAACTTCAGCAAAACCTTCGGCAGCCATAGTGTGAACGCTACGGTGGGTAACGAGCTGCAGAACGAAACATTTAATGCCTTCAACGCATCTGGCCAGGGTATGGCCGATTTGTTCTTCCTCCAGCAGAACGTGATCTCAGGATCCTATCAAACCCAGCTCAGCGGTGGTAGCTATAGTGAAGGCCCAGGCTTTGTTTCTTACTTCGCCAGGGTGGGTTATGATTACCAGAACAAATACTTCATCCAGGGTTCTCTGCGTCGTGATGGTCTCTCCCGCTTTGCCCCGGAATTCCGCTTCGGTACATTCCCCGGCGTATCTGCCGGTTGGAGGGTATCTGAAGAGAACTTCTGGAAGAATGGCAAGCTGGGCAACGTCATCAATGAATTTAAGATCCGCGGATCATGGGCCCGTGTGGGTAATGACCAGATCGCTGGTGGTCTGTTCCCCTTCCTGTCTCAATATGCCAACGCCCAGTATGGTGGCCAGAGTGGTATCGCCATCTCGGTAGTAGGTAACAGCAGCCTGACTTGGGAGACCAATGACAAGCTGAACTTCGGTGCAGACCTGTCTTTCTTCAAAAACAGGATGAACCTGACCTTCGACTGGTTCTCCAACAAGAACAACGGCCTTGTACTGGCTGCTCCGCTTCCCGTTTCATTTGGTGTACCTGGTAACTCTATCTTCCGGAACATCGGTAACATGGTCAACAAGGGAATCGAGATCACCCTGGGCGGTACCATCGTTCAGAAAAAAGACTTTACCTGGGATGCGAGCGTGAACTTCACCAAAGTTGACAATGAAGTATTGGGACTTTACCTGAACCAGGATGTGATCGGTAACTACAACATCCTCCGTGTGGGCCAGCCGATCAACGCGCTGTTTGGCTACCGTTGGGCAGGTGTTAACAGTGGAAATGGTAACCCCATGTACTTTAAGGCCGATGGAACCCTGATCCAGGGTAACATAGCCAATACCAGCTATTTCACAGCCACACAGGGCAGCGCAACACTGGGTAACCCCACTACCCTGGCTGCTACAGACAGGACCGTGCTGGGTACTGTACTTCCCACCTACTTCGGTGGTTTCTCCAATACCATCCGCTACAAAGGTTTCACCTTTGATATGTTGTGGAGGTTCTCCGGTGGCAACAAGATCTTCAACCTGACCAAACAGGAAGCACTGCTCAACCAGTCTTTCCAGAACAACGGTCGTGAGATCCTCAACCGCTGGCAGAAAGTTGGTGATGTTACCAATGTTCCCCGTGTCTGGCATGGTCGTGACAACTTCACCAATCTCCAGCAGAATGCTGTGGACAGGTTCGTTGAGAACGGAGATTTTATCCGTTTGGAAAACATCCAGCTCGCCTATAACGTAAACCTCAGGAACGGTAAAACCGCTACCAGAATTGGTCTGAAGAGTTTTAGGGTATTTGTTCAGGGTCAGAATCTGCTGCTGATCACAAAATACACAGGTATCGATCCAGAAAACATCACCGAAGGCGGTATTGACAATAACACCATACCAAGGCCAGTAATCATGAGCTTTGGTTTCAATGTTGGTTTATAATAATATTAAAAGGAATTAGTATGAAAATAAATAACAAACTTAAGGGCATAGCAGCCGGTCTGGCTACCTTGTTGGTGCTTGGCAGTTGCGAGAAAAAAGTTCTTGACTTGCAGCCATACAACTCGTTTTCAGACGTGTCTGCATTTTCTGATCCAAATAAAGTTAACCTCGCTGTAAATGGCGTATATGATGGAGGCCAAACGGGATTCTATGCCGGGGGCCAACGTGGTTATCCTTTTGGAGCAGCCGGCATCCAGCAGGGGGATATGAGGGGCGAGGATATGCGGAACACCGCCCTGTTCTTCCAGATCACCCATGAGGCCGCCTACAATCCGGTTACGGCTAATAACGACTTCATGTTCCAGACCCTGTATTCCATGATCAACAGGTCCAATCTCGTGATTGACGGTGTGAGGGATGCAGTTACAAAGAATATCATTTCCGCGGATGCAGGTAATATCTTCCTCGGCGAATGTCGTTTCCTGCGTGCGATGGCCCATCACGAACTGGTGTTGAACTGGTCGCGTCCCTTCCTCGACGGGAACGGAAGCCAGATGGGTATCATTTATCGTGAAACCGGTATCAATAGCGAAGAAAAAGCAAACGTGGCCAGGGAACTGAAGAGGGCCGATTTCCCGGTTTCTTTGGTGTACACCAAGATCCTGGCAGACCTCGATTTTGCAGAAACAAACCTGCCTGCAACAAATATTACCGTTCCTGGTACATCCATTGCCCTTCCCCGCACTTACCGCGCTACCCGAGCTGCAGCGATCGCGCTGAAGATGAGGGTGCGGATGCACATGGGCGATTGGGCAGCTGTGATCACGGAAGGCAATAAACTGGTTTCGGCTGCCGCTCCATTTACCAGCCCTATAGGTGGTTGGGCACTGACTGCAGCACCTGATGGCCCATTCGCCAGCAATACGAGTAGTGAAAGTATATTCTCGATCAGGAACGACGCTGTCGATAACCCAGGGGCAAACGGCGCATTAGCCGCCATGCTGGGTAACCCCGCATTGGGTGCCCGCGGCCTGGTGGAGATCAGCCCGGTGATGTGGAGCAACCCCCAGTGGCTCTGCTCTGACCTCAGGCGTGGTGCTACCCTGGTAAATGCTTCGCCTACCGGTAATGCAAGGTTTACCAACAAATACCGCGATATCACCAACCGTTCAGATGCGGCACCTGTATTCAGGTATGCCGAGGTATTGCTGATGCTGGCCGAAGCCGAAGCCAGAAGGGCTACTGGCGTTTCAACACGTGCACTTGCGCTGCTGAATGCAGTAAGGAACCGATCGGTGACCAACCCGGCCGAGCAGTTCACTTCTGCTAGTTTTGGCGAAAGGGATCCGCTCATCAGCGCTATCCTGTTTGAAAGGAGGATCGAGTTCCTCGCAGAAGGAAAGCGTTGGGGCGACCTGCACAGGCTGGCACGTGACCCGAACTTTGCACCGATCGCAGGCGGAGGCATCCCTTCGAAAGTGCAGACCGGTGCCGGTCAGGTTGCATGGTTCAACTGCGCCGGAGCCACTTTCCCAAGGACCGTTGTAGCTGTTCCTTACAGCGACTTCAGGTTCCTCTGGCCGGTGTCTCTGCTTGAGATCCAGCAGAACCCGAATTTCAATCAGAATCCTGGTTACTAAAATCACCCGGTTCGCATAAAAAAAGAGCTGTCCAAATGGACAGCTCTTTTTTTGTCGTTTTATTTATCCACCTGCACATCCTTCGCAAACGAAAATGCTAATATTGGGTGGCACCTTTAAAGCCTGCTACCTATGACCAAATTAGATTTCCTCATACAATCCATTTCCAACCTCGACATTGATTCCATTGACCTGTTGCTGGATGACCACCGAACGTACCAGGACCAGCCAAAACAACAGTTTGTTTGGCGGCTCAAAGATGCCTTGCAGCATTTTTCTGCCTCCGGAGACGACGAACTCATTCCTTACACAGGCGCCTGCGGCAGTTGTGTAAAAGGCTGCAAGGGTTATGCTTTCGTAGGGCCGCTTTCCATGCAACACCTCGATTTAATCATCCAATACGATGGAGAACATGTTACGGATATCTTTTCTTGCGCACTTTTGAAATTGGACCATGAAATGGAACTGGGCGAGTATGTGCCGATCAAGCCAGACCTCAAACTATCCGACCTTGATATTGATCGTTAAATAAAATTTTAATTTTATAAATTTTATTCCACTTTTAGAAATTTTGTCGAACTTTAACCAGTAAACTCAACCGTGGTAATCATTAGTTATAGGACATTAAGGGAATATACTGACCATCATAAGGATGTAGAAGACCAACTGAACAACTGGTATACGGTAGTCGACAAATCAGATTGGGCAAACTTTAATGAAATGAGGCAGATATTTAATTAGGTAGATTCAGTTGGTAATGACCTTTATGTATTCAACATTAAAGGAAATGACTACAGGTTGATTGTTAGAATTATTTTTCGTGTAAGAACAGTTTATATAAAATTCATTGGCTCACACCAAGAGTATAACAAAGTTGACCTAAGTAAATTATAGCCTGTTCGAATAATTTTCGACGACAATTTAAAATCATGGTATATGGCAAAACAGAAAGCAAAGATCAATAATGAACGAGAGTATAAAACGGCGATGAAGAAGATTGATACAATGATGAAAAAGGGCGAGCATAAATTAAACGACGAGGAAAGCAATGAACTCAGGATACTGGCATTAGCAGCCCAAGCTTATGAGAAAAGCATCTACACTATTCCAGCTCCCAAGACACTCGAGGGATTGATTGAGTTGAAAATGTATGAAAGGAAATTAAAGCAGAAGGAATTAGCAACTCTATTAGGGGTTGGCGAGCCGAAATTGTCCCAAATCATGACTAAAAAAAGAAAGCCTGACGTAGCCTTTCTAAAAGCTGCACATGAGCAGTTAGGTATCGATGGCAATATTTTACTTGAATATGCCTGATACTCGCTCTTAATGTTTCCAATGAAACTTCTCAGACGACGGAAACAAATCACTGCCCCTAAGGCACCAACCATTGCGCATCAAATCCACCTTCG
>JBBAJO010000008.1:0-3445 GCA_040404005.1 Chitinophagaceae bacterium
GTCAGGATTCAAACCTGAAACCTTCTGATCCGTAGTCAGATGCTCTATTCAATTGAGCTACAGGGCCATTCCCATTTTGGGGATGGCAAAAATAGTACAATACGCCGTTTTTGCCAAACTTCTGTTCTATTCTCCTTCCCGCAATGTGCAAGGAACCCGATTCCAACCACATTCAGTGAATGAGCCAATTATTCTTTTGATTAATATTCCCACTTGACAAAGGCTTCCAGCGCCGCATATTTGGGAAGGCCGAGCCTGTCATACATATCTGCCGTACCGGCATTGCGCTCTTCAGCACGTTGCCAGAACTCACGACTGTCACTACCCTGGAATACCACGCCGTCTTTCTGAGACTGGTGGATGAATATGCCGTTTCTTTTCTGTATCACCTGATCCGGGCTCATCGGAATGGCCATGTCTACATCCCAAAGATCCCACTCAGCCCAGGCACCCCGGTACAACCATAGCCAGCACTCGCTAACCGATTCATCGTTGGCGGCTTTCAGTCTTCTCAATGCCTCAAATAGAATGTTAAAACAAACCTTATGGGTGCCGTGTGGATCGGCAAAATCGCCTGCAGCAAAGATCTGGTGAGGCTTCACCTCCCTGATCAGTTCCATCGTTTGCAATATATCGGCCTCACCGGCAGGATTCTTTTCAATGAGCCCCGTTTCATAGAACGGCAGGTTCATGAAATGGATGTTTTCATCTTTGATGCCCACATACCGGCACGTGGCCCGGGCCTCAGTGCGGCGGATCAGCCCTTTAATGGCCCTGATCTCTTCGGTATCCTTTTGATTCGACTTTTTTGTTTGGATGAAAGCACCGGCATCCTGCCAGATGCTGTTCGCCCTGCTTTTATCAATCTCGAATATGGAATCGAATTCCACGGCGAAATCTATCTGCCTCATTACAAATTCATCACTCACCGCTATATTGCCCGAACACTGGTAGCCTATATGTACATCATGACCTTGCTCATGAAGACGAATAAATGTACCACCCATCGAAATGATGTCATCGTCGGGGTGAGGGGAGAAGATGATCACCCTTTTTGATTTGGGATCTTTGCGCTCTGGATGCCTCGGGACTTCTTCAGAATATTTTCCGCCGGGCCAGCCGGTAATGGTATCGCGCATACCATTGAACACCCTAAGGTTGATATCATAAGCAGACCCGTATTTGACCATCAGGTCACTCAAGCCGTAATTGTTGTAATCATTGGCGGTAAGCATCAGAACGGGCTTCCCCAGTTCAAGGGCCATTCCGCAAACCGCTTTGCGGATCTGCTTTTCGTTCCACTCGATCTCCCCTGTCAGCCATGGTGATTTGTAACGCGTCAACTCCTGCGCAGCGCCTTCATCGAGGAAAAAAGTGCAGTTGTTATGCTCCTGGAGAAAGGATGCAGGAACATGATCGGTCATACTACCTTCAACAGAGGCTCTGATCACGGGTGACTTATGCAATCCCCATGCAAGCAGGGCGATCTTCTTAGCTTTTAAAATAGTATTGATACCAACTGTGATGGCTAAACGAGGAACCTGGGCAACGCTCGAAAATTCATAGGCATTGGCGAGTCTGGTGGTATTGTCGAGCGCTACCAGGCGAGTGCCCGACTGGCGTCCGGAGCCTGGTTCATTGAAACCAATGTGTCCATTAAGACCTATACCTAACACCTGGTAATCGATGCCGCCGGCGAGCTCAATTTTCATTTCATATTCCGTGGCATAAGCACGTACATCATTTTTTTCGATGGTCCCGTCAGGAATATGCGTGTTTGCTTTGTTGATATCGATATGGTCGAACAGATGAACGTTCATGAATCGGTGGTAACTCTGAAGCGCGTCAGGCTCGATAGGGAAGTACTCATCGAGATTAAAAGTCACCACGTTCTTGAAACTAAGTCCTTCTGTCTTATGTAGGTTGATCAGTTCTTTATATAGAGTCTTCGGAGTGGAGCCAGTCGCAAGGCCAAGTACACAGGTTTTGCCTTCTTTTTGTTTCTGCCTGATCAGATCCGAGATCTCACGGGCCACATGGGCCGAAGCGGTCTTATCATTGTCAAATATCTGAACGGCGATCTTCTCAAACGAATCAACAAGGCTCATCGGGGTATATTTTTAAGCAATTTAAATGATGCAGGTAAAGATAAGTAATGTGGCAAAAAAATCAGGGCTTCAACTGAACTTCAAACATCAGAGGCCATAGTTTGCCAGTGACGAACATTTTGTTTCTGCCGGCGTCCCAGGCGATTCCATTGAGTACGGCTCCATGTGGGCTGGCCGATAGGTACGAAAGGTCCATCTTACTGTATTTCTTAAGGATGTCAGCGAAATTTAGTTTGCCCGTAACATGACCGTTGCTTGGGTTGATACGGATCACATACTCGTAGTCCAGCCTGTTGGCATAAATACTGCCGTTCACGTATTCCAATTCATTCAGGTTGTTAACAGGACCCAGATGGTCGCTCACAGAAATCACCCGTTCCAGTTTGAGTGTTCCGGGCTTAACCACGTATATTTTATCCGATCCGTCAGTCAGGTACAACCACTTTCCGTCATTTGTGATGCCCCAGCCCTCATTGCTCCAGGCCAGTTCTCCCAGAGGCTTGAGGGTAACAGGGTCATAGATCAAAACCTTGTGATTTTGCCAGGTGAGCTGGTACAGGGTATCGTTCAATACCGTGATGCCTTCCCCAAAGAGTTGGGGATTCAGCTTCTTAAGTTCTATCGGTTTGCCCGATTTGATATCCACTTTACGAAGGCTTGACCTGTTCTCAAGACCTGTACTTTCATACAGCGTACCTTTGTAAAACTCCAGACCCTGCGTAAAAGCAGCAGTATCATGGGGATAGGCATTGACGATAGTATAGGGGATGATGGGAGCCTCCTGTATCTCAGGAGCGTTCACTTCGGAACTGCCTGCTTCGCTATTATTGCCCGAATTGCACGAAATCACGACTGCAAAACAGGAAACGAAAAAAATTTTTTTTAACATAAGGGATCGCCGGTCTGAACTTAACGTTCTTTTTATCAATCAATTATTGGTCAAATGTAGATAATTGAAAGGGATGTAGCTAACCGCATTGGTGAATTTTGGTTCGAAAGGCTTTGAATATTGCAATAAATTTTGTTGTTTTGAGTTGCTACACTTCTGTTAACCGGAACATTTCTCTGCAACATCCGATTATTTACAGAAGGCGTCTCTAAAATCTATCCTTCAATCCGTTTCTAAGATTAACATCTCGGGCAAATGCTCTTCGAGAAATCACCCATTATTACAATTAAGGCCAGACGGCCTGTGCATTACTCTTTTTGATCCAATCCTGTTGAAACGCTTCGTCCTCTGCCTGTCGTGCTGCTCAGGCCAGACGGCCTGTCTATTATATGATTTGATCCAATCCTGTTGAAACGCTTCGTCCTCTGCCTGTCGTGCTGCTCAGGCC
>JBBAJO010000008.1:3545-137997 GCA_040404005.1 Chitinophagaceae bacterium
TGCTGCTCAGGCCAGACGGCCTGTCTATTATATGATTTGATCCAATCCTGTTGAACGCCATAATCCGCTCTTATCTGAGAAAGCCATTCGAACCCCTGAAATCTAAAACGAATGAGACTTTTTACTACCTTTTTCCTGGCATTGTTTTGCCATGCAGTTATTGCCCAGTCTTCCAACGGAAGCAGTTCTGAAGCAAATGTGATTACTATTCCCGTTGTAGTGCATGTATTGCACTCAGCTTCTTCAAACATCAGCGATGGGCAGATCGTTTCCCAAATCAACGCCCTGAACACAAATTTTAATGGAGAGAATGCAGATATCGAAAAGGTGCCTGCCGTATTCCGGAAAGTAGCGGGAGTCTCAAACATAAGATTTGTACTCGCGAAGGTTGATCCTAACGGGAAAGCGACTTCAGGTATCACCCGCACAAAATCGGCTCGTGAAATGTGGTCAAATGACGACAAGGTGAAGAATCCTGCGTTTGGCGGTGTTGCTCCCTGGGATGCGCGCAGCTATCTAAATATCTGGGTTTGTAATCTGATCCCTGGTTTATTGGGTTATGCTTCAGCACCCGGTTCACCTGCGGATAAAGACGGTGTGGTGATCAAGATGAGTAATTTTGGAGCATCTGGCGCAGGCAGTTTTGGATTAGGAAGAACTGCTGTTCACGAAGTAGGTCATTGGCTTAACCTGAAGCACCTGTGGGGCGACAAGGAATGTGGTTCTGACGAAGTGGATGATACCCCCCAGCAGAAAACATACAATCAGGGTGCTCCTTCTTTCCCCAGAATTGGAACGGGCTGTTCTGCTGCAAATCCATACGGAGATATGTTCATGAATTTTATGGACTTCACCAACGATGCCAGTATGATGATGTTCACGCAGGGGCAGGTGAAAAGAATGCGTGTGCTGTTTTCAGAAGGTGGAATCAGGAATTCAATTCTTTCGTCAAAAGCATTGGGTCAACCCTATTTTATAACTCCGGCCGTAACAAGTGGCAACAACGTGGTGGTTTCTGTACCCTCCCAAGTGGCAGCCGCTGTGTCTGCTAAATTGTTCCCTAATCCTGCCACTTCCCGTATCACTATCTCTTCTGAAGATGAGAAGGATATCGCAGGTAGTCCCTTCAGTATATATTCTGCTGACGGCAGGGTAGTTTCTTCAGGGGTAATTTCTTCAAATAATTTCAGCCTGAATATTTCGTCACTTAACCGCGGAATCTATTTCGTGAAGATCGGTGAAGACGCTGGAAAGCAGATCATCAGGTTCGTTAAGCAATAATATCTGTTCCGTTAGGGAATAAAACAGGGCAGGTTAATGATAACATTAACCTGCCCTTTACGTTTTTGGTAATAGATTTGTTTAAACCGATCTCCACTATGAAAAGGATCTTACCATTCGTTGTAATACTCATGTCATACTCCCCGCTGTCACAGGCCCAGACTACGCGGGATTCCCTGGGGGCCATCAAGATCAGGAATCCGTTGGAAAGGCTCATGAAGAAGTCGCCCGGTGGCTCCCTGACCAGCGATCAGGTGGTGGCAGGGCTAAAAGAAGCCTTAGTTGTAGGAGCGGAGCGGAGTACCAAATCCCTGTCTGCCGCTGATGGTTTCTTTGGCAATGCGGCCATTAAAATATTGATGCCTGAAGAAGCAAAAAAAGTGGAAAAAACCCTAAGGTCGGTAGGCCTTGGTCGTCAGGTAGATGATGCGGTGAAAACAATGAACCGCGCGGCAGAGGATGCTGCAAAATCGGCGACTCCCATATTTGTGAAGGCGGTAAAGGAGATGAGCATTCAGGATGCCATGGGTATTTTGAAAGGCGGCCATAACGCTGCTACCACCTACCTGCAGTCCAAAACTACCGCTCAACTCACGGAAGCTTTCCGACCTGTGATCGACCAGTCACTGCAGAAAGTGGAGGCCACAAAGTATTGGAACACCGTATTTACCAGCTATAACAAAGTGAGCAGGGAAAAAATCAATCCAGATCTTCCTGCCTATGTTACAGAAAAGGCTTTGTCGGGCATTTTCTTCCAACTGGCCAGGGAAGAAGAAAAGATCCGTTTAGATCCGGTGGCGAGGACATCGGACATCCTGAAGCAGGTGTTTGGCAAACAGTAGGCACCAGTAAGGTATAAAAAGAAAGGTTGTCAACATCTGACAACCTTTCTTTTTATACAACTCCTTCTGTAGCATTTAAATATCTATCGCTTCCCCATAAGCCACTGCCACAGCTTCTTTCACCGCTTCGCTCAATGTTGGGTGCGGATGAATGGCGTTCAGGATCTCATGGTGTGTCGTTTCCAATTTTCTGGCGGTCACTACCTCGGCGATCAGTTCTGTAACACCCTGACCGATCATATGGGCACCCAGAAATTCGCCGTATTTGGCATCGAAGATCACTTTTACAAATCCTTCAGTAGCTCCCGATGCGCTGGCCTTGCCGCTGGCCATAAAAGGAAACTTGCCCACTTTGATCTCGTAGCCGGCTTCTTTTGCAGCTTTTTCTGTAAATCCAACCGATGCTACCTCAGGAGAGCAATAAGTGCAGCCCGGAACGTTGTTGTAGTCGATCGCATCGGGCTGGTGATGGCTTTTCTTTTCGAGGTAAGCAATGTATTCTGCAGTATTGATGCCTTCTTTGCTGGCTACGTGGGCCAGGGCCTGACCAGGTGAGCAGTCTCCGATAGCGAAAATGCCCGGTACACTGGTTTGTCCGTATTTATCAACCACTACTTTCCCTTTCTCGGTTTTGATCCCGTTTTCTTCCAGTCCTATGTTTTCGAGGTTAGACTGGATACCCACGGCACTCAACAGGATATCGGCTTCCATTACCGACTCGCCGGCGGCGGTTTTTACCGTGGCTTTTACTCCTGCGCCAGATATATCGGTTTTGGTGACTTCCGCGGAAGTCATGATGGCGATGCCTTTACGCTTGAGTTGTTTCTCCAATTCACGGCTGATGTCTTCGTCTTCCACCGGCACTATGCGGGGCATGAATTCGATCACCGTTACTTTGGTACCCATGCTGTTATAGAAATCAGCGAACTCCACGCCAATGGCGCCGCTGCCGACCACGATCATGGTTTTGGGTTGCTGCGGAAGTACTATTGCTTCCCGGTAACCAATGATCTTCTTGCCATCAACCGGCATAGCTGGCAATTGCCTGCTTCTGGCTCCGGTTGCAATGACAATATATTTTCCTTCCACGATCTGCTTTTTCCCTTCCGCATCTGTCACTTCCAGTTTGCCTTTTCCGGATATCTTGCCAAATCCCATGATCACATCGATCTTGTTCTTCTTCATGAGGAACTGGACGCCCTTGCTCATTTTATCTGCTACACCGCGACTTCTTTTTACCACTGCCCCAAAGTCGTGAGAAACGCCCGTACTGTTGATGCCGTATTCGGCACTGTGTTTCATGTAATCATAAACTTGCGCGCTTTTCAGCAAAGCTTTGGTAGGGATGCAACCCCAGTTTAAACAAACACCACCCAGACTCTCCTTCTCTACTATCGCCACTTTAAAACCCAGTTGTGAAGCCCTGATCGCGGCTGGATACCCACCCGGGCCGCTCCCCAGAACAATTACGTCGTATGCCATAACAATTGATTATAGGTTGAATGAGGAGCGAAAATACGGAGAATGTAGGGAATTGGCGAATTGGCAAGATTGATGGATTGACGGATTCCCCGGTTCTAATTGCCCGAACAATCCGCTATTCCGCTAATTCGCCAATCAGTAGTGAGTAAATTGTTTAATGATGTCCGCAAGCTGACTCGCTGTCATTGCTCCGCTTTGTCGCCATAGCAGCTTACCTTTTTGAAACAGGATCAGGGTGGGTACGCTGCTTACCTGATACGTGGATGCGGCCTGTGGATTCTTGTCCACATCCACTTTGATCACCCTGATCTTGTCGCCTTCTTTCTCAGCAAGCTTCTTGAGTTCCGGTGCCATGGTTTTACAAGGCCCGCACCATGCTGCATGGAAATCAACCAACAGTGGCTTTTCGTCATTGATCAGGTCCTGGAACTTTCCCATGGTCAAAAGATTTACAATTCATCAGGCCTTTCTTGGGCAGGTGTTGATGCCCAGAATAGCATACAATGGGCAGAAATTTATCAATGATGTTGCAAGAAGTATACCACCTCCTACCAGCATGATTATGCCCAATGTACCGGTTACGATGTTGGTGAAGAATAATAGAGCTGCAACGGCAGCAATTAAGATCCTGATCGTCTTGTCGGCGTTTCCCAGATTTTTTTTCATGTTATCAGTTTTTGTACTCCAAAATTACCTAACGTGGCTGGCGGATTTGGTGACCTTGGTCACCATGGCCATTATTTTATAGGATCTCAACTTCCTCATCGGTCTGCCGGATGCATCCCTCGATCTCCAGTTTCCTGGGGGTTCTGGAAAAACCGCTTCCCACGCAGAACCCAGGTTCTGTGATATTTCACGGTGTTTTACCGATACAAAAGGGGTGCCCCGCAGTTCGGACAGCTCCCTCAGGTAGATAAGCAGCCGATCTTCAAACCGGTTGAAAATCAGTTGCTGTATGGTGTCGATCAGGTCGGCATAACGAACATCATCAAGTTGGGAGAATCGATTATTCAGGCTGGGGAAGGCCCGGATCCATTCCTGTAATTTGTCCGACGGAAGCAAAAAAGGGAAGAATCTGACTCCAGGCTGGCAATTATCCGGCTCTTCCCGTTATTGAAATTGGCGGAAAACGACATCACACAGCTTTCAGTGGGTTTGATATAGTAAAGCAGCAGTTCCTTTTCCTCCACCCGGGTGAACACCTCGATAGTCCCTCTAAAACTACCGGTATCACCCTTACATATTGGCCCTGGTGCAGTAAAGATATACCTTTGGGAATACTGAAACAGTCTGCAAAACCAGAAATTGCGGTGCGGAGTTCTGTAGGCAGGGACGGAAGATATTTGTCTATAGTGTCAATGTCAACAGGCATAAAGGGCTGTTTATTCAGTAGTTCGGTAAATTAGTCCTAATAATAAGTGCAAATTCTTTTTGAAATATGCAAGGAATTGCTGACCTTTGCACTCCCAAAAATGGTAGATAATGGCTAGAGTATGTCAGATCACAGGTAAAAGGCCCATCGGCGGAAACTATGTTTCCCATTCAAATGTTAAGACGAAGAGGAGGTTTCTGCCTAATCTGCAAACCAAGCGTTTTTTCCTGGCTGAGGAAGACAAATGGGTGACGCTGAAAGTGTCTGCGGACGCGATCAGGACCATCAACAAGAGGGGTTTGTATAACGTGATCAAGGAAATGAGGGCTAACGGCTCACATATTTAATTAAATTCAAAAACGACCGACAATGGCAAAGAAAGGCAACAGGGTACAGGTGATCATGGAGTGCACGGAGCATAAAACCACCGGCCTTCCAGGAACCAGCCGTTATATCAGCACGAAGAATAAGAAGAATACGCCTGAGCGTCTTGAGCTGAAGAAGTTCAACCCGATCATGAAAAAATATACCATTCACAAGGAAATTAAATAGTCATGGCAAAAGCAGCTTCTAAAAACGCAAAGATCAAGGATGCCAAGGCTTCTGCCGAAGCAAAGAATTATACCAAAGTGATCAGGGCCGTCCGCAGTCCTAAGTCTGGTGCCTATACTTTCAAGGAGCAGATCGTCCATAAGGATAAGATCAAGGAATTCCTGGCCCAGAAATAATTCAAAAATATTCGCATCGACCGGAAGCTGTTCTGATACTCAGGACAGCTTTTGTTATTTTTACTACCCTTTGCGGCAAATATGGATAAAACGATCACGATAGAAAAGGCCGGCCCGGAGCATGGTCATATCATACTCGGCCTTGCAAAAAAGACTTTTGTGGAGACCTACGAGGAGCACAACGATCCAGAAAACATGGAGATGTATGTTCGTGAGGCGTTTTCAAAGGAAGTGATCACCAAAGAGCTTAGTGATCCGCACGCCCGATTCTTTATTGCTTTTTTGGACGGGGAGCCGGTGGGGTTCGCCAAGTTGCGGGACGACAGGCGGGCAAAGACCCTGGAGGAGGTTAGGGCGCTCGAAGTGCAACGAATCTATATCCTGAAAGAATACCAGGGCTATAATGCTGGAAAGGCACTTATGGAGAAGATCAAATCAGTGGCCAGGGAAGACCTCTACCAGACCATCTGGCTGCAAGTGTGGCAGCAGAATAACAAAGCTATAAGGTTCTACCAACGCGCAGGGTTCGTGGTGTATGAAACCACGCTATTCCGCCTGGGAAATGAAATGCACCAGGATTTCCTGATGAGGTACGATCTCTATCTATAATTTTACAGACTATGGGATTATTCAACAAATTATTCGGTAAGAAAGAAAAGCAAAGCCTGGATGAAGGGCTGGAGAAAACCCGGGAAAATATCTTCTCCCGCATCTCCAAAGCAGTCGCAGGAAAAAGTACGATAGACGAAGAAGTGCTTGATAACCTCGAAGATGCACTTGTCAGCGCAGACGTGGGAATCGATACAACAATTAAGATAATTGAGAAAATAGAACAACGTGTTGCAAAAGATAAATATCTGAATACAAGCGAACTAAACACGATACTTAAAGAGGAGGTTGAATCAATTCTCGTGGATGCGAAAGAGCAATCCTATCGTGATTTTTCTACCCCTCAGGGAACCAAACCCTATGTGATCCTGGTGGTGGGCGTCAATGGGGTGGGTAAAACAACCACCATCGGAAAGCTGGCCAATAACTTCAGGCTGGCCGGAAAATCCGTGCTCCTCGGGGCCGCGGATACCTTTCGTGCCGCCGCGGTAGACCAGTTGACCATCTGGAGTGAAAGGGCAGGGGTTCCTATCGTGAAGAAAGAAATGGGCAGCGATCCCGCTTCAGTTGCGTTCGACTCCGTGAACAGCGCGGTGGCCCGTGGCTCCGATGTAGTGATCATTGACACCGCAGGAAGGCTGCACAATAAGGCGTACTTAATGGATGAATTAAGTAAGATCCGCCGCGTGATCCAGAAAGTGATCCCGGATGCCCCTCACGAAGTGCTCCTGGTGTTGGACGGCTCCACCGGTCAGAACGCCCTCGAACAGGCCAAACATTTTACCGCCGCTACCGACGTGACCGCCCTGGCCATTACTAAATTGGACGGCACCGCAAAAGGCGGCGTGGTGCTTGCCATCGCCAGCCAATTCGCAATCCCTGTAAAGTTTGTAGGGGTGGGGGAGAAAATGGAAGACCTGCTGGTGTTCAACAAACATGAGTTTGTGGACAGCATTTTTAAGGGAATCTGATACATGTGGGAATGAATGTGAGAATGTGATGAATGCCCTGAAGTTCCGGCCGTTCGTTTAATCATTTAGTTCAACGAGAACAGGATAATGATCCGAAGGGTACTTCCCATGATAGGTATCTGTGAGAATCCCGTAGCGTTTTACCTTGAAACGCGGGCTGACGAAAATATGGTCGATAACATCCTTCGATTCATTATGGGTCTTGAAGCTATTGAAACTACCTGTATTACGATAGGCATTATTCGCCTCAAACAAGGCATCTTTCAGCATCCCGCTGTTTTTTAACAACAGGTACCATTCGCTCTGATGGTTACCATTGAAGTCGCCCGTAAAAATCACATCCTGCTTCCCGGCAATCGCCTGGATCTGCTTTAGCATCAACTTACTGCTTTCCTTACGCGCCTGTACCCCCTGGTGGTCGTAATGCACATTGAAAACATAAAAAGTTTTTCTGTTTTTTTTATCTTCCAACTTCAACCAGGTACAGATCCGGTTCAAGTTTGCATCCCATCCGGGACCCGGCTTTTCCGGCGTTTCGGATAACCAGAAATTCCCCTGTTCCAACACCTTGAAACGGTCTTTCCTGACGAATATAGCAGAGTGTTCTCCTTTATTTTTACCATCATCCCTGCCTATTCCATAATACTCGTATTCCGGCAACTGCCGTTGAAGATCGTCCAACTGGTGCTTAAGGCCTTCCTGTGTACCTAAAATATCAAACCCGTGGAAACGGATCAGGGAAGCACAAACGGGTGAACGCGCCACCCAAAGGTTTCCCGTATCGAGCGGGTTATCATAGCGGATATTGAAAGACCCAAGGATCAGGCTCTGGGATATTACATCATTGATGGTGGAGAAAAAAAGGATGATGACGAGTAAGGACCTTATCATAGAGATCATTTGACCGGAAGTTAGTAAAACAACCCAAGGTCAAGCCATATCAATCCATATCCATATTCAGAAAAGATTTTTTGGTCCACCATAAACCATATGTTAAAGGGCAAACCAGCCATGATTTTGGTCATACATTGTCTATCTTTGCGGGGCATTTATGAAGACAAGGACATTAAAGAAAGATAAGGTCAATATCATCACCCTGGGCTGCAGTAAGAACCTGGTGGATAGTGAAGTACTCAGCGGCCAACTATTGGCCAATGATATTGACGTGGTCCATGAGAACCGGAAAAAGGACCACAATATCGTTATTGTCAATACTTGCGGGTTTATCGATAAAGCCAAGGAAGAATCAGTAAATACCATACTTGAGCAGGTTGAACTGAAGAAAAAAGGGAAGTTGGATAAGGTTTATGTCACAGGCTGCCTTAGTGAGCGCTATCGCAATAACCTGGAAGCAGAGATCCCTGAAGTGGATGCTTTTTTTGGTACTATGGAATTACCACAGATCCTGAAGCGTTTTGAAGCGGATTATAAGTCGGAACTGGTAGGAGAACGCCTGCTCAGTACGCCATCTCACTATGCCTACATGAAGATCAGCGAGGGATGCAATCGCACCTGTTCTTTCTGCGCCATACCGCTGATGCGCGGAAAACACATGAGTAAGCCCATTGAAGAATTGGTGGCCGAGGCAAAAATGCTGGTGAAACGTGGGGTGAAGGAAGTGATGCTGATCGCTCAGGAATTAACTTATTACGGTCTTGATCTCTATAAAAAGAGAGACCTTCCGAGATTGCTGCATGCTTTGGCGGATGTGGAAGGGCTTGAATGGATCCGGTTGCATTATGCATACCCCTCGAAATTCCCGCTCGAGATCATAGACGCGATCAGGGAAAGGGGTAATATTTGCAATTACCTCGACATGCCTTTGCAGCACGCCGCAGATAATATGCTCAAAGCCATGAAAAGGCAGATCACCCGTGAAGACATGAATGTGCTTATTTCAAAGATCCGGGAGCGTATTCCTGATATTTGTTTGAGGACAACACTGATTGCCGGTTATCCGGGTGAAACAGAAGATGACGTGGAAGAATTGAAAGGGTTTTTGCAACAGCATCGGTTCGATAGGGTGGGGATCTTCACGTACTCCCATGAGGAGGGAACTTCGGCCTATGGTGTGGAAGATGATGTTCCGCAAGAGGTAAAAGAAGAACGAGCCCGTGAAGTGATGGAAGTGCAGCAGGAGATCAGTTATGAGAAAAATCAGGAAAAACTGGGCAGGGAATTTAAAGTGCTGATCGATAAAAAAGAAGCGGGCAGGTATCTGGGGCGTACTGAATTTGACTCGGTCGAAGTGGATAATGAAGTGATCGTGCACGCAAACCGTACCCTGAGGCCCGGAGATTTTGTGCAGGTGAAGATCACCAAAGCTTACGATTTTGACCTGGAAGGGGAACTTGTTTAATAACTTCATTAACAAATCAATTACCGGTGGATTGTTCTTCGCGATTCATGCCATATGAGAGAACGGGGCTATTCTCCGGTCTCATCGTGGATTACCTGAACAATCAGGAGTCGGTTCGCTCATTTTACAGTCATCCGCCAGATCTTGAGGGCATCAAATCTGCCATTGCGGAGAGGACTGCTTTTGATACGGACCGTACCCTGCTCTGTGAGGTATTTTCAAACCTTTATCGCGGGAAGGCTGCGGATTTGCAGCAATTGCATATGCAGCAACTTGCCTCTTCGTCCACCTTTACGATCTGCACCGCGCATCAACCCAATATTTTCACCGGCTATCTTTATTTTGTTTATAAGATCCTCCATACGATAAGGCTTGCTGCCTACCTGAAAGAAGAACTTCCTCAGTACAATTTCGTGCCCGTCTATTATATGGGCAGTGAAGACAATGACCTGGAAGAACTTGGTCAGGTGAAAGTGGAAGGTGTAAAGATGGAATGGAAGACGAAGCAACAGGGCGCGGTAGGCAGGATGAAGGTTGACAAGCCGTTGTTGCAACTGATCGCCCAGCTCGAAGGTCTGCTTGGGATTCACCCTCACGGGCAGGAACTGATCTCAATCCTGCGGGACAGTTATCAGGAGGGGACCGACATTGCGGATGCCACTTTCCGTATGGTGAACCATCTTTTCTCCTCCTTCGGTTTATTGGTATTGATTGCCGATGATCCTCGGCTAAAGAAAAAAATGTCGGCCGTTTTTACAGAAGATCTTTTCTCCCATGTTCCACATAAACTCGTAAAGCAATCCGGGGAGGCCTTGCAATCCCATTACAAGGTGCAGGTGAATCCACGCGAGATCAATTTGTTCTATCTGGGTCAAGGTATCCGTGAACGTATAGTGGAAGATGCGGGAGGGTTTAAAGTAGAGCATACTGAGATCCGGTTTACGCAAGACGAGATTCGAAAAGAACTCGAAGCTCGTCCCGAACGATTTAGCCCCAATGTGATTCTAAGGGCCTTGTACCAGGAAACCATCCTGCCGGATGTCGCCTTTATTGGTGGTGGGGCAGAGGTGGCCTATTGGCTGGAAATGAAACTACTTTTCAATCAATACGCCGTTCCGTTTCCTGTCCTGATTTTGAGAAACAGTTTCCTTGTGGGCAGTAAAGAACAGGAAGAGAAACTTTCGAATTTCGGTTTTACCCTGGAAGATCTATTCCTTCCGGAATTTGACCTGATCGACAAATACGTCAGGGCCAATAGTACCCATATCCTTGATGTGCAGGATGAAACGGCTTCTGCCACGAAATTATTCGACGGATTCAAGTTGAAGGCAGCGGCGATCGATCATACCCTTGTGCAACATATGGAGGCCCTGCATACCAGGCTGCAGAAGCAGATCAATGAGGCCGGCAAAAAAATGTTGCGGGCTGAAAAAAGAAAATTCGACATTCAGCGAAACCAGTTGTCGAAACTGAAAGGTCAATTATTTCCCAATGCCAGCTTACAGGAGCGTGTAGATAATTTTATGCCTTATTACGCCCGATACGGGAAGAATTTCATCAATGCGCTATACGAGCATTCCCCTGCTCTCGATCAAGCATTCATTATCTTATCTATCGGCTAATTAACCTATTCACTCATCAATAAAATCAACTCATTAGCGCATTAACACATTCTTGAGTTTTAAAAGTCCTAAATGAATGCGACACCTTAAGAGATAGCCAATGAGTCAATAACCCGAGGGATCCGAACTGGAAGCATTCTTGCTGGTCAGCCCCAAGCGTTTCTTTGCCTCTTCGATAATGGCCGCAGTTGCAGTGGCGCCAATGCGGCTAACACCGATGTCTTTCATCACCATTAATTCATCCAGACTGCGAATGCCACCTGCGGCTTTCACCTGTACCCCGGGATCTACATTGGCCAGCATCAGCTTGCAATCTTCTACCGTGGCGCCTTTAGTGGAAAACTTTCCATCGTCGCCTTTCGTATAACCATAACCGGTAGAGGTTTTCACAAAAGCAACAGGTATGGCGCTGCAGATCCGGCAAAGCTTTATTTTATGTTCATCTTTCAAATAGTCGTTTTCAAAGATCACTTTCAGTATCGCACCGTACTTCACGGCTTCAGCATTGATCTGGAGGATCTCGTTTTCCACATAACCCCAGTCGCCACTCAATACCTTTCCAATATTGACCACCATATCGATTTCCGTAGCGCCCAACTCACAGGCTTCCTTTGTTTCTGCCACCTTGCTGGCAGTGGTATGTGATCCATGTGGGAAGCCAATGACCGTGCACACCAGAACGCCTGTTCCTTTCAACCAGCCCGCGCATTTGGCTACCGCATAGGGCTTGATGCAAACAGAAGCCGTTTTATACTCAATAGCCACTTTACAACCCTGCTCCAGATCCTCGTCCGTCATCGTGGGATGCAACAGGGAGTGATCGATCATCCTTGCCAGTTCACTGATATTGTATCGCATATTCAATGTATTCATTCTATAAGTGGAGTGTGTGCTGCCAGCCTTGCATATCCCTTGTATTAATACCCGGTATCGAGGGTGTTCTCCCAGCCCGCCTTCCGGAGTTTTTCTATCTTTACATGTACTTCTTCTGTCATGTCCCGCTTGAACTGATCCATCTGCTTCCCTACAGCATCATCAAATGCGCCGATGATCTCGCCCGCAAGTATACCCGCATTTTTTGCTGCATTGAGCGCCACTGTAGCTACGGGAACCCCGTTCGGCATCTGGAGTATGGAAAGGATGGAGTCCCACCCATCAATGGAATTGGAGGATTTTATGGGAACGCCGATCACGGGTAACGACGTCAGGGATGCTACCATCCCGGGTAAATGAGCCGCTCCGCCCGCACCGGCAATGATCACTTTCAGGCCCCTTTCCCGGGCTGTTGTGGCATAGTCCACCATGCGCAACGGCGTGCGATGCGCCGAAACTACCGTGAGCTCAAAAGGGATCCCCAACGTATGTAAAAAATCACCTGCGCCTTTCATTACCTCAAGGTCACTGTCTGATCCCATGATAATTCCCACCAGTGGTTGTGTCATATGTTTCTTTTTAAATGCTAACTGATCACACGGAACGAATGCTTAACCTTGCCTGCCTTTCTCATCAGGTCCAACTTGTCCCTTTCTAATATGGTTACATGCCCCATCTTTCTGCCCGGGGCCGTATTTGATTTTCCGTAAATATGTACGTAGGCGTTTTCCATGGCCAGCACGTCGTGAATGCCTTCATACACCGCTGTGCCTTTATGTCCTTCTGCACCCAAAATATTGATCATGATGCTGGGCATAATGATGGCTGTGCTTCCCAAAGGATAGCCCAGCATGATCCTCCAAAGCATATCAAATTGCGAACTGAAATGAGCCTCAATGGTGTGATGACCGCTGTTGTGAACTCTGGGAGCCGTTTCGTTCACAAACACATCACCCGTGCGGTCAACAAACATTTCAATGGCAAATAAACCGGGAGAACCAAAGTTTCGCGCTACAGCTAAAGCAATGGCCTCCGCCTTCCACAAGGTGTTTTTCTGGATATCCGCTGGGCACAGCTGGTAATCCAGTAGGTTCAGGTAGGGGTCGAATATCATTTCCACCGGGGGATAGATCACGTGTTCGCCTTTCTTGCCAATGGCCACCGTAATGGCGATCTCCTTGTCGATGTTGATCATTTTTTCAAGCACACTGGGCGCGTCAAATCCCTTAGCCAAATCCTCCCGCGTTCTGATCACCTGGACACCACGACCGTCGTATCCCCCCATAGCCAGTTTGTGTACCGCAGGCAGAAAATCGGCTCGCCCCAGCAGGTCCTCTTTATTTTCCGTAACCAAAAAGGCCGGGGAAGGAATGCTGTGCGCCTCGTAATATGCTTTCTGTAAAATCTTGTTCTTGATCGTTTGTAAAGCCGACGGCCTCGGAATGATGGTCTTTCCCTCGGCTTCCAGCCGCTCCAACGCTTCCACGTTCACGTTCTCAATCTCAATGGTAAGTACGTCAACCAACTGGCCAAAAGCATACACGGCGTCGAATTCCCGGATATCCCCTTCAATGAAGTGGTGGCAGAGGTGGGCAGCAGGACAGTCCCTGTCTTTTTCCATCACCCAGGTCTCCACCTGGTAATTAGCGGCTTCCTGCAATAACATCCTGCCCAGTTGGCCGCCGCCTAAGATTCCTGCTTTCATGGGTGTGAAGATAATTAAACTAATTTTGACTCCTTCAGCCTAACCTTCAAACGTTGTTTATGATCGCCATCGAAGCAAAAAAAAATCCAGGGGTTGACTTTTTACCCCTCCAGGGAACAGATTACGTGGAGTTTTATGTGGGCAATGCAAAACAGGCTGCCCATTATTATATGAACGCCTTCGGTTTCCAGGCAGCTGCATACGCGGGACCTGAAACCGGGTTGAAAGACCGGGTAAGCTATGTGCTGACCCAGCAAAAACTAACCTTTGTACTCACCTCCTCTTTACGTCCAGGTACCCCCGTTGCTAAGCATGTAGAGAAACACGGCGATGGCGTTAAGGTGCTCGCCCTTCGTGTAGATGACGCACGGAAGGCTTGGGAGGAAACCACAAAAAGAGGTGGTAAGAGCTGTAAAGAACCAGAACTATTAAAAGATGAGTCAGGCGAAGTAATTATCTCAGGAATAGATACTTATGGAGATGTGATTCATATTTTTATTGAACGAAAAAACTACTCCGGAACATTTATGCCGGGCTTCCGGTCATGGAGCCCCACACACTTTAAAACTTCTGAAACAGGGTTAATGTACGTTGACCACTGTGTAGGAAATGTGGGATGGAACCAGATGAATCCCTGGGTGAAATTCTATGAAGAAGTGATGGGATTCAGCAATATTCTATCGTTCGACGACAATGATATCTCCACGGAATACTCAGCCCTCATGAGCAAGGTGATGAGTAACGGTAATGGGTACGTTAAATTTCCGATCAATGAACCGGCCGAAGGAAAAAAGAAATCCCAGGTGGAAGAATATCTTGAGTTCTACCAGGGCGAAGGTGTGCAGCATGTGGCTATGGCAACAAATGATATTGTGCATACAGTAACTGAACTGCGTAATCGGGGTGTGGAGTTTCTGCAGGTTCCGGTGACGTACTACGACGATCTGCTGGACCGGGTGGGGCATATCGATGAAGACCTTGAACCTCTAAAGGAACTGGGCATTCTGGTGGACAGGGACAACGAAGGCTACTTGCTTCAATTGTTCTCAAAGCCAGTCCAGGACAGGCCTACACTGTTTTACGAGATCATCCAGCGCAAGGGTGCAAAGAGTTTTGGCAAAGGAAATTTCAAGGCTTTATTTGAAGCCATTGAACGTGAACAGGGACTGAGGGGGAACCTTTAAAGTGGATAAAATGATCGGATAAATGACCAATTAACAATACATAAGGGTGGGAGAATGACAATCGTCGGTAAAATCTTTTAATTTATCGAATAATGCTTTTCCATATCAATTAAAGCATATATTTTTACATAACTCACAAGTTATGAACAAAATTCTCCTTACCTCTTTCTTCATGATCATCCTCATGGGTTCTTTCGCACAGAACTCATTTGTGGATTACCAAAAGTCTTTTGGTAAAGTGTCAGATGTTTTCAGGCGTAAAGAAGATACTTTGAAAAAACAGTTTGCTGCCAAACAAATTGAATGGCCGGCAAAATATGTTTACATCCGTTCGTTTAAGTACGACAGCGAGTTGGAAGTTTGGGTGAAGTCGAGATTCACGGATGAGTACAAACTCTTCAAAACATATAAGGTTTGCGCATTGGCAGGAACCCTGGGGCCTAAACGGATCGAAGGTGACTACCAGGTCCCCGAAGGATTTTACTATATTAATGAGTTCAAGCCTAATTCAACCTATCACCTTTCCCTGGGTTTGAATTATCCCAATGCGGCCGATAGAATTCTGGCGGACTCACTGCAGCCGGGTGGAGACATTTACATTCACGGCAGTTGTGTAACCCAGGGTTGTATACCAATTACCAATCCCCAGATCGAAGAGCTTTATATCCTCACTACCCACGCCAAGAACAACGGACAGGATTTTATTCCGGTTCATATCTTCCCTGTACGTTTCAATAACCCAAAGAGCTTGGCTTATCTGGACAGGCTGATGAGGGATGATAGCGAACTGCGGGATTTTGAGAAAACCATGAAGCAAGCCTACGATTTCTTCGACGTAACCAAACAGATACCCGTAGTGGGCGTCACCACCAAAGGAGAATACGTTTTATACTAGGTGATTCAACGGGATGGGGCTGCTCAACCGGCCTTCATAAAGAGGCTTTGCTAACCGTTCCATCAGTATGCCACGGTCTAATCGGTTTCCTTCATCAGCACCTGCACCGTATCCGGGGTCTGCTGCAAAAGCCTGATCTCCCTTCCACTTGTCATCCCCTCCAGCAACCCTTTCTGGTAATGCCTGATAGTCAGCAGCATGAACCCTTTTCCCATTTCCACATCAAAAATGTCGCCTGCCGAGTGGGCCAGTTTTTCAATCTTCTCTTCCCGGTTGTCCATGCAAAGCTGGATGGAAACAGCGCCCGACTGAATGAGGTTGGGTCTTACATGCAGGCTGGCGAACAAACTGTACAGACCGCTTATCGGCTTTTCGCCCACAAAGGAAAAATCTTTGGTGTGCAATTGCATGAAAACCTGGTCTTTCTTGATCACTATGATCGGCGGGAGGTTCTTTAAAGTCTGGTTATGGATAACTGTCCCGGGAAGGTCGGGATCCAGGAAAGACCTTACGAGCAAAGGAATGTTCTTATTCTGCAGGGGCTTGATTGTTTTTGGGTGAATGACCTGCGCTCCATAATATGCCATCTCGATCACTTCATCATAATTCAGTTCGTTAATGACTTCTGCGGAAGGAAAGGCTTTGGGGTCGGCATTCATCACGCCCTTGACGTCTTTCCAGATGGTCAGGCTTTCTGCCCCCAATACATTGGCAAATACCGCTGCCGTGTAGTCGCTACCTTCCCTTCCCAGGGTGGTGCTTTCATTTTCATCTGTAGAGCCAATAAAGCCCTGGGTAACCACCATCCCATGCTGTCCCACCGCCGGGATCATGTTTTTTTCGATTTGGGAAGTAGTGTAACTCCAGTCGATGGTGGCGTCCCTGAAGTTGTCGTCGGTCCGGAGATAATCCCTGACATCAACCCATTCGTTTTCAATCCCTTCTTCATTTAGGTATGAGCTGATGATGGTGGTCGATAACAATTCACCAACACACACGATCTGGTCGTAGTAATAATCATACTCCCGCAAGGGTTTATCATAAAGCAGCCATTCCACTTCCGTATAGAAATCATTCATACGCCGTTCGGTCGGGAGCGCATTTTTTACCAGCAGGTACTTCAACATATCATCGTGCACCCCTTTCACCTGCCGGAACAACTCCAGCGCCTCTTCCTTCTTACCGGCATAGAACGCTTCAGCTACTTTTTCCAGCGCATTGGTGGTTTTGCCAATGGCGGAAACAATGACCAGTATTTTTTCGCCCTTGCAGGCCTGCAGTATAGCCGCTGTGTTCTGGATCCGTTCAATGGTGCTGACACTGGCACCCCCGAATTTGAAAACTTTCATGCCGCAAATATATTCAATTGACGAATTGGCTGATTCGCTGATTGGCTCATTGAAAGGCCCATTACTAACACTTATATTTGCTTTAACCGAAGCCGATCACCATGATTAACAGGAAAGTCCAGACACTCGATGAGTTCACGATCCAGCAGATGCGGGATTTCCCGCATGCCACCGGTGAACTGGCCAGTTTGTTAAGGGATATCGGCCTTGCCTCCAAACGGGTCAATGTGGAAGTGAATAAAGCGGGCCTGGTAGATATCCTTGGCGACGCAGGTTCCGTGAACGTGCAGGGGGAAGACGTGAAAGTGCTTGACGTATTCGCCAATAACCAATTGATGGGCGTGTTGAAGCACGGGATCAGTTGTGCAGGCATCGGCAGTGAGGAACTGGATGATTTCATCGCCTTCGATGATCCCGTAAGCAACAACTCAAAATACGTTTGTCTGTTTGATCCCCTGGATGGTAGCGGTAATATAGACGTGAATGTTTCCATCGGCACCATTTTTTCCATATTTCGCCGCGTGACGCCTCTGGGAACAGCGGTAACCGAAGAAGACTTTCTTCAACCGGGCATCAACCAGGTGGCGGCCGGCTATATTGTCTACGGATCTTCCACCATGCTTGTATACGCCACCCGTCGGGGGGTCAATGGTTTTACACTCGATCCCTCCATTGGGGAATATACCCTAAGTCATTCAAATATCATCTGCCCTGAGTTTGGTAAGATCTATTCTGTGAATCACGGGAATTTCTTCCAGTACCAAGATTCGGTTCAACAATATATTACCACCTGCCAGAAGAAAGATATCACTAACGGTGGACCCTACACGCAGCGATATATCGGGAGTATGGTGGCCGATCTTCACCGTAACCTCATCAAAGGAGGCATATTCATGTACCCGGGTACACGGGAAAAGCCCAAGGGTAAGCTGAGGCTTTTGTATGAATGCAACCCTTTTGCATTTATCTTTGAAGTGGCAGGGGGAAAGGCTACGAACGGGGATCAGCGCATCCTGGAAATACAGCCTACCGGATTGCACCAAAGAAGCCCCATGTTCGCAGGAAGCAAGGGTATGATGGAAGAATTGGAAACTTATATTAACAAATGACTTAGCGTGGAGAGCCCGATCATTGAAGTAAAAAACCTGGTTAAAAGGTACGGCGATCACGAAGCGGTAAAAGGTATCAGCTTTGAAGTAATGGAAGGCGAGATCTTCGGATTGCTCGGCCCTAATGGTGCCGGCAAATCAACAACGCTGGAGATCATGGAAACTCTCCGGGATAAAACGTCCGGCGAAGTGATCATAGGTGGTCATTCACTGGATAAAGATCCGGCCGCCATCAAAAGCATGATCGGTGTGCAACTGCAGACCTCCGGGTTCTATCCCGGACTGAAACTGACCGAGCTCATCAGGCTGTTCAATGGTTTGTATGATGAAGGTATGGAACCCATGGAACTTCTCAAGATGGTCAACCTGAAAGAAAAAGCAAATACCATTTATAAGGACTTGAGTGGGGGCCAGAAACAACGGTTTGCCGTGGCTACCACCCTGATCAACAAACCCCGCATCATTTTCCTCGACGAGCCTTCCACGGGACTGGATCCCCAGGCCCGCAGAAATCTCTGGGATATGATACGCGACATCAGGAATGAGGGTACAACCGTGATCATTACCACTCATTATATGGAAGAGGCTGAATATCTGTGTAACCGCGTGGCCATTATGGATCTTGGCAGGGTCATTGCCCTTGATACCCCCGATCAACTGATCGATCAGTTGATCGCAACTGGCTTTGAAAGAAAAAAGGAAGTGAAACCAGCTAATCTGGAAGATGTATTCATACAACTGACCGGACACGGCTTATAATCTATAAAGAAAACAAATGAGAACGATCGCCATTTTAGGATTTATGTTTTTAGCGGCACCCGCAATCGGACAAACGAAGCCAGAGCCAAAAACCGCTCCCAAACCCACATCAACGGCAAACCCAGTGACCCCTGCAAAACCGGCAACCCCCGCTCCTGCAGTAAGTATGAAGAACAGTATGGACAGTCTGAGTTATGCGATCGGTGTCCTTGACGGTTCTTTCTTTAAAACGCAGGGCATCACCAAAGTCAATTCCCAATTATTGGGCAAGGGCTTCTCAGACGTTATTGGAGGTAAACCCCTGATGACAGCAGAAACGGCAAATGAAATTGTAAGACGTGAAATGCAGAAAATGAATATATCCAAAATTAAGCCCACGATTGACGAAGGGCAGAAGTTCCTCGCAGAGAACCGGAAGAAACCCGGTATTAAAGAAACCGCCAGCGGCTTGCAGTATGAAGTGATCACCATGGGTGCCGGGGCCAAACCTTCGGACACCAATACAGTGAAAGTGCATTACGAAGGTTTTTTGCTCAATGCCAAGACCCCATTCGACAGTTCCCGCGAGCGTGGCGAACCCATCTCATTCCCGCTGAACCAGGTGATCAGAGGCTGGACGGAAGGCGTGCAGCTGATGCCCATCGGATCCAGATTTAAGTTCTATATCCCTTACCAGCTGGGCTATGGTGAACAGGGTTCGAGGGATGTTATACCAGGCGGGTCTATGCTGATCTTCGACGTTGAACTGCTGGGGATCGTTTCAAATCAATAACCATGGATATACTTACTGACGCCCGTTTCCCCATAGGGAAATACGAACCCCAGCCTTATGCTCAACAGCAGAAAGAGGCTTGGTTGGCCGACATTTTATTTCTGCCACGACAACTGGAAATGTCTATCCTTAACCTCGACGAGCCGCAGTTGAATACACCTTACCGGGAAGGGGGATGGACAATCAAACAGGTTATACACCATGTTGCAGACAGCCACATGAACGCATACATACGTTTCAAATTGGGACTAACCGAGCACGAGCCCGTAATCAAGCCTTACGATGAAGCCGCCTGGGCAGAAAAGAGCGATTATCACCTCGCAGTGAATATCTCACTCACCTTGCTTCATGCCCTGCATAATCGTTGGTATGATGTATTGAAGCACATGGGGGAGGAAGAGTGGAACAGAACGGTTGTACATCCCCAACATAACCGAAGTATGTCTCTATGGTTTCTGTTAGGCCTCTATGCCTGGCATGGCCGTCACCATACTGCCCACGTAACCAGCCTTAGGGAAAGGATGGGGTGGTAGGGAAGAGCATGAGCATGAAGTCATTGGGAACCAATAGGGTGTTAGCGGAAGAGAAGAAAGCAAGTTTTGCCTGGATAATATGTTGAACATGGAATGGAAAATATTAAAGAGCGAATATCTCTTCCGCGACCTCTGGTTTACGGTAAGAAAAGATGTATGTGAGCGGCCCGATGGTAAAATTGTTGACCCCTATTACGTATATGAATTTCCTGCATGGGTAACTGCTGTTGCCTTAACAACGGATGGATATGTGATCATGGAACGGCAATACCGGCATGCTTCCGGATTGACCATGTACGAGATCCCCGGCGGTTGCGTGGATGATACGGATATCAACCTCGAATCGGCTATCGCGCGGGAACTTGCAGAGGAGACCGGTTATGTTTTCAGCAGCTACGAATATATGGGGAAGACTTCCGCAAATCCTTCTACCCACAACAACTGGATGCACATGTTCCTGGCCAGGGGCGGAGAAAAAAAATCAGCACAGGAGCTGGACGATAATGAAGATATTGAGATCCATCTCCTGACCATTGACGAGGTAAAGGCGTTGCTCAATGAAAACAAGATCTACCAAAGCATGCACGCAACAGCATTGTTCTATGCGTTGCAAAAGCTCAATGCCTTTTGACTTCACCAACAAGAAAAACAGATCCGCAAACCAATACCAGGTCCTTTTCGTTAGCCTTCAACAAGGCTTGTTTCAAAGCCGTATTTACATCAGGATAAACATCGCCTATCAAACCGGCAGGCAGGGCTTTCTCTTTTAACAAGGCAGCTTCCAACGCGCGGGGAATTTGCGCCTGGGTAAAGTAATAGGTCGCTTCTTTCGGCAACAATAGGAGTACCTGCTCCACCTCTTTGTCCTTCACCATACCGATGACAATGTGCAAATGGTCGAACTGGCTGACGCTGAGCTGCGAGAGGACCTGCTTCACGCCGTCTTCATTATGGGCAACATCCAGCACTATTGCCGGATCATGACCGATTTGTTCCCACCGTCCAAGTAACCCGGTATTTTTTTTCACCTGGGCAAGCCCGGTCTTAACATGTTCTTTTCCGATCGTTAGCCCCAGTTGATTCAGTTGGTGTACAGCCTCCAGTACCGTGATGCAGTTCTTAACCTGGTAGATCCCGGTCAGGTCAAGGATATAATTCTCGTGATCGGTATGGCGATGGTCCGCCACATTCATGGTGAGGCGATGACCATCCTGGGCCCATTCATTTGCAAATCTTTCCTGATCGGCAAAATAAATAGGACTGTTCTCCGCTTCGGCTTTGTCAATAAAAACATGCTTTATTTCCGGCTGCGTTTCACCAATGACAACGGGCGTATTTTTTTTTATGATGCCTGCTTTCTCAAACGCGATCTTTTCCAGTGTGTTCCCCAGAATATTCATGTGATCCCATCCAATATTGGTGATCACGGAGATCATCGGTTTAATGATATTTGTGCTGTCCAGTCTGCCACCAAGCCCCGTTTCAATCACCGCAACATCCACTTTCTCTCTTGAAAAATAATCATAGGCCATCGCCACCGTGATCTCAAAAAATGAAGGATCGATCTCATCGTACCACGCCGAAGTTCTGCCTGTAAAGTCGACAACAAAAGACTCCGGGATCATCATGCCGTTGAGTCTGATCCTTTCCCTGAAATCCACCAGATGCGGGGATGTATATAGCCCCGTCTTGTATCCTGCTGTTTGTAGAATCGAGGCCAGCATGTGACTCGTTGAGCCTTTGCCGTTAGTGCCAGCTACATGTATGGTCCTGAAAGTTTGCTGGGGGTCTCCCAGCCGCTTGCAGAGTTCTATCGTATTGTGAAGATCTTTCTTATATGCCCCGGCCCCGATTCGCGAGAACATAGGTAAACGCGAATAAAGAAAATGTATCGTCTCCTGGTAGTTCAAGTATTAAAGGTAGACACTCGGATGTATTTCCTTGCTTATTGAGTAAGGTCTTTAAAATTAATTCTTTAGCCTGAAGTTGAAAATGATGGTTCCAATGGATTCTTCGCCACCGCTTTCAGAAGGGGTAAACTTGATCTGTTTGGCTTTCTGTATGGCTATGGAGCGCATTCCTCCGTCTGATGTAGTTGAGCCTTTTGGCTGGTAGGTTGCGCTGACCACTCGACCCGTGCCGTCTACCTTAACATCAATGGCCACTTTCGCATTCTCATTAAAATCGTCTTCAAATGAAGGAAGCTTCGATATCCTGCGTCCCTGTAAACCCCGCGAGATAGACACGCCACTATTGCCCGTTCCGCCATTTCCGGTATAACTGTCGGAGTCCGGGTTTCCACCTGCTTTTCCCTGATCGCCAGTACCACCGACGACACCCTGATTCCTGCTTTTATTAAAGGCATCGGCATCATTTCCACCCGTGCCGTTTGCAGTCCCGCCCTTATAAACTGCCGAAGGCTTCTTCGGAGCGGGGGTGGGGTTGTTCACCACTTGCGGAGCAGGTTTTGTATTCTTTACAGTGGTTTCTTTCGTTGGTATTTTTTTGCGCTCTATTTTCTTCTCTACAGGCTTTGGAACTACCGCTTCGGGTGCTTCCCTGTCGTTATCATCGGTTTCAACTTCTTTAGACTCATCAGCCTGCGTGATCTGTGTATTCGGTGGCGTATTGATCTCTTCTTCCTGGGCAGCAGGTGCTCCGGGGATCATGGGCGCTTCATCACCAAGGCCCTGGTCGCTGTTCCCCAGGTTCACCTCGATGCCTTCTTCAACCGGAGCCACTTCCGGTAATGGATTGGTCCATGAAATGAGAAAGCACAGCATCAATATGGCGCCACAAATGATGCCCGTGTATGTGCCCGCCTTTACATTCTTATCTGTTTCTGATTGTAGCATCCTCCTGCTTTGGGATATAATGCGAATGTATCCTGAATTTCATAGAAGCGATTGTTAAAACCGCCTTGGTTAGATCAAAAATGAGCGAAATCCGCTTCGTAATTGCCCTTTATCCGCTCCAGCGGCGGGTTGAAATAACCAAACTTCAGCGTCGGAAACTCTTCCCTGATCAGGTCCATCATCTGGCTGATCCCCATGCACTCCCCGGTGTCCGTCATACCGATCTTTCCAAGGTACCAGTCGGGATCAATATTGAAATTTCGCCACTGGATCATATTCAATCCGGTATCGCTGATGATCTTCCGTAATGCTTCATATTCGTCCACCGAATCGGTCATGCCCGGGAATACAAAATAGTTGATGCTCGTCCATCCATGGAAGCGCCTCACCACTTTCAGGCTTTCTACGATGTCTTCAAACTGGTAGTTATTGGGGCGATAATAAGCTTCGTAGACAGACTTTCGCGCCGAGTTGGTACTTACCCTGATGGAGTTAAGCCCTGCTTTACAAAGGGCTTCCACGGCATCAGGCTTGGATCCATTAGTGTTGATATTTATACTTCCCCTGTCCGTGTGTTTTCTGATCTCAAGAATGGATTCCCGGATCGTTTCCCACATCAGCAAGGGCTCACCCTCACAACCCTGTCCGAAACTAATAATTGGATAAGGAGCGGTTTGCAGGTGCGGCACAGTGAACTCGGTGATCTCTTCGGCAGTGGGTTTAAATGTCAGGCGGTCCTGCGTAGAAGGTATGGCTTCGTCTTGCGGTTGAAAAGAAATACATCCGATACAGTTCGCATTGCATGCAGGGGAGGAGGGCACGGGACATTCCCATCGGCCCATGAAATAGTTTCTGGCAGCCGGACAATGATAGGTCAACGCGCAATTTTCCGCCAGATGTTTGACCAGACGGTTGTGAGGATAGGCTTTTGCTAGATGTTCTACGCCCTGTTGTACGATGCTGGCATCAAACCCTTCGCATTCCTGACGGATATCCTGCTCGATCCTAATGGCGGGCACATAAAACTCATCGTTATGCCAACCCGCAGCCGTATAGCAGAATAAAGGCAGAAGGGGAGCATCCGGGGCCGACTCATAAGCGGCAAGATAAAGGCCAGTGTGCGCGGGCGGGATGAAAGCCGCAACGGCCCATCCTTTTTCACATAATCTCATTTCGCCGGTCTCCACGTCGATACCAATACCTCTTCGTCCAGGCAATTCATACAAGGAGCCACCGCTGGGCAGTGGAATCCACTCCTCGCGGGGTACAGGTATGGCGTCCCAGCCCATACGTCCGGCAGCATAAAGGGTCTCATCTTCGAAGATGTTTCCCTTGCCGTCTGAATACATCAAAAACATACGTAAAGGTATTGAAATTGGCGAATTGATTCATTGAGTAATTGACTTATCCTGATTGGCTCATCATGTTCTTCCGATCCGCTAATGCGCCAATTGAATTTTACAAAATGTGTTAAACTCGTCTTCCGAGACCTCATATTCTTCGTTATCCTCATCGTCATCGGTTTCGGCCTGGAATAATTTGTTGTTCTTATAGTCCAGGGTGAGGATCCCGTCTTTGATCATGGCATTGTTCAGGTCGGCCCACAGGATCCGTTTACGCCATAAGCTTTTGAATACGATGTGTTCTTCACTGAACCCGATCTCTTCCTTTTTTCGGGATAAAAAACCGGTGATGCCCATCGCAATAAAAAAGAACGACTGTGTGGGGACAAAGAACGGGCTGAAGATCGCCATCAGGTAAAGCGGGAAGATTTCGATAGGCTTCTTTTCCCAGTATTTTTTTATGTTATATCCCAGGAGTCCAGAAAAAGAAACGATCACTGCGATACCCAGATAAATTGAGTGGTCGGGCTTCCCAATCAATGTATAGGCCAGTAAAAGGAGGAAAAGAATGGCTGCAAAAATTCCGATGAGGTCAACGGTTCGCTGGTGTTTTTTCTTCAGCACCACTACATAGGGAAATACCTCCTGCTTATCCTTGTTTGCCATTCGCAGAGGCCGATAGGATGTTGCATAATTTGAACAGCACCCGGGCACCCACGTTCTCATCATATTCATTGGTACTGATGCCGATCTCGTTCAGGTCAAAACCGATGACCTGTCTGCCACTCTCCAGGATTTTTCTGAACAGGTAGAATAATTGCTCTGTTTCAAAACCGCCCTGAACAGGCGTGCCGGTATTCGGACAAAGTTTTGGGTCAAGGCCGTCTATATCGAAGCTGATATATACTTTTTGAGGGAGATGGCTGATCAGTTCATCGGCGATCTGCCTCCACGTCTGGCCTTCGAACTGCCTTTCCTTGATCTCTTTATCGAAATAGGTAACCACCCTGTGGTTGCTGTCGCAGATATATTGATATTCCCCAGCACTATAATCGCGGATGCCCAACTGCACTAATGTAGAGACAGCAGGAATATTATTGAGAATATTATACATAATGGAGGCGTGTGAAAATACGAACCCTTCGTAGGAGGGCCGGAGGTCGCAATGCGCATCGATTTGCAAAATGCCGAAGCGTTCGTGATAATCAGTAAGGGCCTGCAGAAAACCGTAAGGTATGGAATGGTCGCCGCCAACCAGGCCAACTAACTTGCCCTTTTGTAAAAGATCTGAGGTCTGCTCATACACCCACTGGTTCAGGAATTCGGAACCTTCATTCACCTCTACCAGCGTCTTACACATGAACTTGTTACTGTCCACCTTATCGCCCTGTGAAATAAAATTGATGTAAAGCTCCGCTTCCTTTCTTAGGTAATCACTTTTCAGGAGGATCTTCTTGTCTACTTTCCGCATGAAGAATCCTTTCTTCCAGGCATCCGGATAATCCTGGTCGTACACATCCACCTGCATACTGGCATGGAACAAATGTTCGGGCGCGCGGGCGGTTCCCGCCCTGTATGAAACCGTTACTTCCCAGGGAACCGGAAGGATCACCAGTTCCGCCTCTTCCTCGGTAAAAGGAAACCCAAAAATGTTATTATTCAGATTGCTGACGGAATTGGGGTCAAAGTTTAGTAGATCAGCCATAACTCAAATGCGGGTGCAAAGTAACGAATTTTCAATACGGTGTCAGGGATGAACGTTTTTTAACAGGTAATATTGAACAAGTATCTTTAATTAGGACTTTTTTGGGTTAATTTTGTGTAAGATTTAAGCCTGAACATGAAGAAATTACACATTGTGATCCTGGTAGTGATAGCGTTGTCGATAGCAGGTCTCCTTACCCTGACCAAGGATATCACCACGTACGACTCCATCGCATCTGCGAAAAAGAAGGAAGGCAGATATGTTCACCTCATTGCCAAATTAGACAAATCGCGCCCCGTGGAATACGATCCGGTGAAAGATCCCAACTTTTTGAGTTTTTACGCGATCGATTCTTTGGGATACAAAACCCAGGTGGTATACCGCAACTCCAAACCAACAGAACTGGAGCATAGCGACCGTGTTGTGCTGAAGGGTCAGATGAAAGGAGATGTTTTTGAATGTAAAGAGATTTTGCTGAAATGCCCCTCGAAATATAAAGACGACCCAACCCAGCAGATGAAGAAATTGAAAAACACTGCTGTAACAACATCTTATCAAAACTGATCTTTAACCCATACTGATGCGATACGAAGGGGAACATTTACTGATCGGTCAGATCGGTCATTTTTTTACATTATTATCATTCGTTTCAGCCATTCTGGCTACTTACGCATATATCCGTTCGGCCCGTGCCTTGGATATGCCTGATGGCGAGCGCTGGCGAAAGCTCGGAAGGATTGCCTTCAGCATACAGGTGTTTTCAATCATCGCCATATTTGTCACTCTGTATCTGGTGATCTACAACCATTACTTCGAGTATAAATATGCCCACCAGCATTCTAAAAGAAGCCTTGATGTAGAGTATTTGCTCAGCTGTTTTTGGGAAGGTCAGGAGGGCAGCTTTATGCTGTGGACCTTCTGGCAGGGCATACTGGGTATGGTAGTGATGAGAACGGCAAAGAAATTTGAGGCTCCGGCAATGACGGTGATCAGCCTGGCACAAGTTTTCCTGGCGAGCTTCATCATTGGTGTTTATTTTTTTGATATCCGCATAGGAACCGGCCCCTTTGTTTTAATGCGAAACGAGTTTCCGGATGCCCCCATTTTCCAGGATCCCAATTATCTGTTCAAGTACCTGATCGATGGTAATGGACTGAATATACTGCTGCAAAACTATTGGATGGTTATCCATCCGCCTGTGCTGTTCCTGGGCTTTGCCTCTGCCCTCGTGCCTTTTTCTTTTGCCATTGCTGGCCTATGGAAGAACGATCACAAGGGCTGGATCAAGCATGGCCTTCCCTGGGCACTGTTCAGTGCAGGCATACTCGGTTTAGGGATCATGATGGGTGCAGCATGGGCCTATGAGTCCCTTACCTTTGGTGGTTATTGGGCATGGGACCCTGTTGAAAACGCGTCCATGGTGCCCTGGATGCTCATGGTGGCTGGTATTCATACCATGCTCATATTCAAACATACCGGCCATTCCATGAAGGCCACCTATTTTTTTATACCGCTGGCATACTTTCTCGTTTTATACTCAACTTTCCTTACCCGTACAGGTATTTTGGGCGATACTTCCGTTCACTCGTTTACCGGTGAAGGAGATACGCTGTACTGGCACCTGATCGTGATGATGCTGACTTTCATTTCCATCACTACAGTTCTCTATATCAGGAACCGGAAGGAGATTCCCGATATCCGGAAAGAAGAAAGTATGAACTCACGGGAATTCTGGATGTTTGTTGGTTCCCTCCTGATGTTTGTGTCGGCAGGATATATCATCGCACTTACATCCTTGCCTTTCATCAACAAACTGATCGGTACCAAATGGGCGATCGGGCAGGACGTGGAATACGTTTATAACCGGGTAATGATCCTGGTCACCGTGGTCATTGCCTTGCTCACGGCCATCACCCAATACTTCAAATACAAAGAAACCACTCGAAAATATTTTTGGTCCAATCTCCTGGCACCTACCTTGGTCACTATCCTGATTTCCTCCCTGATCACTATATTCGGGGGAATTGACTATGATAAATATGGTATCGGATTTCTGGCCGCCATCCACGTTGCCTTGTGGGCATCGGTTTATACGGTAATTTCCAACGGCACGTATATTTTTAAGGTGATGAAAGGGAACATGAAAGCTGCTGGGGCCTCTATTTCCCACGTAGGTTTCGGTCTGATGCTCATTGGGATACTGATCTCATCTTCCAAAAAAGAACTTGTATCGGTCAACAATACCGGTATCAACGTAGCGGGTTTGAAAGACGTAAAAGGGAAAGAAGAAAATCCTCTGGAGAACGTTACCCTGATCTATGGTGTGCCCACACAAATGGGAAAGTATACGGTTACTTATGTGGGAGACTCCGCAGTGAAGAAGAACGACCGTGTTTATTTCAAGATCAACTTTACAGAACGGGACACCACTGGTAGGAGAGATGTTGAATCGTTCGACATCTATCCCAATGCTTTTCTGGTGAAAGGAGAAGAAGGCATGAACCTTTCGTCTAATCCCGGCGCTCGCCATTATTTGAGTAACGATATCTTTGTGTATATCACATCCTGGTTGAATCCGGATAAGGTAACGGATACGGCCTCGTTCAGGAACTACTGGGTAAAGAAAGGCGATACCGTTTTCTATTCTAATGGCTACCTGACGGTAAACGATATCGTCACGGCCAATAAAAACGATAACAAAGACCTGCCTGTGGTGGACAGTGCCTGGCTGTCTGATCTTATGGTAGTCTCCAAGGATGGCAGGAGTTATCCATCCCAACCAGCCTATTTTGTTAAAAATTCACAACCTTCTGTTAAAACCGATACGGTGTTCACCCAGAACCTGGTATTGAATATCAATCGGGTAAGTGGTGATAAGATCGAACTCGGACTCAAGGAGTCAGGGGCAGTGATGAGATACATCACCCTCAAGGCTTACAAATTCCCTTACATCAACATACTCTGGCTGGGTACCATTATCATGGTCATTGGATTCTTGATCAGCATGGTCAGGCGTTTGAAGGTATAAGTACTTTTGTTTATCAGCAAGCTTTTGTAATTTGTAGTCATGTTCCGGCGGATCAAAATAAAATGGCCCACAGTGTTACTGGTGATGACCGGTTCGATGTTTTTTCTTCAATCGAACGCACAATCGAGGTATGGTCCTAATGATACCCTGATCGTTCCCGTTATTGTTTACAATGGAGATACCATGACCTACCGGGAATTTGAACCGGTCTATGTGTTTGCCAACATGACCCCGGAACAACAGGCTGCCTATAGGAAATGGACAAGGCTGAGAAACGCGGTTTATGTCACCTACCCCTTTGCGATACAGGCAGGCTCCATCATCAACGAGATCAACGCCAACCTTGATCATATGCCGGAATCGAAAAAACGGAAAGCCTATATCAAGAGCAAGGAGGCCGAGCTCAAGAAAAAATTTGCCGATCCCCTGACCAATCTTTCGGTTTACCAGGGCAAGGTGTTGATGAAACTGATCAACAGGGAGACCCATAATAACTGTTACGAACTCATCAAGGAATATAAAGGCGGGGTCTCAGCCCGCTTCTGGCAAACCGTGGCCTGGGTATTTGGCAGCAGCCTCAGGCAGCTGTATGAACCCAACGGGTCGGATGCCGAAATGGAGAAGATCGTTAGGGAAGTGGCCATGATGTACGGCCGTTCCTGAGCTTCGTCCACTGCTTCCTCTTTTTGCTATATTTACGCAATGAAACTCGACATTCTTGCCATCGGTGTCCACCCGGATGACGTTGAACTGGGTTGTTCCGGTGTGCTCATTAACGAAATCAGAAATGGGAAGTCCACGGGTATCGTTGACCTGACACAAGGCGAACTCGGCACCCGTGGAACCGTGGAGACCCGGTATGCAGAATCTGCTGCCGCCGCGGCCATCATCGGTGTTAAAGTCAGGGAAAACCTGATGATGAGGGATGGTTTTTTCCGGAATGATGAAGCCCATCAACTCGAACTGATCCGCATCATCCGTCGCTACAGACCCGAAGTAGTCATCGGGAATATCCTGGACGACAGGCACCCGGATCACGGAAGGGCAGGACATCTCATTGCTGACGCGTGTTTTTTATCAGGACTCGCAAAAGTTGAGACAGAGGATCATGGGGCACCCCAGCAGAAATGGCGTCCTAAATATGTGCTGCATTATTTGCAAGACTGGTATCATGAGCCAGACTTGCTGGTCGATATCAGCGATGTATTTGAACAGCGGATGGAATCCATAAAAGCTTACGGTACACAGTTCAGTGCCAATGAAAATAGCGATGGACCCCAGACTTATATATCTACGCCAGACTTCCTCGACAGTGTAGTAGCGCGGGCAAGGATGTTCGGAAAGCGCATTGGCGTAAAATATGCAGAAGGATTTATTACGGAAAAAAAGATCGGTATCAGGAGCCTCGACGCCCTGATCATGGTTGAAACATAATATAGAACATGACTAAAGTAAAAGTTGGTTTAGTACAGATGTCGTGCTCCCCAGTTAAACAGGAGAACCTTCAAAAGGCAGCAGAGCGTGTGCGGGAAGCCGCTGCAAAAGGCGCACAGATCGTTTGCCTGCAGGAGCTGTTCACGTCGCTTTATTTCTGCGATGTGGAGGCGTATGAACATTTCAATTTGGCAGAGCCCATTCCGGGTCCGTCTACTGATGCCATGTCGGCCCTGGCGAAGGAACTGGGCGTGGTGATCATCGCTTCCCTGTTTGAGAAAAGGGCACAGGGGATTTATCATAACACTACCGCTGTGCTGGATGCCGATGGTAGCTACCTGGGTAAATATCGGAAGATGCATATCCCCGACGATCCGGCCTACTATGAGAAATTCTATTTCACACCCGGCGACCTCGGCTATAAAGTATTCAAAACAAGATTCGCCAACCTCGGCGTGCTGATCTGCTGGGATCAATGGTACCCCGAAGCGGCAAGGATCACTTCCCTTATGGGTGCCGAACTGTTGTTTTATCCAACAGCGATCGGTTGGGCTACATCACAGGATGAGGCTACCAACACCGAACAGTATAATGCCTGGCAGACCATTCAGCGAAGCCATGCCGTAGCCAACGGTGTTCATGTGGTGAGTGTAAACCGGGTAGGCTTTGAGCAGGATGGCGCCATGAAATTCTGGGGCGGATCATTTGTTGCCAATCCCATGGGCAGTATTCTTTTTCAGGCTTCGCACGATCATGAAGAAGTGCAGGTACTGGAATTGGATCTGGGCAGAACAGATGTTACGAGGACCCACTGGCCTTTCCTGCGTGACCGAAGAATTGACAGTTATCAGCCGATCACCAAACGGTATATAGACGAAGAAGGCTAAACCCTGACTCTGAGCGGTTTAATTAGTTATCTTGAAGGACGATAGCCGATCATCCTTAAACACAAATAATTCACTGCTATGGCTTCATCTAACCTAGAGGTCTCCAAGCATGTTGGTCCATCAACGCTGCATGCTTTTTCCCCGGGCTATGAACCCGACTTTTCAAGAATTGCTGCCATCGATGTGTTGAAAGGCATTGCTGTAATGGCTGGCTTGTTTGTTTCCATTCTGTACTGGGGTGGCTTCAGTCAGGGTATGCAATTTGCCCTGACAGATTTCCCGGGTGGCATCCGGTACCGCTCTTACGCCGCTATCAGCCTCTTGCTCGAGGGTAAAATGATGGGACTGGTTTCACTTGCCTTCGGCGCAGGGATCATCCTGTTTTTTGTGAGGCCCCACCTCGGCTCGGGCCTGTCAAACAACGACCTATACGTGAGACGAAACATGTGGCTTATTCTGATTGGATTGGTCAATGCTTTTATTTTTTTATGGCCGCTGGATATCCTGTTCCACCTGGGAGTCATGGGCCTGCTCCTGTTTCCATTTCCCCGCATGAAGGCCAAATGGTTGCTGGCATCTGTACTGCTGGTATTGGTGTTCAGCTCAGGGAAGTATTACTGGAACTATACTGACGATACAAAGGCCTATAGTAAGTTTGTGGTGGCGAATAGCCTGTCGAAAAAATATCATATCAGGGATAGTATCCAGAAGCGTAACGACAGTATTTCGGGGCTTGCGGCGAAAGGGATAGATAGTGCAATGACGGGAGCTAAAAAAGACAGTGCCGCGGCTGCAACAACTATTCCGGGTAAAGACAACACCAAGGCCGGGAGCCTATCCGCTAAAAAAGACAACAGCGCAAAAAAAACTGTCGATACCCTCACCAGAAAACAAAAGAAACAGATTGAAGAGTGGGAGGGCATTGCGAAAAAGTACAAATGGGAAAAGAAGAACGACAGTGCGAAGATCAAGTCGCTGCAGCAAGTCAGTTACATCAAGAACTGGGAATACATGGTAGTTCCTGCTAAACAGTCCGAGGCGCGCTGGCTTTACACCACCGGCGTTTGGGAACTGGCATCCATCATGCTGCTGGGCATGTGGTTGTTTAAGATAGGTTTCTTTTTTGGGAGGTTCAATGGCAGCCAATACCTGGTGGCAGCAATGACCGGTATCGCCATCGGGATCTTATGCGGCTGGTATCGCCTGCATTTCCTGACCCTGACCGTTGCTGATTATTCAAAATACGTACAACAACAACTGCTGCCGCATACCATGTTGAAGCCGCTGGAAATAGCTTTCACCGTGTTGGGATATGCATCACTCATCATGTTTTTAATGAGTCGTGGCTGGCTGAAGGGCCTCTCCTCATTTTTTGCCGAAACGGGACGAATGGCCCTCAGCCATTACCTGCTGCAGAGCCTGCTGCTCTCTGTCTTCTTCTATGGCTACGGGATGGGCTATTATGCAAGGATAGGACAGCCCGGTTTATACCTGGTGGTATTAGAAATATGGATCATCCATATCCTATTCACGGTATTCTGGGCAAAATTTTATTATATGGGCCCCGCAGAATGGCTACTGAAATCTTTGATCCACCGTAAGTGGATGCCGATCAAACGGATCACTGAAGCCGGTATCGAAAAAACATTGCAAACCCCTTCAATAGTCAACCATGACTAATACCAGCGGTTTTATAAATGAGGGTGCCAGCGAAAAATTCCGGCATGAGGCAACGGCCCAACCGGCCCAGAAATCTGACCGGATCAAAACCATCGACATGATCAGGGGCCTCGCGCTCCTTGGCATTCTCCTGATGAATATCCCTTTTTTCAGTGGCGATGAAACTGTTATGTATGATGTGATGCAGGGAGAACACAATACATGGGATTTCAGGACACTGGCCGTTGTCAACAGTTTTTTTGACAGCACCATGCGGGGTCTGTTTTCCATGCTGTTCGGCGCAGGGATGTTGCTATTCCTGATGAATAAAAAAGAAACCAGCGAAGGGCCAGGCGTTGCTGAGCTTTATTACAGGCGGCTGTTATGGCTGGTGTTTTTCGGTGTGATCAATGCCTATGTTTTGCTTTGGCCCGGCGATATATTGTATACGTATGGATTGTTGGGGATGTTGTTGTATCCTTTCCGGAACAGCAGTCCAAGGTTGTTGGTGATTATGGCGATTGTATTTTCGCTATTCTTCTTAGGTAAGTCGTATTACAATTACAACGAACAGAGAGGAAAGCGCATTGAGTACGTAGCAGCGGTGAAATCAGAGAAAGCAGGGCAGAAGCTAACGCCAGCGCAAACGGCCGCAAAAGAAGAATGGCTCGAAATGGAAAAAATGCAGAAGCCAGACCGAGAAGAAGTGAAAGAGAATATCGCAGAAATGAAGGGTGATTATCCGGGTGTTTTTACCTGGTTGATGCCGGTGAACTCGAGATTCGAGGCCTGGTGGCTGCACACCTGGGCCAGTTTCGACTGCCTGTTCATGATGTTCCTCGGTATGGCCCTTTTCAAGCTGGGATTCTTTACCAATAAACTGAGGACATCGACTTACGCGCTCATGCTATTAATGGGCTACGGCATTGGCATTCCTGTAGGGTGGATCCAGTTCCAGGGTCAATTAATGGAGACAGGGGATCTTGGTGCTTATTTCGACAGATACAGGATACCTGTTGATGCATTGCAGGATGTCAGGAGGTTGTTTCTGTCGATCGGACACGCCAGCCTGCTGATCCTGGTATATCGCAGTAAGATCATGCCATGGCTGATGAAAGGCCTTGCTAATGTGGGTCAAATGGCCTTCACCAACTATCTGATGCAATCCATCATATGCACACTGTTCTTTTACGGATATGGGCTGGGGTACTACAATCAATTCAGGTTTCACCAGATCTATTATGTGGTGTTCGCCGTCTGGATCTTCCAGCTCATCTTCTCATCGATCTGGTTACATTATTTCCGTTTTGGACCTTTCGAATGGATTTGGCGTTCACTGACCTATTGGGAAAAACAACCGATGAAGATCAGTCATACAACCGCTGTTTCGGGAGTTTAGACCCGATGTTGTATTTTGCGTGCTAATCCTGTTTACATGAGTACACCCCGTGCGTTAGGGTATCATTTCCCTGCTGAGTTTGCTAAACATCGCGCCACATGGCTGAGCTGGCCACACAAAGAGGCATCGTGGCCGGGCAAGATACAGACCATCTTCCCCCGCTATGCAGAGTTCATCAGCTATCTCGCGAAAAGTGAACAGGTTTGCATCAACGTGGGCAGCGAGGACATGAAAACCTTTGCGCTGGATCACCTGATTAAGGCTGGTGTAGATCTCAGCCAGGTGCAGTTCTATATGCATCCCACCAATGATGCCTGGTGCAGGGACCATGGTCCTGCTTTTCTTGTCAATCCCCTTGCGCAACAGAAGAAAATTATAGTAGACTGGAACTATAATGCCTGGGGTGGAAAATATCCTCCGTTCGATCTTGACGATGTTATTCCTACCCTGATTGGAAATCAACTTGGCCTGCCTGTGTTCCATCCCGGCATCATCATGGAAGGGGGATCTGTGGATTTCAATGGTGAGGGAACCCTGATCACTTCAAAGCAATGCCTGTTGAATGAAAACAGGAATCCGCACCTTACCCAGGAACAGATCGAAAGATATTTGTGCGACTACTATGGTGTAGAACAAATACTTTGGGTAGATGAAGGAATTATTGGTGATGATACCGATGGACATATCGATGATACCGTCAGGTTTGTCAATACCGATACCGTAATTGCGGTAGTTGAAGAGAAGAAAGACGATGAGAACTTTGAGATCTTGCAGCAAAATCTCCGGCAGCTCAAAGAAATGCGCTTGTTGAATGGCAAGTCGCTCAATATAGTGGAGCTCCCCATGCCGGACCCAGTGATTTGGGAAGACCAGCGTCTGCCTGCATCTTATGGAAATTTCTATATAAGCAATAAGTACGTCATGGTGCCCACCTTCCGCCAGCCTAAGGATGAAAAGGTTTGTCGGATTGTTCAGGATTGTTTCCCCGATAGGGAAGTGGTAGGCATCGATTCAACTGATATCATTTGGGGACTGGGAAGTTTCCATTGCTTATCCCAGCAGGAGCCGGCGGTCTAAACCAATCAAGGGTTTGCCAAGTGACCTGAACCCTGGCCAGTTGTTTGAGCATTACAGTGGTTGCCAAGTGACCTGAACCCTGGCCTTTGTAGCGGACAAATGGTGGCGGCCCAACGATCAGATGTTCCTAGTGCCATTCACACCATCTCCAGATGACTTCCGTGTTTCTTGTTGCTGATGATATTCTCAACGGTCCACGCAACCTGCTCTTTCCGGCTGTGCCGTCTCACTGCGCAATCATCCTTGCTGCAAATGTGACAGGAAAAATCCAGGCAGCCATCGGTATGTATGAACATCTCGAGGCTCTCCCCGAATTCGCTTCTGATCAGCGTCGATAATTCGTCTACCTCCATGTGGGCCTCATGCACATTGAGATACCAGGGTACAGTAAGGTGGGCATCAAGGTGCAACACTGATCCGAATTTAATGATCCGCACATTGTGCAGGTCGATCCAGTTGTTTCGTCGGTTCCGGTTCAGGTAAACCACCAGTTTCTGCAATAACTCCATGTCAGCCTTGTCCATGATCCCTTCTACCGAAGAACGAATAATGGTATAGCCGGTATATATGATGAAGAAGGCGAGCCCGAGGGCTATTAAGGAGTCCAGTTTCGTCCAACCGGTAAAATAAATAATGATCAGACCGATCACGATACCCACGGTAGAATAGGTATCAGTTTGCAAATGTTTGCCACTGGCGATCAGCGCAAGCGAATTATTTTTTTTACCGGTTTTGATACAAATGAATCCCATCACATAATTGATCACGGCTGTTGCCGAAATGAGTAAAATACCACTGTCGAGCTTCTCGAGTGTAGCAGGCACCATAAAATTCCGTATAGACTGATAGATGATCACTCCGCCGGCAATGGCGATCATACTACCCTCTACTGCTGCTGAAACAAATTCTGCTTTCCCATGGCCGTAGGGATGGTCGAGATCCCGGGGTTTTGATGCTACGTACAAACTGTACAGGCTGATAAAACCCGCTACAACATTGACCGTGCTCTCCAATGCGTCGGTGAGGATGGAGACCGCATGTGTATACCACCACGCCAGCATTTTGATACCGAAGAGCAGTACGGCAACAACAGTGACCACGCGCTGGAGCTTATAATTGATCTGGGCCGTTGATGATTCCAAACCTGTATGGTGAAAATTTGGGAAAATGAGTACAATCATAATTAAAGTTTTCGACCCAGGCGAGCTTTATGAAAATTTAATCAAATGGAAAGTCTACAATAATTTCGGCTCGCTAAGAAAGAGGAGCTTATTCTTTTCCCGATGATGGACAAGCTGGACGAGATCAGCAGCGCCCAGCACCTTTACCAGGAGAATCATTTGCTTTTCCCCAACGCGGTGGCAATGGTGGTGAATTAATACGAACATCTGTTAGTTTTTCTGCTTAATTGGCATATTTTTGCGGCCGGTACTGCCTGTACCGGCCTTTTTTTATTTTAAATGATAGCCATGCATTTTCAACTTACCGAAGAACATAAGATGATCGTTCAGGCGGCTCGTGATTTTGCCCGCCAGCAGTGTTTGCCAGGAGTTATAGAACGCGATGAACATCAGAAATTCCCCAAAGAGCAGATCATGCAGCTGGCTGACCTTGGCTTTATGGGCCTTATGGTGAGCCCGGCCTATGGCGGCGCGGGCATGGACACTGTCAGCTATGTGCTGGCCATGGAAGAGATCAGCAAAGTGGATGCAAGTGTCAGTGTCTGCATGAGCGTGAATAACAGCCTGGTTTGCTGGGGGCTTGAAGAATATGGGAATGAGGAGCAGAAACAGAAATATCTTGTCCCGCTCGCCCAGGGAAAAAAAGACGGGGAGCTATATATCGGGGCCTTTTTGCTGAGTGAACCCGAAGCAGGGTCGGATGCTACTTCCCAGCGTACCACTGCGGAAGATTATGGCGACCATTACCTTATAAACGGAACAAAAAACTGGATCACCAACGGCAACTCCGCATCGGTTTACCTGGTAATGGCTCAAACAGATCCGGCGAAAGGCAGCAAGGGCATTACCACCTTCATTGTGGAAAAGAACTGGCCCGGCGTATCGGTGGGAGCCAAAGAAAATAAAATGGGCATCAGGGCGAGTGATACCCATAGCATCCTGTTCAACGACGTAAAAGTGCCAAAGGAAAATATGTTGGGCGAAGTAGGGTTGGGGTTCTCTTTTGCCATGAAGACCCTCGCGGGCGGAAGGATCGGAATTGCATCCCAGGCACTGGGCATTGCCAGCGGCGCATACGAACTGGCCCTTTCCTATTCAAAAGAAAGAAAAGCTTTTGGCAAAGAGATCATGCACCACCAGGCCATTCAATTCAAGCTTGCAGATATGGCTACCAAAGTAGAAGCAGCCCGCCTTCTCTGCCTGAAATCAGCCTGGGAGAAAGATAACGGGATCGACTACACGCTGTCTTCATCCATGGCAAAAGTGTACGCGTCGGAAGCCGCAATGTGGATCTCTACTGAGGCCGTGCAGGTTCACGGGGGTTATGGTTATGTAAAGGAGTACCACGTGGAACGCCTTATGCGGGATGCTAAGATCACCCAGATCTATGAGGGTACCAGCGAGGTCCAGCGTATTGTCATTGGTCGTCAAATTCTTAAATAACATGAGTCTTCTGATCGACTCTTACCAGAAGGTGGCAGACGAGGCCCGCATGAAACGCGCCGTTCTGATCGCTGTTTCTAAAACGAAACCGGTGGCTGATATTGAAGCATTGTACAACATGGGACACCGCGATTTCGGTGAAAATTATGTACAGGAACTTTCAGAAAAGCAAACCCTGCTTCCATCAGACATACACTGGCATTTCATCGGTCACCTACAGACCAATAAAGTGAAGTACATCGCCCCATTTGTGCACATGATACACGGTGTGGAGAGCCATAAGCTGCTTCGCGAGATCGATAAACAGGGCGCCCGCAATGGCAGGAAGATCAAATGCCTGTTACAACTCCATGTTTCCAGGGAAGAGACAAAGTTTGGATTGGATGAGCAGGAGATCGACGCTTTGCTACATGAGATTTCCAATAGCGATGACCTTGAATTTGTAAGCATCAGCGGCGTTATGGCCATGGCCAGTTTTTCTTCGGACCAGGAGTTGCTTCGTTCCGAGTTTAAGACCGTGAAGCAAATGTTTGATTTCGTTAAGGAGAAATATTTTTACCACGACGATCAGTTTTCCGTGATCTCCATGGGCATGAGCAGCGATTACCAACTCGCTCTTGAAGAAGGCTCTACTATGATCAGGGTAGGCAGCCTCATCTTCGGAGAGCGCGGCCCCAAACAAACCGTATAAATACGGTTACAGAAAAAGCGTAATTCTGGTATTGCAGAAGTTGCTGAAAAGCTGTTGCTTTATTGAAGAAATCCAATCTTATGAACCTGATGATGTTTTTGGGCAACGACCTGTTAGAGGCGGTACCCCTCGATAAAGACAGCATACCGATTCCGGGCTATCTTGGTAACCTCAAGCGTTCGCTAAAAGAAAAATACCGACTGATTCTTAACCAATGCCCAGAACCACCGGAGTTCCTGGTGATCGGGCCTTCCACGGCAATAAGATCATTCAACCACAGTTAGCATCGATCCGACCTTCTTTTATTGACCATGGCATCAGTTTTTAGAGAAACTACAAAAACAAGGGATTTGTATTTTCCCGGAACCGGGTTATCGCTATGGCAAAGGGAAAATGTATCGTCATTCTCGATAGCGACGATATCTCCTTGACAGAACGGCTCGAAAAGCAGGTCGCTTTCCTGTTTCATCAATATGAATCACGTTTTTGTTGCACATAAAAAACGGCTACCCGCCCTGGAAGAATGGCTGCTGATGTATGATAACAAGCTAAAGGAAAAACCGGGGATCAACAGAAAGATGGTCAACTGTATCATGGTGGTCAGATGGGGCTGATCTGTGTTAGAAACAGTCAGTTCGGCATGTTGTTGAAGAACCGCCTGTTTCGGAACTTTAAAGGCGCCTATATGCGTTACAACGTGGGTTATATGGGCAACCTGATCACCCGCAGGCTTGAAGTGATTTAACCCTCTTTTTTCCGTAACTTTGCGCCTTCAAACAGCAGCATGATCAGTGTAAAAAATGTGACCCTGGCCTATGGCAAGAGGGTATTGTTCGAGGAAGTACATATCAACTTCATGAAAGGGAACTGCTATGGCGTTATAGGCGCTAACGGGGCAGGGAAAAGTACCTTTTTGAAAATACTAAGCGGGGAGATCGAACCCAATAAAGGAAGTGTGGAAATTTCCAGTGGGGAGCGGCTGGCCTTTCTGAAGCAGAATCAATTTGAATTCGACGAAGTATTGGTTCTCAATACAGTAATGATGGGCCACAGTAAAATGTGGAAAGTGATGCAGGAGCGGGAACACATCTATTCCCTGTCGGATTTCTCCGAGGAGGATGGCATCCGGGCAGGAGAACTGGAACATGAATTCGGTGAAATGGGAGGTTATACCGCAGAAAGCGATGCAGCGGCACTATTGAGCGACCTGGGTGTAAAAGAGCAATACCACCAATCGTTGATGAAAGATATCCCATCCAACCTGAAAGTAAGGGTGCTTCTGGCCAATGCGTTGTTTGGTAATCCTGATATCCTGCTGTTGGACGAGCCTACCAACGGTCTCGATCTTGAAACGATTTCATGGCTGGAGAATTTTCTGGCAGACTACGAGAATATTGTTTTGGTGGTGAGCCACGACCGGCACTTTCTTGATTCGGTATGTACACATGTGGCCGACGTTGATCGCTCCAAGATCAAAGTGTTTACGGGTAACTACACTTTCTGGTACGAATCTTCCCAGCTGATGTCAAGGCAGTTGAGCGATAAAAACAAAAAGACTGAAGATAAACGGCAGGCATTGATCGACTTCATCGCGCGATTCAGCGCGAATGCATCTAAGTCCAAGCAAGCCACAGCGAGGAAAAAAGCCCTTGAGAAACTGACCATCGAAGAAATACAGCCATCTAATAGAAAGTATCCCGGCATCATTTTCCAGCCGTTGCGCGATGTTGGAAACCAGATCCTGAACGTGGAAAATTTGGCGAAGTCGGTCGACGGCCGGAAATTGTTCGACAAGATCAACTTCAGCGTGAATAAAGGCGATAAGATCGCATTTATCAGTCGTGACCCCCTTGCGGTGACTTACTTTTTTGACATCCTAAACGGCAATCTTCAGGCCGATGCAGGCAAGCTGGAATGGGGAACAACAGTAAGTAAGGCCTATCTACCCGTGGAGCATAACGAGTTCTTTATGGAAGGCCTGACCTTATTGGAATGGCTCAGGCAGTTTGTGCCTGCTCATGTAACCGATGCGGACGAGCCTTTCCTGAGGGGTTTCCTGGGAAAGATGCTGTTCAGCGGCGACGATATTTCCAAGAAGACGAATGTTTTGAGTGGAGGTGAAAAAGTAAGATGTATGATTAGCCGAATGATGCTGCAGAATCCCAATTGCATCATACTCGATCAACCAACCAATCACCTGGATCTTGAAAGTATCCAAAGTTTCAACGAACAATGTATCGATTACAAGGGAATCGTTTTACTCACGTCTCATGATCACACATTTATGCATACCACGGCCAACAGGATCATCGAACTCACACCCAAAGGGATCATCGACAGGTTGTTGAGCTTCGACGAATACCTGGAAGATGACCGTGTGAAATTTATGCGTGACGAGATGTATACCTAGGGCTCCCAGGAAAGCCAAGCGGATTTATGTGGCACCATACAACTATTGATGAAGCATTCCAGAAAGCTGCCAGTACACGAACAGGGCTGGCCCCCGATGAAGTACACCGAAGGCTGAAGCAATACGGATCCAACTCACTGCAGGAAAAAAAAAGGCAGCCGGGTTGGGTCATCTTTCTTTTGCAGTTCAAAGATTTCATGATCGTGGTACTGATATTGGCCGCGGTTATTTCCGGTTTAATTGGTGACATTACAGATACCATCATCATCCTCATTATCGTACTGCTGAATGCAGTGATCGGATTTGTTCAGGAATTTAATGCAGAGCGGGCCATGGAGGCGCTCAAGAAAATGTCTACCGTGCAAGCCAGTGTGATCCGTAACGGTAACCATATGAACGTACCCTCTACGGAATTGGTACCCGGTGATGTAGTGTCGCTGGAGGCGGGCAATGTGATCCCGGCAGATCTAAGGATCATTGAGGCCCATAACCTGCTCGTGAACGAGTCAGCTTTAACCGGGGAGTCGGTATCGGTGCGGAAGCAGACGAATGTATTGGAGGATCAGGATATTCCTTTGGGCGACCGGTTGAACCTCAGTTATAAAAGTTCACTTGTGGTCAATGGAAGAGGGCAGGGCCTCGTTGTAGCCACCGGTATGGAAACAGAGATCGGTCGTATTGCAAAATTGCTCCAGCAAGACGATATGGATACGCCACTTAAAAAAAGGATGGGCGATTTCGGAAGAAAGCTTTCTTACATCATTCTTGGCATCTGTGTGATGCTCTTCGGTATCGGCATCCTGAGAGGAGAGGAGCCGCTGAATATGTTACTCATTTCGATCAGCCTGGCAGTAGCTGCAATTCCAGAAGCGCTTCCTGCATTGATCAATATTGCACTGGCTATGGGGGCAAAACGTTTGATGCTGAATAAGGCATTGATCAGAAAACTTCCCGCAGTGGAGACGCTGGGTTCCATTTCATATATCTGTTCAGACAAAACAGGCACCCTTACCCTCAACCGGATGACGGTAGTAAAAACCCATGAGATCCCTTATTCAGAGAACGGGATGTCGGTATCACCCTTCATTGCGGGAATGGCATTGAACCATGATGTAAAGCAAGACCAGCATGGCGGTTTTCTCGGAGATCCTATGGAAGTGGCTTTGGTAGAAAAGGTCCGTGAAGACAAACATGATCAGGCGCTGATTACAGAACAACTCAAGCGGGTAGGGGAATTACCTTTCGATTCTGACCGGAAATGCATGACTACGGTTCACCAATTGAATGGAAAATTCCTTGTGCTGTCAAAAGGAGCTATAGAAGCACTTGCGGAGCGACTGGAAAAATCGCAGGATATTACTGAAGTAGAAAAGATCTCCACAGAGTGGTCGTCAAACGGTATGCGCGTTCTGGCATACGCCTACAAGATCATTGATCGAATCCCGGCAGATTTTGATTATGAGAAAATTGAGTCCGACCTCAGGCTTTCAGGCATTGTAGCCATGATAGATCCACCCCGTCAAGAAGTGAAGGCGGCCATCAGGGAGTGCCGGACAGCCGGGATAAAACCGGTCATGATCACGGGTGATCACCCGGCAACGGCCAAAGCGATCGCCCTAGAAATCGGGATACTGGAGGAAGGCGATTTGGCCATTACAGGAGTCGAACTCAAGAGTATGAGTGAGACGGATTTTATATCCAAAGTGGAAAGGATCGCTGTTTACGCAAGAGTTTCTCCTGAGCAGAAACTCGATATCGTCAAAGGCCTGCAGCGTAAAGGGCATTTTATTTCCATGACCGGTGATGGTGTCAACGACGCGCCATCGTTGAAAGCAGCAGATATTGGCATTGCCATGGGGATCAATGGTACTGACGTAAGCAAGGAATCGTCTGATATGATCCTGCTGGACGATAATTTTGCCACTATTGTCAATGCCGTCCGCGAAGGCAGGAGGATATATGATAATATCCGAAAGTTTGTCAAGTATATCATGACCTGCAATGGAGCGGAGATTTGGACCATATTCCTTGCGCCTTTGATCGGGTTACCCATGCCACTTTTACCCATACATATTTTGTGGATCAACCTGGTGACGGACGGATTGCCCGGACTTGCACTGGCGAATGAGAAAGCCGAAACCGATGTGATGAACAGGCCGCCGCGTGCATCTAAAGAGAGCTTATTCGCAGGAGGTATAGGGATTCATATTGTCTGGGTGGGCATGCTCATGGCCGCGATCACCCTCAGCGTCCAGGCCTGGGCCCTCCATAGTGGAAGTGAAAATTGGCAGACTATGGTCTTTACTGTGCTTTCCCTCGCTCAACTGGGCCATGTACTCGCCATCCGAAGTGAAAAGCAGTTTCTGTTTAGCCAGGGAGTTTTTTCAAATCTTCCGCTGATCGGTTCAGTGATTTTAACATTCCTGCTTCAAATGGTTGTGATCTACTGGCCCGTTGCCAATGAGATCTTCAAGACAAAGCCGTTGACCCTTACTGAACTTCTTATCTGTATTGGTGGGGCAGCTTTGCTTTTCCATGCGGTAGAACTGGAGAAATGGATCCGGAACAGGAAGGCTTAACGGTATTCTCCGAACACGCTGCGCAATGTGTCGGAGATCTCTCCCAATGTACAATTGTTCTCAACCCCGGCAATAACCGAAGGCATCAGGTTGGATCCATTAACTGCCGCTTCCCTTATGCGGTTGAGGCATATTTCAACATTGGTATGGTTCCTTTTTTCGCGGTACGATTTCAGTTTGTCGACCTGCGTTTGCTGGATGCTATTATCGATTCTAAACACAGGGATCTGTTGTGAATCCCGCTGTATAAATTTGTTTACGCCCACAATGATCTTTTCTCCTGACTCGATGGCTCTTTGATACGCATAGGCGCTTTTAGCGATCTGCTCCTGCATATAACCATTTTCAATGGCTTCCACGCTACCGCCCATGGCATCGATCTGGTCCATGATCAGCCGGGCCTGTTTTTCCATGTCGCCTGTCAGACTCTCCACAAAGAAAGATCCTGCCAGTGGATCCGCGGTATCGGCTATGCCACTTTCAAAAGCAACTACCTGTTGCGTTCTTAATGCGATCCGTGCCGCCTCTTCGGTAGGAAGGCTTAGCGCTTCGTCATATCCATTGGTATGTAAACTCTGTGTTCCACCCAACACTGCTGCTATGGTTTGCAGGGTCACACGTGATACATTATTCATTGGCTGCTGCGCGGTGAGCGTACTTCCACCGGTTTGGGTATGAAATCGTAGCATCATGGCCTTAGGGTCTGTCGCTCCAAGGTCCTTCATAATGACTGCCCACATTCGTCGCGCTGCACGGAATTTTGCTACCTCTTCAAAGAGGTTGTTATGGGCATTGAAAAAAAAGGAAAGCCTTTTTCCAAACACATCAATGTCAAGCCCTTTTTGCAGCGCTGCCAGCACGTATGCCTTTCCATTACTAAGTGTGAAGGCGATCTCCTGGGCTGCAGTGCTGCCTGCTTCACGGATATGGTAACCGGAAATTGAAATGGTGTTCCATTTGGGCAGTTCCCTGCTGCACCATTCAAAGATATCGGTGATGATCCGCATGGATGGTTTTGGGGGATATATATAAGTTCCCCTTGCGGCATATTCTTTCAGGATATCATTCTGGATCGTTCCATTGATCTTTGTAAGATCAGCGCCCTGCTCTTTAGCAAGGGCAACATAAAATGCCAGCAGGATATAGCCTGTAGCGTTAATCGTCATTGATGTAGACACATCTTCCAGCCGGATATCCCGGAAAAGGATTCTCATGTCATCCAGGGTGTCGATGGCTACACCCACCTTACCCACTTCACCATCAGACAGCGGATGATCACTGTCGTACCCGATTTGCGTGGGGAGATCAAAAGCCACACTAAGCCCCATGACGCCTTGAGACAGGAGATACTGGTAGCGTTTATTACTTTCTTCTGCTGTGGAGAAACCGGCGTATTGACGCATGGTCCATAACTTGCCGCGGTACATGTCTGCCTGTACACCGCGGGTATACGGGAATTGGCCGGGCATTTCTTTCATCTCAGGCCCGTTTTCCGCGGTGTATACCGGTTTGATCTCAATACCCGAATCTGTTAATTTCTTCTCCATGTGAGCGATTTAAAGAATGGGTTAGAGCAATTTTTTAGCCTCAAAATTCAGTGCTTCCAGCACAACGGGGTGTAATGATACCTTAGGGTCGGCGTTGATCAGTTCGATGAGCCGCATACTGAGTTCCATGCCCTTCGCATCCGTGGGCAGGGTTTGTGAAACCTGGTTGATGATAAATATGTTCTGCTCTTTCAGGTTAGACACGGCGTGCCAGGCCTGGGGGGAAACATAGATCTGTTGGCTGAGGTTATAATCGAATTCGTTCTTGATCTGGTCGATCAATATGGCTTGCATCTGCCTGATGTCGAGGTCACCTGGAGGTACACGGGTGATAAGACTGGGCAGGGCGATTCTTTCCGCCAGCAGCACCAGACGTTCATAGGCCTGTAGTTTTAGATTCAGGCTGTTGCCGGATACAGGGTTCTGAGGTGCAAAGAGTTCTTTTTTTTCTTTTCTCCAATAGATCAGGTAGAGCACTACCACAAGCGCTATGGCTAAGATGCCACCGTAAAGGATAAGGTCGTTTCGTGTCATAGAATCAATGGGTTGTTAAACAAAAATAAGTGATTAAGCGGTCCTGATTTTTTGTTTTAATTTAGCTGTATGGATAACGTAGTGGCAACCCCCGTAGTGTTTACAGAACACGCAATTCGGGAATTAAAACAGCTGATGGCCGACGAGCAATTTGACCACTCCCAGGTTCTTCGGGTAGGGGTCAAGGGCGGGGGCTGTTCAGGCATGAGTTATATACTGGCATTTGATCATATAGAGGAGGGCGATGAGCATTTTACCATCGAGGGCATTCCCTGCGTGATGAAGCCTGCCCATGGACTTTACCTGATGGGGATGGAGATCGATTGGGGAACCGGATTAGATGCCCGCGGTTTCCTGTTCACCAATCCAAATGCTTCCAAGACCTGCGGCTGCGGAAGCAGTTTCGCGGTCTGATAAGTGATTACCCGTTTTGGCTGGGGCCAAACGAATGTTTGGATAAACGTAAAAGACCGGCATGGATAGCCATGCCGGTCTTTTTTAAATGACTATTGATATTATGCCTTTGCAGGCTCGGTCTTTTTCTTAACTACGATCTTCTGGTCTGCGTCCACAGTTCCGAGTGGCTTGTCTTTCGCAAGATCAACCAGGATTGGAGCTGCCACAAAGATGGATGAATAGGTACCGGTGATCACACCGATCAACATCGCAAAGGAGAATCCACGTGTTACTTCGCCGCCGAATATGAAGAGGATCAGCAGGGTCAGGAATACGGTCAGCGATGTCATGATGGTACGGCTCAACGTTTCATTGATCGACCTGTTCACCAGTTCAGTTTTTGTAACTCCTTTCAACACCTTCGTATTCTCACGTATCCGGTCAAATACGATCACCGTATCGTTCATCGAGAAACCGATCACCGTCAGGATGGCCGCAATGAAGTGCTGGTCGATCTCAAGTGGGAATGGTACAATTCCTTTCAGGAATGAGAATACGATGAGGGTTACGAGTACGTCGTGCAACAGAGCCACGATCGTTCCGAGAGAGAACCTCCAGTCGCGGAAACGCAACAGGATGTAGATAAAGATCGCAAAGATCGCGAACAGCGTAGCCTTTATGGCGCCTTTCTTCAGGTCATCAGATATGGAAGGAAGCACTGACTGCGAGCTTTGTTTATAATTCTTCTGGAAGTCAAAGTATGAAGTATTGGCAGGCATGTGGGCTTTTAAACCCGTATACAAAGCCATTTCAACAGTGGAGTCTGCGCTCTTGCTGTTGTTGTCGATCATATATGAAGTAGTGATGTTCAGGGTCTTGTTATCGCCCACTGTTTTGATCACGGGGTATTCCTCAAATACTTTCTGAAGGTCGGCCCTTACATCGTCGTTCTTCATTTCCTTCTCAAATCGAATGGTGTAGCTACGTCCACCTTTGTATTCCACACCCTGATCAAAGCCGTTGAACAAAGCGGCAATACCCCCGATCAGTACAACCACAGAGATCATGTAGGCTACTTTTCGGTATTCTACAAATTTATACTGTGCGTGTTTGAAAACCTTGCGGCTGATGTTGGTGAAATATTCGAAATGCCTGTTCTTGTTCGTCCAGAAGTCTGTGATCAGCCTGGAGATCAGGATACCACAAAACAATGAAAGAAGAATACCGAGGATCTGTGTGGTTGCGAAACCCAGCACCGGTCCAAGCCCGAAATAGAAAAGGATCAGGGCGGTGATCAACGTAGTGATATGGCCGTCAAGCACCGGGGGAAGGGAACGTTTGTAACCTTCTGCCACAGCAAGCTGGTAACTCTTCCCTTTTGTAAGTTCGTCTTTGATCCTTTCAAAAATGATTACGTTGGTATCCACTGCCATACCGATGGTAAGTACCAGACCGGCAATACCTGGAGCGGTGAGTGTGGCACCCAACGCGCTAAGTACACCTACTGTAAATAACAGGTTCAGGATTAGGGCAATATTTGCTACCCATCCCGCACTGTTATAGTACACAAGCATTAGGGCGAAGATCACCAGGAATGAAATCAGGAACGCCAGGGACCCACCTTTAACGGCTTCGGCGCCGAGGGTTGGACCAACCACCTGTTCCTGCACGATCTTGGCAGGGGCCGGGAGTTTGCCGGACTGGAGGATGTTAGCCAGATCTTGTGCTTCCTCTATGGTAAAGTTGCCGCTGATCTCAGAAGTACCACCGGTAATTGGATTGATCACATTGGGAGCTGAATAAACGATGTTATCCAAAACGATAGCAATGGGCTTGCCCACGTTATCTGTGGTCATCTGACCCCAGGTACGCTCGCCCTGCTTGGTCATGGCCATTTTAATAGCAGGTCTTGCGCGATCGTCGTAATCCTGCGTAGCGGTCTGTACACCATCACCTTCCAGTTTTGCCTTGTCTGAACCTTCAACAGTTTTGAGTGCATAGAAGGGAAGGAAATCGTTCTTGACACCTTTTTCGTTGCGCTCCGGAACACCATACGAGAAAATGATATTGGAAGGAAACTGGTTCCTCACCACGTCAAGTGCCAGATAGTCGTTGAGTGAAGCAGTATCTGCTGTTCTTACGAAACCTATATAAGGAGCAAAGGACGTCCTGCCATTCCCGCCCTGCTGCGGAGGAACCGGCTGCAGGTATTTGAACAGGGAGTTGACGTTCTTAAGGTCAGCCTTTGCTTTTTTAGTGGTGTCTGTTTTTGCAAGGTCTCCGATGGTCACCGCCTTTGTGGTGTCAACATTTTTTGCGGCTGCTGCAGCCGTGGTGTCTGCAACAGGGGCAGTTTCTTTTACGCCGCTATAATAATCCTGCAGTGCTTTTTCTGCATCAGTAAGCGGTTTGTCAAGCTCGCCAATATTATAAACCTCCCAAAACTGGAGGTTGGCAGTCGCCTGGAGATATTTACGGACTCTCTCAGGGTCATCTTTCACACCCGGAAGTTCCACGGTGATGATGCCTTTGTTTTTATCCAGGTTGATGTTTGGCTGGGCCACACCGAATTGGTCAATACGTTTTTGAAGAACGTTGAATGTATTGGCGATGGCACCTTCGGCGGAAGCCCTGATCTTTGTCAACACCTGGTCATCGGTATCTTCGATCTTAATGGTTTTAGCTGGGCCGGCAAAAACAGAAGCCAGCCTTCCTTGAGGATTCTGCTCCTTATATGCTGCAGCGAATAGGGTGATGTAATCAGCATCGCTGTTAGCTTTTCTCTCTGTTGCAGTCTGGAGAGCCTTATTCAGGCCGGGGTCCTTACTGTTGTTCGCGAGGGATTTCATCAGGCCTTCCAGTTCCACTTCGAGGGTAACACTCATACCACCCTGCAGGTCAAGACCCAGGTTCAGTTCCTGCTCTTTCGCTTTTTGGTAGGTTATGGCGCCAGTAAGACCATAAGTCAGGGTCTTGTCACGGGTGCTGTCCAGCAACCTGCGAAGCTTCTTTTTGAACTCGAAGTCTTTTACTTCAGGGGTAGAGGTGCTGTAGTTCGCAGATACGTGCGATTTCGCCTTTTTCTCCATGGAGTTTTCATGATTGCGTACCACCAGGGTAAAGTGGAGCTGGTACAGGGAGATCAATATCAGTGCGACAGCAAAAAATCTTATCAAACCTTTCAGTTGCATATGTCGGTTATTTTCTATTCTGCTCTCTTTTTGGGCAGGGCGGCAAAGATAGTGTTTTTAAACATTAATCATAGGGGAAAAACGCCGGAAAACAGGGGTTTTATTTATTTTGCGTGATGCTAAAAAATCAGGCGGTTTCCCTCTTCTTTTTAAGTCTTTTGATACTGTCCTGCTCACCAACCAAACGCATGAAATACAACGTGTCATCCTCCGGGGAGGTTAGCGCCGAAACCACAACCACAAATCAGCTTGAGCTTTTGCTCCGGAATGACCAGCGCCTCAGGCCTTTCCTTGAGCAAAAAGACTCGCTCATGATCCAGGTGATCTATACCCGCATCGACCGGGACAGGGATAACAAGCCTGTTTTTGAGGATTTTTACTACAACGTAAACCCGGCGAGGTATTTCTATCCTGCTTCCACCATAAAAATGCCCACAGCCATGCTTGCCCTGGAGAAACTGGACCAGCTGGGCATCATCGGACTGGACCAGGATGCGACCATGATCACGGGTTGGGACCATGGCAGGCAAACCGGGGTGTACAATGATCCCACCGCCAGGGACGGGAAACCTTCTGTAGGCCAGTACGTGAAGAAAATCTTTCTGGTCAGTGATAACGATGCGCAGAACAGACTGTACGAGTTCCTTGGCCAGAAGTACCTGAACGAAGCCATGCATCTGAAGGGATTTCCGGAAGTTGAGCTCATCCACCGCTTGCAGATCTCGCTTACAGAGGAGGAGAATCGCGCTACAAACCCGGTCAGTTTTTTTGACAGCTCCGGAAACAAGATCTACGATCAGCCGGGGGCATACAACGATAAACCCTATTTCGCCCGCAAAGATCTTTTAGGAAAGGGGTATATGAATAATGGAAGACTGGTTAGCGGACCGCTGGACTTTTCGGCCCGAAACCGCATCAGCCTGCCATCTTTGCACCAGGTGCTGAAGGCCATCATGTTCCCGAGGTCGGTACCTGCGAACAGCAGGTTCCATGTTCAGGACACAGTATTGAATATGGTTCGGAAGTATATGTCGGCTTACCCTGCCGAGTCCGGTATCCCGCAATATCAGACACCGGAATACTATCCGGCCTACTGTAAATTCCTGCTTTACGGGGCAGAGAAAAATGCAGCGCTCATTCCAGAAGTGAGGATATTCAACAAGGTAGGCGACGCATACGGTTTCCTGCTCGACATTGCCTATGTGGCGGATTTCAGGAACGAAGTGGAATTTATGCTCAGCGCCGTCATCTATTGCAACCAGGACGGTATACTAAATGATGATAAGTACGACTATGACGCAGTCGGTTTTCCGTTCTTAAAATACCTGGGTGAGACGATTTACGCGTATGAATTAAGTCGTCCCCGGCAGCACAAGCCGGATCTCAGCGAATTCAGGATCGATTACTCATTTTAATCCCGTTTTCAAGTACTTTTGTACTTTATTTTTTTTGAAACCAGAACTATAAACATGAACCTTTCTTCCCGTCTTCAACTTTTCAATGAACCCGAAACCCTGAAAATGGCTAAACTGGGTCGCGAACTCCGCAGCCAGGGTGTGGACGTGATCGACCTGAGTCTTGGTGAGCCTGATTTCGACACGCCTGCGCACATTAAAGAAGCTGCGAAGAAAGCCATTGACGACAACTGGAGTCATTATCCTCCTGTAGCAGGGTACCCCGACCTTAGGGAGGCGGTTTGTTTTAAGTTGAAAAGAGACAACAACCTGGATTATAGCGCAGAGAATATAGTTGTTTCCACGGGAGCAAAGCAGAGTCTTGCCAACGCAGTTTGGGCTGTGGTTAGTCGTGGTGATGAAGTAGTGATCCCAACACCTTTCTGGGTTACTTATTCAGAGATCGTAAAGTTGGGGGAAGGAATTCCCGTCCTGGTCAGGACAAAAATTGAGAATGGATATAAGATCACTCCTGAAGAACTGGAAGCTTCGCTGACGCCAAAGACAACCCTTTTCATGTATTCTTCGCCTTGCAACCCGAGTGGTTCGGTATATACGAAAGATGAACTGGAGGCCCTGGTTAAAGTGCTGGTGAAATATCCCAACGTGTATATTTTGTCTGACGAAATTTATGAATACATCAATTTCATCGGCAAGCACGAAAGCATCGCCCAGTTTCCTGAAGTGAAGGACAGGGTGATCATTATCAACGGGCTGAGTAAAGGCTATGCGATGACCGGTTACCGATTGGGTTATATTGCGGCTCCCGCCCATGTTGCAAAAGGCTGTGAGAAATTACAGGGTCAGATCACCAGTGGTGCCAATGCTGTCACACAGCGAGCTGCCATTGTTGCCCTTACTGGCGATATGAAGCCTACGTACGACATGAATGTTGAATTTGGCAAACGCAGGGAAAAGATGTTGTCTCTTCTTGCCGCTATCCCGGATGTGGATTGCGCATCCCCGGACGGTGCATTTTATGTGTTTCCTGTAGTGAAAAAATACTTTGGGAAAACAGATGGCACAAGCCAGATCAATGATGCAGATGATCTTTGTATGTATCTGCTGAATTTTGCCCACGTATCTACCGTGACCGGTCGTGCTTTCGGTGAACCCGATTGTATCCGTATCTCGTTTGCGAATAGTATGGAGAAAATTGAAGAGGCGATGAGGCGGATCAGCGAGGCATTGGCAAAATTAAAATGATGTTTCAGCCATGGCTGAATTGAAAAGCAAAACGAAAGTTTTGCTTTTTTTTTATGGCAGTCGTCTGGTTTTTGGGATCACTATGGGCACTATTATTCTTGTTTTCCGGATTGCTCTTTCTGCCTGATTGAAATGGCGAGTACACCGCCTGTAAAGTCGATCAGGAAATGAATGATCATCACGAAAAGCAGTGATTTCGAAAAAATGAAGATGAGTCCGAAAAGGAGAGAGAGCAGAAAGATCTTGAACATGGCCATATAGCCCTGGTAAACATGCGCGATGCTGAAAAGCACTGAAGGGAATACCCCTGCCATCCATGGGAACCCGTCTTTCATGGGGTCAATGAAATAGTTGACCAGGAACCCCCGGTAGAGGATCTCTTCGCAGACGCCCGCGGTGATGCACATTAGGGTGTAAGCAGGAAGCTCGCGGTATTTTTCGGGCAGGAAGGGGACGCTGGAGTCCCACTGTTCCTGGGTTTTCCGGAGTTCATGATCAGACAGTGTGGAATACATGAGGTCAGCAAAGTAGAGGATGCCCATCAATACGGTAAGTAGTGTAGCGATCCATCCGGGCTCAGGATATTTGAATCCCATTAGCTCAAAAGAGCGCTTGTTCCAATACCAGATGGCCATTACGATAAGGGTGATGATCCAGAGCACCAGGCTGTTGGACAGGTAAAATCTCCTGCGGGTGAACTCGTTGAAATGCATGTTCCCCAGCTGCTCACTGCCACGCACACCCGAAAAAAAGGGTAGTACCAGTCCGAGGATAATGACCAGGATATGATCAGTGAAAGTTGGGATCATGATCTTTCAGCTGAAGTGTTCATGAGCGCCTCATGGATCCTGAGTACCTGGGGAATGATCAACTCAGTTTCGTCGTTCCGGATCACGAAATCGCAAAGGCGGGCCTTGATCCGGTCAGAGATTTGCATATGCATCCTTCGAACTACCTCTTCTGCTGATACCTGATCCCGTTCCATTACTCTTTTGATACGGAGTGACTCAGGCGCAAAAACGCCAATGACAATATCAAGGTCGCGCTGGGACCCGCTTTCGAAAATCAATGCGGCTTCTTTTATAGCATAATGCGTTGTTTGGGCAGCAAGCCATCGTTCTGCGTCCCTGATGGTAGCCGGATGCACCAGCGAATTCAGCAGCTCCAGTTTTTCGGGTTGGGAAAAAACCACTGTGGAGATATACTTTCGGTTGAGTTGGCCGTTCACGTAAGCATCTTCTCCAAAATGCTCGATGATCCCGGCTTTGAGTGTTGGGTCAGTTTGTTGCAGTTTTTTAGCGGCGTCATCTGCATAATAGACGGGGATGCCAAGGGTTTCAAAGATTCGGGCAACCAATGATTTACCCGATCCGATTCCTCCTGTTAAGCCAACTCGTAAAGGCATGGGCTATAAAAAGATCCCGGCCTTTGGTGGCCGGGATGATGATAAGTTCAATTTATTTAGCGGCAACCGGAGCAGATTGTTGCTGACTCCATTCCATGCTGATCGCAGACCTTTCAATTTTCAGGTAGGTGCCGGGACTTACTTCCAATTGGATGGTACCATCCTCGTTCACTTTATTGACAGATCCATGAATACCGGCAATGGTAACGATCTTATCGCCTTTTTGCAGGCCTTCCTGGAAGGATTTAGCCTTCTTGGCTTTCTGAGCCTGGGGCCGGATCATGAAAAAATAGAAAACAAGGATCATACCTCCGAGAAGCAGCAACTGCATCATTCCGGCGTTGGGGGAGGCTTGTAATAAATGTATCATATTCATAATTGTGTTTAGACGTTTATTGTTTGTTCTTCACATTAACAAAGAAAGTGACAGTTATGCATGGCTTCAGGGGTGTTGGCATAAACCATGAACCACTTGATGTTTTTGCCGGGCCTGCCTTAGTGTTACATACTGCTTTATCCGACCTTCATCACCCGGCATAATGCGCTCGGTGGGCTTTTCAGGAACGGCACATCCGCAGGATGCTTTCAGAACTGATGAAAATATGGTCAGGGATGTTCTCATGTCGACAAAACTACTGTTTTTTGTAATCCACTTTCTTCAGTTTGTCGGCCGCCGATAACTCCTTATGGATGTTGTCCAGTATCCCATTCACAAAATGACCGCTCTGGGGCGTACTGTAGTCTTTCGCGAGGTCTATGTACTCATTAAGGGTGACTTTGGCCGGTATGGTTTCAAAATACATAAACTCGCATGTACCCAGACGCATCAGGATCATGTCCAGCATGGCTATCCGCTCGGCATCCCAGTTTTTCAGCCTGGGGACGATGAGCTCCATGCAATACTCCTTTTTATCCATGGCGGTAGACACCAGTTTACGTGCAAATTCCCGTTTTTCTTTACTGACCAGTTCCAGAAAGTGGTAGGTATTGGGCTTTTGTAGGAAATTGAGCATCATCAGATTCATCATCTCTGCGTCATCATCCCACTGCATGAACAACTCCTCCAGGTGGGAAATGAAGTCATCGTCCGGCAGCAGGATGTCTGTAAAGAGGAATTCCAGGATCTTCTTCTCGTCCTTCTTCTCACGGGAGGGGAGGCCGATGTAGATCCTGTATTCCTGGGTATCGACGAGGCGCTGATAGAGCTTTTTCACCAGTTCCTTATCCAGCAGGTGTTCCACCCGATAGTCCTTCAAAGCCTGCTGGTATTCTTTATCCTCCAGGATCTGCCAGATGAGCTGATTACCGGCCAGTTTGATGTTAATACTGAGGTCTTCGGCCGTAGGAAGGTGTTTTGAAGCCTTGAGGCGGGCGTCCGTCTCGGCGTACCTGGCAATCTCTGTAAGAAAATAAACGAGGTAGGTAAAGAGTTGTCTTGATTGTTCCAGGTGTTTCTCCAATATACTTAGTGCTTGCTGCCGGTTGATCACGGGTTCCGTATTCTCTACCACATAGATCGTCTGCATGACCTTAACCCTGATGTTTCTTCTACTTATCATACCGGAAAGAGCTTGTTCGGCCGCAAAGATAATGGGAAATCAGGCAGCGACTTCCATTCATGTATGAAAAAATGGCATATGCCTTAAATGGTTTTCCTGCCAAGTCGAAACCATTTTGCCTCGAAAACGCCATATTCCTGCCAAGTTTTCCCTTTTTAACAAATGGTACAATATTCGTTTACATTTGCCGACCAGTTATCCTGAGATAACGGCAATAATTTCAACTACAATCAATTTAAAAAAAATCTTACGCTATGGCTAAGAAGTTAAACATTACCCCGCTTCATGACAGGGTGATCGTGCAAGCAGCGCCTGCTGAAGAGAAAACAGCTGGCGGTATCATTATTCCTGATACTGCAAAAGAAAAACCACAGAAGGGTACTGTAGTGGCAGCCGGTCCAGGCAAGAAAGACGAGCCTATGACAGTGAAAACCGGAGATCATGTTCTCTACGGAAAATATGCCGGTACTGAGATCATGATCGATGGCAAGGATTACCTCATCATGAGAGAGTCTGATATACTGGCCGTTGTTTAATTTCCTGCGCATCTGCAGAAACCAAAATCTCTAATTAAAAAACGAAAGAATTATGTCAAAACAATTATTCTTCAATACCGACGCCCGCGCAAAAATGAAAAGGGGCGTTGATATTCTGTCAAATGCCGTGAAAGTGACCCTGGGTCCAAAAGGCCGTAACGTGGTTCTTGAGAAGAAATTCGGATCGCCATCCGTTACGAAAGACGGTGTTACCGTTGCAAAAGAAATTGAACTGGAAGATCCTATCGAAAACATGGGAGCCCAGATGGTGAAAGAAGTAGCGTCAAAAACAGCTGATGTTGCCGGTGATGGTACCACAACAGCAACTGTTCTTGCCCAGTCTATCATCACAGAAGGTTTGAAGAACGTAGCTGCCGGCGCAAATCCAATGGACCTGAAGCGCGGTATTGATAAAGCTGTTGACCTGGTTGTTGCCAACCTGAAAAAGCAGTCTTCTACGGTTGGTAACGATACCAAGAAGATCGAGCAGGTTGCATCTATCTCAGCAAACAACGATGCTGAGATCGGAAAACTGATCGCAGAAGCCATGCAGAAAGTAGGTAAAGATGGTGTGATCACTGTTGAAGAAGCCCGCGGTACTGAAACCAGTATCGAACTGGTAGAAGGTATGCAGTTTGACCGTGGTTATATCTCTCCGTATTTTGTAACCAATGCAGACAAGATGGAAGCTGAGTTACAGACTCCTTACATCCTGATATACGACAAGAAAGTATCTGCCATGAAAGATATTCTCCATATTCTGGAGAAAGTGGCCCAGCAAGGCGCTCCCCTCGTGATCATTTCTGAAGATCTGGAGGGTGAAGCACTGGCTACATTGGTAGTGAACAAACTTCGTGGCACCCTGAAAGTGGCTGCGGTTAAGGCGCCGGGCTTTGGTGACAGGAGGAAGGAAATGCTCCAGGATATCGCCACGCTCACAAAGGGTATTGTGATCAGTGAAGAGCAGGGTTACAAATTGGAGAATGCTGACCTTTCTTACTTAGGTCGCGCTGAAAGTGTTACCATCGATAAAGACAATACAACCATCGTTGGTGGAAAAGGAAAGAAAGACGATATCAATGCAAGGATCGCGCAGATTAAATCGCAGATCGATTCAACCACTTCCGACTACGATAAGGAAAAACTGCAGGAGCGTCTCGCGAAACTGAGCGGTGGCGTTGCTGTGCTGAATATCGGTGCAGCTACTGAAGTTGAAATGAAGGAGAAGAAGGATCGCGTAGATGATGCCTTGCACGCAACTCGCGCTGCTGTTGAAGAGGGTATTGTACCTGGTGGTGGCATTGCTTACATCCGTGCTATCGAATCTTTAGATAAAGTGAAAGGTGAGAATTTCGATGAAACAACCGGGATTGCCATCGTTCGCCGCGCTCTGGAAGAGCCACTTCGTACCATTGTAGGCAATGCAGGTATTGAAGGCTCTATCGTAGTACAAAAAGTAAAGGAAGGTAAAGCGGATTACGGTTACAACGCCCGCACGGACAAGTATGAGAACTTATTGAAAGCTGGTGTTATCGATCCCACTAAAGTGAGCCGTGTTGCACTGGAGCATGCTGCTTCGATTGCAGGAATGCTGCTGACAACTGAGTGTGTGATCGCAGACAAACCCAAAAAGGAAGAGCCTGCCCATAATCATGGCGGCGCTCCAGGAATGGGCGGAATGGACTACTAGAAATAAATAAAAAAGGCCCCGGTTTACCGGGGCCTTTTTTATTTAATGTGATTAATGTGGGGAATGTGATAAATGTGATGAATGTAGGAATTAGGGAGTTCATGATTTATTCTTCAGCAAACTGCTGAGACAATGCATTGGATACTACCTTGAAGTCTCCATTCCGGCGTTTGATCACATATACATTGTTAAGTGCCCGGATATTCGGGTTGGAGAAATGCTTTTCGTTGTAAGGTTTGATCAAGTCCTTTTCCTCTGTAACGTTTCCCTGCTCGTCAAGAGTAATGGCCAGCACCCTGTAACTGAAATGCCAGGGATTCATGTCTTCAGTTGATCCTCCCGTATTGAAGGTATCGTTGAAGCCTTCAAATATCAGCTCATTGGGAAAATTCTCCTGATCATGCAGCAGGCTGGTGATCTCTACCGCTTTGTTTAATTTTGGATCGTCGTGTACAATACCACTGTCCCATATCATCTCGCCGTTGAGAAAGATTACGAGGCGGTTATCTACATTCCCGATTTTGATCCAGTATTCTTTTTTCATTATAGTGGGTTTTAGGTCGTTTCTGATGCTTTTGTTTTGTAAAATTGGAATAATCGGCGGTAAAGGGTCATGATTAATGTTTTGCAAAGAACTGATCTTGATTAGTGATATATTCATATAAACGGAATTATGCCATGGAACCCATAAATCCTGAAATTGCCAGAGCAAGAACCATTGATGCTGCTTTTTATAATGATCCTGAATGGCTAAAACGAACCAGGGAAGAGGTTTTTGTCCCATCCTGGCAATTTGTGGGAGATGAGTCAGTAGTCGGCGAGCTGGGCTGCTGCTACCCGTTTGACCTGCTTCCGGGATTCCTGGATGAGCCGCTTTTGCTTACCCGGGACCAGGAAGGCCTGCATTGTTTGTCAAATGTTTGCACACACCGTGGAAACATTATCATTAACGATCCCTGCAAGGCCCCTCATTTGAAATGCTCTTACCATGGGCGTCAATTTGCCCTTAACGGCAGTTTCAGGTCTATGCCTGAGTTCAAAGAGGTGGAGAATTTTCCCTCGGCCTCTGATGATCTGGCAAAGCTTCCTTTGTTTCAATGGGGGCCGATGTTGTTCACCTCACTAAGCAGAAAGTACGGCTTTGAGGCATTTTTCGGGGATATGATCAATCGTGTTAGGTGGTTGCCCATCGGCGACTTTATGTTCAGGCCGGAGTTCTCGCGGGTCTTTACCGTTAAAGCGAACTGGGCATTGTATTGTGAAAACTACCTGGAAGGCTTCCATATTCCCTTTGTGCATGCAGGCCTCAATGCAGTCATTGATTATGGAAATTATACCACGGAGCTTTTTCACTATGCTAACTTGCAGGTGGGAATAGCAAAAGATGATGAGGCTTGTTTCGATCTGCCCCCCGGTACTCCCGACCATGGTAAGAAAGTGGCAGCCTACTACTTTTTTGTATTTCCAAATATGATGTTCAACTTTTATCCCTGGGGGCTGTCCGTCAACATTGTTGAACCTAACGGCCTGGAACAAACGAAAGTCAGATTTATTACCTATGTTTGGAAAGAAGAGTTGTTTAATACCGGTGCCGGATCTGATTTGGATACAGTAGAGTATGAGGATGAAGAAGTGGTAGAGAATGTGCAGCGAGGTGTGAGGTCGAGGTTCTATAGCCATGGCAGATATTCGGTTACGCGGGAGCAGGGTACGCATCATTTTCATATGATGATCAGCAGCTTCCTGAAACTATGACCGGGAATTACCCATAGTGATCACCGGTATTTTGCTAAATCTCCAACCGACAGGGTTCAATAATGATGACCAGCACTTGCCTTAAACCATATTCAATTTAGTCATATCGAATGATCCAGACACTGCCAAGGACCATAGGTTTTAAAACGATCCTGTCCCTTGTAGTTGGATCAGTGATCGGCGCGGGCATTTTCATGAGGCCCGCGGAGATGGCCGCGTTGTTGGGATCACCTTCTCTGATCATGCTTGCATGGATGATCGCAGGGTTATTCACGATGTTGTCTGTCATGATACTCGCTGAAATGGCTGCAATGATGCCCGAAGACGGCGGCCAGTATGCGCTGATGCGAAACATTTATGGAGATTTTTGGGGCTATCTTTTTGGTTGGGCATCTTTTGCGGTGATCAACTGCGCAGCTACAGCCGCGCTTGCCTTTATCTTCTCTCAGTATCTGGAGTACTTCATACCCCTTCCTTCATTTAGCCCGACAGTCGAGAAATCATTTTTCATCCATATCCCACTACTTGGTACAGTTTATCCGCTGGAAAAATTCGGGGTCAAGTGCTGCAGTATTTTCATGCTGTGCTTGTTCACCCTGATATCATACCGAAGCACAAAGTCCGGCGGTAGGCTTCAGGACATTTTTGCCGTGGCAAAATTGTGTGCAATTTTTATTCTGATCGCTGGCTTTGTCTCCGGGCAGTCGGGCTCCATTCACCAGATGACTACTCCTTCCTTATCGATACATCCTGAAGGACTGGCACTTGTACTCGCCATGGCGTCGGCAGTTAATGGCGCTTTGGCCGCATATGATGGATGCAGTAACATGCTGAACGTCACCGGAGAGATCAGGGATCCCGGCAGAAACATTCCTAAAGGTCTTTTTTGGGGGATGCTGATATGTATAGTCGTCTATATCACAGTCACCCTTGGGATCATGTATGTGTTGACCATAGACGAGATGGCGGTCATGGAACTGGTGGCAAAAGATGCCGCGCTCCGGTCTTTCGGACCCGTTGGAGCCGGCCTGGTTGCATTCTTTATCTGCCTTTCGGTTATCGGGACTGTAAATGCATGTATCCTGACCCCGCCGCGAATTACCTTCGCAATGGCGAGGGATAACAAGTTTTTCAAAGCTGCAGGGGTTATTCATCCTAAATTCAGGACTCCCGGGAACGCGATGTTATTCCACCTGGTCTGGACGGTTTTATTAACGCTCTCGGGTTCGTTTTTCATGCTCGCAGACATGTCCATTTTCATAGTTTGGTTATTCAATCTGTTCTTTGTAGCGGGTCTGTTTATACTCAGAAGGAGAATGCCCGATACGGAGCGGCCTTATAAAATGTGGGGTTATCCTTGGATACCTGTTTTGGTATTTATTGGAAGCCTCATATTTCTCGCACTTATCGTCATCAAGGATATCAGGAACTATACTTCGGGTCAATCAGCATTGGCTAATTCAGTGGCCGCGATGGCGTTGACGGCAATGGGAATCCCTTTGTATTATTTCTTTAGGTGGACGAATAAGGGAAAGGATCAAACCGGAATCAGTAGTATTGCAGGAACCCCTGAAAGGACGGATCAACGGGATTAATCTGCAAATTCGCCGGATGGTTTGTTCAGGTGGGACAGGCTGCCAAGTACGATCATGGTTTGCCCGGCAACATAGGTGAGCATCACAAAAATGCCGCTGCCTTGAAAGGGTTTATGAAAACGGTTGAGGGCCAAAGCGGAGTCCGACAGTACAAACAGGAAAGCGCCACCAATAAATAGCAATGCAGTAGTTAATGGAATCTTTTCATATTGCCATGCTGCTGCGGAGAGCATCGTGCCGATCACGATGGCATAAATAATCACAGGCAGTCGCATTGAACCCAGACTGGGCCACAGAATATATAATAACTCTATCATATAGGCAATGATCACCAATAACATCACCGGCCTTTTTTTTAAGTAAGAATTCCGGTTGGTATGTATCCTCAGGAAGTAAATGATATACAATAAATGAGCAGCCAGGAAGCAGCAAAGGCCCACGATGAAATAAATGCTGTTCACTTTGTCGAACATCAGGAAAATATCTCCGAGCCATGAAAAAAACAGCGCGGCTATGATTAGTCTGGCAAAGTCTGTACTGTTGGTTTGTCCCCTGATGTAAGCAAATGCCAACAGGGGCATCAGCAAAAACTTGCTAAAGATCCTGTTCGGGTGGTTCGCCTGCGCAAGGTAAATATCTGCGACCGTTACCAGCAGCAGCAACAAAAAAATCCACCAGTTTTTTAAGGACATGTTATTGAATTTCGATCCATGCTTTTTTGCCGAAAAATCTGGTCAGGGAATCCCTGTACCGGGTAGTATCGGATATAGGCGCTTTGATAGGGAAGGAAATTTTGAAGTCAACGGAATCTTTTGTTGTCATCACCACTTTATGGCCCCACTCTTTCAGGTCAGCATAACGTTTGATCGCCCGATTTTTTTTTGAGTTTTCAACCACTACATAAAAAACAGCGCTGTCTTTAACCGTTACTGCCGGGGTCAGCTTTATGCTGTCTTTAACGGTCAACGGGATTTCTGCCGTGTCGGTAACGGTAGTCGGTGGTTTGATGTTTTGGATAGTCTCTCGCTTCAAAGGAACTTCATTCAGGGTAGGCTGGACATCCTTAGACTGCTGGTAGAAGTAATATCCAACAATTCCTAAAATTGCGATCCCCGCCAGCATGAGCAAGGCAAAAGAAACATTCCGGGATTTGCTGCTTGTTGTGCGGGCGGGCCTCAGGTAGTTATTGTCGAACCTTATGGCTTCCCCGGGTTCCTCCAGCCTGAGGTCAGACCCCTGCCTCTGTGTTTCGTCTGCCAATGGGATATATTCGACTTCATTCCGGTGGTTTTTTTGCAGGGTGCCGATTCCTTCGATCATGAAAGGCTTGCTGATGTTCATCAATTGCTTGCCCTGCAGTATCAAAGACTCGAGATCAGATGAGGCAAGCGGTTTGAATTTCCCGGTTTCTGCTGCAATGGCGGCGATCAGGCCGGGATCTTCGGGAGTAGCGGGGTCAAGGATGAATTCTACAGAGCCTGCAGGCAGGATAATACGCTTGTCGTCTTCCCCCATGGCATAGGAGCCAATCAGGTTAAAGGTGCCCAGTGTGGGCAACGGCAGCGTTTTATGCTTCAGTAGGTAGTTGAGTAATATATCGGAAACTTTCACAGGAAACTTGTTTATTCCGCCCTAAGGTATTGGGTATGAATATAAACGAATTTTTGCTGAGAATGTTATCTTCCGGAAATTTGTACATGCTTACGGAAGAGGAGAAGACATTTATTGTTTTTTGGCAAAAGAATCGCGACAAACATGCCACGCTTGAACACCAGTTATTATTTGGACTTCCAGTAGGCATCCTCGTTTCCCTGCCGATTCTTATAAACTTTTTGTTCGGTCGTTTTTGGTACAAAAGGGCCGATGCTGTAGGCAGCAGTCAGTTCAATCCGCTTGTCTTGGTATTTGCGGTGCTGCTGATCTCGGTTTTTGTGGCCATTTTCTACAAGAAGTTCCAATGGGATCGGAATGAGCAGCGTTACCTGGAGCTTACCAGAAGAAAAGATCATTAATGTTAAAACTTGGCAGTTATGCGAACCGGGCCGGTTTATGAAGCGTCCTGACTTTATCTTTACACACTTGAAAACCCCTAACATGAAGAAAATCAGTGTTTTAGTTGTTTTGTTCGTTACCTTGATGATGTCTTGTAAAGATGATCCCGAATGCCCCTATCAGGATAGTACGAAAGTGGCCCCGCCTTCAGAAGTGCTTGCTGTTGAGCAATATTTAACAACTGCGGGCATCACCGGAGCTGTAAAACATCCCAGTGGACTGTATTATAAGATCATTGCGCCTGGAACTGGCAATACACCCGGACAGTGCAACCAGATCGGGATTATGTATAAGGGAATGCTGACCAACGGTAACATTTTTGATCAAACTACCGGTCAAATGGCGGTTTTCACCTTGGGCCAGCTTATCGAGGGTTGGAAAATTGGTATTCCCCTGATCAAGACTTCCGGCAAGATCACCTTGTATATTCCGCCAAGTCTTGGCTATGGTTCAACTGGTAATTCTTCCATTCCGGCCAATTCGATCCTGATCTTCGACGTAGAACTTTTAGCTATTGGCTAAATTAATTCCATGCGATTGCCACACGAATCCATTTCTGTATTTGATATGTTCAAAATAGGGGTAGGACCGTCGAGCTCTCATACCCTTGGGCCGTGGCGTGCGGCACAGAAATTTGTTCGGATGCTGGAGGATAATGATCTGCTGTACCGGGTAACAAACCTCGAGGTGCTTTTTTATGGTTCCCTCGCCAAAACGGGCAAGGGTCACGGCACGGATATCGCTGTACAATTAGGGCTTTCAGGGGATGATCCTGTGAGTTTTGACGTGGAGAGGATAAACAGCAAGATCCGCGATATCCGGAGCATGAAGATCCTGCTTCTGGCAGGAAAGCATGAAGTGAATTTTAACCCCGATGAAGACATTGAATTTCTTTACGGCGAAACACTGCCATACCATCCAAACGCATTGACTTTTATGGCGCAGCTGGACTTCGGAGAACCGATTGCAGAAACATACTATTCTGTTGGTGGCGGGTTTGTTGAAAAAGAAGGGGATCTCAGCAGTCAATCATCTGTTGAACTCCCGTTTCCTATTGATAACTCCGAGGGACTATTACACTGGTGCATGAAAACCGGCATGAGTATTTCGGAGATCGTGATGGAAAATGAACATGCCTGGCGGCCGGAAGCCGATACCCGGAAAGGCGTTACCCAGATATGGGAGGTCATGAAAGCCTGTATGTACCGGGGCATTCATACGGAAGGTATGCTTCCCGGAGGTCTTTCGGTGACACGGAGGGCGGCTGCCCTCAATAGGAAACTGGCGAATGGTCGTATGTACGTTGATTACGACTCCTGGATAGCCATGATGCAGCAAGGCGGAAGCAGTTTTAGGTATATAATTGATTGGGTCAGCTGCTTTGCGCTGGCTGTAAATGAAGAGAATGCTTCATTTGGCCGGGTAGTCACCGCGCCAACAAACGGGGCGGCGGGCGTAATACCTGCGGTTCTCCAGTATTATATCTCATTTTGTGATGGAAACAACGAGGAGAAGATCTTGCAGTTTTTGTTGACGGCATCCGAGGTCGGCAGCATTTTCAAAAAAGGAGCCACCATCTCTGCTGCTATGGGTGGGTGTCAGGCCGAGATCGGCGTTTCTTCTGCCATGGCAGCAGCAGCGCTCACGGAATGTATGGGCGGCACACAGCGCCAGTGCATCATGGCTGCCGAGATCGCTATGGAACATCACCTGGGCATGACCTGCGATCCTATTGGAGGATTGGTACAGATCCCATGCATCGAGAGAAACACCATGGGTGCAATAAAAGCCATTACGGCCTCTCAACTGGCCTTGCAGAGTAAGCCTGATTACGCAAAAGTGTCGCTGGACGCGGTGATCATGACCATGTGGGAAACTGCCAAGGACATGAGCCATAAGTATAAAGAGACCGCTGACGGAGGTTTAGCGGCCCAGATACCGCTCAGTTTGAGTGAATGTTAAAAGGTTAGAAGAACAGTTAAATAAACGAAGTATTCCTAAACAATTTATTTTGCAGCTTGTAATATGTCGAATAAATTGTTAGGAGCTCTTATTTATAGTTAAACAAGAGTGAACTTTCTTTGGAAAAATGGAGCCAATGGCTGAAAACACAACCGGGTCTGCCCTTAAGCACCCTATAGCGAGGATTTTGCAAGTTTTGAAACTTGAGAAGAAGGAGATTACTTCCGTGTACTTTTATGCCATAATGAATGGTATCGTTCAGCTATCCATGCCACTTGGCATACAGAGCATTATCAGTTTTGTACTCGGCGGGTCCATTTCTACATCGCTGGTTATTCTGATCATCTTGGTGGTACTTGGTGTTTTGTTCAATGGATTCATCTCAGTTAACCAAATGCGACTGATAGAGAAGGTACAGCAGAAACTTTTTGTCCGGTATTCTTTCGAATACGCCAACCGCATTCCCAAGCTTGATCTCCAAAGTGTTGATAAATATTATCTTCCGGAATTAGTCAATCGTTTTTTCGATACCATATCTCTTCAAAAAGGTATCTCCAAATTGCTGCTGGATATTCCTACGGCCACCATCCAGATTATTTTTGGCTTGTTGCTTTTGTCGTTCTACCATCCGATTTTTATTGTTTTTAGTGTAGTGCTGATTTCTCTTGTGGCTGTGATTCTGTTCTATACCAGTCCTAAAGGGATGTCGACTTCCATAGAAGAAAGTAATTATAAATATAATGTGGCAGCATGGCTGGAGGAACTGGCTCGTGTAGTAAGGTCATTCAAGTATTCAAAGGGAACCATGCTGAACCTGAAGAAAACAGATGAACTTGTTACTGGCTATCTGCATGCGAGGAAGTCGCATTTCACTGTATTGTTGTTTCAATACTGGACCCTGATCGGTTTTAAAATACTGATCACAGCGGCGATGTTGATCGTGGGCAGTTTGTTGCTGATCAATCAACAATTGAACCTCGGACAATTCATTGCAGCAGAGATCGTAATCCTGCTTGTTATCAACTCTGTTGAGAAGTTAATTACTAACCTGGACAAAGTGTATGACGTGCTTACTTCCGTAGAGAAGCTCAGTAAAATTATTGACCAGAAAGTAGACACTGATGGCGACGTGATCCTGGAGCACAATAACCAGGGAGTAAGCCTGCAGGTTCAGAACCTGGATTTCAGTTATGATAAGCGCCTCGTGCTGAAGGGTGTAAGCTTTATTGTTGAGGCGGGGGAAAAAGTGGCCATCATCGGCGATGACGGAGCTGGCAAATCCACCGTACTGCGAGTATTGAGTGGTGCATATTCAGGTTATAGCGGCGGCATTCTGATCGACAATGTCCCACTTCGTAACTATTTGTCTGATAGTGTAAGGGAGAAAACAGGTATTTTGCTAAGTCAGCAAGACATATTCAACGGTACCATTCTCGAGAACATCACCATGGGTAATACGTCGATATCGCCTGGTGAAGTTATGAATCTGTCGGAAAAAGTTGGTCTCAAGAATTTTCTCGAAGAACAGCATGATGGATTTAATACCATCCTCGACCCGGTTGGTAAACGCCTGTCCAGGAGCATTATCCAGAAAATCCTTTTGCTGCGGGCCCTGATCAATAGACCCAGGTTGCTTTTATTGGAAGAACCATGGACGAACCTGGACGATGAATATAAGACGCAGATTCAGCAATACCTGCTGAATGATTGTGATCATTGTACGGTATTGGTAGCTACGTCTGATGAAGGGTTTATTGCAAAATGTGATAAAGTTTTTTATATGAAAGACGGGCAGTTGGTGAAGGCTGGCAGTTGGGATGAGATCCGTAAAAACTAAAACAACCCTAAATGGCATTAGATTTCATTAATAAGGATATGGAGCAACAGTGTAAAGACCTTGAGCTTAAATCCTATTCAAATATCTATCAAATTTATCGTCAAAGCAGTGTGGGTAAATGGGCCAGCTGGTTCATTGTTGTACTGGTGATCATCATATTCCTTCCATGGACGCAGAATATCAGGGCGAGGGGATCGGTCACTACCCTGAAGCAGCAGGAGAGGCCACAGCAGATCCCTACCCAGATCGGGGGAAGGGTTGCGAAATGGCATGTGAATGAAGGCGATTATGTGAAGCAGGGAGACACGCTGGTACAGATCACGGAAGTGAAAGATGAGTACCTTGATCCGGCACTGTTGCAAAGGACCGAAGAGCAGATCAATGCGAAGCAGCTGGCCAATCAGAGCTATGAGAATAAGGCGACTACCGCTGGTCAGCAGATCACTGCACTAATGATGTCAAGGGATCTGAAGATCTCTGAGCTTGAGAATAAGATCAACCAGCAGGTGATGAAAATTCGCAGTGATAGTGCCGAACTGGTGGCCACACAAAACGATTTCAGTATCAAAACTGAGCAGTTCAAAAGACAACGTGTGATGTATGATTCGGGTCTGGCCTCCCTGGTGCAATTAGAACAACGTAATCAGGCGTTGCAGGAAGCTACTGCAAAAAAAATGAGTGCTGAAATAAAACTATCTAACGCAAAGCAGGAGCTCCTCCGATTAAGGATTGAAAGGAATGGAGAGATTCAGCAGTATGCCGAAAAGATATCTAAAGCGGAAGGCGATCGTTTCCAGTCCATCTCACAGATTCAGACAGGGCAGGGTGAGATCGCAAAGCTAAAGAATCAGTACATGAATTATAATATCCGAAACAGCCTGTATACGCTAACTGCGCCACAGGACGGCCAAGTGGTTCAGGCCAAGAAATCGGGTATCGGTGAGATTCTGAAAGAAGGCGATATTCTCGTTGAAATTGTACCCACCAATGTGCAGTATGCTGTTGAAATTTTTGTCAGGCCTGTGGACCTTCCCTTGCTCTCAAAGGGCCAGAGAGTCATGTTTCTGTTTGATGGCTTCCCGGCTATCGTATTCAGCGGCTGGCCCAATGCTTCTTATGGTACCTTTGCCGGACAGATATCGGCTGTGGAAAGTTCAGTGAGTTCCAATGGGAAATTCAGGGTATTGGTAAAAGAAAAGCCAGGTGAGAAACGCTGGCCCAGGGAACTGATGATGGGTACAGGGGCACAAGGCATCGCGCTGCTCAAAGATGTGCCTATTTGGTATGAACTGTGGCGGAATATTAACGGATTCCCGCCTGAGTTTTACCAGCCTGCAAAAGAAGCTGATACCAAGAAATTAGCCGGGCAAAAATAGTTCCAAATCAACATGAGACTTTTTTACTTCATTCCATTCATTTTGTCCGGCCTTGGTGTATCGGCTAATGATACGCTTAGGATTCTGTCGGAGGATGCGTTCATAAACATTGTGCGTTCCTACCATCCGGTAGTAAAGCAGAGCCAGCTTCTCGTTGATCGTGCAAAAGCAGAATTGACTGCGTCAAGGGCTGGTTTTGATCCCCAGTTTTATTTGTATTCAGACAGGAAGACTTTTGATGGTAAAACCTATTATGATATCACCAATCCGGAGTTGAAGATCCCGACCTGGTACGGTATCGAGGTGAAAGCCGGCCTTGAAAATAACCTGGGTGATTTTCTGAATCCGGAGCTTTCAGAGGGTAAGTCGAGCTATTTGGGCGTTACTGTGCCGCTGGCAAAGAACCTCCTGATGGATAGGCGAAGGGCGGTACTCAAGCAGGCGAAGATTTTCAGAGACCAGAGCAAGGCGGAAAGACTGATCATGATCAACGATCTCTTGAATGATGCCTATGAATCTTATTGGTACTGGGTTAGGGATTATGAAGTGTATAGCGTTCTGAGAAACGCCGTTTATGTTAATGAAACCAGGCTTAAACTGGTTAAGTTGGGCTTTACCCAGGGTGAAAGGCCGGCCATAGACACCACAGAAGCCCTTGCACAGCTGCAGAGCTTCCAGATCGCCAGGAATGAAGCCTATTTGAATTTCAGGAACTCGGGACTTATCTTGTCAAATTTCCTTTGGACGGCCGGCGATTCGGCCATTTACCTTCCTGAGTCGGTCGTACCCGATAGCAGCTGGCGCACAATGAATGTTAATGGTACCCAATTGCCAGTACTTGACTCCCTGATCTCTATCGCCCGTAACGAACACCCGAAACTCGCTTCCTACGATTTCAAGTTGCAAATGCTGGATATTGAAAAGAGCCTGAAGTTTCAAAACCTTCTGCCCTTGCTGAACGTCAGGTATAATATCCTGAACTCAGGGTATAATGTGCTTGAAGATGCAAGCGCTGCCCTGTACCGGAACAATTACAAATTCGGCATTGACTTTGGTTTACCTCTGCGGCTCTCGCAAGGCAGGGGTGAGTATCGGGTGGCGAAGATTAAAATTCAGGAGACCAACCTTGACCTCATACAGACGAGGCTGGCGATCGACAACAAAGTGAAATATTATTTTAATGAACTGGCTACGCTTCAATTACAGGTACGAATAGCCGAAGATAATCTCGACAACTACCAGAGGCTTTTCCGGGGGGAAGATACCCGTTTCCGGGTTGGTGAGAGTTCCCTGTTCCTGTTGAACATGCGGGAGAATAAAGTACTTGAATCCATGCAGAAACTGGCGGAGCTTAAAACTAAATTCTTCAAAAGTTACCGATCTGTGACCTGGGCGTCGGGGCAACTTAGATAGTTCCCCAAATTCGGGTCAGCTGCTTTATACCCATAGTGTAGTAGGTAGTAGGGCTGAATTTATCTCGACTTACCTGGACACTATGCAATCACATTGTAAAGGGTATCCCGCTCTACAGGGACTCTTTTTGCCTGTTTAATGAGGTTAGTGATCTCTGCAGTATTCATGGAAGGATTTTGTTCTTCACTTCCCGCCATGGAATAGATTTTAGTGGAGTCATCGATCGTTCCGTCAAGATCGTTTACGCCGAAAGAGAGGGTCATTTGTGCGTTTTGTCGGCCAAGCATCGGCCAGTATGCTTTCAAATGGGGGAAGTTGTCCATGAAGATCCGTGCCACTGCATATAACTTCATGTCCTCCACCACCGATGTTTCCGGAATATGGCTCATCTCGTTATCCTTGTTCCTGAATTTAAGTGGGATGAAACAATTAAAACCACCCGTTTCATCCTGCAATGTCCTAAGCCGATCCATGTGATCAACACGATGGCTGTAATGTTCAACGTGGCCATACAACATGGTAGCATTTGAATGCATGCCGAGCCTGTGAGCTGTGGCATGAATATTCAACCAACCCTCTGCGTCTACCTTATCGGCACTGATCTGTTTCCTGATCTCCGGATCAAAGATCTCGGCACCGCCCCCGGGAAGCGAATCAAGGCCCGCTTCTTTCAAATAAGCAAGTCCTTCTTCCACGGTCAACTTTGATTTCCGGAACATATAGTCGAGCTCAACGGCAGTAAATCCTTTTATATGTAGGGCAGGACGATGAGCCTTGATCTTTCGTAAAAGCTCTGCGAAAAATGCGAGATCCATTTTCGGGTGAACACCACCTACGATATGCACTTCAGTGACTGGTTTCCCATCATAATTCTTTACGATATTGAGCATATCGTCCACGCTCAATTCCCATCCTTCTTCCTTGTGCGCATACAAGCGTGAATAGGAACAGAACTTGCATGAGAATACGCAAACATTAGTTGGCTCTATATGGAAGTTCCTGTTGTAATAGGTATTGTCTCCATGCTTTGATTCGCGTACAAAATTGGCCAGGGAACCCAGAAATGAGAGAGAGCCTTTTTCAAAAAGCGTTATGGCATCTTCTTTTGTAATGCGTATACCATCTTTCACTTTGTTGGCTATGGCCTGTAAATATTCTGGCGTTCCTTCCAGCGAAAAAATGGCCGGGGCAGCATGGGTTGTGATCATACACTCGGATTTCGATTACCTGCAAATGTACGCCTTAATCGCTTTTCAGTAATCTTTCTGTTATGACTTTGTCGGCATAGATCATCTTGATGAAGTATATTCCCACCGGCCTGTTTGAGAGATTAAGGTCTACAAATGAATTTCCTCCCTGCGAAATTTACCATTGATAGGGGCGATGTAAGGTTCAACCAGTAATGTATGATGTTATGCTTAGAGTTAGGCTGAATGTGCACCGTAGCGATTCAAAAATCTTACAATAAAGCACCGGCTATACAAGCACACATCAGGCATGCGATCGTTCCCCCGATTAAGGCTTTGATACCCAGCTCAGTAAGATTTTTTCGCTGGTTGGGTGCCAGTTGGCTAATTCCTCCGATCTGAATTCCTATCGATGCAAAATTGGCAAACCCACAAAGTGCATAGGTGGTAATAAGGATGGATTTAGGATCCTGTATCGCCCCGCTGGCCTTCATCTGTCCAAAGCTGATATAGGCCTGGAATTCATTGATGACGGTTTTCTCACCAAGCAGCTGACCCACTTGTACCATCTCGCCGGGGTTGACGCCAATGATCCAGGCGATGGGCGCAAAAATATAGCCCAGCAGCATTTGAAAACTAAGGCCCTCATACCTGCCACCCGAGAACTCCTTTACAATGCTGTTCAATCCTGTATGGTAACCGATCGATCCCAGTATCCAGTTCAGCAGGTACATGATAGCCGTAAAAACGATCAGCATGGCTCCTACATTCACGGCAAGCTTTAAGCCATCAGTTGTACCCAGCGAGATCGCGTCAAGTATGTTGTCGCCCAGCTTTTCGCGGTTGATCTTTATTTCTGTTTCAACTTTTTCTGTCTGGGGGAAAAGGATCTTTGCGCAAATAATTGCAGCCGGAGCACTCATGATCGACTGGCTAAGCAGGTGCAATGCGAAATAGTTTTGCTGCACCGGATCAGATCCTCCCAGGAACCCTACATATGCTGCCAGTACACTGCCTGCCGTGTTCGCCATTCCACCAACCATGACCATCAGGATCTCGCTACGGTTCATCTTTTCCAGGAAAGGGCGTATCATCAAAGGAGCTTCGGTTTGACCAAGGAAAATATTGGCGGCGGTAGATACGCTTTCTGCGCCCGATATTTTCATCTTCCTCAGCAGAAGCGCAAAGAAATAAACTACTTTTTGCAAAATACCCAGATAATAAAGCAGGGCTGAAAGCGCTGCGAAGAATATGATATTGGGTAAAACCTGCACGGCGAATATATAGGCCCAGTTGCCCGTAGGATCAGCCAGGTTTCCAAAGATGAATTCAGTGCCTTTATGCGAGATATTGATCACCTCCACGAACTTCTGCGACAGCCATTCGATCAGCATCCTGAAGAAATTGTATTCGCCTTTGCCCAACACCCCGATGGCAAAGGCGATCATGGTAATAACGCCATAGCCCACCATCTTCCAGTTGACCGCGCTGCGGTTGTTGCTGAACAGGTAACAGAGTCCGATGAGGAAGATCATGCCACCGACGCCGCGCAGGAGATTTATGAAATCAAGATTCATTCAGGCTGTTTGTAGATAGGCGAATTTGCATATTATAATTTGAATCCGGAAAATCTTTTTAACAGGTTGGAATATACCTCACTGATGTCTTTCGATATATTCAGCTTGAGTATGAGCAAGGTATACAGGAGGATGAAGGCAATACTCGGCACTGCAACGTTTATATACAGGTTGCCGAGATCGGGTATCAACAGCGTTATGAAATAACAGCCCAGCGCAATCACCAATACCTTGAGGTTATTCAAGCCAAAGGGTTGAAGTTTATAGATCTTCCAGATAGCGGTAAAACGGATGACGTTGAAAAAACATATGGCGATCAATGTGCCGTAGGCCGGACCCTCTACACCATATTTTCGGGTAAGGTAGTAGTTGAGTACGAGGGAGATGATTACAAACAACATGTTGCTGAACAAGTCGATTTTCCAGTGCTTCGACAGCATCAGAATCTGGGAGTTCATGCCGGTGCCCATATCAATGATCTTGGCAATGCCCAGGATCAGGATGAGTACACTGATGGGCGCATAGGTAGGTCCCAAAAACTCCACCAGTTCTTCAATGTTCATCAAAATGAGGGAGATCAGTCCCATTCCAATAACCAGCAGGTTGAGGGCAGTTTTGTTGTAAATGGATGAGAGCCTTTGAAAGTTCCTTTCCTTCCATGCAATGGCGATCTGGGGAGTAGCTGCTGAGGTGAGGCTACGCTGGGGTACCTCCATCAAGGTGATCAGGTAAGTGGCGATATTATATACAGCTGTATCAGTGAGTCCCTGTGTCGATTGCGATGCCAGGATGATACTGTCGTTGGTTTTGGCAAGCGCATTCAATGTGGAACTGGCAAAAAAAGCAAGACCGAACCCCGCCATTTTCCCGCTGAGCCTTGAGGTGACGGGACTGATCCCGGCCGACAGGGGGAATTCGCGGCTTCTGGAGATATAATAGATCAGGATGAGCAGAGGGGGGAGATAGGTCCAGGAAAACAGTTTGGCGAACATGGAAAAATCGCCGATCCAACCCAGGATCAGGGCCATGATCAGTGCAGTGGTCAGGAACCGGAATAAGAATTCCTTCAGGAAATTTGACACCACCGTTTTTCGGATGATCCAGGCATAGCCTTCATATAAACTGAATAGCGTCATGCCGATGGTCAGCGGATAAAGCAGGTCGAAATACTCCACAAACAGGGGCGACCGGTAGCCGAACTTTCGGATCACGAAGGGTTTCAGCCAGGGCAATACCACCATCATGATGATCAAAGCAATTACGGTAATGCTCAGGGTCACAAACAAAAGATCGTTCTTTCTGTCTGGCAGGTATTTTTTGTGAAAGGGAAAGAATTTGATTGACACCGGAACCATCCCTACCGTACACAGCGTGGACAATAACAAGGAAAGTTCCAGCAGTAACCTGGTGAGTCCAAATTCAGCAGGTGTAAAATATTTTGGAAACAGGTAGAGGACATTGAAAGCGCCTATCAGGAAACCGGCATAGATAAAGCCCAGGGAGAATATACTCTGACGCCGGATAGTTGTCATTCTGTTTGCAAAGGCTTGAAAATAGTGAAAAATATAGAATCAGCCGCCTCCCCAGGGAATGCTTTCCGCCTATATTTGCAGCTATGCAAAAACTGGGGAGAAAATTTTTAAAGCTTTTCCTGTTGTTTCCGGCATGGTTCAGGCTGGGCAACTTCAAATGGGCCTATCGCCTTGCAGAGGAAAACTTTTCCCAGCATCAATATCAGGGCCTGGTGGTGAAAGATGGCAACCTGGTGGCAGAGCGGACCGGTATAGCACTTACCGACGAGATTTATCAGAGGCTGAAAGGGGGATTGACATACTGGGCCCCGTTTGCTGAGTACAAAGGCATCGAGTTTTTTGGCATGATGAACGGCGAGTTGATCACCGTTATCGATAAGATCAGGTTTCGCGTTGATCACAATGGCAGTCTGTTTATACTCGACGAGATCTTTGCGGAGAGGTTGTACGACTTACGAGTGGATGAAGACCTGGTGGTGGTGGATGTTGGCATGAATGTGGGCATCGCTACCTTGTTTTTTGCTTCACTGGCCAACGTGAAAGCGGTTTATGGGTATGAGCCACTGCCCGATACGTACCTGCAGGCTAAACACAATTTTTCAATCAATCCGTCTATATCCTCCAAAATAAACCCGGTGCTTTCCGGTATCAGTGACTATGATGGGAAGATCAGGGTGCCCGCTGCCGTGTCAGGCTCGGCTGTTTTTTCCACCGATCCAACTTTCATTGCTGCCCATGGAATGAACTCAGGGCTTGAAATTGAGGTTGACATCATTCATATCCGGGGCGTGTTTGAAAGTATCCGAAACCGTTTTCCCGGAACGAGGGTTCTGCTGAAGCTCGACTGTGAAGGTGAGGAATACCGGATCATGGAGTATTTATCCCAAAACGGTATGATGGACATGATTTCCGTAGTGGCCCTCGAATGGCACGTGAAAGGGTACGAGACTTTATGCGATATGCTGAAAACGCATCATTTTTCTATATTCAACCTCGGGCGTAAAGATATTGATCCGCCGGTGGGTATGATCTATGCGTTTAACATGAAAACCAATGCTGATGCGTAATCTGATCCGAAAGATCCTGAACAGGTATGGGTATGATATCGTTAAACTTCCTCCGCAGATCGGTGCAGATGAACGAAAAGACCTGAAAAAACTCTTTAGCCGCATCTACCATGAGAATATGTGGGGCGGGGTGAAAGGTGAATTTAATTCCGGACCAGGCTCTGATGATTTTGTGGGTACGGCCTATGCAAACCTCATCAAGGAGTATGTGCAACAACACAACATCAAGTCAGTAGTGGATATCGGGTGCGGTGATTTCCGGATCGCCAGGCAGTTCATAACCGATGATATCGACTACACAGGGATCGATGTAGTGCCTTCGCTGATCGAAAATAACCAACGCCTGTACGGTAAGTCAAATATACGTTTCCTCCATATCGATGCAACCCAGGAAGCCATTCCCGATGCAGAGCTTTGCACCATCCGCCAGGTATTACAACATCTTTCAAATGATCATATCCGCTCTATACTGGCAAAGTGTAAAAAATTCCAGCACCTGATCGTCTCGGAGCATATTCTTACAGGAGAGGGAGTGATCCCGAACCTGGATATGCAGGCCGACTGGAACACACGTATTGAAATGAACTCCTGCGTGATTCTTGATGAAGAACCTTATCATGCCCGGACCGAGCTCTTGCTTGAAGTGGATCCGCTGTTCCATAATCATCCCAATTCCAGGATCAGAACTTCAAGGGTTTTTCTATGATCCCCAATATCCTCCATTTTGTTTTTGGGATGAAGCCCGATTTCGGCGGGAAACCTTTTAATATGGTCCACTACCTTGCTGTCCGCTCTGCAGCGGAATTGAACAGGCCGGACCGGATGTACCTCCACTACCAGTATGAACCCGGCGGAGAATGGTTCGAGAAAGCGAGACCCTATCTTACCCTGAATAAGATCACGGCACCCACTTCGATTCATGGCAACCCGCTCCTTCACGTTGCCCATCAGGCCGATATCGTTCGGCTGAATATGTTGAAGGAACACGGAGGCATTTACCTGGATTTAGATACCATCTCAAAAAAGCCGCTTACGAATCTGTTGGCGCATGATTTCGTGATCGCCAAAGAATTCAAACCACCGGTGTATTACACCTGCTGGGATCGAGTGAAAAACGCGGTCAGGCAGTTCAAATTAGCTCCACTCACTGAAACACAAAAGGTCTACGGCCTTTGTAACGCCGTGATGCTGTCGGCCCCCGGAAGCCGGTTTGTGGAGATGTGGCTTGATAACTACGTTACCTTCAGGTCAAGGGGGAAAGATGAGTTCTGGGTTGAACATTCTGTAAAAGTGCCCTATGAGCTGGCTCAAAAACATCCTGATCTGGTGACCATATTGGAACCGGAGGCCTTTCATTATCCCGCTTACGACCCCAAAGGCCTTGCCTGGTTATTTAAAAAAACACACGATTACCAGGATGCTTATCTCCACCATCTCTGGGAAACCAATGCCTGGAACTACATTTCTGCCTTAACGCCGGAGATGGTAAAGGAGAAAGACACCACCTACAATGTTATTGCGCGACACTACCTGGCATAAAAAAATCCTTTCCGGGGAAAGGATTTCAGTATAGAGGCAATCGGCGATTAAGCCATGTGCGATTCGATCTTTTTTACAAAATTGCCTTTGGGCTGTGCGCCGACTAATTTGTCTACCACTTTACCATCTTTGATAAAGAGGATGGCAGGAATGCTGGTGATGCCATAGTTCATGGAGAGCTGTGGATTATGGTCCACGTTTACCTTTCCAACGTTTACTTTACCGTCATAGTCCTTAGACAGTTCTTCAATGATTGGCCCGATCGCGCGACATGGACCGCACCATTCAGCCCAAAAATCAATGACGGTTAATTTATCTGAACTGATCACTTCTGTTTGAAAGTTAGCATCTGTGAATTCTTTTGCCATGATATATTTTCATTTAGATTTTTACTGAGTTGCAAATTTAGGCCCATTTCCCGAACTATGATGTATTGACATTAATTACCGTTTGACGTGATAACATTAATGTCAATATAAGGATGGTCCATCAGGAAAGCCGACAATTCGTCATTCATCTCGAAACCCTTTGCCATCGATACCATGGTAACATGCCAGTTCTGTTTCGGTTCATAAATAACCAGTTTCATTCTGGAGTTCCCGGGATGCTTTTTGATATTCAAGGCGAGGAAGTTTACAATATCTTTTTTAAGTAACTCACCCATAATGCTCATTTCCAGTCCTTTAGTCATTGATTTTTTGATCGTTTCGAGCAAGCAGATCTCCATCACCCGGAAATTCCATTCATTCCTTTTCTCCCATTTTTCAAACTTGCCGGTTACATACAGGCAAGTACCCGTTTCAAAATAATTGATGTATTTCATGTATACCTCTCCAAACAGCGTCAGCTCGGTATTTCCGGAAAAATCTTCGAGGGTCAATACGCCATACTTCTTTCCTTTCTGCGAGATCCGGTGCTGTGCGCCCGTTACGAGGCAGGCAAGCCTGATGGTCTGATTCGGGTGGGGATGAAGGTCCACCGTTTGCTTGAATTCGTTAAACTCAAATAAAGGCATCACGCCATAGTAGGTATTTTCAAACCTGAAATGGTCAAGGGGGTGTCCACTGATGAAGATGCCGGTTACGTCTTTTTCGTGGTCCAGCAGTTCTGTTAAACTCCAGGGCCTGCAATCCGGTATTTTGGGAGGTGGGATCTGCATCACCGGCAGGTCACCGAATAATGTATTACTGACGTTTTGGGTCTGTGCCTGCCAGACGTTCCCAAACTTAATGATCTTCTCCAGCCCTGTTGAATTGTCGCCTTCGGGCATGTGAAAATATTGGGCACGGTGCATTTCGGGGAAGCAATCAAATGCCCCCGAATAGGCCAGGCATTCCAGCGATTTCTTGTTTACGGTCCGTTGGTTCACCCTTTTTACCAGATCAAAAATATTGTTGAATGATCCTTTTTTGGCCCTTTCCTCAATCAGGGTCTCTACCGCAGCTTCTCCAACACCTTTCAAACCACCTAACCCGATCCTGATCTCGCCCTTCAGATTCACAGCGAATCCTTTGCCGGATTCATTGATATCCGGCCCAAGTACCTTTAGCCCCATCCGCTTACACTCTTCCATGAAGAAGGTCAGCTTCTCGATGCTGCCGGCATGATTCAGCACACTGGCCATGTAATCTGCCGGGTAGTGGGCCTTCATGTAAGCAGTCTGGTAGGCAACAAAGGCATAGCAGGTAGAGTGGGATTTATTGAATGCGTACTGGGCAAACGATTCCCAGTCGGTCCAGATCTTTTCCAGTTTATCAGCCGCAAATCCCTTGGCCGTTGCTCCTTTGATAAAACTCCCCTTCATTTTATCGAGAATGGATTTTTGCTTTTTACCCATGGCCTTTCGGAGCACGTCTGCTTCACCTTTGCTGAAACCGCCCAGTTTCTGGGCCAGCAACATCACCTGTTCCTGATACACCGTGATACCATACGTGTCTTTCAAATATTCTTCCATTTCAGGAAGATCATAGCTGATCTCTTCACGCCCATGTTTACGGTCGACGAAGTTGGGGATGTAAGACATGGGCCCGGGTCTGTACAGGGCGTTCATCGCAATCAGGTCGTCAAACTTATCCGGCTTCAGTATCCGCAGGTATTTCTGCATACCCGGACTTTCAAACTGAAATGTTCCTATGGTCTCGCCGCGCTGATACAGTTGAAATGTTTTTTCATCGTTCAACGGTATACCATCAATATCCAGTTCTATTCGGTGGTTTTGGCGAATCAGGGAGAGGCAGGTTTTGATGATGGTAAGGGTTTTTAATCCCAAAAAGTCCATCTTTATCACTCCGGCATCTTCGATCACGCTGCCCTCGATCTGTGTTACCCAAAGGTCAGAGTCTTTGGCTGTACAAACCGGTAGAAGCTCAGTAAGGTCCCTCGGCGCAATGATGATACCCGCCGCATGGATACCGGTATTCCGGACTGATCCTTCCAGGATCTCCGCTTCATGTAAGATCTGCGCCCTCAGGTCATCGCCCTGGTAGATCTCCCTGAGTTTCTTGACCATCTCGATCTCGTCCCCCGAAAGACCTTCCTTCTCGGCCAGGCTTTTTTCACCGGCCAGGTTGGCATGCAGTACCCTTTTCAGTTCGATGCCGGGTTTTTCCGGGATCAGTTTGGCCATGGCATTGGACTCTGGCAGGGGCAGATCCATCACCCGGGCTACGTCTTTTATGCTCATTTTGGCGGCCATCGTACCATAGGTCACGATCTGGGCCACCTGGTTCTTGCCGTATTTCTCCACTACATAGTCGATCACCTTCTGGCGACCGTCATCGTCAAAATCCGTATCGATATCGGGCATGCTCTTACGGTCCGGGTTCAGGAACCTTTCAAACAGCAGGTTGTATTTGATGGGGTCAATATTGGTAATGCCGATGCAGTAGGCCACCACGCTTCCTGCCGCGGAGCCGCGGCCTGGTCCTACGAATACGCCCATATCGCGGCCCGCCTTGATGAAGTCGGACACGATCAGGAAGTATCCCGCGAAACCCATGGTACGGATCGTGAATAGTTCGAAGCGAAGGCGCTCATCTATTTCCGGCGTGATCTCATCGTACCTTTTCTTTGCACCCTCCCAGGTCAGGTGTTCCAGATATTCGTCCTGCGTCTCAAAATTGGGCGGCACCTTGAAGTGGGGCAGGAGGATGTCCCGTTTCAGGTCCAGCACCTCCACTTTTGAAACGATCTCGTTGGTGTTATCGATCGCTTCCGGCAGGTCCTTGAATACTTCTTTCATCTCGGCAGAAGTCTTCAAATAGAACTGGTCATTCGGAAAAGCGAACCTCTTGTTCTTCATCAGCACATCATCGTCCGTAAACTCTCTCAGCGCTGGCGTGGCCTGTTTCTCGTTGGTGTTGATACAAAGCAGGATATCATGTGCGTTAAAATCCGACTGGTTCACATAATGTGAATCGTTGGATGCGATCACCTTGACGTTGTATTTTTCGGCGAACTTGAGCAGCACTTCATTCACTTTGTCCTGCTCCGCCATGCCATGGCGCTGGATCTCCACGTAATAATCCTCCTGGAAAATATTGAGCCACCACTTGAATTCGTTTTCGGCTTCTTCAATGCCCTTGCGGATGATCATCTGGGGCACCATGGCACCCAGGCAGCAGGTAGTGGCGATGAGGCCCTCATGATATTTATGGATGAGTTCCTTGTCGATCCGCGGGTATTTTGAATACAGCCCTTCTATATAACCTAGCGAAGTCAGTTTTACGAGGTTACGGTAACCTGTTTCATTTTTTGCCAACAGTATCTGGTGATGTCGGGGATCTTTTTCTTCCTTTGTAAATGTTTTCCGGTGACGGTTATCGGTGATATAGAATTCGCATCCCACGATCGGTTTTACCTTGAGCGGACTCTTAGGGTCAGCCGGGTCCACCCGGTACTTCTGGGCCTCCGAAACGAATTTGAAAACGCCGAACATGTTCCCATGATCCGAAATGGCAAGCCCTGGCATGTCGTCTGCCGCCGCCTTCTTATAGAGCGCCTCAATGCTGGCGGCCCCGTCGAGCAGGGAGTATTGGGTATGGACGTGGAGATGGGAAAATTTCGACATGTTTCAATGATGGTCTGGTCTTTGGAGAAACCGGACAAATTTCGGAAAACGGCCTTCAAATTTTCCACTTAAATTTGCACAACTTGTACATCCTCAGGTTATATGGCCCCTTTTTGCTGTCTGCTTTTCTGATGCTCAGTGGCTGCAAGGCTTTCAAGCCCCTGCAATCCCCTGCCCGAAGCAGCCAGTTGCAAAATCAAAGCCCATTCTTAGACGATATTAAGGTGAATCCAGATGGCTCCAGCGAGAAAATGGACGATGTAATGCCCGCGCTGGTGGACAACTACAATGCCCCCATGAGTTTTAACACCGGGATGACCATCAATGAGGCCGCTTCGCTCCAGTTTCGATACTCAATCCGGTTGAATACCGAGGTTGAGTATTTAGCCAATCTATCTTTATACCGTGTCATTGACGAATGGTGGGGAACCCCATATAAAATTGGCGGAATTACCAAAAAAGGAGTGGACTGTTCAGCTTTTGTGCAAAATTTGATAACCGTAGTTTATGAGGAATCACTGCCCAGAACGGCGCATGAGCAAAAAGCCTTTTGCAGGCAGGTTGGTAAGGATGAACTCAAAGAAGGCGATCTGGTTTTCTTCAATACCCGGGGTGGCGTTTCTCATGTGGGCGTCTACCTTCATAACAATCGATTCGTGCACGCCTCTTCCTCAGGCGGGGTAACCATCAGCGACCTAGCTGAGCCGTACTGGCAAAAAAGATTCATCGGCGCCGGCAGGCCGGGTAATGATTAGCCTATGCAGTACTGGGTTTTTATATTGATGTTACTCGCATCCTGTGTTTCCAGGGAAAGCAGGGACAACAAAGTGTTTCGTTACAATCAACCGGAGGGCCTTACTACCCTGGATCCCGCATTCGCTAAAAGCCAGGCGGTGAACTGGGCTACCCATCAGGTCTATAATTCGCTGGTGGATATTGACAACAACCTTCGTATCGTTCCTGCACTGGCTAAAAGATGGGCCATTTCAAATGACGGCCTTACCTATACCTTCATCCTTCGGCGTGACGTTTACTTTCACAATAACCCGGCCTTCCCAAAAGGAAAGGGCAGGCTGATGAAAGCCAGTGATGTGGTATATAGTTTGGGCCGGATCATCGACAGATCAGTGGCTAGTCCGGGTGCCTGGATTTTCAACGGCCGTGTCGATTCCCTGCAGCCGTTCACCGCCTTGAACGATTCTGTTTTTCAACTCAAACTGATCAGGCCTTTCCCGCCCATACTTGGTATCCTCAGTATGAAATACTGTTCCATTGTGTCAAGGGAAGCGGTGGCATTTTTCGGAAATGATTTTCGAAGGAACCCATGCGGTACCGGCCCATTTTATTTTAATCAATGGGAAGAAGGGCAGGCCCTGATCCTGCACCGAAATCCCGTCTATTTTGAACGGGATGAAAAAGGGGGACGACTGCCATATTTTGAAGCTGTGAAAATTTCTTTCCTGGATAATAAGGCTACAGAATTCATGGAATTCCAACAGGGCAGACTGGATTTTGTCAACGATATAGAAGCCAGTTTCAAAGACGAAGTGCTGACCAAAAAAGGGGAATTGAAGAAGGAGTGGGAGGGTAAGATCGTGTTGAACAAACATCCCTATCTGAACACCGAATATCTTGGGATCCTGTTCGATCAGGATAATGAGTTGGTCAGGAATTCAGCCTTGAAGGAAAAGAAGATCCGGCAGGCAATGAACCACGCAGTAGACAGGAAGAAGATGATGATGTATTTGCGAAACTCCATTGGTACGGCGGCAGAATCAGGATTTATCCCGGCAGGCCTGCCTAGTTTTAATTCCGGGATCGTGAAAGGGTATCCATACGATCCGGAGAGGGCGAGGGCCCTGCTGAAAGAAGCCGGGTATGATCAGTACCAGGGCCGTATTACGCTTAAAACAGTTCCCGTGTATGCAGAACTAGGAGCCTTTGTAGCGAAGCAACTGGAAGAAATTGGAATGCGTGTCAATGTAGAGACCGTGCAAAGGGCTACCCTGCTCGAAGAGATCGCTAAATCCAGTGCTTTGTTTTTCAGGGGTAGCTGGATCGCCGATTATCCCGATGCGGAAAATTACCTCAGTGTTTTTTATGGTAAGAATCCTGCGCCGCCAAATTATACCCGATATAAAAATCCTGAGTTCGATAAGCTATACGAGGCTGCGCTACTGGAAACACGCGATTCAGTCCGTTATGAGCTATACCGGAAAATGGATCAGATGGTGATGGATGATGCTCCTGTTATCCCGCTCTGGTACGATATGGCCATTCACCTTGTTCAAACGAACATAACGGGATTCAAGCCAAATGCGCTGAACTTGCTGGAGCTTCGGAGGGCAGGAAAGAATAATTAAGGCTGTTACTGCTTCAGTTTTTTTCCAAAAGCCTTTTCAAATTTTTCAAGCTTGGGCCTGATCACAAAATAACAATAGGGTTGGTTGGGATTGTTCTTGAAATAATTCTGGTGGTAATCTTCAGCGGGGTAGTAGTTCTTTAATGGCTCCACTGCGGTAACGATGGGTTTGTCGAAAGCACCTGCTTTATCCAGCGCCTCCTTATAATGCTGCGCTTTCAATTTTTGGTCATCGTTGTGATAGAAGACCACGCTACGATACTGGGGACCTGCATCATTGCCCTGCCTGTTCACAGTGGTGGGATCATGGGTTTGCCAAAATACTTCGAGCAATTCATCATAGGTGATCTTAGACGGATCAAAAACGATCCGGCATACTTCGGCATGTCCTGTGGTTTTGTCACAAACCTCCTCATAGGTAGGATTCTCCACGTGTCCGCCGCTATATCCGCTGGAAACGCTCACTACACCATTCAATTGTTGAAAAACAGCTTCTGTGCACCAGAAGCATCCATTGCCAAACGTTGCTGTATCGGAATTCATGTTATGCGATGTGTATATAGGTTCGAAGTTCGCCTGGGCATTGGGAGACTGCCGCTGTGCGCAAGATATTAAAACCAGAACAGGAAGTAAGACAAGCGTAAAGTTGACCTTCATATTTTGATTTAGGTGGACAACAAATGTCAATTATCCTCCGAGATAAACAATGGAGATTGAGTTAATGGTTGGGCGGGAGCTAAACTTTAAGGAGTCGTTAACATAACCGGCTATCTCATGAACTTTCTGGTCCTGAGCTATATTTGCAAGAAAAAGGATTGAAGTTATTTCCGCAAACGGCTGATTTACAGCTGGAATTTGATAAAGTGAAGCAGATCGTGATGGGTTACTGTTCCTCCCAGCTGGGTAAGCTGCGGGCAGGGGAGATGCGTGTTCATACCAGGAAGGACTATATAGAAACAGAACTTTCGCAAACAAATGAGTACCTCATGCTGATACGTGGGGGGCAGTTCTTCCCGAATAACCATACCCTCAATCTGGCACGTGAACTCAAACTATTAGGCATATCAGGCGCGATGCTGCTGGGGGAGGATTTTGTGCAGATCAGGAAACTCGCAGAAACCCTGCAACAGCTTTTTCGCTGGTTTGACGCGGAAAGAACCTCGAGCTATCCGTTCCTCTATAAGGTACTGGGCGACTCTTACTATGAAAAAGCGATCATTAAAAGCATCGATGAGGTATTAGATGAATCCGGCACAGTGTTGGATAAGGCCTCTGAAGATCTGTCGCGGATCAGGATGGGTCTTTTCCGAAAAAGAAATGAACTGCGGCGAATGTTCGATAAGATCGTTCAGCGGCTTAGTAAAGCCGGATACGCTGCCGATATTGATGAGGCTTTCCTGAATGGAAGACGGGTAGTTGCGGTTCAGGCAGAGTTTAAAAGACAGGTCAAGGGTATTTACCACGGCGAGAGCGATACGCGCCGCACTACATTCATTGAGCCGGAAGAAACCATTGAGCTTAATAATGATATTTTTTCCCTGGAAACAGAGGAGAGCCGTGAAGTATATCGCATCCTCCGTGAGCTCACCAGGAATCTTTCCGGTTATGCGTCTTTGTTAGTAGGGTGGCACGCTATACTGGGTGAATATGATTTTATAGAAGCGAAGGCGAAACTTGCGGCCGACATAAACGGTGTGCATCCGGAACTTGCCGATAAATCCTGCATTGACCTGGTAAAAGCATACCATCCTCTACTATTACTTTACAACAGAAAGCTTGGAAAGCCCACCATCCCGGTTTCGCTTACGCTCGATGAGAAAAGCAGGATACTGGTGATATCGGGTCCAAATGCGGGTGGTAAAACGGTCACCATGAAAACCGTTGGGCTTTTGCAATTGATGGTTCAATCAGGACTGCTTGTACCGGTTGCCCCTGGAACCACCTTCGGTATTTTTAAACAGCTGATGATCCATATCGGCGATACCCAGAGCCTGGAGTTTGAACTCTCCACCTACAGTTCGCACCTTAAGCACATGAAGCATTTCATGGAGAATGCAAATGGCCGCACACTATTCTTCATCGATGAACTGGGAAGCGGTAGCGATCCTAATCTGGGTGGCGCTTTTGCGGAAGTGATCCTGGATGAACTTCTGCGTAAACATTCTTATGGAATTGTAACCACCCACTATCTGAATCTGAAAGTGATGGCCGGAAAAACGTCGGGTATCGTGAACGGCGCCATGGCTTTTGATGAGCAATACCTGCAGCCCATGTACCAGCTGATCCTGGGTAAGCCCGGCAGTTCCTACACCTTCTCCATAGCAGAACGAATTGGCCTTGAAAAAAGGCTCATCGACAGGGCCCGAAAACTGGTGGATGAAGACCATTTCAGTCTTGATAAACTGCTGAACAGAACCGAGCAGGACCTTAGGCAGATCGAGGAGAAAGATAGGGAACTCCACAAATTGCTCCGGCATAACGTGAAACTTAAGAAGGATCTCGAGATCCAGCTCGATAAAGAAAAGCACAGGCAGCAAGTGGAAATACTCAGGGAGCAGAACAGGGTTTCTGAGGAGCGGATCAAGTACTTGCGCGACATGGAACGCAAACTCAAGCAGGTGGTGTTCGACTGGCGCAAGGCGGAGTCACAGGAAGACAAGCGCGAACTGATGAAGCAATTGCATTCGTTATTGTTCGCACAAAAACAACAGCAGGTTACCGATAAAAAAAGGAAAAAATTAAATGCCCGCTGGATCGAAGTGGGTGGAAATGTTAAGGTGGGAGACCTCGCTCTCATGTTGCAAAATAACCAGGTGGGCAACATTAAAGAGGTGAGGGGCAAGAAAGCGATCGTACAACTCGGGCTGATCCAGATCACGGTAGAAACGGCAGACCTGGTGGTAGTTAAGGAAAGGGAAGAAGGCATTTCTTAGTCGGGAAATATTCCGTTCATGTTCATCATGGATGTAAGATCAGCCTGCCCGATACCATTTTTTCTATATCTTTTCTATTCATGAGTTCTGGCCTTTTTCCACCTTCCGCGAACATAGCAGCCTGATCCTGGTAATGCTTGCTCATGAAATAACCGGATTGACCGGTAGGGTTCACACTATATGCCCTTTCTGGGTTTCCAAAGTCGATGATCCGTCGTAAGGCAGGCCCAGACCTTACTGGATACTTCCCTGAAGAGTCAATGCGGAATTCCAGGTTGTTTAAGGTCTCCCTTCCACCGGGTACCGGAATGGGGCCAACGTTGAAGTATTTACCGATGAAGGGAATGATACCTAGCGGATGTTTATGCTCCAATGTATGTACTTGCTTCCATGCCCAGCTTTTTCTGTCTTCCCCCATTTCTGTCACAAGCCAGTTGCTGGCCTCGTTCAAAGACCTGGCCAGGATTTGACTCCGTGTTTCTTTCAGGGTTGTGCCCGTAACGTCCCACCATCTAGATGCATCGTTCATCAGTAAGGCCGCAGCGTTTCTTCTAAAACTCAGGGTGTATTGTAGTTTCTCGGATGCTTCTTTGCCCAGTTCATCATGTAAAGTATTTTGATACACGTGGTATAGAAATCGATAGTAAATAGTAGGCTCAATGTCTTCCAGATCATGGCTGCCGTCCCATTTCATTAACATTCCATAATCCTGTTTTGCACCGGGTGTTAATTCGTTCATGTCTATTGCTGGTAATACAGACCTTAATAACCTGCTGTAGGACGTTGCCTTAACATCGTTGATCATCGCCCGGCTATCCTCTTCTGTCCAGTCGTTCTTGTTGCTGTATAATAATTCTTCAATTCTTTCCGCGCGGTCTGAAGGGACATAATATCCTGCCACAAGTCCGGTGCCCATGTCGGCAGGTTGATTATTGGCCGTATAGATAACCCCGCGTTCCGGGTTCAAAATCCGCGGGTTTTGTGAAAAATCGAGCCAGCCGATAGGGTCATCAGCCCCGGTTGATCCTTCAAGTATGATCTGGGGGTCAACATGCGCAGGTCTGACTGGTAATCTTCCTGCGGCCCACCAGGCGATATGTCCTTCCGTGTCTCCCCACATAAAATTCAGACCGGGCGATGTCAGCGGCGCAACTGCCCGCCCTGCATCAGCCGCATTTTTTGCGCGACACAGGTTATAAAAAACGCTAGCGTGCTGTGACGGGAACTGATGATAAACCCACCAGAGCGCGATCGGCTCTTTGATATCCCGGGTTTCTTTCAATACTTCATTCATTAAATATCCGTGCCTTGATCTCTTTACGTTCAATACAACATCCGGCGCGTCTTTTACTTTGATGGTTTCCGTGCGGATATTCAGGTCTTCCCAATGGTCTTTGTACCATACCTGCCCGGGGTTATCGGGATTTAGTTTTTCACGGTACAGGTCGGCGTCATCATTTTCAAACATGGTTATACCCCAGCCGCCATGCAGATTGTGACCCAGGGCAGGGAAGGGCACTCCGGCAAGAAAGCTGCCGTAAATGTTGAGATCCGGACATTCCAAATGCGCTTCGTACCACACGGAGGGTTGGGCAAATTCAATATGGGTATCGTTGGAAAGAAGGGGTTTTCCCGATTTGGTCTTTTTTCCTGAGATCACCCAACCATTTGATCCGTAGAACGGCGGATAGGGTAAGTCATTTTCGAGTGACGACACAAATGCGGATAATTGCCCCAGTACTTTCAATGTACTGTCGGACACACCTGCATTCACCGGGATCATGTGTGAACTGTCCGGCCATTGGGAAAGCACATCTTTGTAATAAGATTTACCCAGTTTGCTATAAATTAAACTAGCAATGCTTTCAGTTTTAAAGGCGCCAACAAAAGTGTAACCCATGTACCCGGTGATGATCTCCATGTCTTCCAGGGTAAATGGGGTTTTAGGAATCCCGGCAATGGTAAATTCAATGGGGGTCTTCCCGTTGCTGATAAAATGATTGATCCCTTTCACATAGGCTTTAGCGGCCTTTACAAGTGGGGCATTACCATCCTTATACATCGAGTCGATGGTCCATCTGGCCTGCTCCCTGAAACTGAGGGTTCTGAAAAACTTATCCGAGTCGAGCGCTTTTTCCCCAAACAATGCTGATAGCCTTCCATCTGCCAACCTGCGCAGGATCTCCATCTGAAACAGACGGTCCTGCGCGTGCACATATCCAAATGCATACATCAGATCTTCTTCATTTGATGCATAGATGTGCGGGATACCATAGTTGTCGTACAATACCTCAACTTTATCTTTCAAACCCGGAAACTTCAATGCTGCATTTCGATCGGGATTTAAATACTGCAGGTAAACAAAAATTCCTCCAATGACCAGCAATGCCATTACAACAACAGAGATCAGTAATCTTTTGAGGAACTTCATAAATGATAAAATAGGTATTGAATATAGGCAAATAATATGATTCAGCTTTGCTAACTTGTCGGTTCAGCGCCTGAGTTTTGCGCTGATACTATTGACTATTCAACAAACGCTATGGGTCGTTTCCTGCATGCCATATTGATCGGTATTTACTTGCTGTCCTGCACATCTGAAGCCGATCATGCAGGTCAGGACCTGGAGTGGCGTCGGTATGGCAATGAAGGTAATAACAGGTATTCCCCCGCCAGCGAAATCAACCCTCAGAATGTCAGCCGCCTGGAACCGGTATGGGTTTTTTCAACCGGGGAATTTGATCCCCAAAACCGCCTGCAGATTCAATGCCATCCGTTAATGGTGAATAAGAAGCTGTATGCAACCTCTGGCCGTGGTAAGATTTTTGCGTTGAATGCAGCAACCGGTGAGCAGATCTGGATGTTTGACGCGTTGCAGGATAGCACTGCCAGTGAAATCAACAGGGGTTCCGTGTATTGGGAAAGTGAAGACGGGAAAGACAAGCGAATATTTTTTTCTTCCCGTGAGTATCTATACGCACTGGATGCTGAAACAGGTGAAAAGATGATGCAGTTCGGTGACAGCGGTCGTATTAATCTTCGTAAGGGGCTTGACCGTGATGTCAACACGCAGCTTCTGAATGCGCCTACCCCGGGCGTGATATACAAGAACCTGCTCATTATGGGTAGCAGGGTTAATGAAGGTCCAGGTCCAACAGCGCCGGGACACATCCGGGCTTTCAATGTGATCACTGGAAAACAGGAATGGATCTTCCATACCATTCCACATCCTGGTGAACCCGGCTATGAGACGTGGCCCAAAGACGCCTGGAAGACAGCGGGTGGCGCCAATGCCTGGACGGGCATGACCGTGGATGCTGACAGAGGTATGGTCTTTGCTCCGCTGGGGTCGCCAGCTTTTGATTTTTATGGGGGCGACAGAAAGGGCATGAACCTTTTCGGGAACTGCCTGCTTGCGCTGGATGCTGCAACCGGAAAACGTAAATGGCATTTTCAAACCGTGCATCATGATCTGTGGGACCGTGATCTTCCCTCGCCGCCCAGTCTCATTACGGTGATGAGGAATGGAAAACAGGTAGATGCCGTTTCGCAAGTGACTAAAACCGGCTTTGTATATGTTTTCAACCGGGATACCGGCGAACCTCTTTTTCCTGTGGAGGAAAGACCAGTTCCCACCCAGGCCCTTCCCGGCGAAGAGCCCTGGCCCACTCAACCTTATCCAGTGAAGCCCGCTCCCTTTGTAAGACAGTTATTTACTGATCAGGATATTAGCCAAATTGATCCTGAAACCAATGCGTATATAACAGACAGGCTGAAGACGATCAGGCGCAGCCATATGTTTGAGCCGCCCTCTTTGGAAGGCACCATGATCCTACCGGGCTTCGATGGCGGCGGCGAATGGGGTGGGGCAGCATTTGATCATCGGTCCGGCATGCTCTATGTGAACGGGAATGAAATGGGCTGGGTCCTTACGATGTACTCCAGGGTAAGGGACTTGGGACGGTCGACCGGGAAATCGGTGTATATGAATCATTGCGCAGGGTGCCACGGGCCAAACCTTCAGGGCGCGCCACCCCAATATCCGGGGTTGACAGATGTACACCAAAGACTGGATAAAAAAGCATTGGCATCGATCCTTAAAAATGGCAAGGGTAGAATGCCTTCCTTTAACTACCTGCCCGAATATCAAAAGCAGCATGTGATCAGCTACCTGCTAAATCAAGACCCCGAACGAAAAGCTGTTGAGCAGGTAGAAAGGCAAACGGTGAACGACAGTATACAGGATTACCTGAGTACAGGCTACCACAGGTTCTTTGATAAGAACGGCTACCCGGGTATAGCTCCGCCGTGGGGAACCCTGAATGCGATCGATCTCAATCAAGGAGATATACTGTGGACCGTGCCTTTGGGCGAAGTTAGGGAGTTGACCGCAAAGGGTATTCCGCAGACCGGAACAGAGAATTATGGAGGACCTGTGATCACCTCAACGAGGTTACTATTTATAGGGGCTTCCAGGGATGAAAAGTTCAGGGCCTTTGATATCAGGAACGGTAAAGTTCTATGGGAGTATCAACTTCCCGCCGGCGGTTATGCCACTCCGATAGTGTATGTATTGAATGGAAAGCAATACGTGGTGATAGCTGCTGGTGGAGGAAAAATGGGAACGAAAAGCGGTAATAGTTATCTTGCGTTCTCATTGCCTGATATAAAAAAATAAGATCGATGATGAAGCTCCCTGCCCTGGCTGTTTTTTTCCTTTTTACCATTGCATTGTCTGCCCAGCAGAAAATTCATCCGGATTCCATCCGTTCCAAAATGGAATGGTACAGTGATGCCAAACTGGGCATTTTCATTCACTGGGGGATATATGCCGTAAATGGCATAGATGAGAGCTGGAGTTTCCACAATGGCAAGATCAGCTGGGAAGATTATATGAAGCAGATGAACGGTTTCACCGCCTCGGCCTATGATCCCGAGAAATGGGCCGATGTGATCATGAACTCAGGTGCAAAATATGCGGTGATCACCACCAAGCACCACGATGGTGTGGCGCTGTGGGATACGAAGGAAAAGCATTATGATGTGGTGGACAATACTCCTGCGAAGCGTGATCTGTTGGCGCCATTTTATACTGCCTTGAGAAAACGGAATATAAAAGCGGGGGCGTATTTTTCGTTGCTCGACTGGAGTCATCCCGACTATCCTGGCTTCCTGAAAGAAAAGAGCCGGTATTCCATTTCGGACGACTACGACAGGTGGCAGCGATTCAGAAGTTTTTTTCAGAACCAGTTGAAAGAGTTAAGTAGCAAGTACAAGCCGGACCTATGGTGGTTCGACGGAGATTGGGAGCGAAGCGCGGAAGAATGGGAAGCGGAAAAGGTAAGGAGCCTGTTGCTTCGTGCCAATCCTGGCACCATCATCAACGGCAGGCTGATGGGTCATGGCGATTACGACACACCGGAGCAGAATATACCAATCAGCAGACCCCATTATAACTGGTGGGAACTATGTATGACCATCAACAACAACTGGGGTTATCAGCCCCAGGATAAAAATTGGAAAACTCCCTACGAGATCATCACCATTTTTGCTGACGTCATCAGCAACGGGGGTAACCTGTTGCTGGATATTGGTCCTAAGCAGGATGGTACCATTCCTGCAGAACAATTGAACGTACTGAAGGAATTAGGGGAGTGGAACAAGACGAATGCAGAAGGTATTTTTGGTACGAGGGCAGGCATTGCACCGGGACATTTTTATGGACCCACTACACTCTCGAAAGATTCTACAAAATTATATTTGTTCGTTTCCGGCAACACCGATGGACCGTTATTGGTAAAGGGCCTCGCCAATGGGATTAAGTCTATCAGGGTACTGGGAACTAACCAGCAACTTAACCATAAGGTAGTAGGTAAGATCTCCTGGAGTCCCGTACCAGGACTGGTCTATATCGACCTTCCGAAGACCGCCCAAACCAAATACATGTCTGTGGTAGAGCTAAGTCTCGACAAGCCGGTAAGGCTTTACAACGGCAGGGGCGGCTTCAACTAACCATTGTACGTATCGTCGGCTCTGCCAAGCCAGGGATTATCTGAGTGCTATGCTGAAGGAAGCAGTTATCATGCCATAGAGTAAACTAACCCTTATTGGTATGGTCGGTTCTACAATGACATCGGTTTCACCTGGTCCTGCAGATCAAAGATATGGTCCAACTTCTTCCATTTCCAGGGGTCTTCGGGTTTTTCCCATGGCAATGATTGTTGATATACCTGAACCAGTTTTTCCCATGCCTGCACTTTGGGATTGGCTAGATCCATCTCAGATTTTTTTTCAAAGCTGAAATCATCGGTGGTCTCGATGATCATGAACATCCTGTTCCTCAACCGATAGATATCCATGGCGAGGATGCCTGCGTCCGTAATGCTTTTAAGGATCTCAGGCGCCACCTTTTTATGCAGCGCTTCATATTCAGCGATCAATGCGGGATCATCCTTCAAGTCCACTGTAAGACAGTACCTGTTCATGTTTAGCTTTTTTATGGGTATGCCCTTTTAGGGCAAAATAAAGTATTACGAAATAGCAAACTAACGGCACGGTATAACCGAGCTGGATATTGTCGTTATAACGATCAATGATACCTCCCATGATCACAGGGAAGATAGCGCCCCCAATGATGGACATCACGATCAGTGATGAGGCAGGCTTGGTATTTTCCCTCATGTTTTCAATACCCAGTGAAAAGATGGTTGGGAACATAATAGACATAAAGAAACCCAGGCCGCCAAGGGCAAGTACCACATTTTTACCATCCGCATAGATGGCAACCAAACTTAGCAGGATGCAGGCTACCGAATAAATGGCCAGTAACCTGGCAGGTTTAATGAATTTCATGAGCAGTGTTCCGCCAAATCTTCCAACCATGAATAATATGCCGTAAACGCTGAGATAATAGCCTGCCGTTTTTTCATCAACGCCTCCACCCTTCATCGCCATCCTTACAAAAAAACTGGTTACACAAACCTGTGCGCCTACATAGAAAAACTGGGCAACTACAGCCCAAACGAGGTGCTTATGCTTAAGAGCTTCTGAGAGGCTGCCCTCATTAGCCTCCTCATCTTCCTTGAATTCGGGGAACTTGTTTACCGTGAATAGAACGGCGATCGCGATCAGGAAGAAGCCCAACACCATGTAAGGCATTTTCACCGATGCTGCTTCCGCAGACAGGTAGGCGATCTTATCCGCCTCATTCATCAGCGCCAGTTCTTCATTTGAATAACCTTTTCCGGAAAGTATAAATATGGTTCCGATGAAAGGACCAATAAATGCGGCGAGTCCATTGAATGACTGCGCAAGATTGAGTCTGGCCGTTGCTGATGCAGGATCGCCCAGTTTAGTGGCATATGGATTCGCTGCTGTTTCCAGTAAAGTAAGGCCGCATCCAATGATGAAAAGGCCGGCGAGGAATATCCCATACGTTCTGGTATTGGCTGCAGGAATAAATAAAAATGTTCCCACAGCGAACACGAGCAAGCCAATGATGATGCCTTTCTTATAACCCCATTTCTTCAGCACCATACCAGCGGGGATGGCTGCCAGAAAGTATGCCAGGTATACCGCCGTATCTACAAAGGTGGACTGCAGGTTGGTAAGCTGTAATGCTTTTCTTAAATGCGGGATCAGGATGCCCGTCAGGTTATTGGTTATTCCCCACAGGAAGAATAGTGATGTCACCAGGATGAAGGGCAGTAAGAGTGATTTCTTATTCATGCTTATATCTTAGCGGATTAAAAAAAAGTCAGATCCTTCTGTCGAGGTGCACATACCCTCCATCTACATGAATGAGTTGTCCCGTGGTATGGCTTGATTTTCCCGACAACAGGAAGGCCACTGTGTTAGCGAGCTCTTCCGGTGTGGTCATCCTGTTTTCAAAAGGGATGCGATCGGTGATCTTCTTAACTTCGCCTTCAGGATCGGGCATGCTTTTGATCCATCGATCGTATAGCGGGGTATAACTTTCTGCTACTATAACAGCATTAACCCTGATGCCGTATTTCAATAATTCAACCGCCCATTCCCGTGTTAGCGCGTTGCGGCCACCATTAGCTGCTGCATAAGCAGAAGTGCCGCCCTGGCCGGTTTCGGCAACCTTAGAACCTATGTTCACAATGGCGCCTTTTGACTTGATAAGTGCAGGCAATGCATGATGGGCAAGCAAATAGTAGTGGACCATATTTTTATGGAGCGACAACATGAACCCCTCATAGGTTCCATTTTCGAGGCCAATGCCATCATTGACACCGGCATTATTCACCAAACCATCTATTCGGCCATGTTGCGCAAGTACGGCTTCTATGGCAGCCTTGCATTGCGCGGGATCAGACAGTTCGGCCACTACCTGCGTGCCGCGTCCAATTTCCCTTAGTGTAGCATGATTATCCGCTTCGTTTCTTCCAATGATGACAGGAATGGCCTGCTCTGCAGCCAGTACCCTTACAATGCCTTCGCCTATTCCTTTAGCGCCGCCGGAAACCACAATAACTTTGTCATGTAAATTAAGATCCATTAATTCAGTTTATAAAATGTGCTGGTATTGCCAGATAACACCTGCTCCCTTTCTTTTTCGCTTACCTGGGAAAGGAACTCAGTGATTATTTTCAGAACTTCATCATATTTCCCTGCCAGTAAACATACCGGCCAGTCTGATCCAAAACAGATCCTCTCAGTACCAAAATATTCAGCAGCTATTTCAAGGTAGGGTTTGATCTGGTCATAGTTCCATCTTTGCCAGTCGGCCTCGGTCACCATGCCCGATAATTTGCAGTAGATCCTGGGATTAAGGGCCAGCTCTTTCATGTCGTTTTTCCACTTCTTCCAATCGCCGCTTTTGATACTCGGCTTAGCAATATGATCGAGGATAAAATCCTGATCGGGATATTTTCCGGAAAAACGAACGGCTGAAGGCAATTGGTGGTGATGAACCAGTATATCGTACGTATAATCGTAGCTGGTCAACAGGCCGATGCCTTCCAGAAATCTCTTATTGGTAAAATACTGGTCATCCGGACAACCCTGGATGATCTCACGAAAGCCTTTTATGAAAGGTTCTTTGCTATAGGCCTGCAGTTTTTCCTGCAAGTCGCTGCTGGTGAAGTCCACCCAGCCCACAACGCCTTTTATGAATGCATTGTTCGCTGCAAGCTCCACGAGGAATGAAGTTTCCTGATCCGACTGATCTGCCTGAACAGCAACGCACCCGTCAACTTTACTTTTTTCGAAAACTTTTTTTGCATCATCAGGAAGGAAATCGTGCCTGATCACCGCCATATCTTCGTTGATCCAGCTATGCCTGACAGCGTCATATTTCCAGAAATGTATGTGTGAATCTATGATGCCCACCTTACCACAGTTTCATGGCTTTCTGCTGCTGTTCACCGAGGCCTTCGATCCCCAGCTTAACCACATCGCCTTCTTTAAGATACCAGGGTGCTGGTTTCTGTCCCAGGCCAACACCCTCTGGCGTGCCGGTAGAAATCACGTCGCCTGGCAACAGGGTCATGAACTGGCTGATATAATGCACCAGGTAAGGAACGGCAAAGATCAGATCAGAGGTAGCGGAATCCTGCTTCCGGACACCATTAACGTCTAACCATAGACGAAGATTACCCGGATCCGATATCTCATCCTTTGTCACTAACCATGGACCTAGCGGAGCGAAGGTGTCGCAACTTTTTCCTTTGACCCACTGACCACCTCTTTCTATCTGGAATTCGCGTTCTGAATAGTCGTTATGCAATGCATATCCTGCTATATGATCGAAGGCTTTGTCAAGGTCCACATAGGTTGCTTTCTTTCCTATGACAATGGCGAGTTCTACTTCCCAGTCTGTCTTTTTCGAATGACGGGGGATATGCAAGTCGTCATTCGGTCCGCACAGTGCTGTAGTGCTCTTGAAAAATAATACAGGCTCTTTGGGAACCTCCATGCCGCCTTCTGCCGCATGCCGGGCGTAGTTGAGTCCAACGCAAACGATCTTGGACGGGCGGGGGACACATGAGCCGGTTCTTGCGCTGTCGTCCACTTCCGGACAAATACCTGCATTCGCTTCTATCCAGGTTTGAAGTGCGCTGATTCCTCCTTCTTCAAAGAAAGATTCTGTATAGTCATTGCAGAAAGCCGATACGTCGAGCTTTCTACCTCCATGGATCACTCCCGGCTTCTCTTTTCCAGCCGGCCCAAAACGAAATAGTTTCATATTAGTTATTGATTCTGATAAATCCGCCGTCGATAGGGTAGTCGGTACCAGTCAGGAATGCGCCTTCATCACTGCATAAAAAAAGTGCAAGGTTTGCCACTTCCTCTGGTTCGGCCATTCGACCGATCGGCTGGGTTGCCGCTAACTTTTCAAACATCTCCTGTTCTCTGCCGGGATAGTTCTTTTGAAGGTAACCGTCAACAAAAGGCGTATGTACCCGCCCTGGCGATATGCAATTACACCGAATGCCTTTTTTTACATAATCCTTGGCTACGCTGAGCGTCATGGCCAGGATCGCACCCTTGGAGGTACTGTAAGCAAAACGCTCCGGTATGCCAACACTGGCAACCACAGAGCACATGTTCACGATCACCCCTTTGCTTTGCTGCAGCATTACTGGTATACAGGCATGAATGCAATTATAAGTGCCTTTCACATTCACGTTCATCACCCTGTCGAAGTCGGATTCCGAAGTGTTTTCTGCCGTACCGATATGGCCAATACCCGCATTGTTTATAAGTATATCAATGCCGCCCTGCTGCGAAATAGTTTCAACTGCCTTCAGGATGTCTTCCTGTTTGGTGACGTCTACCGCATGTGCAAAGGCGCGGCCTTCCCCTAACCGGGATGCTTCCTTCTGCGCAAGTTCGGCGTTCAATTCAAAAATATGCACGGTGGCACCCTGGGCATGAAATACCTTGGAGATCGCTAAGCCAATTCCACTTGCGCCACCTGTAACAATAGCAGTCCTTCCTGTAAGAGATAACATATTCCTGATAGTGTTGGAAAAAAATGAAATATACTGCATTCTCTATGGTGAAACAAAACTGAAGGTTTCATTTTTTTGATTATTTTCAAAAATGCTACTGTATAAAAAAGATGAGCATTGTTGGCTCAGGTACCACGACAAGGTGTTCACCCATAAAGCGCATTGGGATGAGTTGGTGAACAGGAAAAATCTGTATGCATATCTTCAACAACAAGCGTCACATTGGTCGCAGGTGGATTTTATTCCGGACCTTGATTTCGATCCTCCGATTCATGGCCAGGAGGTGTGGGCCGCGGGCGTTACTTACCTGAGGAGTAAACTGGCCCGTATGGAAGAATCCAAAGATGCCGGGGGCGGTGATTTTTACGACAAGGTTTATGAGGCCGACCGTCCCGAACTTTTTTTTAAATCACAGCCTTATAGAGTATCGGGCCATAGGGGCAAGATCAGGATCCGAAAAGATTCAACCTGGAATGTGCCCGAACCGGAACTTACCCTGTTCGTTTCCTCTGCTGGTACCATTGAAGGATACTCGATCGGGAACGACATGAGTTCAAGGAGTATAGAAGGGGAGAACCCACTCTATCTGCCGCAGGCAAAATCTTACGAGAAAAGCACAGCACTGGGTCCATGCCTTTTTATACCCGGAGCTGCCATCAACCCTGATACCCGGATCAACCTGACGATCAGCAGAGATGACCAGGTCCTGTTTGATCAATCCATTTCTATCAACAATATGAAACGAAAGCATCATGAACTGGTGGATTGGCTAACACGCGAAATGTTCTTCCCTAAAGGATGTTACCTGATGACGGGTACCGGCATTGTTCCCCCCGATACCTTTACACTCACGCCAGGCGATGTGGTAAATATCTCCATCGATCATATTGGCACCTTACAAAATACAGTTACCATATGAAATTTCTTTTTACGCTACTGTCTTCCTTCCTGCTTACCGGTATCATTGCACAAACCAAGCTTGAGCCATACGGCGTGTTGCCCTCGGAGCGCCAGTTGAAATGGCATGAGATGGACATGTATGTACTGGTACATTTTACGCCCACCACTTTTGAAAATAAAGAGTGGGGTTATGGAGACGCTTCGCCCGCATCATTTAATCCCACTGCGTTTGACGCGGAACAAATCATCAAAGCCGCGAAGGCAGGTGGATTTAAGGGCCTTATACTGGTGGCCAAGCATCACGATGGCTTCACGCTCTGGCCTACAAAAACAACAGACTACAACATCAGCAAGAGTCCATGGAAAAACGGTAAGGGCGATATGGTGGGTGAATTTGAGAAAGCCTGCCGGAAAAACGGAATGGAGTTTGGGGTTTACTGCTCGCCCTGGGACAGAAACAGCCCTTTTTACGGATCGCACGAGTATGTGAAAATATATCGGGAACAACTCAAGGAATTATATACCAACTATGGGAAGTTGTTTATGTCGTGGCACGACGGTGCCAATGGCGGCGACGGTTATTATGGCGGCAAACGCGAGGCACGTAAAATAGACCGCTCCGTTTATTATGGTTGGGATACTACCTGGCAAATGACCCGGTCCATGCAGCCGTGGGCCAACATTTTTAGTGATATCGGTCCTGATGCCCGATGGGTGGGTAATGAAGAAGGATTTGCTTCTGAAACGAGCTGGGCCACCTTTACCCCGGTACCACTCGACGGTACAAAGATCCCTGGCCCGGGTAGCATCAAACACGATAATCTGGGTACGGGCGACCGCAACGGCGTGCAGTGGACACCGGCGGAATGCGACGTGCCGCTGAGGCCGGGTTGGTTTTATCATAAGGATCAGGACAGCAAAGTGAAAACGCCCGAAAAGTTATTTGAACTTTATCTGAAGTCCGTTGGGCGCGGCGGGTGTTTAGACCTGGGCCTGGCGCCAGACACAAGGGGGTTACTGCATGAGAACGATGTGGCGTCTTTGAAGACTTTTGGGGAGATGCTGGAGAAAACTTTCGGTAACGACCTGGCCAGGCAATCCTCCTTACTGAAGCAATCAACATTACTGACGGATAAGGATCGTTATTCGTTCGCGCAGGGGAACGAATTTGTTATGGAATGGAAAGAGGTTCAGGAGTTTGACCTGATCAGGATCCGGGAGAACATCAAGCTTGGACAGCGCGTAGAGGAATGGGTTGCAGAAGCCTGGGTAGATGGAAGTTGGAAGGAAGTAACCAGAGCCACCAGTATTGGCAGTGCCAGAATAATGAATTTTCCTGCCGTTAAAACAAAGAAGCTACGCATCCGGATTACAAAATCACCTGTGCCTCCGGCCATCAGCGAGATCGGCATCTTCAAAAAAGCGTAAATCATTTCATACCATCAACAAATGCAGGCCATGAGATCCATCGTATTATTGTTCCTGTTATTGAGTGCATTATCCGGTTCAGCCCAAAGGAATGACCTGCAGGGATCTGCAGCCGACAAGGATGCCCGTATGCAGTGGTGGCGTGATGCCACCTTCGGGATGTTCATTCACTGGGGTGCATACGCCGTGCCTGCAGGTGAATACCAGGGAAAAGAGGTGAAGAATGTGGGCGAATGGATCATGCACTTCGGCAACATCCCCATACCGGATTATGAAGGCTTTGTGAAGCAGTTCAATCCAACGCAGTTCAATGCAGTAGAATGGGTAAAGGTGGCCAAACAAGCTGGGATCAAATACATCGTGATCACGTCCAAGCACCACGACGGATTTTGTTTGTGGGACAGTAAGGTGACCAACTACGACATCATGGATGCCACGCCATTCAAGCGGGATATCCTGAAAGAATTGTCTGATGCCTGTAAAGCAGCGGACATTAAAATGTGTTTCTATTATTCTATTATGGACTGGCATCATCCTGATGCTGAAAGCAAGAAGGAATATGGCCATCAGAAGTCGGCCAATCCAAACTGGGCTTCGTATAGGGATAGTTATATGAAGCCCCAGCTCGCCGAGTTGATCAGGAAATATGATCCTGCCGTGCTTTGGTTCGATGGTGAATGGATCCCGGAATGGACAGAAGACCAAGGTAAGGATCTCTATCATTATTTAAGGACTCTGAAGCCGGACCTGATCATCAACAACAGGGTTGGCAAGGGCCGCTCCGGTATGCAGGGCATGAACAAATACCAGGATGCCGCCGGTGATTTTGGAACGCCGGAACAGGAGATCCTGGAAGGCACGGCAGATTCCGACTGGGAGAGCTGTATGACCATGAATGATACCTGGGGCTTCAAGAAAAACGATCATAACTGGAAGTCGGCTCAAGTGCTGATCGATAACCTGGTGGACATCGCTGCCAAGGGCGGAAACTATCTTTTGAACGTTGGCCCAACAGCAGAAGGGCTGATCCCTGAAGTCAGCGTAGAGCGCCTGCAGGAAATGGGCAAATGGTTAGCGGTGAATAAAGAAGGTATCTATGCAACCAATAGCCGTAAGCAGTATAAAGAGGGCGATGTGAAGTTCACCGTGAGTAAAGACGGAACAATCACCTACGCCTTTGTACATACGAAACCCGGTGCCGACGTGGCCCTGGAATCTGTGAAGCCCGCAAAGGGGTCAAAAATCCATGTGCTGGGCTGGAAGCAGCCCTGTATCTGGAAGGAAGAGGGCGGCAAGCTGATGGTGAAGATGCCGTTGACGCTGCCTTCGGATTATGTTACTACGTTGCGGATTAAAACGAAGTGAAGTGGTAACCATTTTTTGAACAAGTGATGTTTTGAAGTGTTATTCAGGGATGAAGAAGCAGGATCTGCCTGAAAAGATTTGCGCCGTTTGCAACCGCCCTTTTACCTGGCGGAAAAAATGGGAAAAGGTATGGGACGAAGTGAAATACTGTAGTGAACGATGCAGGAGGATGAGGAATATCATTTCAAAGTAGTTGCTTAAGTTATGAGAAGGCTGCCATTTTTGATGGCAGCCTTCCTCATCTGATGGTATCCCGCATCAAATATTGTCTTATTTTTTCACAGGGGTAATCACACCCATATAATCAAGCGTGAGATTGGTCAGCGCTTTTACCCCCAGCGTAAGTCCACTTTCATCTATATAAAAGTCAGGGGTATGATGGGAAGGCTGGTCCTTCGCGATCTTGCCTTTAGGAGAGCCTCCTAAAAAAATATACAATCCCGGAGCCTTCTCCTGAAAAAAGGAAAAATCCTCAGATCCGGTCCTCGGAGGAGCCAATACCGTGTTTTCAACTCCGGCTGTTTTTTGCAGCGTCGGAAGCATTCTGGCAGTCAGCGCAGGATCATTGTAGGTTATGGGGTAATGACTTTCAAAAGGGATATTGATCTCAACAGTGGCGCCGGCAGCTTCAGCAGTTTTAGTTGCTATTTGCCTTACACGGGAAATGATCAACTTTTCATCTTCTATCTTCAGTGCCCTGATGGTGCCGATCATCTCCACTTCCTCAGGAATAATGTTTGACCTCACACCGCCATGAATGGAGCCTATGGTCACAATTCCTGCGTTCTCCGTAACGTTTAAATTCCTGCTTACGATGGTCTGCAGGTTATTGATGATCTGTGCTGAAACAACAATCGGATCAACAGAGGACCATGGTGCAGCCCCGTGCGCCTGTTTTCCCTTTACCACGATCTTCATGTCGTTTACACTGGCCATGGTACCGCCAGGCCTGTAGGTGATCTTTCCTGTTTCTAATTGTGAGTCAATGTGCAGCCCAAATACAGCGTCCACTTTTGGGTTTTCCATCACGCCTTCTTTCACCATTTGTTCAGCGCCGCCTTTCTCTCCCAGGGGAACGCCTTCTTCCGCGGGCTGAAATATAAACTTGACGGTTCCTTTGATATCCTTCTTCATGCCCGCAAGCACCTCTGCTACACCCATGAGTATCGCCACATGGGTATCATGGCCGCAGGCATGCATAACACTCACTTCACGACCGTTATATTGGGTCTTGACTTTTGAGGCGAAAGGGAGATTGCCCCGCTCAATTACCGGCAGTGCATCCATATCGGCCCGAAGGGCCACTACCGGACCAGGCTTGCCACCTTTTAATAAGGCGACTACCCCTGTTGTGGCTACTCCCGTTTTTACTTCGAGGCCCAGCGATTGCAGATGTTTTACGACAAGGGCCGCCGTTCTTGTTTCACGGTTACCGAGTTCAGGATTTTGATGAATGTCACGCCTCCAGGCGATCACTTTCGACTCGATTTTATCCGACAATAGAGAAACTCTTGCATAATCTGTTTGGGCGGCAGCAGAAACGGAAAGAAGGCAACAAAAAATAGTGATATACTTCATTACGGCAATTTGTACCCGTAATTTATGTCATTTCCGCTATTTGAACAGATCCCTTAATTGCACAATCTGATTATTTGCTGCTTTTGAGGTGATCACACCCGTTCTTGGCCGGTCCAGGTCAAGGATCATGAAGATGCCCAGGCCTACCATGATGTTGAACGATAGTGCGACGATCCAGTCATTTTGCTTTCCGCTGGCGTAGCCCAGAATAAATGATGATGTCAAACAAAGCAGAAACATCATATATAGGATCAGGTCAGGAACTTTGGCCAGGAGTGCTGCATTCCGGGTAGTGACAATGTCGAACATCTGGTTCATGGCCGGGATCATCTGGCCGGTCCGATGTATATTCTCCTTGTCCTGTCCGGCTTTTGAAACGATGGCCCAAAGGCGGGCTTGAATGGCTACCGAAGAGTCGTTGGCTTCGATCATCTTTTTCACATCCCCGCCAACAGTGGAAAATGATATCCTTGCTTCCACATATTTTTTGAACTCCGCCCGCAAAGGTATCCTTACGCTGTCTGGGTAAAGATCTGCCCGAAGTACAGCTGTGCCAATATCATTGGCTTCCTGTGCGATAATATCTATTCTCTTATCGTGCCGGCCACTGCTCATACTGAATGTAAAGGAGAGCATGAGGGCCAGCAAACCAAGGATGGATCCTTCTATGGTCCCGATACCGTCATTTTTTTCAACACCGGTTCTTTTTATGGTATAGATGCGCGCCCTAAGGCCGAACCAATAAAACAGGATCATCGCAACCAAAAGGATCAGGGTGATTTCAATCGACGAATGACGTATCAACAGGGAAGGTGAATACACGTGCTCAGTTTGAAATAAGTTATACTATTTTTCGTAAAATCAATAGTATTGCATCGATTTTAGAACAGACTCATGAAAAAAGACAGGGTATTTGAAATGAAAAGGCAGGTGACGGCAGCGGATATCGACACGCTGGATCATGTAAATAACGTGGTATACCTGCAATGGATCCAGGAGATCGCCAATGCTCATTGGTTCCAGCTTTCCACGCCCGAACAGAGGGAGCATATTGCCTGGGTAGTTTTGAGGCATGAGATCGATTATCATAAGTCGGCCCGACTGAATGATGTGGTTACTGTTCGCACATGGGTGGGTAAAACGGAAGGATTCCGGTCCGTCAGACATGTGGAGATCCTTAATGCTGAGGGGGCAAAAATTGTTTCGTCCAGCACAACATATTGTCTGATCGACCCTAATAGTTTCAGGCCAATGAAAATGACAAAGGAGATTAACGAAAGTTTGACCAATTATTCCTGATCAGGCCTTCCTCTTATCTGCTACGCGCATCATTGCTCCTGCTAAAGTAACCACCAGGCCTGCATAAAGAGGCCAGTTTACCGACTGCCGTTCTTTTTTATTGATTTCAAGAGGCCCCGGGTCCACAACTTTTTTTCTGTGGTAAACCTAATCCCCCTGAGTATGAGCATGGCTAAACCGGAAATGACTACAATGATCCCGAATGTTCTCATGTTTTTTACCATTTGTGTATAAATGATATGCCTTGAGCATTAATTTTAGGAATGCGCTTTCTATTGGTATGTTTTTGCATGTATCCCCTGATCATATTCAGCCAGGACTACGTGTTTTATAAGGTTGGACCGGGAGAGAAACCGGATTACGCATTGCCCGTAACTGCACGTTACAGTTATCCCGATTTCACGCCTGGGGTGGTATTTTTCAAGAATGGCGTAGCCAGCCGGGCAAATTTGAATTACAGCCATCTTTTTGGGCAGTTGCAGTTTATCAAAACGGCTGACACCTTGTATGTGTCCAATGTAGAAGATGTGAAATACGCAGTTGTTGGGAACGACACATTTTATTTCCAGAAATATTGGCTAAGGCAATTCGCCTGTTCCGGGAAGATCAGGCTCGCGGAGTACAAAGTACTTGACTTTGCAAACAAGGAAAAATTAGGACCGTATGGCGGTAAAAGTCTGGGCGCCATTGAAGCTGTTCAGGGTATTGACAATGTGAGCAGTATCGACAAAAACTATACGGTCAGGGAGGAGTTGATCTTTGTAGAGCGGAGTAGTTATTTTTTCTCAGATCGATTTGGCCATTTTATCGTGGCCAATAAAAAAAATCTGGTGGATCTTTTCGGCAAGTCAAATCCCGGCCTGCAGAAATACCTGACAGATACTAAGCCGAATTACAACCGGCGTGAAGATATGGTAGCGCTCTTGAACCATCTCCGGGTTGAATGATCTTATTTGTCCTTAGTGATCATACTTCTCACCCGCTGAGACGGAAATTGGAAGCATGTTTTGCTTAGGCGGTAAAGGGCAAGTCGCAAATTCGGTGAATGCGCACGGCGGATTGATGGCTTTGTTAAAGTCAAGAATGGTGTAGCCGTCACGGTCCGGTTTTGCGGCATATAAATAGCGACCCGAAGGATAGGTGGTTGTACCGCTGGTTTCATCACCGAAAATGATAAAGAGCTGATCGCCTTCCGTCATGGTTTCAAGGCTGTAGGATTTGCCGCTTAGGTTGAAAACGAGTTTTCCGGGAGAAGCGTGTTCACTCGTTTGTCCGAGTACGTTAGTGATCGATATGCCTCCCGATCCTGATTTTTCCAGTCGTGCTACAACCTTCCACGCAGGGTCTGCGTGAAAGCGTTCAATACCTTTGAAAGCGCTTAAGGCAGGGCTTTTCAAATCCCTTAAGCGTATGCCGTACTTGTCATTTGATTTCTTGATGGTCCACCTCAGTGATCCGAAAGCAGCAATGGGAAGCGTGGTAGAATCTTTATGATGAATGACCGCCCTGTTTTTCTTAATACCATTAACGGTGATGGCAGCACCCGGTTTGGCGGTCATGGTCACCACGCCATTGTGTAAATCAAAATGCCCTGCTTTTGGCACAACGCTGCCGGCAGGGAAAACAATCGCATTGGAAGGGTCTGAACCAAAGCTGTTTTTGCCTTCCGATAGCCAGAGCAGACCTACCAGGTTCAGCCAACCGTTTTCAGATTTCAGGAATTCATGACGCGTACTATCCCAAGCCCGGATTTCTTCCTGGTAGGCATCCTGGGCTGAGCTGTTCATGCCGGTTATAATGATTGCGAAAACAAAACACAGGCGTCTGGTCATAAAGGTGCAAGTTAATTAAAAAGGATATTGTATGTCTGAACCTTGCGATCGATCAGTTTGCGATGATGTGGGGATAAAACAGTAAGAATCCTGAATAATCGATGGTGGAAAAAGTATATGCAAAAGGGGTTATATTGAAGAAGTAATCAAACAACCAGTGACGTAATTAAACAAACATGAAAAGAAGAAATTTTATAACCGGAACAGCCGCTGCCGCTGGCTGGTTTTTACTGCCTTCATATGTACTGGGCAAATCTTATGGACATGTTGCTCCGAGCGATAAAGTGAATCTTGCCTGTTGTGGAATAGGCAACAGGGGTGGCGAAATAATTAAAGCCTTGCATAAGACGGGCCTTGTAAACATAGTTGCCCTTTGTGATGTGGATATGGGCGCCCCCCACACGTTGGAGAATATGAATGCTTTTCCCAGTGCGAAACGATTCAAGGATTTCAGGGAAATGTTTGATAAGATCGGGAAGGAGTTTGATGCCATTACCGTGGGTGTGCCGGATTTCTCACATTTCCCCTTGACCATGTTGGCGATGAACCAGGGCAAACATGTATACGTTGAAAAGCCCATGGGCCACACCTTTAATGAAGTGGAGATCATGATGCGTGGTGAGAAGAAGTATAAAGTGGCCTGCCAGATGGGTAACCAGGGGCACTCGGAAGAAAACTATTTTCAGTTCAAAGCCTGGACGGAAGCAGGGATCATAAAAGATGTTACTAAGATCACCGCCTATATGAATAACGGCAGGCGCTGGCATGGTATGAAAGTGTCTGACTTTCTTCCATCGCAACCCATACCGGAAACGCTCGACTGGGATAAATGGCTCACCACGGCTTCTTTTAAGGATTATAACAAAGGTTATATAAACGGGGAATGGAGGTCATGGTTCGAGTTTGGAAACGGGGCGTTGGGCGACTGGGGTGCGCACCTCTTTGATGCGGCACACCAGTTCTTAGCGTTGGGACTGCCTACCGAAGTGGATCCTGTTTACATGGAAGGCCATAGTACACTCATCTTCCCACAGGGCTCCACACTGGTGTTCAAATTTCCCAAGCGGAAGAATATGCCCGCTCTCGATCTTAGCTGGTATGATGGATTCAATAACCAGCCGGTTATGCCTGAAGGATATGGTGAGCCGGTAAGGGCAAGTAATATCCCTCCGCCTACAGCCGGAAATGTAAATACCAAGCGCTACCCCGGTAAGATCATCTATGGTAAAGAACTGACCTTCAAAGGAGGGTCACATGGTTCCGCGCTTGACATCATACCCGCTGATAAAGCAAAAGACATGGCTTCCAGTTTGCCGGTTGTTCCGAAAAGTCCTTCCAATCACTTTGCCAATTTCTTGAAAGCATGTAAGGGCGAAGAAAAGTGCAGGTCTTCCTTCGATGTAGCAGGCCCACTCTGCCAAGTGATGGCCTTGGGAGTGTTGGCGCAGCGGCTGAATACCAAATTGGTCTTCGACGCAAAGAAAAACAAGATCACCAATAACCTGACAGGAAACGAACTGCTCGTTGGCCCACCACCCAGGAAAGGCTGGGAACAGTATTACAAAATGTAACGATGAGGAATTACCGGTATACGGCCCTTGCATTATTGCTTGGATCAATGCTCATGGTGTCTGAAGGCTCTTCCCAGGAAGTTGTGCCCGAATCGGAAATGGCCAGGATCTTCGACGAAGTTAAAACGCCGTTTAAGTATGGCGTTGTCTTCAAGCATCCTGACACCACCAAGCTGATGGATAGCCCAACGATATTCCGTAAGGGAAACCTATGGCTTATGAGCTATATCGTTTTCGACGGCCAGGGGTATGAAACCTGGCTGGCTGAAAGTATGGACTTGATCCACTGGACTTCAAAAGGCAGGATACTGTCTTTTTCCGAGGATACCTGGGATGCCAACCAAAAGGCCGGTTATATGGCATTGGTAGACATCAAATGGGGCGGACGCTATGAAGCGATGCGGCATGATGGGAAATACTGGATGTCGTACCTCGGCGGCGCAACCGAAGGCTATGAAGCGGGAACATTGGGCGTGGGCATGGCTACCTCCACAACTGTTGCCCAGCCGGTGGAATGGAACAGGTTCTCGAAGCCGATCTTACTGCCCGACGAAAAGGACGCGAGGTGGTTTGAAAAAAAGACGATCTATAAAAGCTCTGTGATCTTCGATAAGGAAAGAAAAACGGGTTTTCCCTTTGTCATGTATTACAATGCCAAAGGTGATACCGCCAATTATGAAAGCATAGGCATGGCCGTTTCCCATGACATGAAAACATGGAAAAGACTGGGAGCTGATCCCGTGATCACCAGGAATAGAGGGATCTGCGGCGACGCCCAAATCGTCAGCATCGGAAACCTGTACGTGATGTTCTACTTTGGAGCATTCTGGAAGCCCGGCGCTTTTGAACGGTTTGCCTGTTCCTACGACCTTGTTCATTGGACGGACTGGACGGGCCCCGACCTCATTTCTTCATCCGAAGATTATGATCAAACCTACGCGCATAAGCCATGGGTGATCAAATGGAAAGGCACCGTGTATCATTTTTACAATGCAGTAGGAACCCAGGGCCGCGTGATCGCGCTGGCTACATCAACGCCGTTAAAAAAGTGATTCAAAATGACTGCGAGATACACTTGTTTTCTGGTAGAGGCTATGCTGTTGCCCTTTGAGTAGTTCTTGAAAAAGTAGGGCAAGGCATTGACCTCAGTCGGCCTACATGCTACCATATACGTTTCGTCTCTCATGGCGGGAATTTCGACAAGGGCCAGCATGAAGAAATCCCTGAATGATTATGAGTATTCAATGGGGTCTTGCGTGAAGGCAGTTGTTTGATCAAAAAAAAGTGTATCAGATCAAATATTCCCGAATTGTTTGGAATAAATCGGCAATTTGCTCCTCGGTATTAAAACTATGGATGCTGAACCTTATTCTTTCATGTCCTTTTTTAACAGTAGGAGATAAAATGGCCTTGACGGCAAAATTTTTTTTCTGAAGATAGTCGGCCAGGGATCTGATGTCACTGCTGCCATTCATATACACCAGTTGAATGGGAGAATCATTTAGTTTCCAATTAAGTTTATTCCATTTGTTAGCCTCATTCTGAAAATATTTTATGCGATGCTGTAATTCTGATATCCGCTCATTATTTAACAGTTTGTAATGAGCTTGAATGAATTGATACGCCGTTGGAGCGAGTGCCGTAGTGTATATAAAAGCACGTGAATAGTTGATGAGCACTTGAATCAATGTAGTACTTCCTAAAACAATCGCGCCGTGTAATCCAATTGCTTTTCCAAAAGTGACCACACGGGCAAATACGCTGGATTCCAGCCCCATTTCTGAGACAACCCCTCTGCCCATATCGCCCTTTACTCCTACAGCATGGGCTTCGTCAACAATGAGAAATGCATTTGCAGCTTTACAGTATTCAGAGATTTGTGAAAGAGGCGCGATGTCACCATCCATGGAATACACGGATTCTACTACAACAAAAATCCTGGAATCTGAATTTCCTGTTTCATTGGCTTTAGACAGGTTCTCATGCAGGCTGGCCGTGTTGTTATGGTCAAATTTCATCCGCACAGCGCCGCATAAGCGGATACCATCTAAGATACTGGCATGTACCAGTTCGTCATGAATGATGATGTCGTCCCTGGAGACCACACTTGTAATCAATCCCAGATTGGCCATGTAGCCACAATTGTAAATGAGTCCTGCCTCCGCTCCATGAAACCCGGCAATATAATTCTCTGTTTGGAGGGCAAGGGGATCATTGCCTGATATCAGCCGGGAGCCGGTAGCACCGTTTTTCAAGGATTTCGCATTGTCTAAACCAAATTCATATGCTGAAAGCCCCAGGTAATCGTTGGAGCAAAAATCGATTTTCCCATGTAAATCAGGTAATTCCCTGTACGTCTCTTCCTTGACCCTCCGTTCTAACAGCTCTGATAAAAATTGGGGATTCATTTCGTCTGATTATTTCTGATCAATGAACTTTAAAGGCAGAATTAGCGGTGCCAACTTTTGGATAATGGTTTTGAAATAGTGACACTTTTTTTCGCAGTATTGAAAATAGACAAATAAAAATAATTCCAGTTCCGGTTTATGTAGACATAATTGATAGCTGCTATCACACTTTTGGTCGCGGAACAGAGACGTTCGACTAGTTGATGTATCCGTCATTATAGAATATAAATAAACCCTCTTTTCCGGCCACTACAATATCTTTTCTGCCGTCATTTTGCAGATCAATAACTTGAAAATAGATGCCCGTTCCTTTTCCTTCTCCAAATTTTCCATAACTGATGGTATGTTTAGTAAATGATTCTCCGTTGATTCGGTAATAGTAAAGCCCGAGGGGATCATTAGGCCCCGGGTCTCCGTCGTTATGCGCCCGGTAACGTTTCCCGGTAATTAATTCCGGTTTACCGTCGCTGTCTATGTCTTCCCACTCCATCGTATGATACTGGGAATTGTTCAGATCAATCGCGTGAGGTTTCCATACACGTTTATTGCTGGCATCTTTCGATTGTTCGTACCAGTAAAGACCGTAATCATGCGCTTTCCCTGCAATAAAATCGTTTCTCCCATCACCATTAACGTCAGTAACGATAATGGGAATACTGGCGGCCTGCAAATCAAATTCAGTATGAAAGATCCATTTTTGTTTAAATGGTTGTACAGGGGCTTCCAGCCATCCATTGTCTAAAATCAAATCAACCCTCCCATCATTATTCAGATCACCTGCACCCAGCCCATGAGACTGCCTGTTCCAAATTTCATAAGGGGTGAATGTGCCCGTGCCCTTACCCTGTGCATCTATGTTTAATGTAAAGACTTTTAAAGGCTGCCCTGGATTGTTGGAAACAATTTCCGGTTTACCGTCACCATCAATATCCCAGGCTCTCGTGGTTTCAACGTTACCCGTTTTCCCGATCACATTGCTTTTCCATGTGTCCTTATTATTCCCCGGATTTCTTCTCCAGTAAATAGCAGAATCCGTCCACCCGCCCGTGATAAAGTCGGTCCATCCATCACCATCCACATCCATGGGTATAGTGGAAAAGTCATCATAGTACTCCCCAAAACGACTTGGACTTCCTATATTATGTCGCTTTACGAAACCAGGGCCTTCGTACCAGAAAGCACCAGATACAATATCCAGTTGCTTGTCGTTGTTTACGTCAAAAACACCAGCCGATTCAAAGCTTTCTGCAGCAACCATTTGTTTTCGGAATCGGATTGACCGAAATTCTACTTTCCCTGTATCTATCTTTAGGTTGTTTTTGTACAGATCTTTGTTGGCTGTTGATTGGAAGGGTAGAAGAGCATGTGTTAAGATAGCAGTCAACACTGCGTAAGTCAGCATGTTTTGTACTGCTGTCATGGTTGTGATTTCCGTGAAGATACCTTACGTTCCAATAAATTGAAGCACAAAATTGGGGATGTCAAGTAACACAAAAAGCCAAAACAAAATGTGTTGACTTATAATGCTGTGGAAAGAGGATCATTTGGATCCCGGAATGGGCCACAAACTCAATGAATCCAGCAGTTTCGTTGCCGGTTTTGTTGTATCCCAACCCACAAATCAAGCTTCACACGAACGGAAAACAAAAAAAACCCATGATAAAGCATGGGTTTTGATTTCCTCTGGCGGAGAGAGAGGGATTCGAACCCCCGGACCTGTTACAGTCAACGGTTTTCAAGACCGCCGCGTTAAACCGCTCTGCCATCTCTCCGCGGCAAAAATACATGCTCGGGTTGTTTTACCAAAAAATCTTCTTTTTTTGTTATGACAATTTCAGTCATATTCAACATTGGTAAGGGTTTCAGCGAAATAATTTATTTTAGGAGATGCTTCTGAAAACACGATGTGTGTTGTCCATGCTATTGATCTTCGCTTTGCAGGGGTCAGTAACTGCAGGTTGCCAGAGCTGAGGACCAGCGGTAATAACTTTCCGTCAATCAGAATTAAGCATTTAATTTCGGGCCTTGAATCATCTTACATCTGTTAACAAATATTTCTGGAGATATCGTTGGCGCCTGTCACTGGGCATCATCTTCATCATTGTATCCAACTACTTCGGTATCCTTGCTCCGCAGGTAACCGGCTATGTGGTGGACAAGGTCTCAGAAAGGATCAATCTGATCACTAACACCCCGCCTCCGACCGTGAAAGCTTCAAAGGGCGTTGTCGATCCCCTGGTGCAATGGTTAACGACAAGATTCGATTTTTACGAACTACCTTTCGCAAAGCTCATCATGTACACCGGGATCATCCTTATGGTGCTGGCCTTGTTACGCGGCTTTTTTATGTTTCTAATGCGACAGACCATCATCGTCATGAGCAGGCATATTGAATTTGACCAAAAGAACGACATCTACAGGCATTACCAGGATCTTGACGCCCAGTTCTATAAAACGCACAGTACGGGCGACCTGATGAGCAGAATGGCCGAAGATGTCAGCAGGGTTAGGATGTATACGGGCCCGGCAGTGATGTACCTGATCAACCTGGTGGTGCTCATCGGCCTGTCTTTGTACTATATGTTCAGTAAGGATGTTATACTTAGTGTTTATACGCTTGCACCTTTACCCATACTTGCCATCACCATCTATTACGTTAATACGATCATCAATAAGAAAAGCGAACGGATCCAGGCCCAGCTTAGTGCACTGACCACCAATGCCCAGGAATCCTATTCGGGGATCCGCGTGATAAAGTCGTACGTCCAGGAATCTGCCATGTTTACATTTTTTGAACAGAACAGCGAGTCTTACCGTCAAAGCGCTATAAACCTGGCAAAGGTGGAAGCGATCTATTTTCCTTCCATTGGACTGTTGATCGGAATAAGTACCCTGCTGACCATTATGATCGGGGGAATGTACCAGATGCAGGAAAAGATCTCCGCTGGCACCATAGCAGAGTTCGTGGTCTATATCAATATGCTCACTTTCCCCGTGAGTGCGCTGGGCTGGGTAGCCAGCATGATCCAGCGCGCTTCTGCATCCCAAAAACGGCTCAACGAGTTCCTTGACACTGTACCGTCGGTTCGCGACCTGGAAGCAGCGATAGAAAAAGACCTGAAAGGTGATATTTCCATAAGAAACCTTTCGTTCACTTATGAGCACACCGGTATCAGGGCCATCAACCAGATCAATCTTCAGATTTTTAAAGGTCAGAAGATCGCCATAGTGGGGAAAACGGGTAGTGGTAAATCCACACTTGCCCAGCTACTTCTGCGGATGTTCGATCCCCAGGAAGGCAGTATTGAGATCGATGGGACCAATATCCGAAACTATAAGCTGGCCTCCCTCCGCCGGCAAATCGGATATATCTCACAGGAGTCATTCCTTTTTTCTGATACTATTGCCAACAATATCGCTTTTGGTCTGGAACATGCAGAACCGGAGCTGGTTAAGAATGCTGCCCGGCAAGCCAGTGTAGAACAGGAAATACTCCATTTCCCCCAACAGTACGAAACCATGGTAGGGGAGCGGGGAGTAACATTAAGTGGAGGCCAGAAACAAAGGGTTTCCATTGCCCGTGCCCTGATCAAAGACAGTTCCGTCCTGATCTTCGACGACTGCCTGAGCGCGGTGGATGCAAAAACCGAGAGACAGATCCTTCAGCGACTGTATGAGGTTTTGGAAGATAAGACCGCGGTCATCATTACCCACAGGATCTTCAGCCTGCTCAAGTTCGATTTCATTGTTGTTATGGAAGATGGACGGATCATAGAAAAGGGCAGCCATCAGGAGCTGCTGGAAATGGATGGATACTATGCCGACCTGTACCGTAGACAACAGGCCACGGACGACGAAACCGATGAAGCCCCTCCAACCCCCTAAGGGAGTGCTTTTCGAGCCTTTCAAAAAACCTTAACGAAATTTTGACAATTCAAAAACATAATTATCTTTGAAAGGTCAACTTTGATGTATCAACCAAAAACAAAATTCAACAGTGGCGTACGAAAACAACGACAAACGAATGGAAAGCGTATACAGCAAACGTATACGTGCAGGGAAGCGCAGGACTTATTTCTTTGATGTAAGGACAACTCGTGGAAACGACTACTACCTGACCATCACCGAAAGTCGTAAACGTTTCAATGATGATGGATATGACAGGCATAAGATCTTCCTGTATAAAGAAGACTTCAATAAATTCATCAAAGCCCTGTCAGAAGCGGTTGACTATGTAAAAACTGATCTGATGCCCGATTTCGATTTTGACGCGTTTAACCATGAGAACGACGGCGAGCACGATGGTGAGCATCTAGGTTCGGCAGAACACAGGGAACAGGCAACAGTAGCCCAGGCAGTTGAGAATAAGGTTCCGGCTCCCGAAGCAGCCTCGCCTTCGCCTGGCTCTGATGAAGAAGTAGATAAATGGTAATCAATAAGTTATAAACCCTCATCCGAGGGTTTTTTTATGTCTGATAATTCCGGGATGATTTAGGCCCTGATTTCTCCTGGGTGGATGGGATAGACGGCAACGTTGACAAACCCTGAAGTTGTAGGGCCGGCTTGGCCTGTTTTCCGGGTTCATTTGCTCATATTTGCCGCATCACCTTGTAAGCATTGATCAGTCCGTTCGTAGATGAATCATGGGAACTCAGTTTTTCATCGTCCTGCAGTTCCGGGAGAATTTTATTTGCGAGCTGTTTTCCCAGTTCAACTCCCCACTGATCAAAACTATAAATGTTCCATATCACGCCTTGCACAAATATTTTGTGTTCATACATGGCGATCAGCTGCCCCAGCGTAAACGGATCTATCTTTTTAGCTAAAAATGAATTCGTGGGCCTGTTTCCCTCGAAGACTTTGAACGGTAATAAAGCCTCTTTCCCCGATGCAGACAGAGAACCCAGTTCGGCCTCTGCTTCACTCTTTGTTTTCCCGTTCATCAGCGCTTCTGTTTGCGCAAAGAAATTGGAGAGCAGTTTAATGTGGTGGTCGCCTATGGGGTTATGACTAATGGCGGGTGCAATGAAGTCGCAGGGGATCAATCGCGTTCCCTGGTGAATTAATTGATAGAAAGCATGCTGCCCATTGGTTCCCGGTTCCCCCCAGATGACCGGCCCGGTCTGATAGGTTACAGGCTTTCCATTTCTGTCAACATATTTGCCATTGCTCTCCATGTTTCCTTGTTGGAAATATGCCGCAAAACGATGCATATACTGGTCGTAGGGAAGGATGGCTTCGCTTTCGGCACCATAGAAATTGTTGTACCAGATCCCAATCAATGCCATGAGTACGGGGATATTCTGGTTGAAAGGTGTTTTATGGAAATGTTCGTCGACTTTGTTTGCGCCCCTCAGTAATTCATCAAAATGTTCAAAGCCAATGGTAAGTGCTATGGACAGGCCGATCGCGCTCCACAAACTGTAACGTCCTCCAACCCAGTCCCAAAATTCAAACATGTTTGCTTTGTCGATCCCAAACTTCACCACCTCTTTTTCGTTGGTAGAAAGTGCAACGAAATGTCGCGCAATATGAGCTTCGTCTTTCGCTGATTCCAGAAACCATGTTCTTGCCGTGTGGGCATTGGTCATGGTCTCCTGTGTAGTAAATGTTTTTGACGCGATGAGGAAAAGCGTTTCTTCCGGATTTACTTTTTTCAATGTTTCGGCAATATGAGTTCCGTCAACATTTGACACGAAGTAAACCTGGAGGTCTTTTTTCCAATAGGGCTTCAAAGCCTCTGTTACCATAACAGGTCCAAGGTCTGACCCACCAATTCCGATATTAACGATAGTCCGGATCTTCTTGCCGGTATAGCCTGTCCACGAACCATCATGAACACCGTCGCAGCAAGTTTTCATCTGATGCAGTACTTGCCGGACTTCGGGCATCACGTCTTTCCCGTCCAAGAACATAGGATGGTCAAAGACATTCCTCAGGGCCACATGCCATACCGCGCGGTTTTCAGTTTTATTGATCCTTTCACCATTGAACATGGATTCGATAGCACCTGCCAGCCCGCATTCTTCTGCAAGCTCTATCAATAATGCGATCGTTTTTTCTGTGATGATGTTTTTCGAGTAGTCAAATACCAGTTCGCTCAAGCAAAGACTGAACTTGTTGAAACGTCCAGCATCATCCGCAAATAAATGACGCATGTGAACGTCTTTCATCTCCTCGTAATGGATTTCAAGTTTTTTCCAGGCGGCGGTGCTGTCAGGTTGTATGGATGGGAACATGTTTATAGTTTTTTGATCGCTTGTATTGTTTTTTCTACCATAGCCGGGCTGATATCAAGGTGTAATACCATTCTTACCTGGGTTGGAGAGATGGCAAACATGAGTATATCTTCTTTCTGCAAGGCTTCCAAAAAAAATTGCGGGGTATACGGCGCTTGAAAGGAAGCGATGATGATGTTGGTTTCAACCGGAAGTATGGTTTCTATAAAATCTTTTTCCCGCAGTGCAGTTTCAATCATTTTTGCGTGCAGGTGATCCTGGCTTAATCTTTCCACGTGATTTTCAAGGGCATAAATGCCTGCTGCTGCCAGGTAGCCTGCTTGCCTCATGCCGCCGCCAAAAACTTTCCGGATCCGTCTTGCCTTCCTGATCAATGGCGCCGTTCCCAACAATACACTGCCCACAGGGGCACCCAAACCCTTGCTCAGGCATATAGAGATGCTGTCGAACAATCGGCCATAGGCTTTTGGATCTTGCTGCCGGGCAACGAGTGCATTGAACAATCTCGCGCCGTCTAAATGCAGTATCAGACCCCGGGCCTCGCATACTTCTTTGATCTGTTCAATTTGTTTCAGATCATAACAACTCCCGCCACCCCGGTTGCAAGTGTTTTCCAGCCCCACCAGTCTGGACATCGGTTTGTGAATATCGTCCGGATTGATGCTTTCCGCAACCTGTTTGCTGGTCACCCTGCCCCGGTCACCATCGATCAGCCTTACGGAAGCGCCCGAATTAAAGGCAATGCCACCCCCTTCGTACTGGTAGATATGGGAATATTTTTCGCAAATAACCTCATCACCGGGGTTCGTATGGCATTTAATGGCAATTTGATTGGTCATTGTACCGCTTGGACAGAAAATTGCAGCATCATAACCAAATATGTCGGCTGAAAGCCTTTCCAGGTGGTTTATAGACGGATCCTCGGAGAAAACATCGTCGCCCACCGGAGCTTTTTGCATAAAATCAAGCATAGACCTCGTGGGTAACGTCACCGTATCAGACCGGAAATCGATTTTCATGGAAGCTAAATTACTTGAACGGGCACTGTTTTGAACAAAGAAGGCGAGAATTTGTATTCAAAACGGGAAGGTTGTCGCCCTTCATATAAACCTTTTTTCCACATAGGCTATGAAAAGTAAATTCTGCTGAGTAGATTTGCAAACTGCACGGACGGGTTAATACAGATTATAACATATTATTGACAACTTTTTCGAAGCAGTTTTGGTCTAAAAACTAAAACGTTTAACGAAGGTTAAGCACAAATAAGTATGAGGCAACTAAAGATAGCAACACAGATCACCAACCGTGACTCACAAGCGGTAGAGAAGTATCTGCAGGAGATCTCTAAAATTTCAATGATCACTCCTGAGGAGGAGACTACCCTGGCTCAGCGCATCAAGATGAATGACCAGAAGGCATTGAACAAGTTGGTGCAGGCGAACTTAAGGTTCGTGGTATCTGTGGCTAAGCAGTACCAGCATCAGGGATTGTCACTTAGCGACCTGATCAACGAGGGTAACCTCGGCCTGATCAAAGCAGCCCAGCGTTTCGATGAAACCAAGGGTTTTAAATTCATCTCTTATGCCGTTTGGTGGATTCGCCAGTCCATCCTGCAGGCGTTGGCAGAGCAGGGCAGATTAGTCCGCCTGCCTCAAAACAAAATTGGCACGTACAACAAGGCAAACAAAGCGTACATGGCTTTCGAACAGGAGCATGAGCGCGAGCCTTCAACCGAAGAACTCGCTGAATTACTCGAAATGAGTGAAACAGAGATCAACAACATTTTCCAGAGTAATACCAGGCACACTTCGCTGGATGCACCTGTGCATGAAGCGGAAGACGTGGCCATGGGAGACCTTTTGGAAGGTGGTGATGATACGGACGACGATGTAATGAAAGACTCATTGCGTGCAGAGATTCGTAGAGTATTAAAATCATTAAGTCCCCGTGAAGCAGAGATCGTAAACGCTTATTTCGGTCTTGATGGTGAAAACGGAGTAACCATTGAGCAGATCGGACAAAAGTATGATCTTACCAAAGAGCGTATCCGTCAGATCAAGGAAAGAGCGATCAAGCGATTACAAAAAGCCCGTTACAGCAATGCCCTTAAGGCATATCTGGGATGATCCATTCTAAAAAAACTAAAACCCTGGCTTTTAGCCAGGGTTTCTTGTTTCTACCCCGTACGAATAATCACTTTAATGTCAATATTTATTGAATTCATCGCCTATGCTTTTACCTTTGTAGTGATATGACTACATTGTGCAGGCAACTTTTCATGGTGCTGTTTTGGGGTTTTCTGGTATCCTGCGAAAAGGATATCGATATTGATTTAAAAGAAACGGAACCCAGGCTCGTGGTTGATGCAAGCATCGAGAACGGTGCAGCGCCTTTCGTTAGTTTGAATAGAAGCCTGGACTATTTTGGCAAGATATCTCCCCAGATCCTTTTATCTTCTTTTGTTAGAAATGCCGAGGTCTCCATCACTGAAGCCAACCGTATTTACCGCCTCCGGGAAGATTCTGTGACTGCCGGCCCAGGTGCATTTCTGTATTTTTTTACATCAGATAGCCTTAGAGGTAAATTAAATGCGCGTTACCAGCTTACTATAGTGGCTGAGGGACAAACGTACACAGCTTCCACTACCATCCCGCAGATCACGCGGCAAATCGACTCAATCTGGTGGGAAAAAGCCCCTTTGGTCGATGATTCCACCCGGCGGGTAAGGATGATGATCAAGGCTACCGATAAACCCGGGTTCGGTGATTATATTCGCTATTTCACCAAAACGAATTCCCAACCATTTTTTCCCGGGTTCAATTCTGTTTTTGACGATCAGTTCATCGATGGAAAAACATACACTGTACAGGTGGACAGGGGTCTTAATAAAAATGCTGATAACAGCGATGAAGACGTGTATTTCACACGCGGAGATACGGCAACGCTCAAACTGTGTAATATTGACCGGGCAACGTACGACTTCTGGCGCACCTTCGAATTCAATTTTCAAAGTATCGGCAATCCTTTTTCCAGCCCTACTAAAACCCTCGGGAACATTTCCAATGGAGCCCTGGGATATTTTGGCGGGTATGCGGCCCAGTATCGCACCCTTATCATTCCTAAGTAATTATCCACAGGAATTGGCACGTGACTAAAGGCACACGCTGGCATGTAGTTTCGTCGTATTTTTACACGTTTAAACGATGGTAGAACATGGCGAATAATGAGATTGAGAAAGTACACTGCCTGATCATTGGATCCGGACCTGCTGGCTATACTGCAGCAATTTATGCCGCGAGGGCCAACCTCAAACCGGTTCTGTATCAGGGCATACAGCCCGGCGGGCAGCTGACGATCACCACGGAGGTCGAGAACTATCCCGGATATCCGGATGGCATTCAGGGTCCCGATATGATGGTACATTTTGAAAAACAAGCTGTCCGGATGGGCGCGGATATACGATTCGGACTGGCGACGAAAGTTGATTTTTCAGCCAGGCCTTATAAAGTTTGGATCGATGAGGAAAAAGAAATGGAGGCTGATGCCATCATTATTGCTACCGGAGCTTCTGCCAAGTGGCTGGGCCTCGAAAGCGAACAGAGGCTGAATGGCTTTGGCGTTAGTGCTTGTGCTGTCTGCGATGGTTTTTTCTTCCGTAATAAAGAAGTAGCCATTGTAGGTGCTGGTGACACGGCTGCTGAAGAAGCGCTTTACCTTAGCAAGCTTTGCACAACGGTTCATATGCTGGTGAGAAAACATGAAATGCGCGCGTCGAAGGTGATGCAGGAAAGGGTGTTAAGGACCGCCAACATCAAAATGTACTGGAACGCTGAAACGGACGAGATCCTTGGAGAACAGAAGGTGACCGGCGTAAGGATTTTGAATAATAAGACGAACGAAAAGCAGGAAATTCCGATAAGCGGGTTCTTTGTTGCCATAGGGCATCAACCGAATTCTGATATCTTCAAAGGATTTCTGGATATGGATGAGGCAGGATACATACAAACCATTCCGGGCTCATCAAAAACGAATATTGAAGGCGTGTTTGCATCTGGTGACGTACAGGACAAGATATACCGCCAGGCAGTAACTGCAGCTGGTAGTGGCTGCATGGCTGCCCTTGACGCAGAGCGCTACCTAAGCTCACTGGCATAGCCAGGGAACTTAGATAGATTGGCGGATTGTCTAATTGACGGATTTTTTACTCAAAGCGACTTTTACCTGATAGATTTATCCAATCCGTCAATCCGCTATGCTAAAATGCAAATCGAATCCCCAGCCCGACCGTCGCTGCTTCGAATCCAACTTCTTTTGCCAGGTTCAGCTCCGGCTTCCAGTCCAGCGAAGTGTTCAGCGGGATCTTCTGGAACTTGTAATCCATCCCGATGATCACCATGGTACCCTGTACATCGCTATCACTGAACGACACATAACCACCTCCACAGAAAAACCATTGCAAGCCGGGCGCACCAGGGGGCGATAGACTTCATACAGACCACCTATACTAAGTGGGTCAAAGCTGACGAGTGCTTCCAGCGCACTTCCTTCATTGAGGAAATACCTGAAAGAAATAGAGTTATTCACGGTAGCCTGCGCATAGGTAGACCTGGCGCCAATGGCTATCTTGTATTCCTGCGCTAAAACTTCGGCTACCCATGGCAGATAAATTAATGATACACATGAGGACGACCTTCTTCATTTATTTGGGAAAGAAAACGAAAATGATGCCAGTTAACTAAACTTCAGTGGTTAATTTTTTACTAAAGAGCAGAATTGTTAAAGAACCTAAAATGACGGAAAGGAGAGAGGCAAGCAATACACTGATCTTGGCAATGTCCTGCGCATGGGGATCCCGAAACGCCAGTGTAGCTATGAATATCGACATCGTGAAACCAATGCCGGCAAGCATGCCGATACCCGCGATTTGAGACCATGTTACATTCTCGGGCAGGCTACCCCATTTTAACTGGACAAGTAAATAGCTGAATAGCAAAATTCCAAGTGGCTTTCCTACTACCAGGCCGGCAAGAATTCCAAAATTCAATGGATTATTAAGGGATTCAATGATGTCTCCCGGAAGTACAATGGCTGTATTGGCCAGTGCAAAGACGGGTATGATCAGAAAGTTGACAGGCACATGGAGTTTATGTTCCAGATGGACCAGTTCCTTCATGGGTATGGTAAAGGCAAAGATGACTCCTGCAACGGTTGCGTGTAATCCGGAGTTGAATATTACATACCAAAGTATAACAGCCAGGAACAAACGAAAAGGGAATCCGATATTCCTTTTTGAAGCCCAGGTGATCAGGCCTGTTACCAGCACGGCGCCGAAAATCATCGCCCACTTGATTGCTCCCCCATAGAATAGAGCAATGACCGCAATGGCGCCCAGATCGTCGATGATCGCGAGTGCCGTAAGATATATTTTCAGCGATACCGGCACCCGGCTTCCCAGTAACGATGCGATCCCTAATGAAAATGCAATGTCAGTCGCCATGGGGATTCCCCAGCCATGATGGTATTCGTTGCCCCTGTTGAATAAACTGAATAGCACTGCCGGAACGATCATGCCGCCTAATGCGGCAAAAACAGGAAGGATAGCCTTTTTACTGTCGTTCAGTTCGCCTACCAGCAGCTCACGTTTGATCTCCATACCCACCAGGAAAAAGAATATCGCCATCAGGCCATCATTGATCCAGTGGATCACGGTATGGGGGAGTTGGACGAAAGCGGGGAAATGGAATTCATACTTCCAAATGGCATCATACCAGCCACCTATAAATGAATTTTCAATAAATAAGGATAGCAGGGTGCACAGAATCAGGATAATGCCTAACGAACGGCTGTCGGCAATGATCTCCTGTAAAGGAGTAGTGAATTTTCGCTTTAATTTTTTCAGCATGTATGACTATTGAAATAACTCCAGCCTGGTCTTCGGTCTCCGCGTTTCCGCCCAGTTGAAGTTACGAAGCTTTTTCTTTTCGTCCGGGATCTGCTTCATGGGGAAAGTAGTTCCTTCAACACTATTTACCCAACTGACACGCCTAAGTCCTTCCTCTCCAAAATACATAGAAATTGCGTCGGCCTTGGCATAGTTCATGCCCACATATGCACTGTCATCATCCTGCAAATAATAGACGCTTTCAGCATTTCCTTTTGCACGCATGAAGTCGATCTCGCCATTGATGAAATTTCCGTTGATTCGGTTACCGCGGATCTGGTTGAAGAAATTCTCCCTGGTTTTACTGATGACAAAGCCGTTCTCAAAAACATAGAGCTGATCGGGCTTTTTGTTCTTAGTGAACATGTAGATGGTATCACCCGCGATCTGGCTGTCAGACGACCATACAATGGGATCACGGAATAAACGGAAAGCAGAATCCGCAGCTGAATAATACAAGCTGTCGCATACCCCTTGCAATGAATCGGAAAATATTCTCACATGACGGTATGCCTGAAAGAAACGGATGCTGTCGGTTTCTTTATTTGATTTCGTTACCGCCACTGCACTGTCTCCGATACTCATGGCTACCGTATCCACCCGCATGGACGAAAACAAAGTATCCGCAGCCACATATATGGAATCATTGTTCTGTTTAATGATCATGACGGGCTTTTTTGTGGCAAGGACATTCTTGCTTTTATTGTCGAATGCTGTGGCACCCGCCAGTATCGTCATTCCCTGCGCAGTATCCCTATAAATGACATTGCCTTCAGCAGAACCGAGGCCTGATTTTTTGTCAAAACGCAATCGATCCGCGATGATCTGGCTTGTGCTGTCGTCGATCTGGGTCCTTGAACTGAAATTGGCAAGGCCATTTTTTACATCATATAAGCCCGACCTGGTTTTGATCACCGTGTTCCCGTCATTGATGGTGGTAGGGGATACGATAGTGAAAAGGTCTTGGTCCAGATTGTAAAGTAGTGTATCAGTAGCCACCGTCCTGTCCGGGCTGACCAGCTTAACATCCTGTATGAAATATGCCTCCTTGGTATCAGAATAATAAAAGCCTTCCTTACTGGTCAGTACATTATCGCCATTAACGAGCCTGCCATTGGTTTTGTATATGCCGATCCCTGAGTTCAGGTCATATTCCAGTTCGTTGGTAGTAAGGGTACCGCGACCGTCGGTGAGCTTTACATTTTTTTTCAGGTAGGCGATCTTGGTGTCGCCTAAGTATTTTAAATATTGGGAATAGGTATGCACGCTGTCCGCATCATTGATATGCACATTGCCAAACGCTTCGATCTGGTTCAACAACTGGTTCTGTACCACACTGTCGCAACTGATCAATGTATTGCCCTGCCGGATCAGTACATTCCCAACAAACATATTCAGTTTGGTGGTATCCTGATCGATCAACTTGAACTTTTTGGCCTGTATAATATGTACAATACGTGTTGAATCAGCATTAGGGACAGGAGCGACTGCTCCCACACGGGTTTCCTGGGCGATCGTAAACAGGACAATGAAAATGGAACTCAATAATAAAAGTGACCTTTTCATTATTGCTTGGCAGGGGAATTATTCTGCAGAGAATCCTCGAGGGGCTTCGTTAGTGGGTCGGATTTGACTTTCTTGCCAAATACAGAAACACTGACATAGCGCTTGGGATGTAACCTGAAATCCTGTAACAGTATATTCAGGCTGTTTGCTGAAGCATTCAGGTTGGAATACAATTTTTTGTCGTTCATCAGCAGGCCCATGGTGCCTTCATTGGAATTGATCTTAGCCAACGTGGTGTTCAGCATATCCGCCGTTTTTTGAAGCTTTTCCAGGGTGGGGTTAACGTCCAGCTTACTCATGTTACTGCTGAATGTTTCAACATTTGCCAGTATGCGGTTGATGGTGTCTTTATTATTATTCAGGTTCGCCGTGATGGCGCTCATGTTCTGCATGGTTTTGCCAACTGCGCCCTGGGCCGACATTAGCGCATTCAGGCTGGAACTGCTGGCTTCCAGATTTCCGATCAGTTTCTGCATGCTGGCCTTTGTTTTCGGATCAAATGTGCCACCGATCAATTCAACCAGTGAATCCAGGGAAGTCAGCGTACCTGTCACTTTATCCAAAGCCGGGTCAAGGGTTCCCATCAGACCGTCCAGCAGTCCAACGGCGGCAACGGTGGTCAGGGTATCGCCTTCAGCCAGATAACTACTGCTGTTGCCTTTGATGATGTTTACGGTTGTGGAGCCAAGCGGATTGGAGTTGATGGTTGCGTAGGAGTTTTTGGGGATGAGGATATCCTTTGTGATTTGGATGGTAACAATGATCCCTGTCATTTGAGGATCTGATTCTTTCAGTTCCAGGATCTTACCAACCTGAAGACCATTGATGCGGACGGGGTCCGAGGTATTCAACGCTTCTACCTTGCTGAATACGGCATAGATCTCCCTTTCTTTTTCAAAGAGATTTCGTCCCTTCAGGAAATTGAAGCCAAGTATCAATAAAGTTATCGCTACTGCTGCAAGGGCACCGATCTTTGTTTCATTAGAAAGTGTCATCAACAAATGAATTTAAGCGCAGGTAGAATCCCCGCAAAACGAAAATATAGAAATCTTTTCCGAGGAAGCGGTTAAAGTTCAATTCAACCCTTTTTAGCTGCAGACGGCAATATGGCTGCTGGTTTTACTGGAATTTCCGGACCAGGAATTTCTTTTGGTTCAGCATCAGGCATGGAGCCTTTACCGATGGATCTGGGCGCGTCAACCAGATTTTTGTAATTGACCACTGCTTTGGTGATGGCATCGGCCATTTCATTTTGGCCTTTCTCACTGTTCAGGTAATCCTCTTCGTCCTGGTTGGTAATGAATCCGGTTTCAACAAGTACTGCAGGCATATTGGTGGCCTGTAACACCCAGATACCTTTTTCATTACGTTGCAGAACACCCAGGCTTTTTCTGCCCATCTCCGCGAACTCGCTTTCAATCATGGAGGCCAGTCGCACACTGCCTTTGAAGAACTTTTGAGACCAAAGGCGGGCCTTGATCATGGCTTCCGGGCTCTGGGGATCGGGAACATCGCCCACTTCTGATTCTGACTCAAATCGCTCGTCCGTTGCAATGCCACTGGCCTTATTGTCCATCCGGTCTGCGGCAAACACATAAGTAGAGGTGCCATAGCGCGGATTAGGGGTGGTCCAGTATCGGTAAACCGGCTCTTTGCGCGTGTATTTCTTCTTGCTTTTCCCCTTCCCTTTATAATAGGTGACGGTTTTATATCGCTCCAGTTCCTTATGCTTGATCGCAGAGGCAGCATTTACGTGTACACAAACAAAAAGATCCCCGCCCTGGGAATTGGCGATATTGGCTTTCTCCTTCACATTGTGATAGATGTCCGTTCTCCGGGTCATTATGATCCTTGTATCCGGCAGCTGGGCCTTTAGCGTTTCTTCCAGTTTCAGGGCGATTTTCAGGGTGATCTGAGCCTCGGTTGAATACCTCCCCCGGGCACCCACATCAGTTCCGCCGTGTCCGGCGTCGACAATGATCGTCTTTATCTTGGAGATACTGCCCCTTGTCTGGGCTACACCTGGCTGACCCAGATGCACTGCGAAAAACATCAGGCTTAAGGTATAAAGAGCTTTCAGATGCATAGATGGTATAAGGATTTAAGGATGAATACAGGTTTTTTCTTCACAATATCTTACAACTTTAATGGCTATTTTTGCGCGGACTGCTATGACGAATAATCAGTGTAAAGTTAGAGCAAAATATTATTTACGCCTGCTTAGTGCGCTGTTAGGTTTGACTATTTTAACGTTACCTGGTTATAGCTCAGACAGAACTACGCATTTAATTCTCAGTTCTTTAACAGTTCATGACACTGTTCCTCCCGTAAAAGATACCTTTCCCGCCGCAAAAGACAGCCTTCGTATAGGTAAAGATACCCTCATCAGCAAAATAGATACGTTTAATGTGCCTTTATCATCCGATTCCATGTCAGCTCCGGTTGTTTATTCCGCAACAGATTCCATGGTGCTCGATGTGGGCTCCAAAAAAATATTCTTATACGGCAGAAGCGAGGTAAGGTACACCGATGTTACCCTTAACGCTCCAGAAATCGCTTTTGATCAGGCCTCCCAAATGGTTACCGCGAGAATGATCAAAGACAGTACCGGCAATGTTGTGGGAATGGCCAAGCTTAAACAGGCGGAGACCATGACGGTAAGCGACAGCATCAAATTTAATTTTAAGTCGCAAAAAGGTCTGACCCATAATTCGTTTTTCCAGCAACAGGAGATCTACAATTTTGCTGAGAAGGTTAAAAAGATGGATGCTGAAACGTTTTTCGCGTACCGCGGACGTTTCACTACCTGCAACCTCGATACACCCCATTTTGCTTTCCGCTTCAAGAAGGCAAAGTTCGTGAACCAGAAAGTGGCTGTTACAGGTCCGGTTCACCCTGAGTTTGAAGACGTGCCGATCCCGATTTACCTGCCTTTCGGCATTTTCCCTCTGGCCAGTGGCAGGCGATCAGGCATTCTGCCCCCCCAGGTCACCTTTACCCAGGATTTTGGAATCGGGCTGGAGGGGATGGGCTATTACAAAGTATTCAACGAGTATTTAGACGCCAAGATCTGGGCGGATCTTTATTCCTATGGCTCATGGCGCTTGAACCTCGCCCCAACCTATCGGGTGAGGTATAAATACAGCGGCGGATTTACCCTCAGCTACCAGAACACCAAATTTGCATTTAAAGGCGACCCGGATTACTCCCAGACCAAAAGCTTTTTTGTCACCTGGAACCATATGATGGACAGTAAGGCAAGGCCTGGGGTAACATTTACTGCGAATGTTCAGGCAGGCAGCAGCAAGTACCTGCGGCTGGTGCCGAACGGGGCTTTGATGAACCCCGGATCCGGAACCGGCATGAATCAGGGCACCGGGGGAAATTATTCGCAGCCCATCAACTTCACCAACCAGCTCAGTTCATCTATATCCTGGCAAAAACAATGGATAGGCAGGCCTTATGCGCTTTCCGTGAACCTGAACCATAACCAGAATACACAAACCGGCATTGTGAACCTCAATCTTCCGGACATCGGATTTGTGGTGAATACCGTGTACCCGTTTCAGCCCAAGGATTTTGCCGGTGGCAACAAATGGTATGAGAAATTGGGTATTGGGTACAACGGCAACGTTAAAAGCCAGGTGTCTTTCTATGATTCCGCTTTCAACATGGGTCAACTGATAGATACCCTACAGTGGGGTGCGAACCATGAGATACCGATCCTGCTTTCGCTGCCCGCGCTGGGACCCTTCCAGATCGCCCCCAATATCTCTTACCGCGAACGTTGGTACGGTCAGAAGTTTTTCCGGAACTGGAATCCCAACTCAAAGCAGATCGATACGGTGATCAAAAAAGGATTCTACAGCGCACGCGAAATGAACATGGGTATTTCGGTGAATACAGCCATTTTTGGAACTTATATTTCGGGCAAGAAAGATGCGAGGATTCAGGCCATCCGGCATGTAATGAGGCCAACTTTCGGGATCAACTATAAGCCGGATATGATGGAGGAATTCTATTACCGTGAGCAGGTGGATACCTTAGGTAATGAGATCCTTTTTTCAACGCTGGATGGTAGCATTTACGGTCCGTTTTCACCCGGAAGAAACGGGGGTATCAATTTCGGTTTGGATAACAACATTGAAATGAAGGTGAGGTCGAAAACCGATACGGGAGAGAATGCTTTCCGAAAAGTCAAATTGTTGGATGGTTTTGGAATCAACGGGGGCTATAATTTTCTTGCGGATTCCTTCAAATTGTCTACGCTCTCTATTTATGCAAGAAGTATGTTGTTTGAGAAGATCAACATCACAGCCAATGCCACGTTAGATCCTTATCAGTTCGATGAAAGGGGATATCGGAAAGATGAATATGCCTGGGAGGGTGGCAAATTTTCGCCGGGAACCATCACGAGTGGAAGCCTGAACGTGAGTACCAATTTCCAAAGCAAGAAGAAAGAAAAAGATAAGAAAGAAGATGATACTAAGGAGGATCAGCTTGAAATGATCAACCAGGATCAGTTGATGCAACAGTTGGATTATGTACGACGTAACCCCGCGGAATTTGCCGACTTCAATGTAGCCTGGTCGCTGAATGTAGGTATGTCACTACAGTTTGCAAGGGTAGTCAAATCAGACTATTCCGGCTTCCGTAATGAGTTCTCTTCGAGTGCGAATTTCAATGGCGATTTCAACCTGACCCCGAAATGGAAAGTGGGTGCAACGGGGTTTTACGATCTGAAGAATAATGAACTGCAAAGTTTAACCACATTTATTTCTCGCGACCTGCACTGCTGGCAGCTTTCGATCAATATTACGCCTGTTGGACTGTATCGTTTTTTCAGCATCAACATCAATCCAAAATCTGCTTTGTTGAGGGATCTTAAGGTGAACAGGACGAGGTATTTTTACAACAGGTAATTTATAGGTTGAGTCATTGTCAAATGTTTTGCGGTCTGCCGCACCCCAGGCATTTTTACACCACATAGTTGCCATTCTTGTCTTCCCTCGACTTGATATAATTCCACATGATGTCGTACACTTTTTGTCTGACTTCTTCAGGAGCATCGTGTTTAGAAACGGGAATGGGTTCTAAAAAGTGGATCGACAAGGGCATGGGCCAGAAAAAGAATTTCTTATTGGCGGGGAGCACCTTGCCGGTGTTTAGGATCACCGCGGGAATAATGGCTTTCCCGGTGGTAACAGCCAGTCGGAATGCGCCGTCCTGGAATTTCTTCAGGGGCTGTCCCGTTCTGTTTCTGGTGCCTTCAGGGTAAATGCACATATGCATGCCAGCCTCAAGCACTTTCTTCATGTTGTTATAACTTTCTTTTCTGCTGGCTTCACTATCGCGTTTTACCAGCACTGAGCCCCTGCTGTAGACCATCCCGAAAATGGGGGTATTGATAAATTCGTGTTTTGCAATCGTTTTGTTTGCTCCCGGCACGGCGGTTGTTGAAATGGGCACATCCATAAACGAATTGTGGTTGAATACCACCACATAGTTTTCGTCTTTTTTAAAATGTTCCTTACCGCGTGTGGTAAAACGTATGCCTGACAGAGGGAGGAAAACCGCCATCCATACCCTAACCACGTCAAGGAATACCCTGGTACGCTTTGGTTCCTCATACAGGTATCTGGTGGCCCACATCGGTATCCAGAAAATGAGCATGGTGACCAGAAAGACGATGGCACCCCAAATCATGAATATTGCTCCCAAAAACGATTTGATCATAATAATTGAATTGGTGGATTTACGATTAACGGATTGGCGGATTGTCGGATTAGCGAATGAATGAGCCAATGAGCTAATTAGCCAATGGACTCAGCTGCCAGTCGATCGGGTCCATGCCATGTTTGACAAGAATCGCATTGGTTTTTGAGAAATGCCTGCAACCGAAAAAACCCTTATCGGCAGAAAAAGGTGAGGGGTGTGCAGCTTTTAAAACATAATGCTTTGTTTCATCGATGAGCGGCTGTTTTTCCTGCGCAAATCTACCCCAAAGCAGAAAAACGACATTTGATTTTTTGGCTGAAATGGTTTTTATCACGGCATCGGTGAATTCCATCCAACCGATGCGCGCATGACTATTAGGCTGGTTGGCCCTTACGGTGAGGGAGGCATTCAACAATAAAACACCCTGTTTTGCCCATCGGGTCAGGTTGCCGTAATCCGTGGGCATGCTAATGCCCAGGTCAGACTGAAGTTCTTTGAACATGTTTTGAAGGGATGGCGGGGGCTTTACTCCTTCTGGTACAGAGAAGCTCAGGCCGTGGGCCTGTCCCGGTCCATGATACGGATCCTGTCCGATAACGACCACTTTGAGCTGATCAAAAGGGGTCTGGTCAAATGCGTTGAAAATGAGGGAGCCCGGGGGGTAGACCGTGCTGTTGCTGATCTTTTCTGTTTTTAACCAGGTGACGATCTCGAGGAAATAGTCTTTTCGGAACTCGTCTTTCAACACTTCTTTCCAGCCTTGTTCGATGCGTACGTCCATGTGTTTTAAAAGCAGGTTTTGTGCAAACTATAAAAAATTTATCTTTGAACACTAAATTCCGGTTTAAGGGTTCCGTAGCTCAGCTGGATAGAGCGGCAGCCTTCTAAGCTGTAGGTCTCGCGTTCGAATCGCGACGGAATCACAAAAATCTGATCGGCCCCTATTTATGGGGCCGTTTCAGTTCATGCCAATGGTTTCGCAGTACTTTTCCCTGGGAACCTGATGATGGCAATTACCTCCTAACTCCGCAATATCTTTTCCAACTTAGTGCTATGGGAAACCAATATTGGAACAGGCGCGATGGCTCCTCCCGTAACTTATATGGTAGATGGCATTCAATACGTGAGTATTCCCGTGGGTTGGGCTGGGTCAGTTGTCGCTTTATGGGAAAAAGGTACTCCCGAGATTTACCCCGCACGGATATTTACGTTCAAACTCAACGGCTTGGCAGAAATGCCGGAGTTTTATACCACTGAATAGCCCAAACCGCTGGAGGTAAATTATCCGGGCACGGCGCGGAGTTGAAGCAGGGTTCAAAGATCTGTCAGCAGTATTGTTTTCCCTGCTTTGGGCCTGTCGATTATAATTACGGAGCGCTGCCCGATTTGGGACATATGCAAAAGGTGAAATTTGACCTGCTCGACAACATCGTGCTCAAAGGGCTGCTTCAGCCCCTGGGTATGCCCAATTTCGGCGACCGGTTAAGCCCGGCACAGGTAGACATTATTAAGAAATACATCGCGTCCAGCGCGAAGCAGATCGGCATGAACTGAGCTTCCATTTGTTTCATTTCTTGGAGTTGCAACAGTTGCCCAAGCATTCCAACTGCATGGGGCAGGGGCTTATCCTAACTTACGCCAACTTAAAATGTAATATGAAAAGCGGCGTATCTATTCTGTGTCTATTGTTCTTGTTTACTTCCTGTCAGCAGTCACCTAAAGGGGGAGCGGAAACCCCAAACGGTATTTCAGTTTACGTGAATGGTGACATCCTGACCATGGAAGGGGATCAACCGCTTTATGTTGACGCGCTGGCCGTGAAAGACGGAAAAATATTGTTTACGGGGTCTAAAGAGGAAGCCATCAAGGTGGCCGGAAAAGATCACGTCATAGTAGACCTTGGGGGAAAGACCCTTTTGCCGGGGTTTATAGACGGGCACAGTCATATGCTCACCTACGCAGACGGGTTGCTGCAGGCTGACCTCAACCCGCCTCCGATTGGCAAGGTGACTGATATACCTGGCATCATTACGGCTATAAAGGCGCTGGGTACTAAGTTAAACGCTAAGGACGGGGATCTGCTGGTAGGGTTCGGATACGATGCCGACATGCTCACAGAAAAAAGGCATCCCAATTCTGCGGATCTCGACGCTGCCTTCCCCAATAACCCTGTTATCCTGAAGCACGCTTCAGGGCATATGTTGGTGGCAAATACGGCCGCATTCAAATTGGCCGGCATCAATTCCGCTACCAAGGACCCCACAGGCGGGACCTTTATTCGTAAGAAAGGATCTCAGGATCTGGATGGCCTGGTGCAGGAAATGGCCATGCAACCCTTCATACCCCTGGTGAGCAAACCCCTTCCAATGGATGTGGAGATGAAAAAGATCCGGGACGCCCAGGCTTATTATGCCAGTTGCGGCGTGACTACAGCTAACGAACACCTCGCCATGATGGATAAAATGATCTTATTGGATACGGCAGCTGCAAGAGGCGAATTATACCTGGATCTGATCACGCTACCCGCGTTCATCTACGCCAAAGAGGTATTGGGTACAGGAAAAGTAAAATGGGGAGCCTATAACAACCATGTTAAATACCAGGGGCTGAAGATGGCCACCGACGGCTCTCCCCAGGGCAAGACTGCATTTCTGACAAAGCCCTACCTTACCCCTGTTCCCGGCTGTACCCATCATTGCGTGGGATTCGCGAATATGACGCAGGAACAAATCAACCAACTGATGCTGTCCTGCTACAAAAATGGGGTTCAGCTTTTCTCCCATTGCAATGGCGATGCCTCCATAGACATGATGATCAAAGGACATGAGTACGCGGTCAGGACATTGGGCGACAGTACTACGGATCGCAGAACGGTGATTATCCATTCGCAGATCATGCGTCCTGATCAGCTGGACAAATACAAGCAGTATCGCATGCTGCCATCATTCTTCACCAACCATACCTATTACTGGGGCGATGTACATATCGCTAACCTTGGCAAGGAGCGCGCAGGATTCTTGAGTCCCATGAGATCGGCCTTGAATAAAGGACTCAACCCCACCAATCATACAGACAATGTGGTAACGCCGTTGGATCAATTGTTCCTTTTGTGGTCATCTGTGAACCGCGTATCACGCAGCGGCGTGATCGTTGGGGAGGCTGAGCGCATAACACCCTACGAAGGCCTGAAGGCACTGACCATCAATGGGGCCTATCAATATTTTGAAGAGGACAGCAAGGGTACCCTGAAAGCTGGCAAGAGGGCAGATCTGGTGATCCTCGACAAAAATCCACTGAAAGTGGATGTCAATGCCATTAAAGATATTTCCGTAGTGGAAACCGTCAAGGACGGAAAAACAGTATTCAAGAAATAGTCGGCAACCGCTAAGACCATCAGCATGAAAAAATTGTTTCTTCGGAACACGACGGCTTCGTCAATAATACCACTGGTGGCAAGACGGGCTACAAAAAATGATGAGAACACACTAATCTCCCTATGATGCGAATACTCCCAATATGCATACTTGCATTCTGGTTGAGCCTGGCTTGCAACTCTTCCACATCTTTAGGCAAGACCACGTTGGCATCAAATGAAGTCAATTCCACTGCGTCCGTTATGTATCACAACGGCGACATCGTTACCATGGAAGGTGACAGCGCTGCCTATGTAGAAGCGGTAGTAGTAAAAGTTGGCAAGATCCTGTATGCAGGAGCAAAAGACGAATCAATGAAACAAGCCGGTGAAGGCCACCAAATGGTTGATCTTCATGGCAAGCTCATGTCGCCCGGATTTTTGGATGTGCATGGCCATGCCTTCTATGTGGGATTTCAAAAGATGGCAGGGAACATACTCCCTCCTCCGGATGGCCCGGTAAACGATATCGAAACTTTGATAAAGACCCTGCAACAATGGTATGTGGATTTAGAGAAACAGGGCAAAACACCCAACGGGGTGCTGGAAGAAATAGCGGGCGACATAGTGATGATGAAACTTTTTAGCAAGTTTGATTCAACGATGAGTATCCAAATGGCTAAGGCAGGCCTACAAGCATACAAGGAGTTTGGATTCACCACCGTTCTGGAAGGTGCTGCCGCACCCAATATCGTTGAAGTATGGAGAAGCCCGGCCGCTTCAGGAGAACTCGATGTGGATGTGGCTGCATGTCCTGTTTTGGTGGAATTAAAAGATATGATGGGAAAGTCTGGTACAAGCGCAACTTACGACCGGCATTTCCGTATCGCTGGTGTCAAGATCACGCAGGATGTATCGCCCCAGGGAAAAGCGGCTTATCTCTCCAAACCTTATAAAGTTACTCCTGCAGGCCAACCTAAAAGCTATCGGGGTTATCCCGGTTTTCCCAGGCAAACACAACTGGACTCATTAGTGGAATATTCCTTTTCAAAGTACTGGCAAGTTTTGATGCACTGCAATGGAGATGCCGCCGGCGATATGATGACCAGGTCCGCTCGACGCGCTACCGAGAAACTGGGTGCAAAAGATCGCAGACCCGTAATGATCCATGCCCAAACTGCCAGATATGATCAGTTAGACAGCTTAAAGAATCTTGGGATCATACCGTCCTTTTTTAGTATGCATACCTTCTGTTGGGTCGATTGGCACCGAGATGAAACACTGGGTCCGAAACGCGCAGTCAGTATTTCTCCTGCACAAATCGCCTATAAGAAATGTCTCCTATTTATTGAACACCATGACGCCCCGGTTGGATTGCCCAGTTCCATCATGATTATGCACACTGCTGTGAACAGAACCAGCAGAATCAATGCCGTGATCGGGGAAGCAGAAAAGCTCACACCTTACCAGGTATTGCTGTTCATAACAAGGTATAGTGCTTACCAGTATTTCGAAAAAGGAACCAAGGGAATGATTACAGCCTGCAAACTTGCAGACCTGGCGATTCTCAACAGGAACCCGATGAAGATCGATCCCAAAGAGATCATCAATATTAAGGTGATGGAAACCATTTCAGCAGGAAAATCTACTTAATAAATAAAAGTAAAAACAATTAATGTATAACAGGTTTATGTTAGATATTTTTAAACAATCTACTATTCAGCCAAATTGTAGATTCATGAAGAAACCATTACTTGGATTATTAATCCCAATGCTATTCATTACTCAATTGAGTTTTGCACAGGAAAAAAAGGCAGAAAGTGCCGAAGAACTGGCAAAAAAACTGGCCAACCCGGTGTCGTCGCTTATCAGTTTGCCGTTTCAGGTAAATACCGATTATGGCATTGGCAGGTTCAATGGCAGTCGCAATATTATTAATGTGCAGCCCGTTGTTCCTATAAGCATTTCACCCAAATGGAACCTCATAACAAGGGTAGTTTTGCCCATTATATCGCAGTTTGACATTACCGGCGAAAACACGCATGAGAGTGGTTTGAGTGATGCCCTTGCCTCCGCATTTTTTTCGCCAAAAGAAGCAAAAAATGGTCTGACCTGGGGCGCAGGGCCGGCCCTGCTAATACCTACTGCAACCAATAATTTTTTGGGCACAAAAAAATGGGCCATTGGTCCTTCGGCTGTGGCACTAAAACAAGCCAACGGCTGGACCTATGGCGGATTGATTAACCAGTTGTGGTCGTTTGCAGGCGACAAATCCCGGGCCGATGTGAGTCAATTATACTTGCAGCCATTTATAGCCTACAACTGGAAAAGCGGTGCAGGCATTGGCGGTAGCATGGAGCTTA
>JBBAJO010000009.1:5000-78102 GCA_040404005.1 Chitinophagaceae bacterium
TTCGCCGCCGTGGGGGTTTCTGCCTTAGCTACCGGAGGAACTGTTTCCGCCTTCATGCCAGGATCTATCGCTTTAGCTGATACCACGGCTTCCGTTTCTTTCTTCGGCCCCTCCTGCTGTGACGGCGTATTGACCGCAACAGTTTTTGGTTGGGCAGGAGCAGGCGCTGGCACCGAAGCAGGCTTTGGCGCCTCAGGCAGGGCTTCTGTCCTCGCCACCAGCGGGGCAGTTGAAGTGCTCTTTGAAGTCGCAGGGACAGACGCTAACGGTACAGAACGTGACACCGTCATCGCAATCAGGCCGGTTTCCCGGATCCCCTCATCCCCCACTGCTGAAGCAAGGATCACTGAAAACGGATCGTTGCTCTTTGGCGCTTCGGGCAGTTGTTGTGCTTTTGGTGGCTCGATCTTCCTGCCCATAATGATATCCGCAGATTGGAGATCAAACAATCCCCAACCCTTTTCGTCAAAATTCTTAAGGGTGAAACCACGATCGCTGGAATTGACCTCCACCTGGAAATCATACTCTGGCCACTGATTTTTTGGGAAGCCTATCGTAAACTGATGGGTGCCGGAGGGAAGTTTAGGAAGGATAACGAAGCCTGATGAGGAGGAAGAAATGACCTCGCCTGCTTTTTTTATATAAAAAGTTTGCTGCAGCTCGCTCTGGATATAGACGAAGTGAACATGCTGGGATTTGAGCATCCCAGGAATGAAGCAGATCAGCGTGATGAGCATGAAGCGCATAAATCAAAGCTAATCCAAATGATGGATAGAATAATGTAATAATCAACAATTACCAACTGCCACCGGCGCCACCTCCACCAAAACCGCCGCCGCCGAAGCCGCCGAAACCGCCGCCGCCACCGCCGAAGCCCCCGCCCCCGCCTCCGCCTCCGCCGCCACCGATTGGCGGGAACCAGAATACGTTGGGCCGATTAACGTTCTTATACCCCCTGCGGCTCATGAAAGATCCGCCGCCACCTCCGCCCCTCGACATCAGGATCACGATGAAAAGGATGAAGATGATGACGCCGAGGGGGAATCCTCTCTTCTTGCCCCTATTGGCATAACCCGGCTCGGCCTCGAATTCACCCGCCGCCGCCGAAATGATGGCATCCGTGCCCTGGTCAATCCCCCCGTAAAAATCACTGCCTTTGAAATTGGGAACGATGATATTGTCTACGATCTGCTTCGCAATGATATCCGGAATGGCACCTTCCAGTCCATACCCCGGCGCAATGAAAACCTTGCGGTCGTTCTTTGCGATCAAGAGCAGCACACCGTTGTTTTTCTCCTTGTTGCCAATACCCCATTTCCTGCCCAATGCGAATGAAAACTCAGCAATGTCATAATCGCCTGTAGTAGCCACTATGACCACGGCAACCTGATTTGAAGTGGTATCGTCGTAAGCCACCAGCTTACGCTCAAGGGCATCCCGCTGATCGGTAGTCAGCGTTCCCGTAAAGTCCACCACCAGTTTAGGCGGATTAGGCGCCTCGGGTAAAGCCTTTTCGATCTGCGCCGCAGCAAACAGGGAAAGGAAGAGAAATATGGGTAGTAATAACTTTTTCATTAATGTCCGAATACGATATCGTCGGGCAATTCATTCTTGTCTGTTCTGTCGTACGGAAAATGCCGGATCAACGCATCGCCAATATCCCTGATGATCTCGATGATCCCATCCGCGAAATGGTGCGCATCGAACTCCTTAAGGATTTTAGCCACTTCAGCATGCCAGAATTCCTGACCAAGCTCGCGATAAATGCCTTCGTCCCCGAAAATGGCGAGCTGTTTGTCTTTATACGCAATATAGATCAGCACGCCATTCCTGTGCGCCGTATGTTCCATTTCCAGGCCCATGAACACTTCGCCAGCACGGTCAACGGGATCCACAAATTTGCATTTTTTCTCTACAAAAACGCGAATCTCGCCGCTGGTTCGTCTCTCCTGCTCACGAATGGCTTCAACGATTTTTTTCTGTTCTTCCTCAGAGAAGAATACAGGCTTAGGCGGACCAAATGAAAATAGTCCCACTGGTTGGATTTATTTACTGAAATCAACTGAAGGCGCTTTTTCTGAACCGGGTTCTGCGGCAAAGAATCCCTTCTCTTTAAAGCCGAACATGGTAGCGAAAATATTATTCGGGAAGGTCTTCACCGAAGTATTGAAAGTCTGCACAGATCCATTGAAATCGTTGCGTGCTACCTTGATCCGGTTCTCCGTTCCTTCCAACTGCGCCTGCAAATTCTGGAAATTGGCATTTGCCTTCAGGTCGGGGTACCTTTCAATGGTAACGAGTAACCTACTGAGGGAACTTGACACTTCCCCCTGTGCCTGCTGGAATTTCGCCAGGTTCTCCGGGGTAAGGTTTGCGGGATCAATGGTGGTTTGTGTTGCTTTAGCACGGGCTTCGATCACATCGGTAAGTGTTTGCTGTTCGAAGTTGGCGGCACCTTTTACCGTGTTTACAAGGTTAGGTATCAGGTCTGTCCGGCGCTGGTATTCGCTTTGTACATTACCCCATTTACCTTTTACATTCTGATCCTGGGTAACCATGTTATTATAACCGCTGCATCCGCAACCACCAAGAAGTAACAGAGCAACAATAACAACAATTAAACCTACATTTTTCATTTTATCTGATTTTGATAAGTAAATATACGGTGATAATACGAAAAAACTAGTCCTGCGTTTGCTTCAGATGTATCATGATTTAATCGCAGCGATCCCAGGCAACTCCTTCCCTTCAAAATACTCCAGCATGGCGCCGCCGCCCGTTGACACGAAACTTACTTTATCAGCAAACCCGAACTGGTTCACCGCCGCTACACTGTCGCCCCCGCCTACCAGGCTGAAAGCGCCCTTATCAGTAGCTTCTGCAACGGCCTTCGCAATGGCTTTGGTTCCATGCTGGAACTTCTCCATCTCGAAAACGCCCATCGGTCCGTTCCAAAGAATCACCTTCGAATGATGTATAACGTTGGTGAATTGGTTGCATGCATGCTCACCAATATCCAGGCCCATCCATCCGGAGGGGATATTATTACTGGGAGCCACGGATACCTGGGCCGCTGCATCGAACTTATCGGCAATCACTGAGTCCGATGGAAGGTGAATATTCACGCCCGCAGCATCTGCTTTTTTCAGCAGTTCGGAAGCCACGGTCAACCTGTCGTCTTCACAAAGCGAATTTCCAATATGTCCGCCCTGTGCTTTCATAAACGTATATGCCATGCCGCCCCCGATGATGATGTCGGTGGCCTTCTCCAACAGGTTCTCAATGATCATGATCTTGTCAGAAACCTTAGCGCCTCCAATGATGGCCGTGAAAGGCTTTGCGCCACTATGAAGTACTTTTTCCGCACTTACCACCTCTTTCTCCATCAGCAGGCCGAACATCCTCTTATCAGGGGCGAAAAAATCAGCGATCACCGCAGTAGAAGCGTGTGCACGGTGGGCCGTTCCGAAGGCATCATTGACGTACACATCACCCAGTTTAGAAAGTTTTTCTGCAAAGCCCCGGTCACCCTTCTCTTCTTCCTTATAAAACCTCAGATTTTCCAACAACAATACTTCGCCTCCTTTCAGCATACCGGCTGTGAGGTATGCCTGCTCTCCGATACAATCGTTCGCAAAAAACACTGTCTTCTCCTTCAAGAGCGTGGACAGATGAGGAACCAGGTGTTTTAGCGAGTATTTATCAGCAGGGCCATCTTTCGGTCTTCCCAGGTGACTCATCAGGATAACAGAGCCCCCTCCTGCCAGGATCTTCTCTATTGTGGGCAAGGAGGCCCGCAACCTGTTATCGTCTGTGATCTCTAATTTATCGTTCAGGGGCACATTGAAATCAACCCTGACCAGTGCTTTTAATCCAGCGAAGTTGTACTGGGAGATATCCGGCATAAAATGAAATTAAAAAACCGCAGCCCTTGAAGCCAGTGCAAGGTAAGACTGCTTTCATGAGTTGCGGTTTTGTGAAAAAGAATTCTTATTTGGTAATCAGCCTTGCGAAATAATCAACCGTGCGCACGAGCTGACTCACGTAGCTCATTTCATTATCGTACCAGCTAACGGTTTTAACCATCTGCACCTCACCTACGGTAAGCACTTTGGTTTGCGTAGCATCGAACAGGGATCCGAAGGCGATACCAATTACGTCGCTGCTCACGATCTCGTCTTCCGTATACCCAAAGCTTTCGTTAGCGGCTGCCTTCATTGCTGCATTCACTTCATCGACGGTCACTTTCTTCCCGAGTACGGTGGTTAATTCGGTCAGTGATCCCGTTAAGACAGGCACGCGTTGAGCAGTGCCATCCAGTTTACCTTTCAGGCTGGGTAGTACCAGACCTATGGCTTTTGCCGCGCCTGTGGTGTTGGGAACAATGTTCTCAGCCGCTGCCCTTGCACGGCGAAGATCGCCTTTAGCGTGCGGGGAGTCATGGGTATTTTGATCATTGGTGTACGCGTGAACGGTAGTCATCAGACCTCCGAGAATGACGAAGTTATCTTCCAACACCTTCGCCATGGGCGCCAGGCAGTTGGTGGTGCAGGAAGCGCAGCTGATCACGCTTTCTGAACCGTCGAGGATATTGTGGTTAACATTGAATACAACCGTTTTCAGATCGCCTGTGGCAGGGGCAGAGATAACCACCTTGCGGGCTCCTGCGGTGATATGGGCCGAGGCTTTGTCTTTATCCGTAAAAAATCCTGTACACTCCAACACCACGTCTACCTGATGCGCGCCCCATGGAATTTGGGCGGGATCTTTTTGCGCATAGATCAACACTTCTGATCCGTTCACAACGATGGCATTGTCCGTTGCCGTTACATCGGCGTTAAACCGGCCCTGGGCGGTGTCGTATTTTAACAGATGGGCCAATACTTTAGGGGAAGTGAGATCGTTGATGGCAACTACGTCTATTCCTTTCATGTCATGGATCTGCCTGAATACCAAACGGCCTATCCTTCCGAAACCATTGATCGCAACTTTAACTGTACTCATGAGTGGTTCTTGATTGTTTGAAATGGATGGCAAAGGTACGGAGGATTGACGGATTTCCGAATAAGCGGATTGACGGATTCAGGGATCAAAAGGTTGCGAGATTTTTTTGGAGTTATTTGCTCTGCTCCATATCTTTGCACTCCGAAAAATTAAATGGCCCGTTGGTCAAGGGGTTAAGACATCTCCCTTTCACGGAGGAATCACGAGTTCGAATCTCGTACGGGCTACCACATTAAAAAACCATCAGACAAAGTCTGATGGTTTTTTAATGTGGGGAATGTGGGGAATGTGGGAAATGTGGGAAATGTGGGGAATGTGATGAATGTGATTAATGTGGAGAATGGACGGTTGAACCTTATTTTTAGACAGAACCAACTTTCGCTCGTGAACAGAAAATCATTTTTAGCCAATGCCACAATAGGGCTGCTGGGTGCCGCCATTTTCCAGCCATTCCATGTAATCAGCGGTACCAGGCCCAAAGGACCGGTCATCGGACATGGGGACTTTAGATACCGGGTGAATGACAAATGGGGCATCCTCGATGCTCGCGTTCCGGTTAAAGATTGCCATGAGATGGTGATGGACAAGAGAAAACGGATATTTCTGCTTACCAATGAAACCAGGAATAACATCATCATCTACGATCGATCAGGTAAGCTGCTGGGAACCTGGGGCAATCAATTTCCGGGTGGGCATGGCCTTACCATTCATGATGAAGGCGGAGAAGAGTTCCTGTATATTACCGATCATGAATTAGGCGAAGTATACAAGGCTACATTGGATGGGCGGATACTGATGACCATAAAGCATCCCAAATTGATTGGCCAGTATGGCGACTGCGATAAGTTTAAACCCACCGAAACCTGTGTTGGCCCGAATGGGGACATTTACATCGCTGATGGCTATGGCTCACAGTTTATCCTTCAATATTCTGCAAAGGGTGAATTCATCAGGAAATTCGGCGGCGACAGTTTTGGCGAAAAATATTTCAAACAGGCACATGGCGTTACACTTGATGTGCGTAATCCCAATGATCCTGTGCTCATGTGTACAGATCGGGTGAAGACCTGCTTCAAGATCTTCAGCCTGGATGGCACTTACCGTTCATCGATCCAAATGCCTGGCGCTTATGTCAGCAGGGCCGTTTTTGATGGCGAGTATTTGTATTCCGGCGTTTGTTTTTCTGCACTTAAAAACCATATGCTCACTTACAACGCAGGTTTCGTAACCATACTAAATGGCAGCAACAAAGTAGTGTCGAATCCGGGCGGAACTAAACCAGTATATAAGAACGGAGATTTATCTCCGATGGTACAGGGAGTTCCTGTTTTTAAGCATTGCCATGACGTGTGTATCGACCCCGATAAAAACGTGTTTGTTGCCCAATGGAATGCAGGCAATACATATCCGTATATGCTGGAACGGGTTTAGTCGCAGATTACTCCATCATTATTTTCAAGTCCAAGCCCTGCGGCTTTTTACTTATTCTTACGCCTTTGCCCTTTTCATATTTTCCCTCAATAACACCCTCTCCTGAAGTATGTAATTTGAACTCAACATTCCAGGCTGAGGGCCAGGCGGGGAACAGCGTTGAACTGTTTCCCTCAGTCTGGATGAGCATATATTGAAGTGCCAAGGATGTGACACCCCCATGGTCCTGATCCGGAACCCAATCATTGCCCGGACCCCAGAACGCTGGAAAGCGACTGCCTTCATGCTTCGTAAGAAAATTCCGGGTCACCATGCTTTTAGCTTCGGCAGTATGGCCGAGCAGTGCCGCCTGTATGGCATCCTGGTGCCAGCAGTTGGATCTTTTTATCGGTCTTGCATTGAATGTATTGCGAGCCAGATCCAGGTCGGGCTTATCCAAACCAAATATCCTGTAGGGGAAGACCGCGTAGAGTTCCGGATTTTCAATGTTCAGTCTCTCGCCCAGGTTACTGCCAGCTGCAATAGACTTGACACCCTTAGTGTCCAGCACCGGAATAGGAGGAAGTTCTCCTTGTAGCTTCTTGCAAGTGTTGATGAAATTCATATCCAAAAACATGGATTGGTGCTTCATGATCTGTTCTATGACAAACAAAAGTCCAGCGATCTCTGGAGTGGGATTGATCACGCCTTCCTGAAATGTTTCCAGTGATTGCGCTGGGCTAATCCAAAGTTTGCCGGCGTTGTCCCTTTTGTAATGCTGGTCATAGAATTTCAGAATCTCTTTGATGAAGGGTATCATCTTAGCCGAGAAATAGGCCGTATCTCGTGTGTATTCGAAATACTCAACCATCATCACACTCAGCTCCAACCCATTTTGCCAGTAATACCGGATATATAGATTGTCTGACATGCCATCCTTCTTCCCCTGCCTGTCCCAGCCGTAATTGTCAATCAGGTAAGCTCCCCATGGGGTCATGGTTTCAGGGAAATAAGCCCCACCATGATTGAAATATTTCTGTGTTCGACATTTGCCCAGCTCAAGGGCATTGAGGTACAGGTCAAAAAAGGGCCTCATCATCTCGGTATCCCCGGAATGCAGCATCGGCCAATAGATAAGGCGCGTATTCTGAAACCAGTAATTGCCTCCCCATTCCCGGTAGTCTGCATCAAACCCCTTCTTCCCGCTACCCATGTCTTCATGTAGATCAACAGTAAATATGGAGCCATTGAATTTGATTGGCAATGCACCTCGTCCTGCGCATGCATTCATGTAGCGCTGAAGCATATAAGCCTGCGTGATTTCAAAAGTTTTCTCCTTCGCAGAATCTGAGCGTATGATGATATAGTGCTTGTTCCAGAATAAAGACCACCACGCGGTGTGTTTCGATTTGCTGTTGCTATGATTTGAACTGATGCTCTTGTCAAGCTTTGAGGTCATGCCATTCTTCCAGCCTTCCACAGACACGTACTTTGACTTGTCAACAACAACATGGAGATCAAATTTTCTCATCGGTTCTGTTGATGAAAGTGTCAACGGGTCTTTGGGCATGAATCCTTTCCCCCCAACGATTGCACCAAAATGTTGACCGATCAATGGATCAGTACCATGTTTCCTGAACTCAGCTATATTTTGGTTATCGAGCGTCATCTCCCAGATGGAGCTTTTGTTTTCATGACACCAGCCTATCGCTTGATCGAATGCCAAAACAGTATCCACCTCCGTCATGAAAGGGTCATTCCTGAAGGCTACGCCATACCCCGAGTGTCTTTCGTTTCCGGTGAGAGGTCGTGACCGGGTTCTCCAGATCTTATTACTCACCTCTACTTCCACCGGGAAGTTGCTTTCCCCTTCAATATGAATGGTTGGCGCAAGCGCATCAATCCAGCACGACAACTTCATGGTTTTCCCTGCTGCCTTAACATGCACGTTCAATAACCCTTTTTCAAGAACCAACTCCTGTTGAAAATCTTTTCCGTCCAGTATGTTGGGAGAAAACTTAATCTCCAGTTTCCCAATTTTAAGCAGCCGGCCTATTTCACTGTAAGCGTCCGTTTTTGAAATCAACAAGTTCAGTGTCCCTTCTTTTGCTACCCATACATTGGCGCCAACATCACCATTACCAATGGGCATCGATCCGGATGAATTGATGCTCTGCTCCGACCATTTTACATGATAAGGGGTTATGTCTACCTGTGCACTAACACGGAAAAGGCAAGCCACAAGATGTATTCCCAATAGAAAGAAATGCTTTGTCATTTTAGTATCAGTATTATTTTTTCCAGTGTTCTTCATGGTCTTGCACATCCATCATCCAGACTGTTTAACAGTTTTCCTAAAGATAAGACACCCACTCGGGGCACCTTGTTGAACTGGGCAGAGTAAATCTACAACGAGATTTTCGACGGTATAGTTTACGTACCATTGCAGTGCAAAATGACCAAAGCCCATGAAGCCATATTTGAGTCTTCTATTACTGTTGTTCATTTCCGGTCTCACCCGTGCCCAAAAGATCGAGTATTTTCCAGAACCTGAAATTGCCGACAACTCTACCATCATCTTTGCCACAAAGGAGATCTCAGATTTTCTGACTCCTTATCTGAGTTCCACTGATAAGCGAAAAATAGTATTTCATTTGCGTCGCTCCTCTTCCTTAAAAATTGGGGCATTCTCTTTTGGTTTCAGCCAGGATGGCAGCAGTACCCATGTCACGCTTGCTGGTGAGGGCAGCACGGAGATCCTGCATGCGGCCCATGGCTTTATGGAACACCTGGGATTTCGGTTTGAGCTGACGGGGACGGATCTGCCTAGAAGCATTCGTTTCGATACCTTAAAGGCCAGGACCTATACAACAATTCCCTACACACGCTGGCGGGGTATCCGACAGCATGTCAATTTCCCCATGGATATATCATCCTACCCGCTGGAAGAAGCCAGGGAGTACCTGACACGAATGGTGAGAATGCGTTTTAACGAAATCGCCATCCACAGTTATCCCAACCTCTGGCATGAAGTATACACGGGCGACAGTACGGAATACGCCGGAAACTTTTTCAACAACCGGGCACATAATATACCACAGACCGAATTTTTCAGAAAAAGCATCCGCTTCAACCAGAACATCTTTTCCATACCCGAAATCGAACCATTTTATCATCAAAGGGAGATCAGGAGCAGGATGGCAGTGGATTGGATGCGGGAACTCATGAACCACGCAAAGCGAATAGGTCTTAAAGTGCATTTTTCGATCGAACCCAGAACAAGAGGCGATGTTTCCTACATCATCGATAATTGCAAATCAGCGTTGATCAATTACCCCATGATCGATGAGTTGGAGATCAATACCGAAGAGCTAGGCGGATGGGGAAACACGTGCACAGACACCGCCGTAAAGAATGTGCTCGTTACATGGTTTGGGCCTGAGACACTCAAGGATACCTTTCTGATCAACCGCATCCAAAAACAACAGACGGATCTCGATAATCTTATCCTCCAGGTGGGAAGACATGCTGAGGCTATCAGGCAACTCACCCGTGATCCATGGTTCAGTTCAAAAAAAGTTACACTTAAACTGGGCATTTACTGCACCATCACCAATCATGCGGACATCGCATACCGGCTTGTAAGACAATCCATGCCCGAATGCGAAGTCACGGTAATGCCCGGGCACGGGAGCGTGAGAACGGCCAACCATTTTTCGAACATTCACAAGTCGGACTCCGACCTTCAAAAGACAACGGTCTTCTCCTGGATTGAGTTTGACGGACTAATGTTCAGTCTTCAGAATCCTGTTGAGGGAATTGGTGCACTGTTTCAACAACTAGACTCCACCCGGAAAGGGAAACAGCTCAATGCGGTACTCTTCAACCACTGGCGCACAGCCGAAAATGCAATGGCAGCAAAATATGCCGCTGAATCGGCTATGAAGGGGCCCATTCCCAAACAGCAATTCTACATCGAACGGGCAAAAGCGCTTGGGTATAACAACCCCGAAAGATTTGCCTCTTCGATGAAAGACCTGGAGACCATCGACCGGATTTCAACAAACGACCTGCCCAATTATGGCTTCTGCTGGTTAGGGGCATGGTCCAATGGCGGCCCCTATAACTGGATCGATACCGCTACCCTTGATAAGGTTCGAGAAATGTATCTGGATGTATCCAACACCATAAACAGTATTCCGAGAAAAGGGTTGTCATCTTTTGCATTGAACGAGTTGGAGTTGGTTCAAAACCGGCTCACCACAAGTATATTGTACCTTACTGCTTTCCGTTCCGCTTGCAGGATCCAGACATTGAAAAAAAATGCAGACGGCACTTATTCCGATACGGAAAGACAAAAGGCTATCCTCATGTTCAATGAAGCCTTTACAGCGTTTGAAGCGTACATGGCGATGCATGTGAGAAAGATGCCGGACCGGGGCTGTGAGGGCACACTGATCAACCTATGGCATGGCCCCATCTATGGCCTCAGGTTGCTCAGGGAACGAATAGCAGGAGTACCCATGGATACACCACTGATGCAGGGTGCTTTTGATGGGCCGCCGTTGCCCATTAGAATGTGATGAATGTGGGGAATGTGATGAATGTGATGAATGTGAAGAATGTGAAGAATGTGAAGAATGTGAAGAATGTGATGAATGTGATGAATGTGGGGAATCTGATGAATCTGATGAATGTCGGCGAATGCCGACCGTAAATGAAATGACATGAAGACACTATTGAAAAAAATCTTGTTGGCATGCCTGGTGTTTTCTTTTGGAACCGGACTTCATGCGCAGGCTAAAAAGGGCGTGAAGCCCAATATCGTTCTGATCTATACGGACGATGTTGGGTATGGCGATCTCGGTTGCTATGGTACATCCTCCATTGCAACTCCAAACATCGACCTCCTTGCAAAAAACGGTGTGCGTTTCACCAATGCCCATGCTACTTCGGCAACATGCACCCCCTCACGATTTTCTTTGTTAACGGGGAAATATGCATGGCGAAAAAAAGGAACCGGTGTTGCCCCCGGGGATGCATCACTCATCATTCCCCTTTCAACCAACACCTTGCCTGCTATGCTACAGACAGCAGGCTACCATACCGCAGTGATAGGCAAATGGCACCTTGGTTTGGGTGACGCAAAAGGAGCTGACTGGAATGGGAAGATTGCGCCCGGGCCACTGGAGATAGGATTCAATTATTCATTCTTAATTCCTGCTACCGGCGATCGTGTACCCTGTGTGTTCGTCGAGAATCATGAAGTAGTGAACCTGGACAAGAATGATCCCATCAAAGTAAGTTATGCAGGCCCCGTTGACCCAAATGCACCAACGGGAAAAAACAACCCGGAACTACTGAAAATGCATCCTTCACACGGGCACAACATGACCATTGTAAACGGAGTAAGCCGTATTGGATTTATGTCCGGTGGCCGGTCCGCCCTTTGGGTAGATGAGGACTTTGCCGACATCCTGGTTAAGAAAGCGGAAACCTATATCAGCAAGCAAAAATCAACCCCCTTCTTTTTATATTTCTCTACCCATGATATTCATGTGCCACGACTTCCACACGCCCGTTTTGCAGGAAAGAGTGGAATGGGCCCCCGGGGGGATGCATTGCTACAACTGGATTGGACAGTAGGGGAACTTCAGGCCATGTTGAGGAAAAATGGACTTTTAGATAATACCCTTATCATTTTTACCAGCGATAACGGGCAGGTTATCGATGATGGTTACCAAGACGAAGCCGTTGAAAAATTAGGCAACCATCAACCCGGGGGCATATACCGGGGTGGCAAATACAGCGCGTTTGAAGGTGGTACCAGGGTGCCCTTTATCGTGAGCTGGAAAGGTACCGTTAAGCCTAATAAGACCAATGCCGCGCTGTTCAGCCAAATCGATCTTTATGCAAGTTTGGCTAGTCTTACCGGCGTAGCCGTAACACCTGGCCAGGCACCCGATAGCCGGAATAATCTTAAGGTATTGCTAAATCAAAGTAACCGGTCGCGGGAGTTCCTCGTGGAACAGTCTGTAAACTCCACCTTATCACTGATCAAGGGGAAATGGAAATATATTGAGCCCTCTAAAGGACCTAAACGCAATAAGGAGACAAATACAGAACTGGGAAATCTTCCGGAGCCCCAATTGTACAATCTGGCAGACGACCCGGGAGAAACCAAAAATCTGGCCTCGGCCCGGCCTGATAAGGTCAATGAAATGAAGAAAATGTTGGAGGCGATTGTGGGAGCCATGTGATGAATGTGGGGAATGTGATGAATGTGGGAGAATGAATGTGGGGAATGTGATGAATGTGGGGAATGTGATGAATGTGGGGGAATGTGGGGGAATGGTGCCGTTGATCTGTTTTTCACATTGAAGCATTCACTCTATCTTCATGGGGATGAACAAACTACGATATAGCATATCTGCCGCCCTGATGTTGCTGGCTATTTCTGCCGCAGGGCAAAAAGCGGTCTTCGTGATCGCAGATGGGATTCCGGCGGACGTGATCGAGCGGGCCTCAACGCCCAATATTCGTTCCATCATCCATGCAGGCAATTACACCAGGGCCTATGTTGGGGGCGATAAAGGCAGCTACAATCAGTCACCCACCATTTCTGCCGTGGGCTACAATTCTGTACTTACCGGAACCTGGGCTAATAAACACAATGTGTGGGACAACAGTATTACGGCGCCTAATTATCATTATCGAAACATCTTCCGTTTATTCAAGGAACAGTATCCAAAGAAAAAGATTGCCGTATTCAGCAGCTGGCTGGACAACCGGACCAAACTGTTGGGCGATGGCCTGCCGCAGGCGGGAGGAGTTAAGGTGGACATGCACGCTGACGGGTATGAGTTGGATACCATGATGTTCCCCCATGATAAGCAGAAATACTATATGCACCAGATCGATGAGAAGGTAGTGGCCGAAGCATCTAAGGCCATTAGGGAAGAGTCCCCCGACCTGTCCTGGGTTTATCTTGAGTACACGGACGATATGGGACATTCTCATGGTGACAGTAAACAGATGGATCAGGCAGTGGCCTACTTAGACCAACAGATCGGCGCGCTGTGGAAAGCCATCCAATACAGGCAAAAGGAACATAAAGAGGAATGGCTGATCATCATCACCACTGACCATGGGCGGTCTGCAGTGGACGGTCGTGATCACGGAGGTCAATCATCCCGAGAACGTTCCGGGTGGATCATTGCAAATACAACGTTGAATGAATATGCAGACAGATATGATGCGGCTATCGTAGACATCATGCCAACCATTGCGCGGCATCTTAAAATAGAAATACCCTTGGAAGCACTCCGCGAAGTGGATGGCATCCCGCTGATCGGCCCGGTGTCCGTGACCCGCCCTGTTGCTCATTGTTTTCAGGGCAAGCTGGATATCAGCTGGAATGCGGTCAATTCCCCAGGGACAGTTAAGATCTGGATAAGCCCAACCAACAGGTTTAAGGAAGGAGGAAAGGACGAATACAGAATGATGTCAGAAGTGCCAGTGAAAGATCGGCATGCGGTCATAAATGTATCATCCATGCCCTCGTCGTTTTATAAGATCGTAGTGGAAACGAAGGAAAATACCACCAACACGGAAGTGAAATGTGATTAATGTGGGGAATGGGCAAGACTTGCGGGGCTCAGCAATTGCTTAAAAAATCTATGCTTTAGCTATAGACAAAATCAGCACAATTGTAGATTTTGGGTTAAGTTTATACCCATGATAAAGTTTTGGCATGTTTGAGCAGTTAGGCCGTCTACACCCCTTGCTGATCCACCTCCCTATCGGAATTTTGATCTTTGCCCTGATGATCACGATACTCCCTGTAAAACAGCGGGAAGTATTAAGTCCTGCATTGAAACTCGCCTTGATCTTAACTGCGGTTTCTTCATTCGGGGCCTCTGTAGCTGGCTATCTTTTATCTCGATCCGGGGATTATGATGCAGATCTGGTAGAAAAGCACCAGTGGCTGGGCATCACCACAACCGCTTTTGCTATAGCCACCTTGCTCATCAAGCCTTACAAAAGACAAATGATATGGATCACTGTGCTGGTGATGACCATCGCCAGTCATATGGGCGGCACCATCACGCATGGAGAAGGATTTCTCTTCGCCACGGGTGGCGGAGCGGAGCAGGAAACAGATTCAACCGCTCAGGGTACAGCCCCGCGCGAGTTGCAGGAAGCGGTGCAGGCATCGGACTCTGTTAACAGTACTACCGGAGATTCGCTTTCTATATCCGTAAATACGCCGAAGCAAGTCTTTATGTATCGCGATGAAGTGATACCCATCTTAAAAACAAAATGCTACTCCTGTCATTCCGCTGTAAAGAAAAAAGGCGGCCTTCGGCTCGATGGCGAAGCATTTATTTCGAAGGGTGGAAAGAACGGTGCCATCCTCACCAGGGGCAATCCTGGTAAAAGCATTCTCTACACCCAACTTCTGCTTCCCCTCGAAGACGAAAAACATATGCCGCCCAAGGGTAAGAAACAACTAACGCGGAATGAAATTGAACTGATCCACCGGTGGATCGCTAAAGGCGCACCTTATGGACCGATTGAGATGACCGCAGCAAAGGTGGCCTCGGCCGGCCCGTTTGTTCTGGTTGATGCTGAAACCGGTGCCAACATGGACGAAGGACGACGAAGTGCATCCTCAACCGCGGGGCAGGGAGATACAGAAGGGCAAGGAGGGGCGGCAGGGGGAAGAAGTGCATCCTCAACCGCGGGGCAGGGAGATACAGAAGGGCAAGGAGGGGCGGCAGGGGGAAGAAGAGACTACTCAAACATCTCTCCTGCTAATGAAGCATCGATCAACGGACTAAAACAACAAGGCATAATGATTGAGCCTGCCATATCAGGATCAAATGGCCTGACAGTCAATTTTGTCAATGTCAGGAAGCTCGAACCGGCCATGCTATCATCACTCAATGAATTGAAAGACCAGGTGGTGGAACTCAAATTTACCGGCCAGCCATTGACCAACGAGGATCTCGCGATACTTTCAACGTTCAGGCATTTGAATAAACTGCAACTGGATAAAACAGCCATCACTGATCAAGGACTATCAGCGCTGCAAAAGTTTCCGCAACTGGAATCATTGAATCTTTATGGTACATCAGTCACAGACGGAGGAATAAAAGATATCTCTTCCTGTAAGAATCTGAAACGCGTGTACCTCTGGCAGACCGGCGTAACGGAACAAGGTTTGAAAACGCTGACAGCAAAACGTCCTGAACTAAAAACGGATGCTGGTTTAAGCACCCTCATTAAACCAGACAGCACAAAAAAGAAATAATATGAGATGGATTGGTTATTTCATGGGGCTTATTGCATTTCTGATGGTCACCGCGGCCATTACAGATAACGATCCCACTATGCCGGCAGATGTAGCGGCAGAATACAAAAAGATCACGGGCACACTCGATTATAACCAGCATGTGAAACCGATCCTTTCGGACAAATGTTTTGCCTGTCATGGGCCCGACAAAGCCAAGCAGAAAGCTGGGTTGCGTCTCGACCAATCCAAAGCCGCTTATGGCCCGTTGCCGGAAAGTCCGGGCATGTTCGCCATCGTTCCAGGTAATCTCAAAAAAAGTGAAGTGTTCCATCGCATCATCTCCATTGATCCGGAATACCTGATGCCAACTCCTGAATCCCATCTTTCGCTCACAGCAAAAGAAAAAGCAATTGTTGCCAAATGGATCGATCAGGGAGCCATCTACCAACCCCACTGGGCTTTTGTGAAACCTGTGAAGAAAGATCCACCTGCCCTTGATGGTGAGTACGCAGCCGACCACACAATAGATCGTTTTGTACGGACAAGGCTAAAAGAAATGAATATCAAGCCAGCAAAACAGGCCTCGAAAGAATTGTTACTCCGCAGGCTGTCCCTTGACCTTACCGGACTGCCGCCTACTGTTGAAGATATCGATGCCTTTATGGCCGATAACAGCGCTGACGCTTTTGAAAAGCAGGTAAACAGGTTGCTCGCTTCGCCGCATTACGGAGAACGTATGGCCACGGACTGGCTCGATCTCGCACGATTTTCAGATTCACATGGTTATACCGTAGACAGATTGAGGGACATGTCGCCCTACCGCGACTGGGTGATCAAAGCATACAACAGTAACCTGCGGTACGACAGGTTCATCCAGGAACAATTGGCAGGTGATATGATGCCCCAGGCTTCACGAGACATGATCATCGCCACCGCCTTCAATCGCAATCACCAACAGAACCTCGAAGGTGGCATTGTGGAAGAAGAGTTTCAAACGGAATATGTGATGGATAGAACCAATACTTTCGGCGAAGCCTTCATGGCCATGTCGGTAGGTTGTGCGCGTTGCCACGATCATAAATACGATCCCATTTCACAGAAGAATTATTACGAGCTGTTTGGCTTTTTCAACAACGTACTGGAAGCAGGCCAGATCTCATGGAATAATGACATGCCTACCCCTACATTATTGCTGCCCACTGAAAAGCAGGAAGAGGTGATCGCTCACATCAATAAAAATATAGAGGCACAGGAAAACAAAACCATGAAAACCATGAGCGCCGCCACCAAGAACGCGGATGAATGGATCGCCCAACAAGGATATCAGAAACTCGGTATTGAAAAAATTCCTTTGCAGGGACTTATGGCCCGCTACCTCTTCAACGGCACACTGGTGAGTGAAACAGATACTTCAAAGAAAGGAGAGATGAAACACGATGCCGGATCGAAGGGCGATAAGCCGGTATTCACAAACGCCCGGGGTGGCCAGGTCCTGTTGCTCAATGGCGACACTTACCTCGACTTAAATGGCGTTGGCGTTTTCAGGAAATCCGAGCCGTTCAGCATAGGTGTATGGGTTTGGATCCCCAAGACGATGAAAGACGGGGTCATTTTCCATAAAAGCGAAGCGGAACGCCTGTACAACTTCAAGGGATTTCATGTGAACATGAAGAACGACCGGCTGGAGATCCTGATGGCACACACAGCACCGTCGAACGCCATCATCAAGTTGGCAGAAAAAGATGTGGCACGGGATAAATGGATCCATCTTACCCTTACCTATGATGGCTCGTCAAAAGCAAGCGGATTCAACCTCCACCAGGATGGCGCATTGGTGCCCATGGAAGTGGTGAAAGATAAATTGTACAAGGACATTATATTCTTTCGGGAAAAAGAACCGGGCATACAGATCGGCGGTTGGTGGCGTGGAGTTGGTTTCAAGGATGGCAGGGTATCGGACATGGTGATCTATGACCGTCAGCTGACCCCGTTTGAAATCGGCGTTCTCGCAAACAAGACAACCTGGTCAACATTGGCTGGCAAAAATTCTAATGATCTGACCGATAATGAAAAGAAGATCTTATCGTCTTATTACCTGATGGCAGTAGACAGCAGTGTGCGGAATGAAATGACACAACTGAAAAAACTGAGGACCTCGTTATCAGATTCGATGAAAGGCATCAAGCAGCTGATGGTCATGGAGGAAATGCCCAAGCCAAAGAAAACCACCATCCTGCTCCGGGGACAATATGATCAGCCCGGCACGGAAGTATTTCCCAATACGCCGACGGACATCCTCCCCTATCCTGCGTCGCTACCAAGGAACAGGTTGGGCCTTGCTAAGTGGCTGACCCATGAAGACCATCCCCTTACTTCAAGGGTAGCGGTAAACAGGATCTGGCAACAGTTCTTTGGCATAGGACTGGTGAAGTCGAGCGAAGATTTCGGCAACCAGGGAAATCTCCCCAGTAATCCGCAGCTTCTGGATTGGCTTGCAGTTGAATTTCGGGAATCAGGATGGGATCTCAAGAAATTGATCCGGCTCATCGTGACGTCTGAGACCTACAAGCAAGATTCATATGCATCCCCTGCGTTGCGGGAATTGGATCCGGAAAACAGCTTGCTGGCAAGAGGCCCATCAGGCCGACTGACTGCGGAAATGATGCGCGACAATGCGTTGGCCGCAAGCGGCCTGATCAATAAAAAGATCGGCGGCGAAAGCATGAAACCTTATCAGCCCGAGGGATTGTGGGAAATCAACAGCGCATCATACAAAGCCGACAGTACGGATGCCATGTATCGGCGCAGTTTATACATCATATCAAAAAGAACGGTACCACATCCTACCATGGCCACCTTTGACGCGTCTGAAAGAAGCTCCTGCCTTTCCCGGAGACAAAAAACGAACACGCCCCTGCAGGCCCTCGTATTGCTCAACGATCCGTCTTTCCTGGAAGCAGCAAAAGTGATGGGCGAAAAAATGAGCAGGGAGGCGAATGCTGACAACGCCATCAGGATGGCTTATAAAAAACTGGCGGGCAGAGATCCCTCCTCAAAAGAATTAGATGTGCTGAGGGCCCTGCAACAAACAGAACTGGAAAAATTCAGGGCGAACCCCGATAAAGCCAAAGGCTTGCTGAACGCAGGAATATATCAGATCGATAAAAATATAGACAGGGCCCTGATCGCCTCCAACACGATAGTGGCGAGTACGATCATGAACTCTGATGCAACAATCACAAAAAGATAGCAGATGGGTAATCATCACCACGACGAAAAAAGATTAGCGGGGCAGGACCTGAAAGGTCTTTACCAAAAGATCGACAGAAGAAATTTTCTTGGTCGTACTGCCATGGGCCTGGGTGCTATTGCATTACAGCAAATGTTACCGCTGAGCAGCTCGGGGGCTACACTGGAAGACCAGATCATGAAAGCCTTGCCATCCATTGCGCCAAAGGCAAAGCGGGTAGTATTTTTGTTCATGGCCGGAGGACCTTCGCAGTTTGAAACCTTTGACTACAAACCGAAACTACAGCAACTATATGGTACACAGCTTCCCGACTCCATTCGTAAGGGTCAGCGGTTGACCGGCATGAGCGCCAATCAATCCTCACTTCCTGTGGTGCCTTCCACTTATGCATTCAAGCAGCATGGAAAAAGCAGGACCTGGGTAAGTGAACTTCTGCCGTATACGGCCCAGGTTGTTGATGAGTTATGCGTGATCAAATCAATGCATACGGAACAGATCAATCATGACCCTGCCATTACATTTTTTCAAACGGGCCATCAACTGCCGGGCAGGCCTTCCATTGGATCCTGGTTGAGTTATGGACTGGGATCGGACAATAAAAACCTCCCGGCATTTATTGTTTTGATCTCGAAAGATGCATCAAAAGATCAACCGCTTTATGCAAGGCTATGGGGTAATGGTTTTCTGCCGTCGGAGCACCAGGGTGTTCAATTCAGGGCGGGTAAGGATCCGGTTTTGTTCTTAAAGGATCCGGAGGGCTATGATGGGGCCGACAGAAAAGAGATGCTTGAACATCTGCGCAAGTTGAACGAAATTCAGAATGAACCCTGGGGCGATCCCGAGGTGAATGCGAGGATCTCCCAGTATGAAATGGCCTTCAGGATGCAGACTTCGGTTCCTGAGATCATGGATACCTCGAAAGAACCCGCTGAGATCTTTGATCTCTATGGACCGGCCAGTAAGGAAAATGGAACTTTCGCAGCGAATTGCATCCTTGCCAGAAAACTGCTGGAGAAAGATGTGCGATTTGTACAGCTCTACCACCAGGGCTGGGACCATCACGGAGGGCTGCCGAAAAATATGGAGCAGCAATGCAAGCAGATCGATCAACCCTCTGCGGCCCTGATCGTTGATTTAAAGCGAAGGGGTATGCTGGAAGACACATTGGTGATCTGGGGCGGTGAATTTGGAAGAACGGTCTATTCACAGGGTAAGATCTCGCCGGATGATTACGGGCGTGACCACCATCCGAGGTGTTTTACCATGTGGATGGCGGGCGCAGGCGTGAAACCCGGATTCAATTATGGCGCAACGGATGATTTCAGTTACAACATCATCAAGAACCCCGTTCATATTCATGATTTTCAGGCCACCCTGCTGCACCTGATGGGCATAGACCATGAGCAGTTGACGTATAAGTTCCAGGGAAGGAGATTCAGGCTTACCGATGTGCATGGGCATGTGGTGCACGATATCCTGGCATGACCATCTTACATTCAGCAAAGCATTCATCGCGATATCCTGGCATGATCATCTTACATTCACTGCAGAATTCATCCAAATAAGCCAGTCTGAAAAACCGGTCCCTGGCGACTTCCGGGAATTACAAAAGGTATTATGTGGAAGATGGGAAAAAGTACACGCACTTTATAGACCCCCGCACAGGATATTCGGTAAAAAAAATCAGCTGAGCGCTTCGGTGACTGCTGCAGATCGCATGACTGCCGCACAAACTGGGAAGAAGGATCGAATGGGATCCGGGGTGGAACAGAAAACCATAGCGAAGCCCGGTGAAGATCTGGACGCTGTGCTGTTTATCGAATGCAAAAGAGGGTATCGATTACTTCCTACCTTATCTGTTCACGAGAAAATACAGGATTCGGCAGGCATGGCCTTTACTTTTCTCATTAGCCTCCGGGGATATACGAATAACCAGTTTATGTTTTTTTGATGTCAGTTCTTCCTCCAGCATCAGATACCAGGGCAGGTGAAGCATCCCGCTCCATTGCGTCATCAGGTCGATTTTTTTAAATGGTTTCCCATTGACGCTGTATTCAATCATACCGGCGTCGGGGCCTGAAGCAATGCAGATGCCGATCGCTGTTCCTTCAAACGTCAAGTTCATTTCCGCACCTGGATCAACCGCGATCAGTGCGGGCAAATTAACATACTGCTTTCGTGTCCCTACCCCATCGTTGGGTATCCAGTTATCATCGAGTGTCCAGCCCTTTATCATCTTTGCTTTTTCTACCGGCATATAATACCCGGAGGTATAACTGAACTTGTCCAGCTTTGACGGGATCGAATGGGCAGCGGGAACCACGTTAACATCGCCGGAATAGGCTTCATTCAGAAAAGCTTTGATCGATGCGGCGTACACTTCGTGGCCAAACAGGGAAGGATGCAGATCTTTAAAATCATTCTTCCAGTCAAACTCGCCAGCATTGATCCGGTCCGTTACTTCCTTAGCCAGGTTGATGGTGTTCACTTTATAATGCGCCGCTACTTTCTCGTGGTTAACAATTTCGGTCGGGGTGATGCCTTTATTATAATCTTCCATTTTAGCCGGATCAACAAAATGCATCAGCACGATATCCATGTAGGGATTGCTTTGAAGCGCGTGCCTGACGATCCCTTCCATACCGCGAATCTGGCTATTGTTGTCAAACCCATTCGTTCTGTCGTTCACAGCGGCCTCTTCAAAAAAAAGATCTATCGGTCCTGCCGACAGCACTTCTTTCTCCAGGCGGAATGCGCCCGGTGTACTTCCGGTTGAGCTGATCCCTGCGTTAATGAATTCGAATGATGTTTCGGGAAACTTCTCCTTCAGGTAGTTACAGACCTTGTTTCTCCAGGCTCCGTGTTCTGTGATAGATCCGCCCATGAAAGCGACCCGGCCATTTTTGTCGCGCTTGAACTTGAGAAAACTATTATTCAGGTTACTGCGTGGGATATGATATGCAGCCGGATCCAACGTTTTTTTAACGGGATTGCTGTTTTCGAATATGAAATCTGCGATCTGTTCCGGGCGTTCAATAGTGAAATGATGGCCTTCCAGTTTTTGCTCACCCCGTGTCATCGGGTACACGGTAGCAATGCCCCCGGCCCTGATATAATTGTTGACCAGCACATAAGTATTTTCGGCATTGGGAACGATCTGGTCGTTAAGTCCAATCGCGTGTAAAAGGGGGACTCTGCAGGCTGCAAGGCCTTCCAGATTATCGATCGGGTTATCCTTGTAAGCCAGGGCCTGCTCTTCGGTAAAGCCATAATTTTTGAGAACTCCCGCCCAGCTTTCGGGTGATCCTTTCCCAACTCCTTTTCCGCCGGGCCAACTTTTGAAATCGCAAACCGGTGCTTCTGCATAGATGCATGAGACGTTAAGCGGATTGCGTTTGGCCCAGTTATACACGTACAACCCACCCCTGCTGACTCCTTCGAGTGCCACTTTGGAAGAGAATCCTTGCTGTACCATAAAAGCAAAAAAATCGTCCCAGATCTGCATGGCATGCGGGGAGCCATACATGTCGTTCGTATTCAGGTAAACCACGTGAAAACCGCGTGACAATAAAACGGAGTCGATATCCGTGTGCCAGTCGGGGAAATGGGCGTTCCATATCCACGGATTCCCTACCTGTGCACGGGCTGGTTTTACGATCCATGCGGCCCGGTCTTTTACATCAACGCCACTCTTGAAAACGAAATGGGAGCGCTCGAAGCCGTGCCAGTTGTCTGTTTTTGTTATGTCCTGTGCGGGTGCAGTGTAGGAAATCAGCAGCAAAAACACAGACGGGCAGAGTTTCGAAAAAAACGATTTCAACGATTTCATGATTTGATTAGACTTGATCATTATGGCCACAAGTTGTAGCTCAAATTAAACATAAATGTGGCAATAGCTAACATGTAACATACTGTTCACTGAGCAGAATCATAAAAAAGAAATCCATGGGTAACCCTGATAATTTGTACCTTAATACAAACAGATGTCTATGGAAAGGTTTCTCATTCCACTTGACTTTTCGGATGTATCGGCTAATGCCCTGCGTTATGCTTTGGCTTTAAACAAGCGGTTTTTTGCCCAGCTTCATGTGCTGCACGCCTTTGATGTACCCTTTGCAGCTTCACTTGAAAATGATGCGGGCCTCGTAGAGTACGAACGCATCAGAAAAAGTTTTGCAGACAAGATCTGGGCGTTTTTAGCCGACCATAAAGGGGATTATCATTACGATACCTTGGTCACTGCTACGTCCGGTGGTGACCTCCAGAGCATCATCAACCACGTAGAAGAAAATGATATTCACCTGATCATTTTGGGCAATAAGGGCAAAACGGGTTTGGGCAGATGGTTCTTTGGAACCGTTACGCGCAATCTGCTTCGCCATCCGCCCTGCAAAGTGATCTCCGTACCGGGAAGCTACGCCTGGAACGACATTAAGCAGATCCTGGTATGTACCGATCTAAGTTTGCCTTTAACGGACGAACATTGTAATGAATTAAAGTCTCTGGCGGACCATTTGAAGGCCAGCCTTGTATTTCTGCATGTGCAGGACAAGGTGGAGATCGCGTTGCCGGAGGATGGAATTTCTGTGAACAAGATCCGTGAAACGTTTGGTGTGGCGCCGGTCACTATTCCGTTTTCCGAATCCATTGCCAGCTCGGTGAACAATTATATACGCACCCATGGCGGGGAGCTGGCAGTTACCCTGCCACATCATCATAACTGGCTTGACAATCTTTTCCTTGGCAGTGAAACTGCTGCTTTATCGGATGAACTTTCCGTGCCTTTATTGTCGATGGGGGGAATGAAAAAATGATCAGCGCCGTCTGCGGGTAACCATTTTATTGACGGCAGAGTCGTAAGCGACGAGTTGAGAATCACTAAGTTCTTTTCTCAACTCCTTGAAGTGTTTAAAAAGCGCTATGTCAGATTGCCTGTTTACCTCTGCCCAGGTTCTGGTATAATGCTCGATAAGAGAATCAGGAACGTTTTCGTCCCCGATATGCTGATAGAGGCTGTCTTTAAATTTATTGACTTCTTCCCAGCGAGGCTTCATCGCCTTCATGAAAGCTTCCTTGCGCTCGTCAAAAACTTTTTCCTGTTTTTCGTTTAGGCCAATTTGCTTACGGAAATTATTCTCCGGTGGTTTCTTGGTTTTGATAGATGAAGAAAACGCGAAAAATACCAACGCCAGGTTGGTGAGCACCAGAAAGATGACCAGAAGCATTACCCATTTATTTGAGGAGATCGCCTTCATGGATTGGGTGAATTAGAATCGAAATAAGTGATCTGCTGAGAGACATAGTCCTGCTGGTGGCTCTCATCTTCCTTGGGCAGATTGCTGAGAATTAGATACCCGTTCATCAGGAGAAAAATGAAGAGAATCCCCAGGGACACAGCCGGTCTGGCCAGTATGGCTGCCCAACGGGTCCAAATGCTGACGCTGACGGATTCCATCCTGGCGATCAGCCGGGTATACAAAAAGGCAGGTGCCTCGGCCCGGGAAGCACCGTCGAAGCTCTTCAGGGTAAGGTCCACTTCCTTTTGAAAATCCTCTTTGTGTTGCATAATCAAAAATTAGATGCTCTTAAAGTTATAAAATTGTGGCCTTATAAATTTTTTAAGTAATAATCTTCCAAATCCTTCTTCAGATTGCTTTTGGCCCTGTGGATCAGGGATTCCACTGCCGATACTGAGAGTTGCATCACGTCACCGATCTCCATGTAAGATACTCCCTCAAGTTTGTGGAGGGTAAATGCAACTCGCTGGTTATCAGGAAGTTTAGCAATCGCCTTGAATAAAGTGGCTGCCCTTTCGCGGTTATCCAGCTGTATGCCGGGGTGGTGAAACTCAGGCGGATCGTGCTTCAGCTCGTTATTTTCTCCCAGGATGCTGGTGATAAAAGCGAATCTTTTCTTTCTTTTCCTGCTCCTGATCAGCTCCAGCGATTTGGTAACGGCAATTTTGTAGAGCCAGGTGGAAAAAGCCGACTCCCCCTTGAACTGGTGAACGGATTCGTAGACCTTGATAAAAACCTCCTGGGTAATGTCTTCCGCGTCCTCCGCGCTCTGCAGCAAGCCCAGGGCGGTATTGTACACCAGATCCTTCCTTGTATCCACGATCAACTTGAAAGCCGACTCATCACCATTTTTGAGTTTTTCGATCAGCTTTATTTCGTCGGCCCTCGGAACAAATTTATCTGGGTAGTCCTTCATCAAACGTCCTTGCCGGGTAAAGTTAAGGGTATCCGAATATTGCCTTGCCGGAAATCAATTGAAACTTACCTTTAAGGCCATACGAACCAAATCTAATGCAATGAGATCTTTTGAATGGAAAGGAGTATTCCCCGCTTTGCTTACCCCTTTTTCCTCTGACGACCGTATTGACCTGCCACTTTTTGAGAAGAACCTGGAAGCGCAGTTTGCGGCAGGTGTTGAGGGGATCATCCTGGGGGGAACCCTGGGGGAGGCCAGTGTGTTGACTACGGAAGAAAAAGAACAACTGGTAAAATTTGCGATCGAAAAAACAAAAGGGCGTGGGCCTATTGTGCTGAATGTTGCTGAAGGGGCAACCCGTGAAGCCCTTAACCAGGCTATGCTGGCAAAAAAATGGGGTGTTGATGGCCTCATGTTGTTACCGCCCATGCGATATAAATCGGACCACAGGGAAACCGTTCACTATTTTAAATCGATAGCCAGGGCTACTCCTCTTCCCATCATGATCTATAATAACCCGATAGACTATAAGATCGAGGTCACCCTGGATATGTTCAGTGAGCTGATAGAATGTGAAAATATCACCGCGGTGAAAGAATCAACGAGGGACGTTACCAATGTGACCAGGTTGATGAATCGTTTCGGACAACGGCTGAAGATCCTTTGCGGCGTAGATACACTTGCCATGGAGGAGCTTTGTTTGGGTGCCCATGGCTGGGTAGCAGGATTGGTAGATGCATTTCCTGCGGAAACCGTGGCTATTTATAAGCTGGTTAAAGCAGGAAGAATTGGAGAGGCGGCAGACATCTATCGCTGGTTCATGCCATTGCTGGAGCTCGATATACAGCCAAAGCTTGTGCAATACATTAAACTTGCGGCATCTGCAACGGGCCTTGGTTCAGAGCACGTTCGTGCTCCCAGGCTGGTGCTTGAAGGTGCAGAGCGTGAAAGAACATTAAGGATCATTGAGAAAGGTCTTTCAACAAGGCCTGTACTTCCTGTACTATAAAACCGGCATGGGAAAAAATACAATATGAACGGCGACATATCACAGCAAGGCATACACGAAGTCATGAGACGCTCATGGAAAGCATTCCTGGTGTACAGGAACGTTTCCGTAAAAGAACGAAGTGCCCTGATGAAAAGGATTGCGAGTAAGTTGGAAAACTCAGGCGACGGGCTTATCCAAACGGCCATGCACGAAACGAACCTGCCTGAGGCTCGATTGAAAAACGAAAGGACACGAACGGTGTTTCAACTGAACAGCTATGCCGATGCATGTGAACAGGGCCACGCATTGGATGCCCGTATTGATTCGGCTATGCCAGACCGCACGCCACCGCGCCCGGACATCAGGAAGATGAATACAGGCTTAGGACCCGTGGTGGTGTTTGGTGCGTCTAATTTCCCCTTTGCCTATTCCACGGCTGGCGGTGATACTGCAACGGCGCTGGCGGCAGGTTGCACCGTTGTTGTGAAAGCACACCCTGCGCATCCGGGCACCTCCGACCTGGTGGCTGCATTGATATCGGAAGCCGTGAGCGAAGTTGGATTGCCTGCTGATATCTTCCAGCACGTGCATGGTATTTCATTCGAAGTGGGAAGGGGTTTGGTGATGCATGATCATACTAAGGCCGTTGGTTTTACCGGTTCTTATTTGGGTGGAAAGCAATTGCACGACTGGGCGCAGCAACGCAAGGAGCCGATACCTGTTTTTGCAGAGATGGGAAGTATAAACCCCGTGTTCTTGTTACCGGAAAAACTCTCACAAGATGCTGTGGGTATCGCGGAACAATTGGCAGGATCGATCACCCTGGGGGTTGGACAGTTTTGCACCAAACCAGGCTTAGTGATCGGTTGCGAAGGAGAATCATTGAATGTTTTTATTGAACATCTTTCAAAAAAAATAGGATCTGTCGCCCCTGGCAAAATGCTTCATGCCGGCATTAGTAAAGCATACGCAGAGAAGAGAGAGTTGGCGCTGTCGCAAGCGGATGTGGAAGTGGCGGGCATTGGTGAAAAAGACGCTGCGGACGGAGAAGGACATCCTACGGTTGCTGTTGCATCAGGAGAAGCATTTTTACATAACCCCGTTTTGCATAAGGAAGTATTTGGCCCATATTCCCTGGTAGTGAAGTGCCGCAACATGGAAGAAATGAAAGAGGTGGCAGAAGAACTGGAGGGCCAGCTCACCTGCAGCCTGATCGCCACGGGATCAGATATGCTGAATCACCACGAGCTGGTGGAGCGGGTCAGTTTGATCTGCGGGCGAATGGTCATGAATGGTGTACCCACTGGAGTGGAGGTATGCTGGAGCATGCAACACGGCGGGCCGTTCCCGTCAACCACAGATTCGCGATTCGGGTCCGTTGGACCCGATGCCATCAAGCGTTTTGTGCGACCGTTGAGTTTCCAGAACTTTCCCGATGTTCTGCTGCCTGAAGCACTGAAAGAAGGAAACCCTTTGGGTATTGTACGGCTTGTTGATGGAAAGTTGAATGGGTAGACGGATGTATCACATGGCCGCCAAGTCTCCTCATGTTTAAAAGGAAGACTGGATGCCACTGCATAGCCACCAAGTCTCTACATGTTGTAAAGGAAGGCTGAGGTTACACCTCTACATCGCCGCAACAGACTCCTGGTGGTCTTCCTTATTATGTTTATACACCAGGCCTGATGTGATGGCCAGGGAGGCAATAAAATATCCACCCAACAAGGGCAGGGCCCAGGGAAATTGTGCGCCGGCTCCGAACCAGTCGCCCGTGCTACTCAACATATAGAAGCCAAAAAAGCACTTGAGCGATTCCCAGAAAAAAGCCCAGACGTTCCTATCCATCAATTCCGTCAGTGCATAAACGAACAGGAAGATGAAGCCACCATAGATGATCATTCCGGGTGCACCTATCGAAGCAATGTTTCCGAAAAAATAACTGATGAACAGCAACAGCGCTACGAGTTGTACCCAACACCAGATATGCAAAGCGGTTGATGCTTTGGGATCATATTTCTCGAAATGATACACATCCGTGATCTTTTCAACCGGATACTTAGCGTCCACATCAGCGGGTCTCCAGCCTGTAGGCATAAACCATATCCTGAACTTATCCTTTACACTTTTTGTTCGCCATGCATCTTTGATCAGCAACCACAAGTGCTGGAAGTTGATCTTGATCGGATTCCAGGTATGGACCGGTCTGGTGATCCCGTACACTGGTGGCACATTGGGAAGTTCTTCCTGAAAGGTGCCGAACCATTTGTCCCACCAGATAAAAATGGCTGCCAGGTTTTTATCCAGATACTCAGGATTCACGGCATGGTGTACCCGATGGTGGGAAGGGGTAACGAATATTTTTTCTATGAATCCGAGTTTACCGATATGACGGGTATGATACCAGAACTGCGCAAATAAGTGCAGGGGGGCCACCACGGCAACAACCTGCGCGGGTACTCCCAGGAGTGCAGCGGGGATCATCAGAAAGGTGAAAATATTGAAGAATACGGAAATGCTTTGACGTAAGGCGCAGGCAAGATTGAATTCTTCGCTGCTGTGGTGAATGATATGTCGGTTCCAGAAAATATTGATGTGGTGCGACCACCTGTGTACCCAGTAACTGGAGAAATCCATGGCGATGAAAGCCACTACATACGTGAGCCAGGTCGCCTCGATATGGTACACAGCAATATTGCGCTCCAGCCAGCCATATGAAATAATGGTGATGCTCAGTCCGAGTACATCCTTGGTGGAGTTTGTGACCCCCGACGACAGGCTTGAGATCATGTCCATATTTCGAACCGTGTCGTTTCCTTTGTACCAGCCATAGAGTTTTTCCAACAGCACGAGCAGCAGGAAAATAGGCATTGCGATCAGTAATATCTTACCATAGGTTTCCATAACTTGTCATCTCTATCCCAAAGATATTAAATGAAAGGATTTGTTTACGAATGTATCGACGCCCATACCTGCGGCAACCCGGTCAGGGTGGTTGCAAAAGGCGGCCCCCAACTGGAAGGTAATAACATGAGCGAGAAAAGGCAACATTTTCTCAGGGAATATGATTGGATCCGAAAAGGACTGATGTTTGAACCCAGGGGGCATGATATGATGAGCGGAAGTATGCTTTATCCGCCCCACGATCCTGAAAATGACGTTGCCGTGCTTTTCATCGAAACGAGTGGCTGCCTGCCGATGTGCGGCCACGGGACCATCGGCACCATCACCATTGCTATTGAAAAAGGGCTGATCAAACCCAGGCAGCCCGGCGTGGTACGCATGGAGGCGCCGGCGGGACTGGTTCATGTCATCTATAAAGAAGAAGCGGGAAAGGTGAAGTGGGTGCGGCTCACTAACGTGGCATCCTACCTTGACCAGGAAGGACTAACCGCTGAATGCCCTGATTTGGGCGATTTAAAAGTAGACGTATCGTACGGCGGGAATTTCTATGCCATCGTCGACGTGCAGGAAAACTTTAAGGGTCTGGAGCATTACCCGGCAGATACACTCATTGCCTGGGCGAGGGAATTGAGGAAGGACATCAACTCGAGATACACATTCACTCATCCGGATGACCCCACCATACAAGGTTGTACACACATACTTTGGGCGGGTGCGGTGATCGATCCTGCCTCTACGGCCCGCAATGCGGTTTTTTACGGAGATAAAGCCATAGACCGGTCACCTTGTGGAACGGGGACCAGTGCCAGGATGGCCCAATGGTATGCAAAGGGAAAGCTGAAAAAAGGGGATGAGTTTATTCATGAGAGCATCATTGGCAGTAAGTTCATCGGACGGATTGAAAAAGAAGAAACCACCTCTGGTGGAAAGCCTTCTATAAGACCCAGCATTGAAGGCTGGGCAAGGATCTATGGACATAACACCATCACCATCGACCCGGGAGATGATCCCTATGCATTTGGCTTCCAGGTAATATAATTTTTACACATGAAAAAGTTCCTGTTGCTCGTTTTACTGCTGCCCTTGCAGGGCATTTCGCAAACCCATGTAAAAATGCAGCCCGTTAACTTTTCCAAAGTCACCATCAATGACGCCTTTTGGAAGCCCAAGGTGGATAAAGTAGCTACTACAACGATCCAGGCCTGTATTTACCAGACCGAAGTCAAAACACCGAGGATCAAGAATTTCGAAAAAGTTGCCCGCAAACAGGGTGAACAACATGAGGGTATTTTTTATGATGATTCCGATGTTTTTAAAGCCCTGGAAGCGATCGCCTATTCGTTGAAGAATAAACCGGATGCGACCCTTGAGAAAAAAGCGGATGAGTGGATCGATAAGATCGCGGCGGCGCAGTTGCCCGATGGTTATCTGAATACCTACTACACCCTTACCGATCTGTCGAAAAGATGGATCGATATGAGCATGCATGAAGATTATAATGGCGGCCATATGATCGAAGCCGCCGTAGCCTATTTTGATGCTACAGGGAAAAGAAAATTTCTGGATGTGTCCATCCGGTGGGCCAATCATTTTGATGCAACCTTTGGTCCCGGGAAAAAGCACTGGGTTACCGGTCACCAGGAGTTAGAGCTAGCCCTCGTAAAACTATACCGCGTTACAAAGGATGAAAAATATCTGACATTATCGCACTGGCTTTTGGAGGAACGCGGAAAAAAATTGGCATATGGGTACACGTGGACCGACTGGAAAGACACGGCCTATGCGCAAGATGCGGTGCCGGTAAAGGGACAGAAAGAGATCACGGGCCATGCGGTGAGGGCCATGTACCTGTATACGGGAGCGGCGGATGTGGCTGCGCATTTGGGAGACGAAGGATATATGAAAGCCATGCGCACAGTATGGGAAGATGTTGTATTTCGGAACATGTATATCACAGGCGGTATCGGATCAGCGGGAAGTAATGAAGGATTCTCAGTCGACTTTGACCTGCCCAATGAGCAGGCCTATTGCGAAACCTGCGCCTCGGTGGGCATGGTGTTCTGGAACCAAAGAATGAATGCCCTTACCGGTGATGCAGAATATGTGGACGTGCTGGAAAGAAGTTTGTACAACGGCGCGTTGGACGGTCTATCGCTAAGCGGCGACCGTTTTTTCTACGGTAATCCCCTGGCTTCAAGCGGCAAACATGCCCGGCGTGAATGGTTCGGTACGGCGTGTTGCCCATCAAATATTGCGCGCCTGGTAGCATCGATAGGGAACTATGTGTACGGTGTTTCTGATGAAGGATTGTGGGTCAATCTGTTTGTGGGCAATAACAGCGTGGTGAATATCCGGAACACGCCAATCTCGGTAAAGATGGAAACCAACTATCCCTGGGATGGCAACATGAAGATCAATGTAGACCCGGCAAAAAAAATAAACATCAGTTTGCACATCAGGGTACCCGGATGGGCAAGTGGCATTGCTGCGCCGGGCGCACTATATCATTTTACAGACAGGAACTGGGTGAAACCGGAGCTGCTGCTGAACGGAAAACCTACGGAGTATACAATTGAAAAAGGCTATGCCGTGATCAGCAGGGAATGGAAAAAAGGAGACAATATCGAATTTCGCATACCCATGCCCGTTAAAATGATCACGTCAAGGAAAGAGGTTGGTGAGAACGAAGGTAAGGTCGCTTTCCAACGAGGGCCGCTGGTGTATTGTGTTGAGGGGGCCGACAACCAGGGCAGGGCGATGAACATCATAGCCGATGGAACACCGGAAATGACGATCGAGAAAGGCCAGATACTGGAAGAACCTGTGGTCATGCTGACCGGAAAGATGACTGCGGTGGAGATTGGCAAAGGCGGCACCAGTATTGGTACTGAAAAAAAGACAATCAAGGCCATCCCCTATTACAGCTGGTGCAACCGCGGCAGCAACGAGATGCAGGTGTGGCTTCCAACATACGTGAAATCATTAAGGGTAAACAGTAAATAAAATAATATGAGAAAACTTTTACTGATACAGCTGATCGTAGCAACCGGTCTGCTCGCGTACGGACAGGAATGGAAGGCTGCAGGCAACAAGATCATGAGCCCCTGGGCAGAAAAGATCAATCCTGCCCTGCCCCACCCGGAATATCCGCGGCCCCAAATGAAAAGAGATGCCTGGATCAACCTGAACGGGATCTGGGATTATACGATCAAGTATAAAGACGAGCCTAAACCCAACTCCTATTCCGGCAAGATCCTGGTTCCCTTTGCCATCGAATCAGCCCTGTCGGGCGTTGGAAAAACCGTTGGAGAACATAACGTGCTTTGGTACAGGAAAACATTCAACGCAACGCCGGCCATGAAGGGGAAAAGGATCTTGCTGCATTTTGGCGCTGTGGACTGGCAGGCGGAAGTATTTGTAAATGGCAAAAAAGCAGGTGCCCATCAGGGTGGTTATGATCCATTCAGTTTTGACATCACCGATCTGCTCTCTAAGAAACCCCAACAGGAGATCGTAGTTGGTGTCTGGGATCCAACGGACATGGGCCCCCAGCCGAGGGGTAAACAAGTCATTAAACCTTCCGGCATCTGGTATACTCCCGTCACAGGCATCTGGCAGACAGTATGGGTGGAAGCCGTACCCGATACCCATATTGATCATATTTATACCGTTCCGGATATTGACGCAGGAAGCCTGACGATCAACACCTCGGTTAAACAATTCAATGCAGGTGATGAGCTGCTGGTCCAGGTCATGGACAAAGGAAAGCAGCTGGCAGAGCAACGTTTTTCCAAACCTTCCGGTAATGAGATCACTGTAAAGGGACTTGCATTATGGTCGCCGGAGAAACCCGTTTTGTACGACCTGAAAGTATCCGTCCTGCGTGGAGGTAAGACCTTGGATGAGATCTACAGTTATTTTGCCATGAGAAAATCGTCTTTATCAAAAGACGCCAACGGCATTCAATGGATGATGCTGAACAATTCCTTCGTTTTCCAGTATGGCCCGCTCGACCAGGGCTGGTGGCCCGACGGCTTATACACCGCACCCTCAGCGGAGGCCCTTCGGTTTGATATCGAAAAAACCAAAGAGATGGGCTTCAACATGATCCGCAAGCACGTGAAAGTGGAACCCGCCCTTTGGTACAGGTACTGCGACAGCATCGGGATGCTGGTCTGGCAAGACATGCCGAGCGGTGATCATGTGGCTGGTGACCGCTGGAACCAGAATCCGTCATTAGAACCCACTGACAAAGCGCGAACCGAAGCATCGGAAAAAATTTATCGTACCGAACTGAAAGCCATGCTCGATGCCTTCAGGTTCTTCCCAAGCATTGTGGTTTGGGTACCGTTCAACGAATCCTGGGGCCAGTTCAAAACGGTTGAGATCTCCAACTGGGTAAAACAGTATGATCCCAGCAGGCTCGTAAATCCTGCCAGTGGTGGCAATTTCCATGCTGTTGGGGATATACACGATTTACACAATTACCCTGACCCGCAGATACATCGCCCGGAAGTTTTTGGTAAAGACCGTTCCGTGGTTCTTGGAGAATTCGGCGGACTGGGCCTTCCGCTAGAGAACCATACCTGGACCGACCGCGCCAATTGGGGTTACCAGAGTTTCAGGAATAAAGAGGAATTGTTTGCCCGGTACCAGCAGTTGATTGAACGGCTGCTTCCGTTGATACCCAAAGGACTGTCTGCAGCGGTATATACTCAAACAACAGACGTTGAATCTGAAGTGAACGGACTGATGAGTTACGACAGGAAGGTGTATAAATTCAATGTGGAGGAGATCCGCAAACTGAACAAAAAATTATACGAAGTAAAAAGATAGCATCACCATGAAGAAAGTTACGATCATCGGCGGCGGCGTAATAGGCCTGTGCAGCGCATACTATTTACATAAAGCAGGACACCAGGTAAGGGTGATCGAGCGGGGCGATATCCGTTCGGGTACATCTTTCGGAAATGCAGGCTATGTTTCGCCCTCACATATCATGCCGCTGGCTTCACCCGGCATTGTTGCCAAGGGGTTAAAATGGATGTTGAGCTCATCGTCGCCATTTTATATCAAACCCCGTTTAGACCTTGATCTGATGAGATGGTGCCTTAGTTTCTGGGCCAATTCGACAGCAAGAACAGTAGAGAAAAATACGCCTTCCCTTGTATCTCTGCTACTATTTTCAAGAGAATTAACCACGGATATCAAAAATGAGATCGGCAATCATTTCCGGATGGAGGAGAAAGGCTGCTTCATGATGTACAAAAATGCTGAAACAGAGAAACATGAAATTGAGTTGGCGGTAGAAGCCTCGAAATATCATATTGAAACGAAGGTGATGAATGCAGCAGAGGTGCAGGCCATGGAGCCCGATGTAGAGATCAACGTCCGTGGCGGCGTGTTGTATCCCATCGACTGTCATTTGCATCCCGGGGATTTCATGCACGCGCTCCATGAAAAAATGGAAAAAGAAGGTGTGGAGTTTCAGTTGAATACCACCGTGACCGGTTTTGAAAAAAATGGTAAGCAGGTGAGTCGGGTATTGACCGATAAAGGAGCATTTGACTGCGAAGAACTTGTTTTGGCGGGTGGTTCGTGGCTCCCTGTTATTACCAAATCACTGGGCATACATATGCTGCTGCAAGCTGGCAAGGGCTATAGTATGACTTTCGACAATATGGAGAAGAACCTACGCTACCCGGCTATCCTGGTAGACCACCGGGTGGCGATGACACCCATGGGAAAAGACCTGAGGATGGGTGGTACGATGGAGATCAGTGGACTCACTTCTCCCACACTGATCAAAAGGGCCCAAGCCATTTATAATGCCTCAAAACTGTACTACCCCAAGCTCAATGTGGCCTTCCCGCAGGTTGAAAAGATCTGGAGTGGCTTAAGGCCGTTAAGTCCTGATGGCCTGCCCTATATCGGCAAACATTCGAAATATCAAAACCTCACCATTGCCGGCGGGCATGCCATGCTTGGATTGTCGTTAGCCGCGGGTACGGGGAAGCTTGTGGAAGAACTGGTTAGCCGGGAAAAAACCAGTGTTCCCCTGGGTGCTTTTGACGTGGAGAGATTCTCGTAATAATCTTACATTGGTATTCAAATGGTGGTTATGAAAAAGACATACATACTTTTTGCCCTCCTTTTTGCGGCATCCATGGCACAGGCGCAGCACAAACTGGAGAAGATCTGGGAAACAGACAGCACGTTGCTCGTACCGGAATCGGTCCTCTTTGATGGTGACAATAAAGTATTGTATGTAGCCAATATTGATGGCCCGCCCTGGGAGAAAGACGGCAAAGGATCTGTAGGCAAAGTTGGATTGGATGGAAAGATCATGCAAACCAAATGGGTCAGTGGATTACATGCTCCAAAAGGGATGGCCAAGGTCAAAAACAATTTATATGTGGCCGATGTAGATGCTGTTGCCGTGATCGATATCAAGCAGGGCAAGATCGTGAACCGGATTAATGTTGATGGCGCACAAGGATTGAATGATGTGTCGGCCGACAGCAAAGGCGTGATCTGGGTAACAGATTCAAAGTTGAAAAAGCTGCACCGAATTGAAAATGGAAAGCCGGAAACCTATATAGAGGGATTAAAAGGACCCAATGGAATTCTTGCCCATCGAAATGAACTTTATATTCTCGATGCAGGTGGCATGTACAGGATTGAAAAAGACAAGACGCTGACGAAGATCGCTGATGGCATGGAAGGTGGTACCGATGGCATTGAGCATGTGTCGGGCATGGACTTCATTGTATCGGCCTGGTCGGGCACGGTGTGGTATGTAGATGGAAAGGGAAACAAGGAAGTGCTGCTCGACACGCGAGACAAAAAAATCAATTCTGCGGACATCGGATATGACGCCCAAAAGCGTATACTTTATGTGCCGACTTTCTTTAAGAATTCAGTGGTGGCTTATAAGCTCAATTAGGGGATTGGCGGAAAAGGGATTGGGATTGGCGGATTGGCGGATTAAAGAATCCGTCAATCCGCTAATCCGTCAATCCGCTAATCCCCTATTCCGCTAATCCCCTATTCCGCCAATTTCTGAATGAAGTTCCGGTATCTCTACATCAAAGCCTTTATTGATAAGCCGGTTGCGGAAGTCTTCCTGCACATTGAATTCACCGTGGACCAGGAATAGCTTTTTGACTTTTACGGGATCCTGGCAAGCCAGGAACTGGCACAGATCTTCATAATCGCCATGGGCGCTCATGCTTCGAATAGACCCAACTTCCGCGTGCACTTCATGCTCAACGCCAAATATTTTCACTTCTTTATTTCCAGCCATCAGTCGTGCTCCGAGGGAGCGTGGTTCGCAATAACCTGTCATCAGGATGGCATTCCGGCTATTTTCAATGTTGTTGCTGATGTGATGCTTGACCCTTCCCGCATCCGCCATTCCACTTGCCGAAATGATTACGCAAGGCTCGTTTCTGAAATTGATCAGTTTGGACTCGTCAACGGTTTTAATATATTTAAGCCCTCTGAATTTAAATGGATCCGTATCGCTTTGCAGAATTTTTTGGATAGTGCGATTAAAGTCTGACCCATACCTTTTCACGATCTCGGTAGCCTTAATGCTGAGGGGACTATCTACAAAATAATCCAGTTCGGGAAGCCTGCGTTCTAACTCTAACTGGTTCAGGGCAAACAGAATCTCCTGGGTACGACCCACAGAGAAAGCAGGAATGATGAGTTTTCCTTTCTTCTTGATACAGGTTTTCTCGATCCACTCCAGTAAATGATCAGGGGTGGTATGATGGAGATCGTGTAAACTGTTACCGTATGTGGATTCAAGAATAATCACATCCGCCTGTGGAAATTCAGCGGGGGATCTCAGGATAACATCACGATACCTGCCCACATCACCGCTGAAAGTGAGGTTTGTTGTTTTGCCATTCTCATTGATACGAAGATTGACAACGGCACTACCGATGATATGTCCTGCTTCAGTATAAAACAGTTCAACATCGTTATCGATCTTTGCCCACTGGTTATAATCCACTTCTTCAAAACGATCAAGAACGGTAAGCGCATCTTCTTCAGTGTATAAAGGCTTCAAGTAAGGTTGGCCTTCAGCGGCCCTTCGTTTGTTGATATACTTCACGTCGTCTTCCTGGATCTGGGCGGAATCCTGGAGCAGCACGCCAGCCAACTCCCGGGTGGCGGGAGTGCAATAGATTCTTCCGCGGTAGCCGTCCTTCACCAATTTCGGGAGGAGTCCACTATGATCTATATGGGCGTGTGAGAGCACAACAATATCCACTTCTTCGGGATTAAATCCCCAATTGCGGTTTAGTGCATCTGTTTCGCGGCCCATGCCCTGAAACATGCCGCAATCGAGCAATATTTTTTTGCCTCCCGAGATGGTTAGGAGATGTTTGGATCCGGTTACGCATCGTGCTGCACCGTGAAATGCGATCTTCATGATGATTTTCTTGTTTTAAATGTCCATTGAATAGAGAAGTCCGCCACCAATTCCTGGTTGTGGTTATACCCTTTCGATACAACATCCACAGTCACCCCCTCTCCGGTAGCTATCGCTTTTTCGATAGCATCTTTTAATAGCAGGCCATCGGTGCATTTGAAGGTGGTAACACCAGTTGCTTTTTTATGGTAATTGCCGTGCACTTTTAGTACCAGAACTGAAACGGGTGGCTTGCATTTATGCAGGTACATGAGTGCTGGAAGTCCGGTGCTCATTTCAGCGGCCATCGACAAACAGGCAAAATAGGTTGACCTGAATGGGTTTTGGGAAAACCATTTGAAAGGGACCGTGACTTCTGCAAACTCCGGTTCAATTTGTTTCACGCGGACGCCGGCAAAAAAAGCACTGGGAAGTTTGGTAAGCATAAAAAATCCCATCTTGAAAGGGCTTCGGGCGAGGGTGAGAAATTCTTGCTGTTCTGGTGTCATTACATATCGATTCGGGTATACAATATACCACTTCATTGTCTGAAAATTCTACACCAATATTTCGGTTGGTTGTACTTCCACAAGATCTATACTGCCTTTAAACAGGCTATACCTCAAATCCGGGTTATTTGTCTGGGCACTAAAAAAACAGGGCACCGATTCCGATGCCCTGTTCTCTTATTACGATAGATTAATTAGTAACCGGGGTTCTGCACCAGCTTCTTGTTCACATCCATTTCACGCTGCGGGATAGGCATCACCGTTTTGGGATCGTTCCAGGGGCTTGTAGCGCTGAAGTTTTGTTTCAAGCGCCTCTTTTCGGGCATGTTATGGCCTTCAAAGGCCAGTTCGAGGTAACGCTCCTTAAGGATGGCATTGAGATCCACTGTCGCCAAACTGGCCAGTCCTGAGCGGTTGCGGATCCGGTTCACGTCTTCCAGTGGCGTAGCACCAGTAGTGGTATTCAGCCTGAAGTTGGCCTCGGCCCTTGTAAGGAACATCTCTGCCAGGCGAATAACGGGAACATCACCAAATCTGTCGAGGTGTTTCCTGGTATAGTTGAAGCCTCCACTCAGGATGAAATAGTTCCTGGCATCGCCGACCTCGTATTTGTTCACGTGAGGAGTCCTGATCTTGCAGTCACTTCTCCCTGCAGTACCGGGGATGGTACCGATGGTACGTCCAAAATAGGTATTGATCTGATTGACCCCATCCTGGTTGGTAACGTCCATAAAGAACAGATACTCGCCGGGGGATGTACCGCCCGAATTGATCTGTGTAAACCACAAAGCGGGGAAAGTGGTAGCCAGCGTCCTGCCGCTACTGGTGATCACCCTGTTGGCGGCATCCCTTGCTGCTGCATAATTGCCGTTCATCAGGTGAACGCGTGACAACATGGCTGCGGCCGCCCATTTGTTTGCGAACTTTACATTAGACTGGGTAGCCGGTAGCAAGGTCTCAGCCGTGGTCAGGTCAGCGATCACTTTGTCGTACACTTCCTTCACAGTGTTACGGGCTACGGTGAGGTCCACAGAAGCATCCGTAGTAGCCTGCAATACCAGGGGAATGCCGGGATTTGCAGCGGGATCGCCATCGTTCGGATATTTAGCGAAAAGCCTTACCAGTTCAAAGAACATGGCTGAGCGAATAAACAGTGCCTCACCTTCTATACGGTTCTTGTTAGCAGCAGATGAAGTCACTTTTGCCAGGTTGGCGAGCACGGTATTGGCGCGGTTAACTGTACTATAAGCAGCAGCCCAGGTTCCGGTAGCAAAGCTGTTATTGGATACCATTTGCAGGTTATAGGCGTCTGACAAGCCCGCGAACGTTCCAGTGAATTGTATATCCTCCGTATTCGCGATCAGGTCATTCAGCACCTGGATCTCTCCTCCGTAAAGCGAAGCACTCTGCATGCCGTCATAAGCACCTACCAGCGCTCCTTGTACTCCGCCTTCGTCGGCAAGTGCCACTTCCGGCGACAGCGATTGCAGGGGTTCGATATTTAACTTGTCTTCGCAACTCCAAAGAGCGGCGGATACCACAGCGAGGAGTGCAATTTTCTTGAAATGATTTATTGTTGATTTCATAATGTCTTCGATTAGTTTGATTAGAGGGTCAGGTTGATACCAAACAGGATCGTGCGAGGCTGTGGCGGTGTATAGAAGTCGTTACCCTTCGCGATGTTGGAATCAAACGTATCAGCGTTCACTTCAGGATCCCAGTAAGGATAATCTGTGAAGGTCAACAGGTTGAACGCCTGGACATAAACCCTGAGTTTTTCGATCTTGGCTTTTCTTAGCCAATTACCATTAAACGTATAACCCAATGATGCCGTCCTCAACCTGATATAATCGCCATTAACGATATAGCGGCTGGAGGCCTGCGAACCGTTCACGCGAAACAGGCGAACCTGGGGAACATCGGTAACATCGCCGGGCTTCTGCCACCTTCTGAGCTGATCAGCGGTGTTGTTGTCCTCGTACAGCATGCTGGCGGAGGAGTAGCGACCCATTCCGTAAATATTCACCTGGTTTCCGGTCACGCCGTTGAAGAATACGGAAAGATCAAAACCTTTGAAGCTAAAGTTATTGGTAATGCCCCAGATCCAATCAGGGTTAGGATTACCCACAATCACGCGCTGTGCTTCAGCATAGTTGGAAGTCGTTGACTTATCAAAAGTACCATCTGCTTTCTTGGTATTCCTATAGAACAGCGCGTTACCATTGGCAGGATCCACACCGGCAAATTCAGGTGTGAAGAACACGCCGATAGAGGCACCTTCTACTACACGATTCATTGCAGAAACACCGCCTTCGATGATCTGGCCGTTGATGTTGGTTACGGTATTAATGTTTCTTGCTGCGTTGAGACTGGTTGACCATTTGAAGGCGCCCACCGTGTTCTGGGTGTTCAACACGAATTCGAAACCTTCGTTCATCAGCTGACCAAGATTACGGGTCACACTTCCAAAACCGGAAGTGGCTGGAATATTCACACCCAACAATAGATCACGTGTATTCTTCTTGTAGTAATCGATCTCACCTGTGATCCTGTTCTTGAACAATCCGAAGTCGATACCAAAGTCGATTTGCTCTGTAGTCTCCCATCCAAGATCGGCATTACCCAATTGGCTTGGTCGAAGACCAGGCGTACCTGTATAACCGGCATCACCAGCGATCAGGGTACGTGCAGGGAAGTTTCCGATTTCGGCATTACCCACTAAACCCCAGCTACCCCGGAGTTTCAGGAAGCTGATAAAATCAAGTCGGCTCATGAATCTTTCGTTACTAATTATCCATCCTGCAGAAACAGAAGGGAAATTACCAAATGGCTTGGCATTACCGAAACGGCTTGAACCATCACGTCGAATACTTACGCTTAACAAGTATTTATCCAGCAGGCTATAGTTAGCCCTTGCGAAATATGATACGAAGGAGAATTCTGTTTCTGACGAGCTACCACCAGATTTGGTGGCTGCAGAGGCGATCTTCCGGTAGGCGTCGGACGGGAAGTCCAAACCCTCTGTGAAGTTGCTCTTAGCCAAAGAATTTTGGTACTGCATACCCACAGTGGCATCGATCCTGTGCTTGCCCCAGGCTTTAGTGTAGCTCAGGTAATTGTTCGTATTGATGTTTGTTACGAAGGTTGCAGAGTTAGAACCTACACCCCTTGAAGCACGTGTCTGGTTCCGAATGGTCTGGGTCTGGAAATAGCCTTCCTCATTCTGGCTGAGGTAATCTAAACCGAATTCAGTGTTCAGGAACAGACCCGGAATGATCTTGGCCCTTGCGTACGCATTACCAAATGTCCTGAATACGGTCTGCGTGAAATTACCGTAGTTAATAGACAGGAGGGGATTATAGTAAAGAGGAATGTTCACGTCGCCGGGGGGAGCACCTGCGGGCAGCCCTGTATTGGGATCAGTGAACGGTGTCATGGGCATCAACGCGATGGCCTGCAGCGGGTTCGAGAAGGCGTTATCATCCGGAAGACGCCTTTGCCAGGTCCTCGCCAGGTTGAGCGACATACCGATGTCTAACCAATCATTCGCTTTCTGGTCCAAAGACAAGCGACCCGTAGAACGCTTCAGGTTATTTCCAACAATGGTGCCTGTCTGGTCCAGATGCTGGAAAGACGCGAAGAATTTTGTCTTGTCTGTACCACCACGGATCTGAAGATCTGCCTGCTGATATGGAGCGCGCTGGAATACAGCATCCTGCCAATCATAAGTTTTTTTAGGATCCTTTGACCATTCGCCATAGCTGAAATAATCCATGACGTCATTCTTCGCATAGCTGGTCCAGCTATTGGGATCATTCAGCGGCGTGCCGGAGAGATCATCCCGGTATTTTGCTCCTTCGAGGATCAGTTCCGCATATTGCTCAGAATTAAGCATGTCGATCCTCCTGGTAGCTTCTGCATAACCAGCCTGTACGTTCAGGGTAACCTGTGTACGACCAGCCTTGCCACGCTTCGTAGTGATCAGCACCACACCATTTGCGGCGCGGGCGCCGAAGATGGCACCGGCAGAGGCATCTTTTAATACCTCGATGGATTCAATATCGTTCGGGTTGATGTCCACCAGCGGGTTCATATCACCACCATAACCACTTTGGTCATTTGTTGTAATAGGAACACCATCCAATACAAACAGCGGCTGGCTGTTGGCACTGATAGAGGAGTTACCCCTTACCCTTACCGTAACCGCCTGGCCGAGTTTGCCGGACTGACTGTTTACAAATACACCGGCCGCCTTGCCTTGCAGCGCCTGATCAACAGTAGGTGTAGGAAGATACTCGATATCCTTGCCTTTAACCCGGGCGATATTACCGGTGAGGTCTTTCTTGATCTGGGTACCACCGAAACCAGTGACAACCACCTCAGATAACCCTTTAATAGATGTAGTGAGGCCTACTGCCACATTAGAGGAATTCACCACAACCTGCTTGCTGTCGTATCCAACGCCAGTCAGCACCAGGGTGGATCCTTTTGCAACAGAAATAGAGAACTCACCTTTCTCGTTGGTGGTTACTCCTGAAGAAGCTTTGCCTTTCTCAATTACAGTGACGGAAGACACGGGAATCCCATTCTCATCCGTCACCTTACCGGCAACCGTCAGCACTTGCGCCATAGCCGCATTCATGAATAGAAATGCAGCTAAAAAACTGTAGATAATTTTTTTAGCCATATAATCAGTTAGTTTGTGTAATAGCAAGATTAACAAAAAATTAATTAGTTCGAGCCATTTTTGGAAAAATGAATCAGGTTTCGACAAAGATATTCAAACAGTACAGCTATAATCCTCATTTTGCCGATGATTTCCGGGCTTGGGGATTAAAGCAATGAGCCGGAAGAAGTCCGTTAACCCCATTATGGCCTTGGGACTTGATTAAGGGGTGACAATCAGCATCACAAAGGCTATTTCCGAAGGGGGTTAAGTAGCTCCCCTGAACTTGCATCGCAGTTTTTCAAATGCATCGCTGCTTGTCAAATTGATCGTTGTTTATCTGAATCATCGCTGCTTGTCAAATTCATCATTGTTTATCTGAATGCATCGCTGCTTGTCAAATTCATCGTTGTTTATCGAATTCGACAATACAGTAAACCACTTCCTTGTCGGACACTTCGGCTGCGAAACTGATGTTGCCTTTGGCAGTGGTTGTGAAATTGACATCCGTTGCCGGGGCTCCCGGTATGGCTTTCTTTACTTTCTGTATCCAGTCCGCTGATGCTGGCTGACTATTGATCGACTTACGGATTGCATTCCAGTCGAGTTCTTTCTTGCTGACAAGGATGGCGAGCATATCCCGGGAGCCAATGCTGTCGGGCGTCATGCTCGCATCGCGGGGGAACAGCCTGTAGCCTGTAATGCCGAAGAAAGCAGAGTATTTTGTTTTAGAGGGGTCATCTTTCCTGGGATATGGAAAAAGCGTGTATGCGCTGCCGTCTGTCTCCATTCCGAAGATGTAAATAAAGCATTCGTTGTTGTTCTTCACTTCGGCCTTGAACTTGCTGCCAATTCTGATCGGAGTTGAGGTGCGATAATGATGATCATCAACTTTTCGAAGACTGATATAATTTCCGGGGATCATTTTTTTGCTGGCATCAAAATTAACTTGTACTAGGCCCAGTTCACACTGAAGTTTACTGGCAACGGAGCCTGTTCTTGCCATGGGCTCGAGGCCATATGCTTCCCGGACGAAATAATTGAATTCCGGATAACGCACCCAGGCAAAGCCATTCCGGCCCCATTCGGGACCCCAGCTATTCATGATCAGGAATGCGCCACCGTATTTCCTGTCGTCATATCCCACCACGCACATGGCGTGTCCGCCAAATCCCCTCATGCTTTTATCTGAAGGTTCCGGCACCCATACGTCCTGGCTCATCATGTTTTGCATGAAGCTTTGGCCAACCATCATCCCTATCACTACCGGCGCGCCCTGGGCAAGATTTTCTTTAATGGCCCTGATATCGATCGCATCGTTCCTGTCGCCCAGGGAGAGGCGGGTGAACCCCTGCATTTTATTTCCTGAGGCTTGTTGAATGAGGCTCATATCGGGTTGACGGGAACAGTCGCGTTCGTCGTACGGAAACTGCTGGTAAGGTACACTGCCTTGTTTAGTCATATACTCCATGGCGCGGATGATATAACTTCCCTGGCAATTATCCAGGCCGATCTGATTATACAGGAAAGAAGGGCTGAAAGGAGTTTTGGCTTCGCCTGTGCGGGCAGATTCCAGGATGGTCCGCGCCGCGTATGCTGAACTCCACGCCACGCAGGAACCCTGCTTGCCCTGATTGCCTACAGGAGGTGCAAACTGTTGAAGATTTGCGGATTCGGGCAATGGGTTACGGGCATTGTCTTCGGCCAGTGGTTCATAGATATTGGCGCGTTCAAATTGTTTTGGGTCCAAAAAACCACCTGTTGTGAGTCCTGCTATGGTATTGAGCAGACCTCCCCCACCGGAGCCGCAGTTGCCGCCGAAGAAATAGAGTCCCGCTACTATAGCCAACAGCAGGAAAATACCTTTTCCCCCGAATAGCTTGAGTAGCATGGGGAACAAACTGAAGAGACCGCCCCCACCGCCACCGGTGTTTCGGGCTGGCCGTTGAGGATAGTTTTGATCATCATTACGATCTTGTGGCCCCATCGGGTCGTCTTCCATACGTATAGGCATACAACGAGCTTTTTTAGAAGGCTCAATTTAGGGAAGAAAGACAAGGGGCGGCAAAAAAAATGGAATCCTGATACAAGGAATTTGGCCTGGACGGATGAAGCTCAACTGGATAAACTGATTTTACCAGCATGACTTGAGCTAGACGGGATCCGTTGTGCTCAACTGTGTTTTATTCAGACGATACCAAGATCGATCTGGTTTCGCACCAGGTCGTCAAATTCATCGCGGCGTCTGATGAGATGATTGGCGCCGTTCGACACCAACACTTCGGCTGGCCGTAACCGTGAGTTGAAGTTACTGCTCATTTCAAAACCGTAAGCCCCTGCATTATAGAAAACCAGGAAGTCGCCTTCCCGAACTTCGTTCAGCTTGCGATCCCAGGCAAAGGTGTCAGTTTCGCAAATATGGCCTACCACCGTATAGATCCTTTCAGGGCCGGCGGGGTTGGAAATATTAGCAATGTAATGATAAGCATCGTAGAACATGGGCCTGATCAGGTGATTAAAGCCACTATTGACCCCTACAAAAACGGTAGCCGGCGTTTGTTTGATCACATTGGCTTTAACAACGAAATAGCCCGACTCGCTGACGAGGTATTTACCTGGTTCGAACCACACGTCGAGCTTCTTTCCTGATTCCTTCTCGAAGGTTTTGAAAGCTTCGGCAACGCGGCTTCCGAGGCCTTGCAGATCCGTTTCGGGATCTCCGGGTTGATAAGGGACTTTAAATCCGCTTCCCAGGTCGATCAGTTCGAGATCGGGGAAATGCTTAGCAAGACCGAACATCACTTCAAGTCCTTCGAGGAAAACACCGATGTCTTTAATTTCAGACCCCGTATGCATGTGGATGCCTTTCACCCGGACTTTTGTAGTTTTCACTACCCGTTCTATGTGTCGGATCTGGTGAATGGATATCCCGAATTTACTGTCGACATGCCCTGTGGAAATTTTGAAATTTCCGCCTGCCATGATATGGGGATTGAAACGGATCAATACAGGATAGCTGCTTCCAAATGTATTGCCAAACTGCTCCAGGATGGAGATGTTGTCGATATTGATGTTGACACCGAGGTTTTTTGCTTCAATGTATTCAGAGAAGTCGGTGCAATTGGGCGTAAACAGGATATCGTCAGGCAGGAATCCTGCCTTCAGTCCGAGTTGTACTTCGTTGATGCTTACACAATCGAGCCCCACGCCCAGGCTTTTCATTAGCCTGAGAATATTAATATTGGTCAGTGCCTTACAGGCGTAGAAAAATTTAGCGGAAGTATTTTCGAAAGCGTTCTTGAGCTGTTTATATTGATGGGCGATCCGCTCACCATGGTACACATATACGGGGGTTCCAAACTCCTTTGCAATTTGTTGTAGCTGCTCACCGTCGAGCACAGGCGAATTTTTTATTTCTATGTTCATAAAGAATTAGCGGATTAACGGATTAAAGGATTGGCTCATTGGCTCATTAACTCATTGGCTAATTAGCTTTCCCCCTGGCGGAATTTGCATCATCGCCTTCATCATCATCGTCATCTCCATCCTCATCTTCACCATCTTCATCATCCTCATCATCGCCTTCATCTCCATCGTCATCTCCATCGTCATCTCCATCCTCATCTTCACCATCATCGTCTTCATCATCATCGTCTTCATCGCCGTCTCCCTCATCACTATCATCATCTTCGCCATCTTCTTCATCTCCTTTGGCATCCTCATCTCCTTCCTCATCATCATCCACATTCATCACATTCTCCACATTCATTCCGTCCTCCACATTCTCCATATTCATTTCCTCCACATTCTCCACATTCTCCACATTTACATCCACCAGTTCCCCTTCTTCCGATACCACCAAACTCGCGCCTTCTTCCACGTCAAAATGATCAGCATTCACCAAAGTTGGCGCTACAAATTGTTCTGCGAGTACTTCATTGATCTTTGGCAATTCATCGGCCGTATTGATGCCGAAATAATCCATGAAATGCCTGGAAGTGTTATATACAAGTGGTTTTCCGGGTAACAGTTCGTTACGACCGCTGATCACAATGAGTTCTTTCTCCAATAATTTCTGAATGCTGTAATCACTATTCACGCCCCTGATGGCTTCTATATCACCTTTAGTGATTGGTTGTTTATAAGCAATGATGGCCAGGGTTTCCAGGGCTGCAGAGGAAAGTCTTTTCAGAAATTTATCACCGTTGAGCTGGGCAATGGTTTTATGGTAATCCCTCTTGGTCAGGAATTGCCAGCCACCACCGCTCTGCCTTAGTTCAAATGGGTAAAATTCCGACGCATATTTTTCGCGGATCCCATCCACCGATGCTTCCACCTGGTCAAGCGTGATTTTATCTTCCATGAAACCAAAGGCATTGTTCACAAGTTCCACCACGTCAATGGAAGTAAGCGGTTTCTCACTGGCGAATATAAGCGCTTCTATGTGCAGAATAAGGTTAGAGATTTCCATGCCGGAAAAGTAAAATAATTATAGGTTACTAAATTCAACACATATCCACATCGGACGCTCTTAACCTTGCAATGCAGCTGCGCCACTTACGATCTCCGTAAGTTCCGTAGTGATAGCTGCCTGGCGGGCTCTGTTGTAGGATATTTTAAGTGCCTTCAGCAATTCGTTGGCATTTTCTGAGGCCTTATCCATCGCAGTCATCCTGGCTCCGTGTTCAGAAGCGTTTGCATCAAGGATGGCTTTATATAACTGGGTATTCAAGATCTTAGGCATGAGCTCGGAGAGCAACTGATCTACGGCTGGCTCAAAAATGAAATCAGCCTTGGTCAATTTCTGACCCTTGTCAGCAACTGTTTTTGGAATGGGAAGAAAACGCTCAACGCTGAAACGTTGTGTCGCAGCATTCTTGAATTCGCTGTAGACCAGTTCAACTACGTCAAACTCCTTATTGGCAAAAGCCAGGACGGCTTGCTGGGCTACCCCTTGAACTGTGCTAAAAGACAGACGCTGGAAGGTATCACGATGGTCAGTGTTCACGTTATAATTCCTGCGCTGAAAAAACTCGGCGCCTTTCTTACCAATGCCCCAGATGGTAACATTGCCTTTGGCGAGATGTTCAGCATATTTCTCTTCAATGGTCAGTTTGGCAAGTTTAGAAACGTTCGCATTGTATGCACCGCACAATCCCCTGTCGCTCGTGATCACGATAAACAGCACTTTTTCCACGGGACGCTCTAACGCGAGATTAGAACCCAGGTCACCGCCTTCCACGTTGCTCACGATATTGCTGAGCATATCCTGCAGTTTACGCGCATATGGACGCATTTGTACAATGGCATCCTGGGCCCTCCTGAGTTTTGCCGCACTCACCATTTTCATGGCCTTGGTGATCTGCTGCGTTGACTGTACCGATTTTATTCTGTTACGAACTTCTTTTAATTGACCAGCCATAAGAATTGACGAATTTTCGGATTGACGAATTGGCGGATTTGGTGACCCCCTTTTCAGGCGGCAAAGGTAGGGAATTTGGGCGAATCAATTGACGGATTGGCGGATTGACGGATTGGCGGAATGGAGAATTAAAAACATTTGTTTCAGTCATCAGGAATGGCCAATTGGTGGAAATGTTCTCAAAATCCCAAAAACGAAAGGATTGCCCATTTGGAACAATCCGCTAATTCGCTAATCCGTTAATCCCTAAAACCTCATACTCCGCTCCATGTTCCGCTGCTGCTGGCTTGGCTGCGCGCCACCCTGCTGGCCGGAGAACCGCTGCAACCGGTAGGTAAACGACAGCATAAAATACTGGGTAAGCCTGTTTACACGGGAATCCGTGATCGAGTTGGCACCGAAAGTACGGCTCACGGCCTGGTTCTGCTTCAGGATATCGAAGCCCGACAGCCTGATGAAACCGTTCTTCTTCTTAAAGACCGTTTTCTCCAAAGAAGCGTTCAAAATGGTGAAATTGGGATCTATCCCTGCCGCATAGCCAATATTGATATTGTGGGATACATCGTACCTGAAAATGATACCAGCCGGGAAATCTACCCGACCATTGGATACCAGTCCCCAGGTTTGGGTGAAATTCTTCAACTCAGGCTGCAAGGTGGCTGATTGTGAAGTAAGACTGTACCTGACGCCGAAGTCGATCTCCAGCCACTCCTTGTGGTTGAATTCAAAATTCACGCCCTGCATGGCCGTAGTGTACTTGCTGATGCTTTTTTCCCCATCAATAAAACCAGGGTTATTGTTATAGATCAGGTTACCATTAAAGCTCAGCACATATGTTCTGTTCTTGTAAGGTTTGCTCCAGTTATAGAAACCCATGATCTGGTAAAAGCCATTGATGTTTTCGGGTCTGGTGAACCGGCTTCCGCCCTGCGCAAACGTTGTGTAGTCTGTAATCTGGTTCTGTATGATCGATGCGTTCATCCCTAAGAAGAAAACCTTGCCCGACTGGAACTTGAAGTTATTAAAGTAGGCGTTCACCCCGTGGGTTACCGCAGGCTTCAGGTTTGGATTACCAGACGTGATATTCTGGGGATTGCTGTTGTCGACCAATGGCTGCAACTGGGCGAGGCTGGGCTGTTGCACGTCCCCCTGATAACTGAAATTCAAAGTTTTGGTACGGGTGAAGTTGTAGGCTAGTCGGGCTACCGGAATCACATTGACCCTGGTCACCGGCGTATATACACTGTCCTTGGTAATGGAATACCCTTTCTGGGTGAAAGGCTGGGCTACCAAACCGAGGGTATAATTGTATTTCTTCTTCACCGTTCTGATGTTTGCTCCGATCCTCTGCTGGATGAATTCGTTCTCAAAAGCATTGGTCAGCGGACTGAGTACGGGAAAACCTGTCTCGGTATTATATACCCTGCTGTCGTTTTTAGAATAACTATTGCGGATGGTATACGACATATCCATATAGCGATCCTTGGCAATCGGCTCCGTGTACACCAGTCTGGTATTGAAACTGGTGCTTTTGTTATCGGTATTTCTCAGCTGGTCCGTGATAGACTCGCGGGCCGGCAGATAAAATTCTGTAAAATTGTATGAGTCGCGGTCCGACTGGCTTTCAGAGGTCGAGATATTGGCATTTATAGAGAAATTCCTGCCCCTTTTCCGGAACTTGTGATTGTACAGGATGTTTGCTGACAAGTTAGGCGTATAACCCAGCGTGGAGTCTTTCGAAAAGCCCTCCTGCAGCAACAACCCTTTTTCATTGAACATATTAAATTCAGCAAAAGTCTGATTATTGGTCTCAGAAAAAGAGAGTTGGGGGCTGATCTTGATATAATTGAAGGAGTCAATATAATACTCCAGGTTCAGGAACGCGCGATGGGTATTGGATTGGTTGTAACTTTTGGTATTCCTGTTATCCGTAAATGTATTGGTGGAAGCGAGGTTTTGGGTAGATATGCTCCGGTCAATATCTGTCATCCGGCGGGTGAAGGTGTAGCTACCGTAAAATGAAGACCCCTTGCTCTTAATAAAATCATTCCTGAAATTGGTACCCAGGGAATGGGTTGTAGTGATGCCGTCACCACCCTGGTTGGCAGCACTTGAGCCCTGCATCAACTGGATACCGCCCATCATACCCCGGCCGCCGCCGCCGCCACCTCCGCCGCTAAAGCTATTACCGCCTCCGCCGCCATTTCCATCGAACAGGTTGGCATTGATATTATTGGTGTTTCCAATCAGCGAAAGCTGCTTGTTATTATTAAAATAGTTCATATTGCCAGAAACCTGATACCTTTCATCCGTACCAGCTCCTGCAGTAAGGCGACCGAATACGCCTTTGTTTTTATCTTTTTTAAGCTGAAGATTGAGCACCTTTTCCGGCTCGCCGTCGCGGATACCGCTCATGCTCGACTGGTCGCCGTAATCGTCAACGATCTGCACTTTATCGATCATATCGGCAGAAAGCTCACGGGTAGCGGTTTTCACATCGCCCTGGAAAAAGTCCTTCCCGTTCACTTTAACCCGGGTAACCTGCTTTCCCTGGGCCATTACGTTACCATCTTTATCTACAGAAACCCCTGGCAGCCGCTTCAGAAGGTCTTCCACCATGGCATTGGGTTTCACTTTGAAGGAATCAGCCTTAAACTCAACGGTATCTTCTTTAATAACAATGGGCGGGGTGGAGATCACGATCTCCTGCATGGTGGTGAATGAGGGATCCAGGGCCAGCTCGCCCAGATCTACCTTATTGGCCGTATCAGAAGACATTTTTACCCGCGAGCCAAAACCTATACTGGTGGCCTTTATATAGAAAGGCCGGTTCTTTACCTGGTTGAAAATGAAGTACCCTGTGTTGCCGGTCAGGGTTCTGAGCGTATCACCCGGCGTGTCGTAGAAGAGCATCACCGACGCCTTCTGGATTGGTGATTTGGCCGTATCGAGTATCCTTCCCTGCACAGTTCTAAGCTCCTGGGCACCTGCAAATGCCGCAATGGTGAGGAAAAAGGCCAGAAAAAGCAGTTTTGGTGTAATACGCATCATTCTCAGATGCCAAAACTACACGTTAACCTTCGTGTAAACAGTAATATTGTGATGAAAGGACATTAGCGATGAAATGAGCTAATTAGATTTATGTAAATTTGCACCCTATGTTCAAATTCATCAGTAAGATATTTGGAGGCAGCAAGTCGGAAAAAGACGTAACACAGGTCAAACCCCTGATTTCTAAGATCAATGAATTTTTTTCATTGTATCAGCAATTGAACAATGACGAACTCAGGGGGAAAACGGGCGAATTCAGACAAAGGATCCAGGAGCACCTAAAGCCTATCAACGAGCAGATCAACGCCATCAACCAGCAGGCCGAGGCCCTGGAGGCAGATGATATTAATGGTAAGGACGCCCTTTATAAGCAGGTGGATGAGCTGAAAAAGAAGAGGGACGAAGAGATCGAGGTAGCGCTAAAAACGATCCTGCCAGAGGCTTTTGCCGTAGTGAAGGAAACTGCCCGGAGATTTTCTGTCTCCACCGAGATCGCGTCTTCGGCAACCCCGCTTGACCGCGAGCTGAGCGTGAAAAAAGATTATATCCGGATAGAAGGCGATAAGGCCATCTTCAAAAATACCTGGCCCGCTGCGGGCAATCCGGTGACCTGGAACATGGTACACTATGATGTACAGTTGATCGGTGGTACCATCCTCCACGAAGGCAAAATAGCCGAAATGGCCACGGGTGAAGGTAAAACCCTGGTCTCCACCCTTCCCGCCTATTTGAATGCGCTGGCCGGCGAAGGTGTTCATATCGTAACGGTAAACGACTACCTCGCCCGTCGTGACTCGGAATGGAACGGAACCATTTACGAATGGCTGGGGCTGACCGTAGATTGCATCGATAAGCATGAGCCGAACAGTGAAGCGAGGAGAAAAGCCTATTTGTGCGACATCACCTATGGAACCAATAATGAATTCGGCTTTGATTACCTGCGCGACAATATGGTGCATTCCAAAGACGAAATGGTTCAGCGCAAGCACCATTACGCGATGGTGGATGAGGTGGATAGTGTATTGATCGACGATGCCCGGACGCCACTGATCATATCAGGGCCTGTACCAAAAGGCGATGAACAACAGTATCACACCCTAAAGCCGAGGATCACGCAGCTGGTGGAAGTACAGAAGCAGGTGGTGAACAAATCACTGATCGAAGCAAAGCGATTACTGGCAGAAGGTAAAGACGATCCCCAGGAAGGCGGTATTCAACTGATGCGCGCGTTTCGCGGCCTTCCTAAGAACAGCTCCCTGATCAAATTCCTCAGCGAGCCCGGCATTAAAGTGAAGTTGCAGAAAGCGGAAAACTATTTTCTTGGTGAACAGCAGAAACATATGCCCGAAGTAGACGAAGAGCTGTTTTTCCACATCGATGAAAAGAGCAACCAGGTTGACCTCACGGAGAAAGGACTGCAATACATTACCAAAGGCGGGGAAGACCCAAACTTCTTTGTACTTCCTGACCTCAGCACCAGCCTCGCTGACATTGAAAAAGCAGAAGTCACGGTAGAAGAGAAGTTGCAGCTGAAAGAGCAGATTCTGCAGGACTATTCCCTGAAAGCAGATCGCATCCATGCCGTGCAGCAATTGCTGAAGGCTTTTACGCTGTTCGACAAGGATATTGAATACGTTGTAATGGATGGACAGGTCAAGATCGTGGATGAGCAGACCGGACGTATTTTAGATGGAAGAAGGTACAGCGATGGTTTGCACCAGGCCATAGAAGCGAAAGAAAATGTGAAGATCGAAGCGGCCACACAAACCTATGCCACGGTCACGCTGCAGAACTATTTCAGGATGTACCACAAGCTTGCGGGTATGACGGGTACTGCGGAAACAGAGGCAGCGGAATTCTGGAATATTTATAAGCTCGATGTAGTCACCATTCCCACCAATCTTCCTATGACCAGGAAGGACAATGAGGACATGGTATACAAAACCAAGCGTGAAAAATACAAGTCGGTCATCGATGAGATCGAGGCCTTAAGAAATGCAGGCAGGCCGGTGCTGGTAGGTACCACCTCTGTAGAGGTAAGTGAATTGCTGAGCAGGATGATGCAGGCAAAAAAGATCCCGCACAATGTACTCAATGCCAAGCAGCACGCTCGTGAAGCACAGATCGTGCAGGAAGCGGGTATGCCTGGGAATATAACCATCGCTACCAACATGGCCGGTCGCGGTACCGACATCAAGCTCGGCCCGGGTGTTAAAGAAGCAGGTGGATTGGCCATCATCGGCACGGAGAAGCATGAAAGCCGCCGTGTCGACAGGCAGTTGCGAGGCCGCGCGGGCAGGCAGGGAGATCCCGGTACCACCCAATTCTATGTATCATTGGAAGATGACCTGATGCGGATGTTCGGCAGTGACCGGATCGCTTCGCTGATGGACAGGATGGGTTATAAAGAAGGTGAGGTGATCCAGCACAGCATGATCACCAAGAGCATTGAAAGGGCGCAGAAGAAAGTAGAAGAAAACAACTTCGGCATACGAAAGCGATTGCTTGAATATGATGACGTGATGAATAAGCAGCGTAATGTGGTATACACCAAGCGACAGCACGCCTTATTTGGAGAGCGTCTTGCCCTCGATCTTGATAATGCATTTTATGCGGTAGCAGAGGACCTTGTGGCTGGTTATAAAGCGCAGGATGATTTTGAAGGATTTAAACTGGCGGTGATCGTGAACTTTGGCATAGATACGGTGATCACGGCTGACGAATTATCGAAAGGGGACAGCAATGGAATCGCCAACAGGCTCTATGAAGAAGCGGTTGGAAATTATACGCGGAAGAAGACCGAGATGATGAGACAATCCCTGCCTGTGTTCCAGAATGTGAGGCTACAGCAGGGGTCGCATATCGAGAATGTGGTAGTGCCGTTCACCGATGGTAAGAAAGGCGTGAACGTGATCGCCAATTTAGATAAGACGATCAGTACAAAAGGCGCCGAGCTGGCAAATGCATTGGAACGCACCATCACACTCGCAATCATTGACGACACCTGGAAGGAGCACCTGCGGGCCATGGATGACCTGAAGCACAGCGTGCAAACGGCGGTGTATGAGCAGAAAGATCCGTTGGTCATCTACAAGACCACGGCCTATGAGTTGTTCAGCAACATGAATAGTGAATTGAACCGTGATATCGTATCGTTCTTAAGTTATGCCGGCATACCTGTGCAGGAAAATAATGCTCCATTGAAAGAAGGCCGGGAGGAAAAAACGGACATGAGCAAACTGAGGGTCAGAAAAGAAGAGTTGGTGTCCAGTAGTTCAGGAGGACAGCAGGAGATGATGGATACGGAAAATGAATATCACGATCCTTCCGTTCATAAGCAGGAGCCGGTTCGGGTAGGCCCTAAAGTAGGCCGGAATGACCCGTGCCCTTGCGGTAGCGGCAAGAAATTCAAAAATTGTCACAGTAAAGAATAAAGGCACGGGGCCGATAGCTGAAGGTTGTTTTGCTATCGGCTTACCGTTCAGGTAGTGGTACGATCTTTATTTGGTAATCCATATGGCCCGAATACTATTTATTTTATTGCTGTTGCCCCTGGCCGGTATATCCCAGGTGGACATTGTGAAAGATCACAGGCTGGACCTGTTGATCCAGAAGCAGGAGGAGCTCAATAAGAAGGCTTACATCGAGAATAATCGAACGGCCGCAGGCTTTCGCATACTGGTGGTAAATACGAACGACAGAAATAAGGCGATGGATGTGAAGTCGAAGCTGATGCGCAGCTTCCCGGAACACAAGACCTACCTGATCTATCAATCACCCTATTTCAAGATACAGATCGGCAATTTCAAAAGCAGGCCCGATGCCGAGTCGCTGAGAAAGCAGATCACCAGGCTATACCCCACTGGTGTCATCATCATTCCATCCACCATTGAGGCAAAACCGGAAGAGGATCTGCCATTAGCCAATTAGTACCTGCCGGCCTTAGGCAGGAATCCGGCAATTGGTTTATCTTCGGGTTATGATTGCAGAGCGAATCAGGCAACTTGCATCCAAATATGCAGCAGATACGATCGCCATCAGGCATCATTTGCATGCGCACCCGGAGCTTAGTTACAAAGAGTTTGAAACGTCCAAATATGTTCAGCACATCTTAAGAGATTTGGGCATTCCCTATACTATCATGGCCGAAACCGGCGTGGTGGGACTGATACATGGGAAAGATCCTGAGTCCAGGGTGGTGGCGCTGCGCGCCGATATGGATGCGCTGCCGATCCATGAAGAAAACGAAGTGCCTTATCGTTCAAAATCTGAAGGCGTTATGCACGCCTGCGGACACGATGTTCACACCAGCTGTTTGCTTGGTGCTGCGAGAATTCTTCAGGAGACGCGAAATGAATGGAGTGGTACCGTGAAGCTGATATTTCAGCCCGGTGAAGAAAAAAATCCAGGGGGGGCCAGCATCATGATCCGTGAGGGTGTGTTATCAGCCCCGGCACCGTCGTTGATCGCAGGTCTGCACGTGCATCCCCAACTGGAAACCGGCAAGCTGAGTTTCAGGAGTGGCAAAGTGATGGCAAGCGCCGATGAGATCTATATAACGGTAACGGGTAAGGGCGGACATGCTGCTGCGCCCCACCAGACCACGGATGTGATCCTGGTGGCATCGCATATTGTAGTGGCCCTTCAACAGGTAGTGAGCAGGAACAACAATCCCTTCTCCCCTTCGGTATTGTCCATTTGTTCTTTCCAGGGAGGATACACCACCAACGTGATTCCCCATGAAGTTAAACTGATAGGCACTTTCAGGGCCATGGATGAAACCTGGCGATTCAGGGCACATGAGCTGATCAGGCAGCAGGCTGAATCCATAGCCAGGGGAATGGGTGCCGGTATTGATCTGAAGATCGATGTAGGTTATCCCAATGTATATAATGATGAAAACCTGTATGCCATAGCCCGGGCAAAAGCAGAATCTTTTGTAGGCGTGGATCGCGTAGAAGAAACCGAGTTGAGGATGGGCGCAGAAGACTTTGGATATTATTCACAAATAATACCTGGCTGCTTCTTCAGGCTGGGAACCGGAAACATGTCAAAAGGAATACATTCGGGTGTACACACACCCACATTTGATATTGACGAAGCAGCCATCGAGTACGGGGTAAGTATGATGGCTTTATTTGGGGCGGAGCTCCGGATAGATTAACTCATTGGCTCATTAGCTCATTGGCTCATTAATTAGTTAATCAGCCAATGAGTAAATGAGCGAATCTTATACGATTGTTATGCAAAAAGACCTTAGAAAAGAACAGGCATTAGAATACCACGCAAAGGGTAGACCAGGGAAGATTGAGGTGATCCCCACCAAGGAAGCAAAGACACAAAGGGATCTTTCCCTTGCTTACTCGCCTGGTGTTGCTGAACCCTGTATGGAAATTTTCAGAAACCCGGAAGACGTTTACAAGTATACTGCCAAGGGTAACCTCGTAGCGGTGATCAGCAACGGCACCGCCGTTCTCGGCCTGGGCGATATCGGGCCCGAAGCCGGGAAGCCGGTGATGGAAGGCAAGGGCGTGCTTTTTAAAATATTTGCAGACATAGACGTGTTTGACATCGAAATCAACGAAAAGGACCCCGACAAATTTGTTGAGATCGTAAAGGCGCTGGAACCCACTTTTGGAGGCGTAAACCTGGAAGATATCAAAGCACCGGAATGCTTTCACATTGAGAACCGGCTGAAAAAAGAAATGAAGATCCCCGTGATGCACGACGACCAGCATGGCACCGCGATCATCAGCGCTGCTGCCCTGCTGAACGCGCTGGAACTGCAGGGAAAAAATATCGGTGAGGTGAAATTTGTGGTGAATGGCGCAGGAGCTGCTGCCATCGCCTGTGTTGAACTGTATATAGCTTTCGGAGCCAGGCCGGAAAACTTTCTGATGTTCGATTCCAAAGGCCTCGTTACAGATTCACGTACTGATCTGGACGATCGAAAAGCGAAATTTGCCGTAGCAGGTCCGCCACTTACCCTGACTGAAGGACTGGCTGGCGCAGACGTATTCATTGGCCTCAGCAAAGGGGGTGTTTTGAACGCGGAGATGGTAAAACTAATGGGGCCCAAGCCTATCGTTTTCGCCATGGCCAATCCCGATCCCGAGATCAGCTGGGACGATGCCACCGGGGCACGGGAGGATATCATTATGGCAACCGGAAGAAGCGATTACCCCAACCAGGTCAATAATGTACTGGGGTTCCCCTATATATTCCGTGGCGCACTTGATGTGCGGGCTACAACGATCAACGAGGCCATGAAAATGGCAGCGGTCAAAGCACTCGCGGAGTTGACTAAATCAACTGTGCCTGACATTGTGAATATGGCGTATAACGACAGCACCATTTCCTTTGGCCCAAATTATATCATCCCCAAACCCCTTGACCCAAGGCTGCTGGAATGCGTTGCCCCTGCGGTAGCCAAAGCAGCTATGGAAAGTGGCGTGGCTGCCAAACCCATCCGGGATTGGGACGAGTATATTTTACAGCTAAACAAAAGATTGGGCATCGATAACCAGTTGATGCGGGCGATCGGCAGTAAGGTGCGGAAAGATCCCAAACGGGTGGTTTTTGCGGATGCTGAAAATGCCAAGATCCTGAAAACAGCCCAACTGGCCATGGATGAAGGTATCGCCTACCCCATACTGTTAGGCGATCCGAAAAAGATCATGTCGATCGCTGAAATACATAATATTGACCTGGAAGGTATCCCCATGATCGATCCAAAGCACGACGATTTGGAAGATAAACGCCAGGAATACGGCGAGGTCTATTTTTCAAAAAGACAACGCCGTGGCGTCAATTTTTATGAGGCCTACAAGAAAATGAAAGACCGGAACCATTTCGGTTGTATGATGGTGGAAATGGGCGATGCAGATGCCATGATCTCAGGCCTTACCCGAAACTATGCTGACACCATTAAACCCGCTATACAGATCATCGGTACCGAGGAAGGTGTAGACAAGATCGCGGGCATGTATATCATGCTTACCAACAGGGGTCCGCTTTTCCTTGCGGATACCACGGTAAATTTCAATCCCACATCCGAAGAACTGGCCAATATCACCCTATTGGTGGCAAGAGAGGTAAGATCGTTCGGTATCACGCCAAGGGTGGCCATGTTAAGCTATTCCAATTTTGGCAGCAGCAACACGGCGGAAGCCATCATGGTAAGGGACGCAAGGGCCCTCGTGAAACAGCGCAATCCATCCTTGATCGTAGATGGTGAGATACAAGGCATCATGGCTTTCAACAAAGAAATATTGAGGGACAACTATCCGTTCTCAGAGCTGCTGAAAGGGGATGTAAACACCCTTATCTTCCCAAATCTCAGCGCTGGCAATATTGCATACAACTTGCTGCAGGAAGTCGGTGGCGCAGATTCCATAGGCCCCGTGCTGTTAGGATTGAAAAAACCTGTTCACGTATTGCAGTTGGGCAGTTCTGTAAGAAGTATTTTCAACATGGTGATGATCGCTGGCATTGACGCACAACAGAAATCAGCCATGCGGCCCGACGAAAAAGCGAGAGACAGCGAATGGGTGAAAAAATTCATCCCCGGGCCGTCCCCAGAACTTTGATGGTATGGATAACATCTCACGAAAAAAGGTCTGCTATACGGCGAGCAAGAGTTTCAGAAAGTACTTGCGCAGCTATGGCCGTGAGATAAGACTTCCGGTATTATATACCACCCTCAGGGATTTTAACGGATCAGTGCCGTTGTACGATAAACAAGGTAAAGACACCCTATGGGAAACGGTATTCTATCTCCCATCGGTGACCGACGAGATCCATCATGGCCTCAAGAGGATGTACTCCCAACTGAAAGCGACCGGACCTTCACAAGCTGAAGAGCATCTGCATATTGAGCGTATCGACTATTGCGTTTTCGGAAATTCAAAGCCTTTCCGCATCAAGATCGTGAATAACTTCAATGAGGTGTACGACTATTTCTATATCAAGATCGCGGACGCCTCCCGGATCTGGGGCATGGAAATGGAACATATGTTATCGCCTTACTGGATCAATTACCTCGTTGACGGCAGCACTTTGGTAGAAGAACATATTGCCGGGATACCGGGTGACACGTTTGTTGAAAAATATATGGACAGGCCGGAATTCAATCCAAAAAGGATCGCAAAGGAATTTGTGAAGTTCAACGAACGCTGCTTTGTACAGCTGCTCGGCGATATGCGCAGTTACAATTTCGTATTTGACATCACGCAGGATTTCGATGATATCCAGTTCAGGATGCGGGCCATTGATTTTGACCAGCAGTGCTATGAAGGCCGGAAAACCACTTACCTGCCACAGTATTTCAAGGAAAACAAGGTCTTTGTTGACCTGGTGGCAAAGCATTTTAATCCAGATGTAGTTAAGCAATACCAGAATGAAGAACGATCCCTTATCATCCGGAGGATCAGGTCGCAGCGATTGCGGCTGAAAGACCTCAAAGACGCCCTGGTCAATGACGAGTTGTCGACCCCCGAAAAAATGGAGCAACTGAAGACGGAACTGGCAGAGCATCATCACGACAATAGCTTCCGCAAATGCCGTTCCATGGCTGAAGTACTGACGGTGCACATGAAGAAATTTATTTTCACCAGGGAAAGGTGGGCACAATAATTATAGCTGTATTTGGGGCAAACTTGGTATTTTGTATGTTCAAATAATGTCCGTCAAAACTTATAAATGAATTTATTTACCCATATTGGCCGGTTCCTGCTCATGATCAAGAGAATGTTGAGCATACCGGAAAATTGGAAAATGTATTGGAAAGAACTGATGCACCAGTGTTCTGAGATCGGCATCGGTTCGTTAGGTATTGTGGCTATTATTTCGGTGTTTATCGGTGCAGTGTCTGCCGTTCAAACCGCCTACCAGCTGGTCAGTCCTGTTATTCCCAAAACCACTATCGCTGTTATCGTCAGAGACACCGTCATTCTGGAATTCGCTCCTACACTGACCAGTATCGTGCTCGCCGGCGTGGTGGGCAGTAAGATCGCCAGTGAATTGGGCAACATGAGGGTGAGTGAACAAATAGATGCCCTGGAGATCATGGGCATCAACACAAAAGCATACCTGGTATTGCCAAAAATACTCGCAGCACTCCTCGTGATCCCCATGCTGGTGGTCATCGCTGCAGTGTTGGGAATTTGGGGTGGCCGCCTCGCTGGTGCCGCCTCCGGTATCCTTTCTGCTGAAACATTCGACAGAGGCCTCACCATCGGGTTTATGCCTTACAACGTTTCTTTCGCGCTGGCGAAAGCCTATACGTTCTCCTTCATCATCTCAGGTATACCGGCATACTATGGGTACAATGTACAAGGGGGCGCGCTTGAGATCGGAAGGTCGAGTACACAGGCCGTGGTGACCAGCTGTATCATGATTTTACTGGCCGATTATTTACTGGCAGCCATACTACTCTGACAACATGATCGAAGTAAAGAACATAAAGAAAGGATTTAACGGTAGAACGGTCATCGATGATGTGAGTGCCACCTTTGAAACGGGTAAATGCAATCTCATTATCGGATCCAGTGGCAGCGGTAAAACCGTATTGATGAAATGCATCGTGGGCCTTTTTGAACCCGACGAAGGCCAGATCCTGTACGACGACCAGAGTTTCACTACCATGAACCAGAATGAACGCAAACAAATGCGGCAGAAAATTGGCATGTTGTTTCAGGGCTCAGCTTTGTTTGACAGCATGACGGTGGAACAGAATGTCATGTTTCCGCTGGATATGTTCACGCGTCTTTCCTATAAGGACAAAAAGAAAAAAGTGCGCGAAGTGCTGGACAAGGTAGATCTGAAAGAAGCCGACAAAAAATTCCCCGCGGAGATCAGCGGTGGCATGAAGAAAAGAGTGGGCATTGCCAGGGCTATTGTCTTAAACCCGAAATATCTTTTCTGTGACGAGCCCAATTCCGGCCTTGACCCCCAGACTTCACTATTGATCGATAAACTGATCCAGGACATTACGTTGGAATACAACATCACCACGGTGATCAACACGCACGACATGAATAGTGTGATGGAGATCGGCAATAAGATCGTGTATATGTACCAGGGTCTGAAAGAATGGGAAGGATCGAATGATGAGATCATCTTTTCTAAAAATGAAAAACTGAATAGTTTCATTTTTGCCTCTTCTTTCCTGAAAGATGCGAAAGACATGCGCATGTTGGAAGCAAAGGGAAAGATCGACGAAAACCGTGACATGGATAAACTACTGAAATAGTGAAAAGGAAGGTACTCATCTTTCTGCTTGTTTTCGGATGCTCAACATTGGGTGCACACGAGTTCTGGATGGAGGCGCAAAAATTTACATTGAAAAAAGGCGAGAGCCTTTACCTGAACTTCAGGGTTGGCGAAAATTTTGAAGGGGAGAACTGGAAAGGCTCACAGTCCAGCGTTGAATCCCTCCAATTATACTATGGACATATTGATGACAACTTGCAGCCACTGATCCCGGACAGCATTCCCGGAGATTCCCTCAACCTCCAATTCTACGATGAAGGAAATGCCCTCGTCAGCTACCAATCTTCCAATAATTATATCGAGATCGAACCGGCAAAGTTCCTTGAATACCTGGAAGAAGACGGTTTGCAGGAAGCCATTGACTATCGAAAAGAACATAATGAAACGGACTCTGTCGGCCGGGAAAATTATAAGCGATGCGCGAAAGCCTTGTTCCAGATCGGTGCAGGGAACGATGACGTATATAAACAGCAATGCGGTCACGATCTTGAGTTTATTCCATTGCAACATCCTTATACGCGAAAGAAAGACCAGACGCTGAAGTTCAGTCTGTTATACAAAAAGAAACCACTTCCAAACGCGCAGGTCAAACTCTGGCACCGTGTGAATGGAAAAACGGATATGAAACAACTCTTCACTAATGAAGCAGGTGTTGTAGAACTGCCTTTAAAACTTTTTGGAAAATATTTACTGTCATCGGTGAGTATAAAAAGGGTTGACAATGAAGAGAATGCAGACTGGCAGAGCTATTGGGCCACTTTCACCTGGGGTTACTGATTTGCAAATACAACATTCATGTACTAGTTTTAACTCTCAAACGATCGATCTGGATACTCTCTTCAGATCAATTATCTCCAATCCTCCAGAAAATATTTACCGAATCCGTAGTCCTTTGCGAAAAACGTTAACCTCAAAAATCGCAAAGAATGAAACTCATTTTTACACTCTCCCTTGGTGTATTGTTCGCTTTGGTAGGACGTGCAAAAACTTCAACTGCTTCTGGAACTATCGCTACATCAACAGGGGATGGGCGTTCATGGGATAATCGTTTGCCGAGTACAGCGCGGCCCCTAAACAGCGGGGGACCAGGCTCCGCCCTTTTGGTTGTTACCGGATTTACCTTCCCCGGACTGCCCGCGAATATCATTATAACAGGTTTTACTGTCGTTGTCAACAGACTCGCCAAGGACGCAAATTCAGTCAGGGATACCAGGATCAGTTTGGTAAAATCAGGAGTACCTTTGGCTACAAGCAACGCAAACTCTGCTTTCTGGCCCACTGCCAGTGCAGCGGCCAATTATGGAACCAGTATTGACCTCTGGGGCAGCACTTGGCTACAAACAGATCTGAACACGACATTTGGTGTTGCAATACAGGTTGAACATACTGCCAACACCACCGGGGCAACCGTCAATTCAGTTTCCGTCACCGTTCATTATCAAATTCGCGCCCCCATCATCCTCACCAGTTTCGATGTTTCAAAGACAGCAGAGAACTTTGTGAACATACAGTTCGCTACATCAACGGAGGAAAATGTATACAAAATCTACGTCGAGCGGTCATCTGATGCCCGTAACTTCTATACGATCTTCACCATTATTCCCGTAGGAGCCAGGAACAAGTATACAACATATAAGCTGGTAGACAAGACCCCGCTGACCGGAATGAATTATTACAGGCTGAAAGAAATTGATACTGACGGAAACGTCTCCCACTTCGATATAAAGGGCATATCCATTTCCAGGGCAGGTGCACGTTTCCAGGCATTCTATAGCGGGGCCGATATCAAAGTCAATCTCAGCAGCATCAAAGGAGAATATGTGTTAAGCCTCCACGATGCCGGTGGCAGCCAAATCAGGAGCCAGTCGCTGAAAACAGGTTCCAACAGTTTCCAAACTACCATTCCTGCTCCACAAAGGGCTGGAGTGTACATCATCACCCTCAGGGGCGAAGGATTTAATGAAACTGCAAGGATATTTGTAGGCCAATAAACAATCTCTAACCAACCTATAACCCCGTTGTATAAACGGGGTTTTTTTATGCTGTAAATGGAGCTACATTAATTATCGTAGCCAAATTACCCGTATTTTTGCGCCACCCAAATTGTTCCCCATGTCAGTACTAGTCAATAAAAATTCGAAGATCATTGTTCAGGGATTTACCGGTTCTGAAGGAAGTTTCCATGCTTCGCAGATGATTGAATACGGCACAAAAGTTGTAGGTGGTGTAACACCAGGAAAAGGTGGAACCATGCACCTCGACAGGCCCGTTTTTAATACCGTTGCCGATGCTGTAAGGGAAACAGGCGCTGATGTAAGCATCATCTTTGTTCCCCCTGCTTTTGCTGCCGATGCCATTATGGAAGCTGCTGAATCAAAAATAGGCCTGGTGGTTTGCATCACGGAAGGCATTCCGGTGCAGGACATGGTGAAAGCGAAGAACTACCTGCTCGGCAAAACGACGAGACTGATCGGTCCCAACTGCCCCGGTGTAATCACTGCCGGCGAATGTAAAGTAGGCATCATGCCCGGCTTCATCTTTAAATCCGGGAATATTGGTATCGTCTCAAAATCGGGTACGCTGACCTATGAAGCGGCAGACCAGATCGTAAAGGCGGGTATGGGTGTTACTACGGCTATCGGGATCGGTGGGGATCCCATCATTGGTACTACCACTCGTGAGGCTGTTGAGCTGTTCATGAACGATCCGGAAACAAAAGGCATTGTAATGATCGGCGAGATCGGTGGTGGCATGGAAGCAGAAGCCGCCAATTGGATCAAAGCCCATGGCACCAAGCCCGTGGTAGGATTTATAGCAGGACAAACAGCTCCTCCAGGCAGAAGGATGGGCCATGCCGGTGCGATCATCGGTGGTTCAGACGATACGGCCGAAGCGAAAATGAGGATCATGCGCGAATGCGGGATTACCGTGGCCGACAGCCCGGCTGATATTGGCATCTCCATGGCCGCTGCCATGAAATAAGATATTTTAAATGTATATGAAAGATGATATCCTTCCGGATATCATCTTTTTTCTGCCCAAAACTTCCGTTCTCTGGTTAAACTTCGCCCCATGCTCCCATCGCCGGAAATACCACCGGCCTTAACATTTCTTTGCTGTGTATTTTCCGATATTGCTGCATCTGAACAGAAAGAAGAAAAGGCGAAACATATGATGAGAATTATAGCAGTGGTTTTATCGTTGATATCCATGGTCCCGGCCATGGGCCAGACGCCCGACGGTGATTATGCCGAGCGGTGGAAAAAAGTGGATAAGCTGATCAGTGAAAAAGGGCTGACCCGCTCTGCACTTTCAGAAGTGGAGAAGATCTATGAATTGGCGAAGAAAGAGAAGAAAGACGTGCAGATGATCAAGGCCCTGATCTATATGACGGAATTGGACAGCCGGATCAAAGAAGAAACCGATCAAGGTTTGGCGACGCTGCTGTCCGAATTAAAAACGGCCAGGGCCCCGGTTAAACAGATGTTGCATTCCGTGGTTGCCGGTAAATACCAACATTATCTTGAAGCCAACAGGTACAGGCTGTACGGCAGGACCGCCGTAGTCTCCGGTTCAAATCCGGACCCTGATACCTGGGGTCTTGAAGAACTACACAACAAGATCTCAGTTCACTACAAGGCATCCCTCACCCAGGCAGACGTTCTGAAAAAGACCCGGCTCGAAGCCTACGACCCCCTTATCGTCAAAGGCAATTCAAGGTCTCTCCGGCCCACGCTATTCGACATGTTGGCGCACCAGGCACTCGATTATTTTGGAAACAACGAGCGGGATCTTACAAATCCTGCCTACAGATTCACCATTGACCACCCGCTTGCTTTTGCCACTGCAGGAGAGTTCTCCAAAGCGACCTTCAAAACCAAAGATACCAGTTCGCCATACTATCTGGCTATACGAACGTATCAGCAGTTGCTGGCATTTCATCTGAACGACAAGGAACCATCTGCACAGATCGACGCAGATCTTGCACGCCTGAACTTTATGCATCAGGTCAGTGTATTGCCAGAAAAAGACCAGCTATACCTTGATGCCTTGTCATACATTCAGAACCGCTATCCCCAGCACAAATATGGCGCACTGGCATGGGTGATCAGTCTTGAAATAAAGCAACAGGATGCCATGCTGTATCGAAAAGGGATCAGCAGGGAAAGCCTTCGATTTGCCTTGGTAGACCTCAGGAAAGACCTGCAAAAGATCAGCGGCCGTTTTCCCGGAACCGAAGCGGACGCAAGGGCAAAGAACCTGCTCACCATCATCCTTACAAAAAACATTTCTGCAAAAACAGAACTGGTGAACGTACCGGGTAAGCCCATCCTGGCTTTTGTCAATTACAGGAACATTGATGCCTTTCACTATCGTATTGTTGCTGTTGACAACGTGGAGGATATTCGACGGGATCAAAAGAAGTACTGGGAAAAACTTATTGCACTAAAACCTGTACAAAAAACCAAACAGCCGCTACCAGATGCAGGGGATCTGCGCGAGCATAGTGTGGAAATTGCCGTTGCTACATTACCAGTAGGAAACTATGCTTTGCTGGGGAGCATCAAGGAAGATTTTTCGATGGCTGACAATGAGATGACGGTGCAATACTTCCATGTATCCAATATCAGCCACATTAACCGGGGCGGCCATTACTTCCTGTTGCATAGGGAATCAGGACAGCCGCTGCCCAATGCAGAAGTGAGGGTGATGGACTATCGTTTCGATCAGCAGTTGGGAAGATCGGTTTTTAAAGAGGCCCTTTTAAAAAATACAAATCCTGACGGTTATGTTAAGCTGGATCTTCCTGAAGAGGTCAGGCAATTCGGGCTGGATATCAGGTGGCGTGGAGACCGGCTCTTTACTAAGAGGAACAGTTACTATCACCGTTTCCGGCAACCCGATGATCGTCCCAGCCGTGAGTTAACGGCATTGTTTACCGACAGGAGCATCTACCGGCCAGGTCAGGTTGTTTACTTCAAAGGGATCAAGATCAGCAGTCATATCGACGGGAATAAGAGTACCGTGGTATGTGGGCGACAAACAACGGTACGATTACAAGATGCCAATGGGCAGCTTAGGGATTCGCTGGTATTGACTACGAATTCCTTTGGATCTTACCACGGGCAATTCCGTATTACGGAAAACCTGCTCACGGGCAATTTCAGCATTATTGACAGCGATGGCAATTCTTCCATATCGTTTCAGGTGGAGGAATACAAACGACCAACTTTTGAAACGGTTTTTGATGTGGTTGAGGGGCAACTGCGTTTAGGCGATACAGTTATGACAACAGGTACCGTAAAAGGATTTGCCGGAAACACCTTGAATGATGCCAAAATAAGATACCGGGTGGTGAGAAGAACCGTCTTACCCTGGCGTTGGGGCTATGGCATGCGGCCTCCTGCTATGGAGGAAACAGAGATCTCCCATGGAGAGACCATATCGGACAAGGATGGCATATTCAGGGTCAGCTTCAAAGCGGTACCGGATCTTTCTGTAAGCAAAGATCTGTATCCGCAGTTTAACTTTGAGATCACCGCAGATGCAACTGATCATAGTGGAGAAACGAGGGGTGCATCAAAAATTATCAGCATTGGATATAGCGCTGTGTCGGTCACCCTGGGGCTGGATCAGGATATTTATCATGCCGACAGTTTGAAAACAGTTAAGGTGACCGGCGTGAATGCGGAAGGTGTTCCCCAGAAAATGGCTGTTCAACTCATCGTGCAACCACTGGATGCCACCCGGAGGCTGTTGAAAGATAGATCATGGGAAGTTCCGGATACCAGTGTGATGAACCGGTATGATTTTTCACAACTGTTTCCGAACGATCCCTATATGAACGAGACAGATCCTACTACCTGGACGAAAAAAGGCAACGTGGTTATAAAAAATGGCATTACGGGTTCCAGCATCACCCTTGATGAGGCATTGAAGCCCGGGTTTTATTCCATTGAGGTGACAGGAAAGGATGTTTTTGGGCAGGAAGTCAAAGACCTAAAATACATCAGGGTCAGGGACAACGGCAATGATCCCTTGCATCCAACATATATAAGTGTCGAGGAAGATAAAAAAACGTCCGAACCAGGCCAGGTCGCGTCTACCCTGTTCGGGACATCTGCTGATAACATCTTCTTGATCCGTCTGGTTGACAAAGGGAGTATGTCAGACAGCAGCTTGCCTTATAAAGTGGAGCAGATGGGTAGCGGGGTGAAAGGAATAATGGTACCTGTGCTCGAATCAGACCGTGGTGGCTTTGACATCATGCACTTGTTTGTAAAGCACAATCGTTTCTTCCAAGTGGTGCAACACATTGATGTACCGTGGACAAATAAACAGCTCGATATATCTGTTGAAACCTGGCGCAACAAGTTGTTGCCGGGAACTAAGGAAACCTGGACACTTAAGATAAAAGGCGCAAAGGGTGAAAAAGTGGCAGCAGAACTATTGACGTCTATGTACGATGCATCGCTGGATCAGTTCAGTCCGCACCAATGGTATTTCCCCGATATGTTCAGGAAGCATCAGGGTGAGCGATGGGCGGCGACATCTAACTTCACCATTGGTCAAACGGAAGTATACCAGCAACAGGAGAAATATATAAAAATACCGCTGAAAAACTACGATGCCTTTCTGTGGCGGCAGCCTTTGATGCGGCGCGATGAAGACAGGATGTACGCCATGCCACCCATCATGAGTATGCAGGCAGATGGGGCCATGGCAGATGGGGATCAGATGAACTTAGCACTGGCTAAATCGAGGCAGGGTCTGTCAAAAACCGGGATGATGGCGGCAGATACGAGTAGTAGCGCCAGTGGTAAGGTTTTGGACAAGGCTGCCGGAGGCCCTTTAAGCATTCGGAAAAATTTTAATGAAACGGCCTTCTTCCTACCTGAGCTGCGGACAGACGAGCAGGGCGATATCAGCTTTACATTCACCGTACCTGAGTCGTTGACGCGCTGGAAATGGCAGATGCTGGCCCACAGCCCCGGACTTTCGAGCGCGATGATGACCAGGGAGGCCGTCAGCCAGAAAGACCTGATGATACAGCCAAACCTGCCAAGGTTCTTGCGCGAGGGCGATAAAGTTCGGTTATCCGCCAGAGTGAGTAACCTGACGGAACAGGAGATCACTGGCAGGGCGACCCTTCAGTTGATCGATCCGGAGAGCGATCAGCCCGTGGACGGCTGGTTCCAGAATATTTTCCCAACGCAGTATTTTACCGTGGAAGCAAAACAGACCACCCCAGTCCATTTTGAGATCGAGGTGCCGGCGAACTATAACAAACCGTTACTGTATCGGATAACAGCGACCGCAGGCCAACATACTGACGGCGAAGAAAATGTATTAGCTGTACTGAGCAACAGGATCCTGGTCACCGAATCGCAGCCGCTGCTGGTAAAAGGTAATGGATCAAAAAGCTATCAACTAAAGGGCTTGCTGGCTTCCGGGAATTCCGGTAGCTTGTCCAGCTTTGGCCTCACGGTAGAATACAGCACCAACCCTGCCTGGTATGCGGTACTTGCGCTACCCTACCTGATGGAACAAAGGCAGGACTGTTCTGAGCAATTGTTCAATCGGTTTTATGCCAATGCACTGGCTTCGCTGACAGCAAACAGTTCCCCTGCCATCCGCGACATGTTTGAAAAATGGCGCACGAAAGATACCGCGGCGTTCATCAGCAACTTGCTGAAAAACCCCGGGCTGAGGTCGGTACTCATGGAACAAACGCCATGGGTATTGCAGGCTAAAACTGAAACGGAGCAGAGAAGGAATATTGCGAGGCTGTTTGATATGGTCACGCTATCATCGGAGCTCGGCGCCAATCTGTCAAAACTCAGGGAGATGCAATTAAGCAATGGAAGCTTTCCATGGTTTAAAGGCAGTATGGACGATAGGTACATCACTCAGTATATCATGACGGGCATAGGGAAGCTCGACAAATTGGAAGCTGTGCCCGCTGAAAGCAGAGGGGTTTTAGAGCAGATCGCGATGAACGCATTGCGTTACCTGGATGGTAAGATCATCGAAGACTATGAGCAGTTGGTAAAGAGCAAAGCCGATCTTACTAAAAATAATTTGGGTCCGCTGCAGGTGCAATACCTGTATATGAGAAGTTTTCTCAAAATACCTGTTCCCCCATCTTCCAAAAAAGCCCACGACTATTTCTACGAGCAGGCGAAAAAACATTGGTTAGAAAGAAATTTAATATCGCAGGGCATGATTGCGCTGGTAATGAGCAGAAGCGGCAACAAAGAGGCGGCATTAGGGGTGTTGAATTCTCTGAGAGAAAACGCGATCAAATCTGAAGAACTGGGAATGTACTGGAAAACGAATACGATCGGGTATTTCTGGTACCAGTCGCCCGTTGAAACGCAGGCCTTGCTGATGGAAGCATTTTCGGAAATTGCCGGTGATCATGATGACATAGACGATATGAAGCTTTGGCTATTGAACCAGAAACGGGTGCAGCAGTGGACGAGTTCCAGGGCCACCGCCGACGCGGTATATGCGCTGATGAGTACGGGCAGCGACCTGCTGGCAGCGGCTCCGGCGGTCACGGTCCGATTGGGTGAAAAACAGGCCCACTCATCTGACAGCAAGCAGGAAGCGGGCACGGGGTATTTCACTGAAGTGATCGCGGGGAAAGATGTAGTGCCAGCGATGGGAAATATTCGGGTGGATGTGAAAGATGGCGGTGCGGCAGGGGGAAACAGCAGCAGGGCGGGTATCAGCTGGGGCGCGATACACTGGCAGTATTTTGAAGATATGGATAAAGTAAAGCAGGCCAACACACCCGTGCAACTTGCCAGAAATTTCTTTATAGAAAAGAATAGTGACAAGGGGCCGGTGCTTGTTCCTGTTAAGGAAGGAGTATCGCTGAAGGTGGGTGACCGGATCAAGATCCGCATCATCCTGAAAGCCGACCGGGATATGGAGTACATGCATTTGCGTGATATGAGGGCTTCGGGCACTGAGCCGGTGAATGTGATCAGCAGTTACAAATGGCAGGGAGGCCTGGGATATTACGAAAGTACCAGGGATGCCAGTACGGACTTTTTCTTGTCCTGGCTGCCTAAAGGCACCTGGGTGTTTGAGTATCCCGTGGTGGTGACCCATACAGGCCATTTTGCTGCGGGCATTTCCACCATACAGAGCATGTATGCGCCTGAATTCAACGCCCATTCGGCAGGCGCAAGGGTGGAGGTGAAGGAATAGGGCTATTTCGCTTTTTCCTCGTCACGGGTGAACAGGCAAGGCCCTCTCGAGACCGCGCCCGCCTCCCCACACCCATAGCTACCACCCCGAAGCAAAATAGCGCTAAAAGCGTATTTTTGCCGCTTCTTAGGAAAACAATGGATAACGAAAAAGTCTATTACATCCCGGCGCGTTACCGCAGAGTAGAAAACCTGCATATCCTGTTCTGGTTGATCAAGGATGCCTGTTGGGCCATGAATGTCAAGCCCTTGGCCCTATTCATGATTCTTCCAACGGTTGGGGTAGCCCTCTTGATCACCTGGCAGACCAGGTTTGTTTTGTCGGAGTACTTACACAACCTGGCTGTCATACTCTGGATCACGGCAAACTGTACCTGGATGGTTGGTGAATTTTATGGATGGGATGAAAACCTGATCGGAGCATACGGACTGAGGCAGTTTTCATTGATTCCTTTTGTCCTTGGCCTATTGGTTCTGTTTTATTATTATTTCTTCTTGTCCAGGAAAAAGGGATTCAAGGAAAAAATGTTCGAGCGCACCAAGGAAATGATAAAAAAAGAAATGGCTTAGGTTCTGACAACATTATCAAATTAAAATTTTGATATAACATTATGTATCGTTCTCACACTTGCGGCGAATTAAGAATCGCAGATAAAGGAAAACAAGTATCACTTGCCGGATGGGTTCAGACAGTAAGGAAATTTGGCGCAATAACATTTGTGGATCTGCGCGACCGTTATGGGATCACGCAATTGGTATTCTCCGAATTGTTAAACACCCAGTTGGATGAACAGCCGTTGGGACGGGAGTTTGTTATTCAAATACATGGCGAAGTGTTGGAACGTTCCAACAAAAACGCCAATATACCTACTGGCGAAATCGAGATCAATGTGGCCTCATTTACCATTCTGAATAAATCGGCGGTACCACCCTTCACGATCCAGGACGACACCGATGGTGGCGATGACCTCCGGATGAAGTACAGGTACCTCGACCTGCGCAGGAACCTGATCAAAAAAAACCTGGAGCTGCGCTATGCCGTGAACAGGGCTGCGAGGAATTATTTGCACGAGAATCAGTTCATGGATATCGAAACCCCGTTTTTGATCAAGTCGACCCCCGAAGGTGCTCGTGATTTTGTGGTGCCATCGAGGATGAACCAGGGACAGTTTTATGCGTTACCCCAATCGCCTCAAACGTTCAAGCAGTTGTTGATGGTGAGTGGGTACGACAGGTACTACCAGGTGGTGAAATGCTTTAGGGATGAGGATCTTCGGGCCGACAGGCAACCGGAGTTCACGCAGATCGACTGCGAGATGAGTTTTGTAAAGCAGGAAGATATCCTGAACATGTTTGAAGGCATGATCAAACATATCTTCAAGGCGGTCAAGGGCATCGATTATACGGAAGCTGTACAGCGCATGAGTTGGGAAGAAGCCATGTGGAATTATGGAAATGACAAGCCGGATATCCGCTTCGACATGAAGGTGCTGAACATCAAATCAGCCTTCACGCTGGGGGGCGCCATTATAGCCAAAGGCGAATTGCTGCAGGGAACGGATTTTAAGGTATTCAACGATGCAGAAACCGTAGTAGCCATTGCTATTCCCGGTGTTGCAGAATTTACCAGAAAGCAGGTAGACGAACTAACGGAGTGGGTTAAGCGCCCACAGATCGGGATGCAGGGCCTGGTATACATCAGGTATAATGCTGATGGAACAGTTAAGAGCAGTGTAGATAAATTCTTCAGCGAAGATCAGCTTCGCTCTATAGCAGAAGCTGCAGGTGCGGGAAAAGGTGACATGGTATGCATTCTCGCCGGCACGGAAGAAAGAACCCGCAAAGCCATTAGTGACCTACGGCTCGAAATGGCTGAAAGGCTGGGCCTAAGAAAGAAGGAAGAGTTCAAACTCTTGTGGGTATTGGATTTTCCATTGTTTGAATACAGTGAGGATGATAACCGGTGGGTAGCGCGTCATCATCCTTTTACTTCTCCCAAACCGGATCATATAGAAGTGATGATCGGCAATAGTCCGGTTATAGAAAACCAGGCTGAATACCTGAGACATCCGTATGCGCAGATCAAGGCAAATGCCTACGATATGGTATTGAATGGAAACGAGATCGGCGGAGGTTCCATCAGGATCTTCCAGCGCGAATTGCAGGAGAAAATGTTTGATGCCTTGGGCATGACCCGCGAGGAAGCGCTGCATAAGTTCGGTTTTCTTCTTGGCGCCTTTGAATATGGTGCACCGCCGCACGGAGGAATCGCCTTTGGATTCGACAGGCTTTGCGCCATACTGGGAGGTTCAGAGAGCATCAGGGATTTCATCGCGTTTCCGAAGAATAACAGCGGACGGGATGTGATGCTGGATGCACCTTCTACGATTGACCAGAAGCAATTGGATGAGTTGGCATTGCGGGCAATGTGATGAATGTGATGAATGTGGAGAATGTGGAGAATGAATG
>JBBAJO010000009.1:78202-80472 GCA_040404005.1 Chitinophagaceae bacterium
GGAGAATGAAAATGCCAGACATGCCGATCGTTAGCCTGAACAAGCGCGTTTTACTGCCTAAGGCAACTTACTCAAGATTATTTCATTTGTCGACTAACGGCCCTTGATCCCCGCATCGATCCTACGGGACATATCTTGCCGATGTACGTCGATGCGTTTAGAAGCGGGCTATAGTTTTTAGCGAATAATTTTGAAAAGATGGCCGTTCCGCGACACGGGCGGTATGGGATTTAATGAAGTGAACATTCACCACATTCATTCCTCACATTCACCACATTCATTCCCCACATTCATCACATTGATCACATTGATCACATTTCATCTTCGGCTCCACACCTCATTGATCGGATCGCCCTTGCTGCTTTTGCCCGAGTGGTACCAGTCTTTCTGATCGAGTTTGGCATGGAAACTAAGTGACATCCCTACCCTGCTGGAGTCGCGTGAAAAGAAATCGATCAGCTCTGTATACTTACCATTAACAAGGTTATACCTGCCGCCGCCGGTGCCGGAAAATTCACCCGTTTCAGTGTTGATGGCGGCCCATTGAAAACGGGTGGCTGAAAGTATTTTGATCGTTTTGCGTGCACCTGTTGTGTGGATCGGGGTAAGCGTTCCGTTCTGTTCGCGCTGGGTGATTCGCCAGTTACCTGCAAGGTCTTTGTTGCTGTCATCGATCATCTTCCAGGTTTCTTTTTTTGACCTTTCCATAAGGAGATCTTTCCCCATACTGGTCATCGGCATGCGGTAAGGTTTGCCCACAGTGGATTTGTCCATGCTATTGAACTCCATCGTGCCCGAGATCTCACCTTTTGATCCGGTCACCGTGCCGCCCATCGTACCATAAAATTTCTTGCCCGACAGGTTGTACATCGCCAGGCTCATGTAATTGTCAACGATGATCATGGCAAAAGTGGTGTCCCCATTTTTGTACTCCCAGGCACCCTGTAGCGCATCCTGGCGAGGATGAAACAGGGAAATAATCGAAAGGATCAATACATACTTCATACCCTAATGTAAGGAAAATCTGGTGTGATTAAAATAGCTTAATATTCAACATTTCATTATTTCAGGGGATGTACGACCATGACTCAGGAAATCACTTTTTTTTGATCGGCTAAATGCCCCGCATAAAACCGTACGCATTAGTCGGGGTCGGTTTCCAGAATCTTTTTCACCCAACAGACCACGCAGAAAAAGAAACAAGCCCAAATATCTCCCCTACACTGCAATATGTTAACTTCATAGCAAACGATAATGCTATGATCAGGAGACAATTTGTAAAAACGGCGGCAGTGGCGCTGGCAGGGTCCATGTTGATCCCCGAGTTTCTAACCGCCGGACCGAACTATCCTAAAAAACTGGTAGGTCTTCAGCTCTATTCTGTAAGGGACGACATGAAGAAGGATCCCCTGGGTACGCTGAAACAACTTTCTGGTATGGGCTACCGGTATGCGGAGCATGCCAATTATATTGATCGGAAGTTCTATGGATGGACGGCTAAGGAATTCAAAAAAGTGCTGGACGATCTGGGGATGAAGATGCCGAGCGGGCATACCGTGTTCAGTTCCTCCCATTGGGACGATAGCAAGAAAGATTTTACCGACAAGTGGAAATACACCGTAGAAGATGCGGCTGTACTTGGGCAGCAATTTGTGATATCACCGTCTATGGAGGATAAAGTTCGGCGGGAGCCAGAGGCCTTGAAAAAGTTTATGGAACTGTTCAACAAGAACGGGGAACTCTGCCAAAAATCCGGGATGAAATTTGGGTACCATAACCACGATTTTGAGTTCAGTGAGAAGCATGGGGATAAGACGTTGTTTGACATTATTTTGTCGAGCACCGACCCCAAGTTGGTGATGCAGCAATTGGATACGGGCAATTTGTACAATGGTGGCGCGAAGGCCATTGACGTTGTGAAAAAATACCCGGGCAGGTTTGAATCCTGGCACATCAAGGATGAGATCCTGAGTTCCGGGGGGCATGAGAAATATGATAGTACCATCCTTGGAAAGGGCATTGTTCCGATTCGGGATATCCTGACCATCGCCAGTAAGGCGGGCGGTCCCAATCAGTTCATCATTGAGCAGGAGGCTTATCAGGGCCTGGCTCCGCTAGATTGCATGAGGCGGAATATGGAGATTATGAAAAATTGGGGATATAAGGCATAAAAAGAAGGCGTGCCTTCATTTTATGAAATGTGGTGAATGTGATGAATGTGGTGAATGTGATGAATGTGGTGAATGTGATGAATGTGGTGAATGTGATGA
>JBBAJO010000009.1:80572-112789 GCA_040404005.1 Chitinophagaceae bacterium
TGATGAATGTGGTGAATATGATGAATGTGGTGAATGTGGTGAATGTGATGAATATGGTGAATATGGTCTTCTGTTGCTTATTGTCGGCCAGGGAGTTTGTGGGCTAACCCAATGGCAGGCATTCCTTGTAGCGAAAAAAAATCGGGACATTGGAAAATGCCCCGATCAAACACACGATTGAATTTATGGTTAGGATTACTGCGTTTTTACTTTTTTCTTGATGGCGTAACTTCTGTTCAGGTTGAAACCGATCGACCACTGGCCGAAACTATCTCTCACCGGGTTAGCCGAAAGCTGAGGCAAGTTGCTGGCGAATGAACTATTGGTAAAGAAGAATTGGAAGATGTGACCGCCTGTATCCCAGTCGTACCCAAGCGAGATCAGATTTGGCGAGTAGCTTACAATCGCACCTGTTTTATCAACAACGTTTTCGTACCCGTTCAGCTGCCGATTGTATTCAAACGTAATGGCTTGTTTATCGCTTAGTTTTACACGTCCTCCCAGACCGACAGAAAAAACGGTGTGCGCGTCTGAGTTTCCATAGGCAACAATATTCCTGTGGATCATGGCTGGAGTTAATTGCAGAGACAACAAGTCTGAAAACTTCCGCCCGATCAACAACTGGTTCAGGTAGGAAAACCTGTTCCAGTAGAAATTATTGGGCGATTCCAGTTGCTTGGATGCATTGAAATTGGCAGTGGATACCCATGCAACACTTAATGGATAATTTCTAACCCCGCTCTGCTGCCGTAGAAGCTTGAACTTGGCCGTACCTTCCATGGTGCTTGCGCCTGCCCAGGCTATGCCGAGGTTCATCCAACGAATGGGAGTATAGTCGAACGACATATACGTACTGGCAAAGCTCGCATTCAAGCCGAATAAACGGGCCAGGTTGGATGCACCTTCGTTTTTATCCCAAATAGCACCAAAATGGTGAATGATCATAAACTGGAGGTTTCCATCCCCGGTCATTTCCACGCTATGCATATTGATCACACGGGTAGACTTAAACGTGGCGATGGTGATATTCTCCTTCACTTTCGAAGAATCTTCCTTAACGAGGTCTGCCAGCAGGTCATCTTGTGCAACTACTGCACTGCAGAACGTCATTGATATCAGGCCGATCCAAAATTTCCTTTTCATATCCATGGATTGAAATGTTATGGCTAGTTCATCTTAAACGAAATGGTTGCATCCAGTGGTGTCGCTTCCGCGAGTTTAGGTTTTACCATATCAGGGATGGTGATATTATAATCTGCCGCTTTAATATTGAATATGCACTTGAAAGTTGCTACAGCGCCCTTGACGCTGAGCGTTACCGGCGATGTGAAATCGCGGGATACTCCGTGCATCTCTACTTTACCCTCGGAGCTCATCTTATACTCTCCGTCTTTCGCCAACATGGCTTTATCAAAACCAATGAGTTTGCCGCGATAAGTACCATTTGGGAATTTATTGGTGTGCAGGTAATTCTCGTTGAAATGTTCTTCCAACAGGGCATTATTAAAATGGAAGCTTTTCATGGGAACCAGAAAAGCCACTTCTGATGTTTCCACTTTCAGTACAGCGGTACCTTCCTTGCTCAAAGCTGAATATTCCTTATTGGACTGGTTCTTATTGGGATTGAAATAGATGTTACCGTCCCTTGTTTTGTAAGTCTGCCCACAGACCACTGTGGTGATCATCACCAGGATCCCTGCCAGTAATAGTTTTTTCATATTAACCATTTTATTCAGTTTAGTGTTAGTGTGAATTAATTTTTAGGTGCTCCCTGTGAATACCATGCCAGGAACGTCAATGATGTGGAAGACGCGATACTGAACGGACCACCGGGATGCCCCTGCTGACCTTGGGTCTTCATCATCAACTTGATGGTTGAGGAATCAGCACGCATGGCATTGTAATCAAGCGTAACCGCTGCTCCTCCATGGCAAGTGCTTCCCGTACAATCGGTACGATAGAGGGGGACGATATTTTTGTCGTACGTCACCGGCCCTGTAATGGGTGGTGGAACGTAGTCGTCCTTCGCTCCCTGATCGTACCATTTTTTTACTATACTGGCCTGTGAAGGCGTAAAGAAAATAGAGCCTTCGCCGGGGTGCGCGCCACCCTTGGCCATATCGTTCAGGGCAGTGGAGCGAGCCTGGATGGCAGAATAATAAATGGTATCATTCCAGGAGAACTTGATTTGTCGGGTTGTACCGTTATTATGACAACCACAAGCGCCACTGGTCATAATGGGTACTACGTCTTTCCGAAACGAGACCGAATTGATCTGGTTCAGCGTATCCTCCGGGATATCATAGTAGTTCTTGTAGCAGGCCGAAAGCCAGATGATGCTGAACAGAACGGCTGAAAGAAGAGTTGCTTTTCTCATATTGAAAGATTGAAACGCTGACTATTTTCTGATGATGTTTCCTGATTTCCTGTACTTAAAAATACCTGTGCCATCGAGGCCATATTTCCAGATGTCGGGTATATTAGGATCTGCGAAATACCAGGCTTTGACAAGGGCGATCTCTCCTTTTGAAAACCCGCCATCCTGATAAGCCATATCTCCGTGATGGTCGAAATTGAATGCTCTGGTCCTCGGCGCAGCCACCAGTATGGTGGAATCGATTCTGGAGATCATCGAGCTGGCAGGATTTCGGGCATTTGAAGGCGATGCCGCAGGCACACTGGCACCCAAGTGGTCACTGAAGACATAGAAGCGAACCCCTGAAGCATTTGTATGCTGTGACGTACCTGAACTTCTCCTGGCTTTGGGATAAATGATATCAAAGATGAGATCATCATATGAGTTCAATGGACCGCGAACGTTTGAAGCCACTATGGGAGAACTAAAAGTCTTGTAGGGCCTGAAAGACGCATTGGCGGTGGTATCAGCATAATACCTTCTTACACTGTCTTTGTAAGCATTCCATACCTGAGACAATTTGGGTTCCTTCAACTGTGCGAAATTCCGAAATGCGCCACTGGGTTCTGTGAAAGTGAAATTGACCGTATCACCAGGGACAACAGGAAACAGGTTCCTTCTGGCCCATGCACCGCCTACAGTAGCCTGGTTATGGCAGTTGGCAGAGCCGCATCCGTTAACCAGTAATGAAACAGCAGCAGGCCTGAAATCTACCAGACCCGGTCTTTCATTCGCGCCATTCTTGATCCAGTTATAAATCTTGGTCTTATCTGTTGTTGAAAGGTCAACTCCATAATTTACAGGAGGCATGGCCTCAACCACATCACTGGTGGTCACCAACTGGTAGAGCTCACTTGCTTCAGGATTCCCCGGGGTAACCAATGCCTTGATCTCTGCATAATTCGTAAGCCTGGGTTTGATGCCACCACCATGGCAAGCGGGAGAGGCACAATTGGTGTTAATTATGGAAAGAACACCGTTTGTGCGGATAATGTCATTCACATCCGGAGTCACGTCTCGCTTATCGATCAACGCGGTATCATAAAAAGAGGCATACACAGTTGAATCCGGGTTCACAATGTTTCTGGCGATCAGGGGCGAGTTCACGCCTTCCTTGGTACACTGTACCGCCAACACGATCACAACGAGGATCAGCGCTGAAGTGATGAAAGCTTTTCTAAACCGGTAATTTTCCATATTGATGCATTTTGGAATGAAATGAGCTGAAACTGAACGTCGAACTTTATGTGACAAAGATTACAATTGGATGCGTGACATTTCTGTGACCATAATCTGTGTATGCCATGACGTTAGTCATACTATATCAATGAATGATTGGTCAATTTTGGTACTTAAATAAATCAAATAGATTATAATTATGGCCATCAGTAAACCTTTCAGGAACATTCTAGTGATCGGATTCGTTGTTGGAGCGATTGTTGGCAGTTGGGCGATCTGGTATGTTTTCTATAAACCCCACCGCGATGTGAGCACAGAAAAACCCGCTTTTGAACTCAGCAGCCAGGCACTCTCAGATGCATTCAAATCCGATCAGGGCACACTGGCTAAATATGTTGACAAAGCCATCCTGATAGGAGGAGCCGTCACCAGCGTGGAAGGGAAACATGTTTCATTGGGAAACATTGTATGCAGCCTCGACTCGTTGAATGCCATAAAGGCTTCTACCTTAAAAACGGGCGACCAGGTAAAGATTCAGGGAAGACTGACTTCTTATAACGACTTGATGGAGGAGATCACACTGGATAATTGCGTAATCAAGTAAGCAACCATGGAAAAGACTTAATTTAACCTGCAAATTGGCAGTGTGAAATTAAGTAAACTCAAAAAAATCATTGGCCCAAGCATCATCACAGGAGCAAGCGACGATGACCCTTCCGGAATAGCTACCTATACACAAGCCGGCGCCGGATTTGGTTTACAGTTTTTATGGACAGCGATCTTTACCTGGCCGATGATGGTGGTGGTTCAGGACATGTGCGCCAGGATCGGCATCGTAACGCGAACGGGCCTTACTGGCATCCTGAAAAAACATTACCCCCGCCCTGTATTGTGGGTAATGATCGCTTTTAGCTTCCCCGCCATCATTCTGAATATCACAGCGGATCTTGCAAGCATGGGTGCCGTCTCCCATTTACTGTTTCCTGCTATTCCCTCATCTGTGTTTGCCGTATTTTTTTGTGCCCTGCTGTTATTTAACCTCATCAAATTATCATACAGAACCATTGCAACCGTACTGCAGTACTTATGCCTGGTGCTGCTGTGTTACCTCATTGTTCCCTTTCTTTCAAAACAAGACTGGGGAGCCATTATCAAATCAACCTTACTGCCCAAAATATCATTCGACACGGCTTCGATCAGCATTTTTGTCGCCATTCTCGGCACTACTATTTCGCCCTATCTTTTCTTCTGGCAAACCTCCATGGAGGTAGAAGAAGTGAAGGAACGAAAGATCATGGTGAATAAGCAGGTGATTGAAGAAGCCAGGACCGACGTCCGTTGGGGGATCCTGTTTTCAAATGTTATCTTCTATTTCATTGTATTGACTGCCGGAACGGAGCTATTTCCAATGGGAATCACCCAGATCGATACCGTAGATCAGGCCGCTATCGCCCTCCGACCCTTAGTGGGAGACAAAGCCTTTTACTTATTCGCATTTGGAGTCATTGGCACCGGCCTCCTCGCCATTCCTGTACTTGCCGGGTCTATCTCTTATATGCTTGCAGAAGCTTTTGGATGGAAAGAAGGGCTTAACAAAAAATTTCACCAGGCAAAAGGGTTCTATGGGATCCTGATCATTTCAGTGCTGCTGGCACTCTCCATTGACCTGTTGGGCATCAACCCGGTAAAGGCGCTTATCTATACTGCCGTTCTATATGGCATCACCTCCCCCGTTCTGATCGGCATTATCATGCACATCAGCAACAACAAAAAAATCATGAAGAGCTATACAAACAACAGGATGACAAACATTGTCGGAGTCATTACTTTACTGGTAATGACTTCTGCTGCGGTATTGCTGTTTGCACAGTGGTTGGGTTGACCATGCGGCATACTGAAATGATCTGCCACAGTCACCCGCAACTCGTATGCCTGAAGACCTGAACTTTTCTGCCAGACCGGGTAGTAGTTCCCACCCCTTTACCTCACTAATCTCAGCTAAACTGCTGATATGCGTCATCAAATAGGGCTGGGCTCTTGAGTAATTTGCACCATACATCATCCCTTAATATGGCCTATTATGGAAGCATTACACATCCCCAAACACCTCGGCAAGCCAGAGAACATGTCCATCATGGACGGCAACGAAGCCGCTGCCTATATCGCTTACAAAACCAATGAAGTCTGCGCCATCTATCCCATCACCCCCTCTTCCACCATGGGCGAGTGGGCCGACGAATGGAGCGCTAAAGGCATCAAAAACATATTTGGGCAGGTACCCCGCGTGATGGAAATGCAGAGTGAAGCCGGTGCCGCAGGCGCCATCCACGGCGCCCTGCAGGGCGGCGCATTGGCCACTACGTTTACCGCTTCCCAGGGACTGCTGCTGATGATCCCCAACATGTACAAGATCGCGGGTGAACTCACGCCTACCGTGTTTCACATTGCAGCCAGAACCCTCGCCACCCACGCCCTGTCCATCTTCGGAGACCACTCAGACGTGATGGCCACCCGTTCTACAGGCTTTGCCATGCTCTTCGGGAACACACCGCAGGAAGTGATGGACATGGCCCTTATTGCACAGTCTACCACACTGAAAACCAGGGTGCCTTTCTTGAACATATTCGACGGATTCAGAACCTCGCACGAACTGAATGAAGTGGAAGTGCTATCCGACGATGTCATCAATGCCATGATCGATGGCGATATGGTCAATGCGCACCGCGACAGGGCACTGTCCCCCGACAATCCATCCATCCGCGGTACTGCGCAGAACCCCGACGTGTATTTCCAAAACCGCGAAGCCGCCAACCAATGGTACCTCAACGTACCAGGAGCCGTGCAAAACAGCATGGACCAATTCGCTGAACTGACCGGAAGGAAATACAAATTGTTTGAATACTATGGCCACGCCAAAGCAGACCGCGTGATCATCATCATGGGATCCGGCGCTGGCGCTGTTAAAGAAACCGTCGACTACCTCAACGAAAATGGCGAACAAGTCGGCGTACTCATCGTCAGGTTATTTCGTCCATTCTCTATCGCAGACTTCGCCAACATGATCCCAGCCACAGCAAAACGGATCTCCGTCCTCGATCGCTGCAAAGAACCCACCGCCATGGCCGAACCCCTCTACATGGACGTCGTCAATGCGCTAAACGAATACGAATCAATCCGCGAATCCGCCAATCCGTCAATTCGCCGATCCATTTCCGGCGGCCGCTACGGCCTCTCCTCCAAGGAGTTCAACCCCGGCATGGTGAAAGCCGTATTCGACGAACTGAAAAACGATCATCCGAAAAATCACTTCACCGTGGGTATCGACGACGACGTAACACATACCAGCCTCACCTACGATAAAAACTTTTCACTCGAAGCCCGGCATAAATTCCGGGGCCTGTTCTTTGGCCTGGGTGCCGACGGTACCGTCAGCGCCAATAAAAACTCTATCAAGATCATCGGCGAAAAAACCGAAGATCACGTACAGGGATATTTCGTGTACGACTCAAAGAAATCCGGATCACTGACCGTTTCACACCTCAGGTTCGGTAAAAAACCGATCGAATCGACCTATCTGATCAACTCGGCTAATTTCGTGGCCTGCCACCATTTCAACTACCTGACCAAGTACGATATTCTGAAAGATGCAGAACACGGCGCAGTTTTCCTGCTTAACGCGCCGTATGACAAAGATGAGGTCTGGTTCAAACTGCCCAGGAAGATCCAGGAAGAGATCAGGGAGAAAGCTTTGAAGTTTTATACCATCAATGCCTATGCTGTGGCAAAGGAAACAGGTATGGGTAACCGAATAAATACGATCCTCCAAACCTGCTTCTTTGCCATCAGTAACGTACTCCCCCGCGAGGAAGCCATCGCCAAGATCAAAGAAGCGATCTACGAATCCTATTGGAAAAAAGGAGAAGCCGTTGTCCGGAAAAACTACGAAGCCGTTGATAACACATTAGAACACCTGTACGAAGTTGACTATTCTAAAAACGTTTTCGGAAACAATGACTTCGGCGATCATATTCCCGACACCGCACCAGATTTTGTTACCGAAGTATTATCCAGGATCATCGCCGGTGAAGGTGACGAACTTCCTGTATCCGCTTTCCCGGTGGATGGTACATATCCTTCCGCCACCACCAAATGGGAGAAAAGAAATATCGCCGATGCCGTACCCGTTTGGGACACAGATCTCTGCACCCAGTGTGGTAAATGCTTCCTGATCTGCCCACACGCAGCCATCAGGCCTAAGGTGTACGACAAAGAATTACTCAACACCGCACCTGAAGGTTGGAAACATACCGACCCCATCGGCAAGGAATGGGACAAAACAAAAGAGGCTTATACGCTGCAGGTTTCTACGGAAGACTGCACCGGCTGTACCCTCTGCGTTGAATTCTGCCCCATCACCAGCAAAACCGATCCCGGCCACAAAGCCATCAACATGGTGGATAAAAACGATATCCAGGAAAAAGAGATCCAAAACTGGAATTATTTCCTCGACCTTCCTGAAGTAGATCGTACCCGCATTAACCTCAACACCGTTAAAGGTTCACAGTTCTTCCAGCCGCTCTTCGAATTCAGTGGCGCCTGCGCCGGTTGCGGTGAAACGCCGTACCTGAAACTGCTCACCCAGTTGTTTGGTGAAAGAATGATCGTAGCCAATGCTACCGGCTGCTCTTCCATCTTCGGCGGTAACCTGCCTACCACACCATGGGCGAAGAATGCAGAAGGCGTTGGACCTGCCTGGGCGAACTCACTGTTTGAAGACAATGCCGAATTTGGATTGGGTATCAAGATGGCCAACCAGAAGAAAAAAGAAATGGCCAGCTCCCTGCTCAGCGAAATGAGACCCCATATTGGCGAAGCACTCGCCGATGCCCTCACGCTGGCTCCTGAAACAACAGAATCCGATCTTAAAATAAAGCACGACCTCATCCGCGAGTTGAAGGACAAACTGAAAGACATGAAGTCCGTTGCTGCGCATAATCTCTATCATTTGGCCGACTTCCTCGCTGAGAAATCCATGTGGATCATCGGTGGTGATGGCTGGGCTTATGACATCGGGTATGGCGGTCTAGACCATGTACTCTCCACAGGAGAAAATGTAAACATCATGGTTCTGGATACCGAAGTGTATTCAAATACCGGCGGGCAAAAATCCAAATCAACCCCATTGGGTTCTAGCGCTAAGTTTTCGGTGAATGGAAAAACCAATAGCAAGAAAGACCTTGCCATGCAAGCCATCGCACATGGAACTGCGTACGTAGCCCAGATCGCGATGGGTGGCAACGATACGCATACCCTGCGTACCATTCTCGAGGCTGAAGCATTCCCCGGCCCTTCCATCATCATTGCCTACAGCCATTGCATTGCACATGGCATAGATATGGCCCATGGCGCCGAGGAGCAGGACTTTGCAGTGAAATCAGGCTACTGGCCGCTGTTCCACTATAATCCATTGAAACCAAAAGGCGAAAGATTTGTGATCGACTCCAAACAACCTTCCATGCCGCTGAGCGAGTTCATGTACCACGAGAACAGATTCAACATCATCAAAGCCAAAGACCCCGAACTCGCAGAACGCTTCCTCCACCAGGCGGAAGAAGAAAAATCTGCGAAATGGGATAGGCTGAATCTGTTCAAAGGATTGTGACCGGATAGGGCGTATGGCGCGACCGTCAATGCTGCCTTTGTAAAAATGTGCAAGTGCTGAAAAGAACTTGCATGTTTTTGCCTATATCTTCCGCCCCGTATTGATCACATTCACCCCATTGAACCTCGTGGTGGAGCAACCATGCGACACAGCACTCACCTGCGAAGGCTGGCCCTTGCCATCGCGGAAAGAACCGCCGAGCCGATAATCAGATGCATCGCAAATAGCACCCACGGAATTCCAGAATTCCTGGGTGTTGGACTGATACGCCACATCCTTCAGCATACCAGTGATCTTGCCATTTTTAATTTCGTATGTCAGCTGACCGCCGAACTGGAAATTATAGCGTTGCTGATCTATTGAATAAGAACTTCTTCCTAATATATAAATACCATTCTCTACCTGGCTGATCATGTCCATCACCTTCAAGGGCGCAGTACCTGGCTTCAGTGATACATTGGGCATCCGCTGGAACTGAACACTGTTCCAGCTATCCGCATAGCAACACCCATGGGATTCTTTCAACCCCAAGATATGCGCCTGGTCGCGCGTGGCCTGGTAATCGACAAGAATTCCGTTTCGGATAATATCCCACTCCTTGCACTTCACCCCTTCATCATCATACCCTACTCCACCTAAAGAACCCGGCTGCGTTTTGTCGGCCACCACATTCACCAGCTTATTGCCGAAATTGAAATTGCCCGATTTCCACTTGTCTAACGTCACGAAACTCGTTCCCGCATAGTTCGCTTCATAGCCCAACACACGATCCAACTCCGTAGGATGACCAACCGATTCATGAATGGTCAGGAACAACTGCGTTGGATCTACTACCAGATCATATTTCCCGGGCTGCACCGGCCTGGCCCTGATCTTCTCAGCAACCTGCAGCGCGGCTAACCTCACATCTTCCTTCATGTCATACCGGTTACGGTACAAGGTGAAATGCGCATTGATCCGCTCTGATGCATCCGGCACCAGGTATTCATAACCCATACCCATAGGCGAACTTAACGCATCGCGCGTTTCAAATTTGCCCGACTGTTTATCCGTTTTCGTGACCGTAAAGGTTGGCCAGATCCGATGGATATCCTGATCAATATAAGAGCCTTCGGTAGAGGCAAAATATTTCTGCTCATTCACCAAGAACAATGAAGAGGTTACGAACGTTGCTCCGTTCTGCATCGCGATGTCGTTGACCGATAATAACTGATCCACTTTCTCTTTGATCGGTACCTCAAACGCATTCTTGATGATCGGCGTTTTCCAACTCACTTCCCCATAGCCCTTCTGTACCGCCATTTGAACAGGCTCTTCAGCAATTTTTGCATTCACCCTGGCCACCTGCACCGCTTGTTCTGCTGCCCGGGCAATGCCATCAGTGGTCATGTTATCCGTTGCCGCAAAACCCCAGCAACCATTCGCGATCACCCTGATGCCCATGCCATACGACTCCGTATTGCCAATACCCTGTACATTCTTCTCACGGGTGCTGATAAACTGGTTCAGGTATCGGCCGATACGAACATCCGCATAGGTTGCCCCTTTGGATTTGGCCGCATTCAACGCAACATCCGCCAGTTTCTTTTTGATCGCTGTATCAATGGGCGTTAACGCATCTTCCCATGCGATCTCCCTGGCTAATGCGGGCATTGCCGGCGTTAATCCAACCCCGGCACCCAAGCCTGCATAATATAAAAAATCCCTTCTTTTCACTGTTGACGTTTAAATGATTATACGGCGTCCGACAAAGACGTGAATGTAAAGTCGCGCAAACGCATCGGCGGTAAAACATAATTAGCCGTAGACTCACCGCTGATACATCTTTCAGGAATACCCAGCTCATCGATGTTATTCAACATGATGATGGGACTTTCGTTGAAACGTAAATTTTTGATGGGGAACTTGATCTGCCCATTCTCGATAAAAAAAGTACCGTCACGCGTAAGGCCTGTCAGCAAGAGCGTTTGCGGATCAACCGAACGTATATACCATAACCGGGTAACTAAAATTCCTTTCGCAGTACCCCTGATCAATTCTTCAAGCGTTGCCTTGCCACCTTCCATGATCATTCCATCCGGACCGGGAATGGATTTTATCCCTTTCTTCTGCGCCCAATAACGCGAAGCATATAAATTTTTAACTACCCCTTTCTCGATCCAACTTATCCGCTCCTGCGGCCTGCCATCCTGTGCCCAGGTGCTCGTTGGCAATTCGGGATGAAAAGGATCAGAATAAATATTCACCCGCTCATCCACCAGTTTCTCACCCAACTTCGTTTTACCTCCGGGTTTACTCAAGAAACTCCTGCCCTCATCTGCGCTTCTGGCGTCCATGCCGGACACTAAATTTTCCAGCAGTACAGCAACCGCGCCAGGTTCAAGGATCACCGTATACTTGCCCGGCTCGATCGCTCGGGCCGCTGCTGAACCCGCCGCTTTTTTTGCTGCTGTCTCGGTATCTTTTCTGACATCAAGCATTCGGAAATCATTATAGCCTTTTGATGCATATCCCGATCCCTTTCCGTCCTCTGTTCTTAATGTTACATTAAAGGCTATATTGGTGTTGGTCCGATAGGCAAAAAGACCGTGGCTGTTCATCATGGCAGCGAAAGCAGAACTGTCTTCCAAAAATCCCGCCGCGATCTGTTTGTATTGCTTTGCGATCTTCAAACTCTCTGCAACGGCGTCAGTACGATCTTTTGGCGTGATGTCCGCGGTAGCTTGCACAAACGTTTTTGATTCGGGGTATTGCTGGGGTCCGAGAAACGGGACATACTCGGGATTCTCCGGCGCGAGTTTGGCCAGTTCTTCTGAACGACGAACCGCCTTTTCGAGGGATTGGTCATCGAACTCATTGATGGTGGCGATGCCCATCTTCTTTCCGAAAGAAGATGCCACTACCATCGTGCTGGTACTCACGCCGCCGCTGGTGCTGACGGAGTTTCTGGCATATCGAATGTTCCCGCCCACTGAACCGCTTACATTCACCTCGCATTCATCGGCCTTTGAATAACTGAGTACCTTCTTTAGTAAAGCTTGCGCCTCTTCTTTATGTAGAATTGCCATAGTTACAATTTTCTTGCGGTGTTGATTACATTAACTCCATTGAAGCGGGTGGTAGACGAACCATGCGATACAGCGCTGGACTGTCCGGGCTGACCCTTGCCATCGAAGAACGATCCACCCAAACGATAGTCCCTCTCATCAGCAATAGCCGAGCAGGCATTCCAGAATTCCTGCGTGTTTGCCTGGTATGCCACGTCTTTCAACATGCCCACGATCTTGCCATTCCTGATCTCATAAAACAACTGGCCACCAAACTGAAAATTATACCGCTGCTGATCAATAGAGAACGAACCGTCTCCAATAATAAAAATACCCTTCTCTACATTCTTGATCATGTCATCCGGACTCAATGTCGCTTTGCCCGGCCTTAATGAGATATTCGCCATCCGCTGAAACTGAACACTACTCCAGTTATCCGCATAACAACATCCCTGCGACTCATTCAGCCCGAGGATATGCGCCTGGTCCCTTATGACCTGGTAGTTGACCAGGGTGCCGTCTTTAATGATCTCCCACTCCTTGCACTTCACACCTTCGTCATCATAACCCACTGCTCCCAAAGATCCCGGCTGGGTCTTATCGGCAAAAATGTTCACGTTCTTATTTCCGTAATTGAACTTCTTCGACTCCCATTTATCCAGGGTCAGGAAACTGGTACCCGCATAATTGGCCTCATAGCCCAGCACCCGGTCAAGTTCTGTAGGATGCCCGGTTGACTCATGGATCGTTAGCCACAAATGAGAAGGGTCAAGAATGAGATCGTATTTGCCCGGTTCCACCGACTTGGCAGTGATCTTCTCTACCGCTTGTTTTGCCGCCGCCTTCGCATCAGCTACCATATCATAACCCTTATTGTACAGGGCAGTTACACTATTGATCTGGTCTTTCGGATTGCTTTGAAGATACTCATAACCCATACCCATAGGCGCACTTAGGGATTGCCGGGTTTCAAACTTTCCTGACTTCGCATCTACCCGGGTAACAAAGAAGGCCGGCCAGATCCGATGGATATCCTGGTCAATATAAGATCCGTCTGTTGAGGCAAAATACTTCTGCTCATTGACGAGGAACAGTACCGAACTCATATAGCTGGCCCCATTGTTCAGGGCGGCATCGTTGACCGCCAGCAACAGATCCGCTTTTTCCTTAATTGGCACTTCAAATGCGTTCTTCTGAATGGGCGCTTTCCAACTCACTTCCCCATATCCTTTCTGCGGTGCCAGCTGCACCGGTTCCGTCAGCAGTCTTGAATTTTCTTTCGCAATCTGAACCGCTAAGGCCGCTGCCTGCGCAATACCATCGTCGTCCAACTTATCCGTAGCAGCAAATCCCCAGGATCCATTCGCAATGACCCTTACGCCCATGCCATATGACTCCGTATTGACGGTATTCTCAATGTTCTTATCCCGCGTCACAATAAACTGATTCAGGTACCGTCCGATCCTTACATCGGTATAAGTGGCACCCTTTGAACGGGCTGCATTCAAGGCCACGTCAGCCATTCTCTTTTTCAATGCGGTATCCACCGGGGTCAGCGACTCCGAAATAGAAACATCGCGGCCGAATACTGGAATCGACTGCAACATGGCTGCACCGGCACCCAGACCAGCAAACTGCAGAAAATCTCTTCGTCTCAAAATGAAAATGGTTTAAAATGGTAATATGATGTTCTTCAAAAAAAATTACACAGCATCAGAAAGCGAGGTGAACGTAAAGTCCCTGATCTTCATCGGTGGCACAATCAGGTTACCGACCCGCTCAGCCCTGCCTAATTCTTCCAGGTTGTTCAGCATGATCACCGGACTTTCATTGAACCTGAAATTCTTGATCGGAAACTTGACCTTGCCATTCTCGACATAAAAAGTTCCGTCGCGGGTAAGACCCGTCAGCAATAAAGTCTGCGGATCTACAAAACGGATATACCAAAACCTGGTCACCAGGATGCCTTTCTCCGTACTCTTGATCATGTCGTCGATAGACGAATTCCCGCCCTGCATGATGATGCGATTTGCAGCGGGCAATGCTTCCACCCCTTTCTGCTGCGCCCAGTACCGTGAGTAGGCCAGCTTTTTTACCACACCATTCTCTACCCAAACCGTCTTTTCCTGCGGCCTTCCATCACCAGAAAAAGTGGAGAATGGGAGATCCGGATTCAACGGGTCAGAATACATGGTCACTTTCTCATCGAACAATTTCTCACCCAGCCTTGTGCCACCGCCTTTCTTGCTCATATAACTACGACCCTCATCGGCATTTCTCGCATCAAAACCGTTGAACATGTTACTGATCATATCACTGGCGGCGAGGGGCTCCAGGATAACGGTATATTTTCCCGGCTCGATCGCTTTGGCAGCAGCAGACATACTGGCTTTTGATGAAGCTATTTTAGTGAGGGCAAGGGTGTCCAATTTCGACACATCATTGTAGGTCTTACTGGCATACCCTGATCCTGTTCCCTCCCGATTCCGGACCGTGATGGAAAATGAGACATCCGTACTCTTGTTATATCCGAATAGTCCCTTTGAATTCAGCGTAGCATTAAAGTCGGTAGAGTTTGAAAGGAATCCGGCCGCTTCATGGCTCGCATCTTTGGCCACCTTTAAACTTTTGGCAACGGCCTCCGCCCTCTTATCAGGATTCATGGAAGCAGTCGCCGCATGATAATTAACCGACTCTTTAAAAGTCTGCGGACCCAGCAGGGGCATGTACTCGGGATTTTCCGGCGCAAGCTTCGCCATCTCCTCTGACCTGCGCATTACTTTTTCCAGGGATGCATCATCAAACTCATTGATCGTGGCTGAACCAGATCTTTTCCCAAACGAAGACGTTACACCCAATGAAGTCTGGCTCTGCTCACCTGCGGTAGACACTGCATTGCGCGCATAACGGATATTTCCATCTTCTGAGCCACTGAGGTTAACGGTACATTCATCTGCCTTAGAATAACTGAGCGCTTTCTTCATGATCGCCAAAGCATCATCTTTACTTAAAATAGGCATGTTAATCTGTTTATATTTTTCTTGCTGTGTTGATTACATTGACATTCTTGAAACAGGCAGTGGAACTGCCATGGGATACGGCATTTGACTGCGCAGGCTGGCCCTTGCCATCATTGAAAGCGCCCCCAAGCCGATAGTCATCCTTATCGGCCAGGTCCGACAATGAATTCCAGAATTCCTGGGTATTGGACTGGTACGAAACATCACGCAGCATGCCCGTGATCTTGCCTTTGTTGATCTCGTAGAATAATTGTCCGCCGAACTGGAAATTATACCGCTGCTGATCAATGGAGAAAGAGCCATCGCCTACGATGAAAATACCTTTCTCGACATTCTTGATCAGATCATCCACAGATCTTTTCTGTGGGTTGGGAAGCAACGATACATTGGGCATGCGCTGAAACTGAACATTGTTCCAACCCTGCGCATAACAACATCCATGCGATTCGTTTTTGCCAATGATATGCGCCTGGTCGCGGATGGCCTGGTAGTCTACCAGAATCCCTTCTTTAATGATATCCCATCTCTTACAATCCACCCCTTCATCATCCCAGCCTACTGCGCCCAGTGAACCCGGCTGGGTTTTATCGCCAATGAGGTTCACCATCTTATTGCCAAAATTGAATTTCTTCGACTCCCATTTATCTAACGTCAGGAAACTGGTACCTGCATAATTGGCTTCATACCCAAGCACCCGATCAAGCTCCGTAGGGTGCCCCACAGATTCATGGATGGTCAGCCATAAATGCGACGGATCAAGCACCAAATCGTATTTGCCTGGCTCCACGGATTTCGCCTTCATCTTTTCGCTCACGTTGGCAGTGGCATTCTTAACGTCTTCCAGCATATCGTACCGCATCTTATACCGCGTCACTACGCCGCCCACTTTTTGCTCCGCAGCAGGACTCAGATATTCATACCCCATGCCCATCGGCGCACTGAGCGAATTCCGCGTATCAAACTTTCCAGAAGCCCTGTCAATTTTGGTGACGGTGAACGTGGGGAAAATGCGGTGAATATCCTGATCAATGTAAGAGCCATCTGTAGACGCAAAATACTTTTGCTCATTCACCGCGAAAATGGCGGAGTTGACAAAATTAGCGCCGTTCTGCAAGGCGATGCTGTTTGCATTCATCAGTAGATCCACTTTCTCCTTCACCGGTACCTCAAAAGCGTTTTTCTCAATGGGCGCCTTCCAGCTCACTTCCCCAAAACCTTTCTGCGGTGCCAGTCGTACCGCCTCGCCCTGGATCTTCGCATTGGCTTTCGCCACCGCAACCGCTCTTTCAGTGACCCTGGCAATCCCATCTTTCGTCATATCATCTGATGACGCAAAGCCCCAGCAACCATTGGCCAATACGCGTACACCGGCTCCGAAAGATTCTGTGTTGCCCACACCCTGCACATTCTTCTCCCTGGTAGCAACGAACTGGCTCAGGTATCGTCCGATCCTGATATCCGCATAACTTGCCCCTTTTGATTTGGCAACGTTGAGGGCAATGTCAGCCAACTGCTTTTTCAAGCCTACATCCATGCGTTCGTACAACGCTTCCATGGGGTCGATCGGCCGCCCGGCCAACAAGGCATCCGGCACCATCAGGGCGCCCAGGCCAAAGGCCGACATCCGAATAAAATTTTTCCTTTTCAAAACTGCTCCTCCTGTTTTTTATTGAAACAAATTAACCCTTTTAGCAACTCGAAATCAGCCGCCCATCCTTTTATTTTCGAACCAAAGGAAACCCACGGCGATCATAAACACCAGGGCATAAATGATCAACGGCACCTGCTTGTCTTCTTCGCGTACCCGTTTGGTCAACAAAGAGGGCGTCCCCTTTAAAGATGAAATAAATTCCATATTCTCTCTTATTCTGGCGCTCATGATCAGGGGCCCCCAGGCGCCCTGGTTGAAGACGTAGAACCAGGCTGGGTTGCCGTCGGTTTTCCCGAGCGCATGCCAGCCTGCCCTGCCCGGCCAGTAGCTGCCTCTCCACCGAGTCGGATCTACGGGGTCATTCTCCAGAGCGATCTGTTGTTTATCTATCACAGCTAACGGTTGCGAGGCCGGCGTTTCCACGGCAAGCTTAAGCGGTTCATGAACGAAGGCCAATTCCGGCGCGATCACCCATTTCTCCGCGGCAGACCTGCCCAGTGTATGGCTCAGCAAACTTGTCCAAAACCGATCGTACTCCCCGCTGTTGCCCGACAATATCCATTTGTAAGTGTAGCCGATGGTGTTCAATACTACGCGGCCTCTACCATCCTGGCTAACCGAGGCGTATATCTTCCCATCCCTGGCCCTAACCAGCGCCCGGGCCGAAGACAACGCAGGTATATACAATTGATTTTCAGTGCCCAGGGTCTTTAATACCGTGGAGTCGCTCAACAACAAATTCAATTTCTGTTGTTCCCCGCCCGGCATTTTACTGACCCAGCGGCCAAAAACATCTTGCCCCTCCCCATCCGCCCAGTACATCAAACCCGTTCCGTTTGCCACGATGGATCGCCGGATAACAGCAAGCTCGGAAGCAGAGAGCGAGGCCAATGCAGCCTGATCAGCCAGCACCAGGTCGGTTGCCCTCAACACCGCATCGTTGATCCGCTCAATAGCAACCCGGTCTTGATTGACAAATTCTTTTGAATAAACGTTTTTGCTCACCCGGGTTCTGGATACCACCTGGTAACCTTTCCGCACCAACCAGTCTTTCAAAAACCGGCTCTCAAATCCCGGTGCTGACCCGATCATGAGCACCCTGAATATCTTCCGTTCGTTTACCACTACCGGCAGGATCTGTTTTTCCAACGTATCCTTGCCCTTCATGGCGATGAGGGAATAGGTAGCACGACCAACTTGCGGGGGGATCGCCTTCAGATGAAAAACCCCGTCAACCATCCACGCGGAATCCAACTTCATACCGAAATGGCTGAGAAAAAAATGCACCCTGCCTGAATCACGATGAATAAAACTTCCCTGGATATGTAACCATTCACCTTGCTCCAACTCTTTCTTGTATTGCAGCCTGGAGAATCCGGCCGGTGGCCGGGATGGGTGGAAGATGACCGATTGGGCTTTTAATTGCTCTAACTGATGCCCTCGTAATCCATAACCGAAAACATGCATGATGTGTACTCCGGGATGACGCATGAACATCTCATCCATTCCCGGATTGCCATTCGCTTTCCTATGCTCCTCCCGTAAATCATACAAAGGCATTTTCTCAAAACCGGATAAGGCACGTACACTGTCTTGCTCAAAACCATCCGTAAGTATGATGAGTTGATTGTCTGCCTGCTCTACCTTGCGCGTATAACTGGGTGGATTGGCAAGTAAATACAAGCATAATACGGCAATCACTGTAGCTGCCAATCGTGCAGTGAGGAATGCGCGGTTGGACCTCGACCATTCCTTCCAAAGCAGGAATATCAACAGCCCGAGGCATAATACACTCGCTATCGTTCCCCACTCAATCATTAATGGCCGATATTTTTTTAAAGTATTGATCAGATAATTTACTGGCTGGTCCTGCTTTCGATTTAACCGGCACCGACTCCCCTTTATTAATGATCTGTATCAAACCGCTCCCGGTTACTTCCAGATCGGACTTATTGTATGAATCATTTAAAATCCTCCCGATCGAGGTGAGCACCGGCAGGTAGGTGGATGGGTCCACCGCAGCCTTTTCGCTAACCAGCACACTCGCATCCTTCAGCATGAGAACAGCAGGGCCTGCTATTCTCTCTCCGCTCCGCAGTTGCTCCAGTACGCCCAGAGCACGTTGTACCATAAACTTCTTCTCTTCTCCCGCGGCAGCCTTTCGGATCATCACCGGTAGTTGAACGCCAGCCAGGTCGCCCGTTAATCTTTTAGCCGGATCGAGCGGTACCGTTTTAATACCCGTCTTGGCTACAAAGGCCCTGGTACTCTGTTGCAGGTCTTTCAAAAGCCTGAGTGCCCTGTATTCAAACGGTAACGCATCGCGAGGCTTTAATGTGCGCAATTGCAATTCTGCTTTCCACATTTCAGCAAGTGTGGCCTTCAACTGCTTCTTGGTTTCCGCATCAAAAAAAGTGGCGTCCTCCGCATTGTCGTGCTTATGGGTGTATCGATCCAGGATATCTCCCCCCGCTTCATGCCCTTCTTCATGCCCCTCTTCTTCATGCTCGCCTCCGATCTCCGCATCCGTCTCCTCACCCAGGAACTTGCCATAACGCAAGCGCAATAGTTTTTGATCCGTACCTAAGTCGTTACTCTTGTTGTTAAACGCATCCCGGGAGATGTTACCCTGATCTTTCAGCAGTTGTTCCGTTTCAATGATGATCTGCCGCTGGCTGCGGAAAAACTCCGGCTTAAGGTCGATGCCGGTAGAAAGTCCCTCCATGCTCATGAGCTGGGCCGTATCCTCAATGCGCACAATAAAAACATCGGAACGTTTCTCGTGATTACGGTTATCCGTAGCCGATATATAAAAATAAAGCTCATCCCCTGCCACCATTTTCAGCTGCGCCAGATCGATCAGCTTCTTCAATTGATACCGCCGCTTACCGGATTCAAAACCTCCAAAAGGAATGCGTTGTTCACGAAATGCGACTGCCTCTCCCGAACCCGATGCGACGGTGGCAAATATCGATACAGCTGACACACCGTAATCGTCATTGACAGATACATCCACCATGGTTCGATAGGCCATGCCGGGTTCGATGGTAGAACTGGAGGCGGGCGCGTGTATACTGATCTCCGGGAGCTCATCCGGGATCATTTCAATGCTGTAAAACCCGGAGATCGCCTCTTCCAGTTTCACCTGGTAGAAGCCCGACTTTCGAATGGGCATCATTGCACTCCAGGTCATCCTATCTTCCGAAGGCCTCATCCGCAAAACCGTCCGGTCATTGAACATCAACATCATGCTGTCTGCCGGCAAACTGGTTTTCAAAGTCCACCAGACTTCTCCGCCTTCTTCTGCCTGAATTTGAAAAACAATCTGTCTCCTCGCAGGCCTGCCTGTATACGCTGGTGGTTTGATGTTGATGGCCACTTCTGAAATTCCGGGGAGCCTGACCTCCCTGGATTTGGTCGATTCTTTCACCATACCCTCACCAACCCCCTGTACGTTTCGTGGGATGAAGAATATCATCGTTGCAACCAAAACGGCAGCCCCAAAAGCAGACAGGGCGGCCTTCCACTTTCTTCGCAGAATGGCAGGCATCTCAACTTCTGCCGGAAACTGCTTTTCTAATTTGCTGATCTGCCTTTGTTCAAAAAAATTCAGCTCCTGTTCCGGCTTCAGCCATAGCGATGCGCTGTCTTCGGCAGCAGGTAAAAACTTATCGAGATATGATGCCACATCTGTAGCGGTAATGGGCGAATAAAACAACAGGTAAGAAAGAATACCGGAAATGCCAGCAAAAACCGGAATCCAGATAGCCTTGCCATCAAAGATCATTAGGAAGATGGCCACGCTTACTACCAGGAACGCAGCAGCAAGTAATACGCAGGACCATAACATCCGGTTTGTCCAGCCCCGTCTAAGTTGTACAATGATATGTTCACCCCTCTCAGCCATTGAGCTTTTTTTGTCTCCAATACACGATCGACCGCTCTAAAAGAAAAAGCCCAAAGGCGATGAACCAGAACCATTGGGAAACATCTTTCGTGACCAGGGCCGCCTTTGTAATCCCCTTTTTACTGATCACCGGCATCAGCTGAAGCGGGTCAATGATCCTGTTATCGATCTTCGCCGGATGCAAACGGGGATATAAAAGCTCCAGCACGAACTGAGGAAAATCTTCCTGCCAAACCCAATCATTCCATGCCGGATCAAATCTAGAATAGAACATATACCTGTTGGCCCTGACATCAACAGTCATCATGGTTTCGCCCGTGCCCGTTCGCCATGCTTTCAACCCGTCAACATCAGCAGAATCGAGTATTTGATAAACCGGAATAAGCGAACCACCCGCATCGATCGAAAATGAAGTGTGTACTTTCTTCGTTTGTCCGCTCCCGTAAGTGAATGTATTGTTGGCTTCTATTTGCTCCGGTAATGTTTTGGGCGACAACCAGAATAGCCAGTCGAGCCCCCGGGGAGCCTCGCCAGACTTTACTGGTATCCGTTTTATTTTTCGCCTGGAAGATTCCCGGACAGCTTCAATGGCGCCCGACAGATACCTGCCATCATTGGTGCCTGGCTCAGCATATATCCCGATCGTTATGGACGTGGTATCGACGGCGGCCGTTTTGCCCTCATAGTCAATTTCGGGTTTATTACCCCAACCCCGCCCTGCATTTTTGGGCAAAACGACATGGGAGAAAGAAGTTCTTTCCCCTGTTGCCCTGCCGGTCACCACCACTATACTATCGGTATTATCCACATACGCGCTTTCGATCCAGCTGGTCGTATCATTCGTTGCGGATGTTTTCCATTGCAGATCGAGAGAAACTGCAGGCCGATCACCTGTAAAACGCATCAGCTGGTTACCTGAATAAATATAAACAGGTATACCTGCGGGAACGATCTTATCCAATTTCCTAAGCAAGTCCCAATACTCCCGATCACTCCCTTTCTTTTCCCTGGTCGTGTCGGCCAGTTTCATCAATTCAAAATCACCACCAAACTCATGTAATTCAAAATTTTTTCCGAGCAATGAATCGATCTCTTTTCCATAAACCTGATACAAAGACCCGGCATGGCTTCTCTCTATCAGCAACCAACCTTTTTGATTCGAAGTTGGGTGGGACGATAAAAATGGTTGTGCTACAAACACGGCGAGCATCAAAAACAACAGGCATCGGACCATCAAAAGAAACAGATCCGAAAACCGCAAACTCCGTGCCCTCGATACGGCCGTCTCGGTAAACAATATGATACTGCCGATCTTTTTCGTCCGTCCTTTTCTCACATTCCACAAATGGATCAGCAGAGGTATCGCTATACCTGCCAATGCCCAAAGCCATATCGATGAAGCGAAACTGATCAAACTATCTTCCCCTTTTATTTCGGTGTTTCAGAAAATCGGTCAATACTTTTTCAAGCGGTTCATTCATCATCACCCGTTCATAAAACACATTTCGGTTAAGCAGTTCAGACCGAATATGTTCAAGGTATTTTCCGAGGTTCTCCGTATAGATCTTTCTCACCTGGCCCGGATCTACCCTCACCACCTCGCCCGTTTCAAGGTCTTCCAACGAAGTATAGCCACCGTAATCCATATTCATTTCATTTCTTCCCATCACATGCAATACGATCAGCTCGTGCCGGATCTCTGATAACGACCGTATCATTTTCGTGATCTCGCCGTCTGTCTCATAATAATCTGTAATAAAAATCACCAGCTCTCTTCGGCTGCTGCCACTGATGATGTCTTTATATCCGCCCGGCCCGGTAAAATGCCCGGAGGGATCGATTTTCTCCAACTGATAAAAAATGCGGGCGAGATGCTGGCTATCGTTCCTCGCAGGGAGGGTCACCAATTCGCCATCCTGTAAAATATAGAGCCCAATGGTATCGCCCTGCACCTTGGCGAGGTAAGCCAGCGATGCAGCCATGTACCGCGCATACTCGATCTTCGTAAATCCATCGTCATCATGCAGCATGGACGCACTGGCATCCACTATGATCCTTACGGATATACTGGTCTCAATCTCCGACTCCCTGATATAATACCGGTCACTGCGCGCAAACATCTTCCAATCCAAACGCCTCAGGTCGTCCCCGGCCTGGTAACTCCGGTACTGGCTGAATTCCATGCCCACGCCTTTTACATGACTGGTATGCAGACCTGCCAAAAATCCATCAACGGTGGTTTTTGCCGCCAGTGGTAGATCTTTGATCGCCATTAAAATTTTCGGATCGGCTAACCTGCTCATGTCTGCGTCTTATTCCAGTCTGCCCTTAGGTCGTTCTACTTCTTTCAGGAGTGATGCGGTCACATCATCAGAACTGATATTTTCGGCCTCTGCCTTAAAATTCACCAGAATCCTATGCCTTAATACGGGGTAAGCCATCGTCTGGATATCTTCCAGGGTGACTGCGAATCTTCCTTTCAGCAGGGCCCTGGCTTTGGCCGTGAGCACCAGGGCTTGTCCGGCCCGCGGTCCACTGCCCCAGCGAACCCACTCTTTCACAAACGGCACGTCGCTGGTTTCGGGGCGCGTAGCCCGAATGACGGATGTGACATATTGCACCAGGTCATCGCTGATGCTGATATCCCTCACAAAACCTTGCAACTGTTTGATCTCTCCACCCCCCAACACGGGCCTGACATCCACCTTCTGATTGCCCGTAGTATTGCTGATAATATCTTTCTCTTCGGTAGCGCTCGGATAACCTATCCGTACATACAACAGGAACCTGTCGAGCTGCGCCTCCGGAAGCGGATATGTTCCCGCCTGCTCAATCGGATTTTGCGTGGCTAAAATAAAAAAAGGCCTGTCGAGCGCATACGTTTTCCCACCATAGGTCACTTCAAATTCCTGCATCGCTTCGAGGAGGGCGGATTGCGTTTTAGGCGGCGTCCGGTTGATCTCATCGGCCAAAATGATATTGGCAAAAATGGGCCCGTGGTTGAACTTGAAAAACCGCTTTCCCGTTGCGTGATCTTCTTCCAATATCTCCGTGCCGATAATATCCGTAGGCATCAGATCGGGGGTGAATTGTATCCTCCTGAAGCTCAGGTCCAGCGCCTGCGACATGGTTCGTACCATCAGTGTTTTAGCCAGACCGGGTACCCCTTCCAGGAGGCAATGACCGCCTGCCAGCAGGGCCACGATCAGTTCATCCAGGATCACATCCTGCCCCACGATCACCTTCTGAATCTCTGCTTTTAGCAGTGATAATTTGCTTAATAAAGCATCAACCTGGCGTTCAGTTAATTCCAATGGCTTAGTTTTATTCTTGATTTTAATCCTGACCAAGGAAATTAGGGCAAAAATCGGTGGTAAAAAAATGAGTTCCGTAGCAGGTTAGAATGAAGCATACATGGTGAAATCGCGATTTACATTTACCAGGATCCGATACAGGTCGGGGGATTGGGACACCGACCAGCGGATGCCCGCCAATATCCTCAACTCGCTGATCGAATACACCACCATTCCCATCAATCCCAATGAAAAAGTGGTTGACCTGGGGTCAACCGATATTTTCGAATCCCCTTTCTGTTACTTAAGCGGACATAAACTGGTCCAGTTCAATGGGCAGGAAGCCGCCAATTTCAAAACTTACGTCAATAATGGCGGATTTGTATTGGTAGACGATTGCAACCACGATATAGACGGCTTATTTGCCCGTTCCTTTGAAACGCAGATGTCCAATCTGTTCGGCAGATCGGCCCTGCAGAAGATCCCGAACAACCACGAGATCTACCGGTCTTTTTTTGAATTTGACAAGGGCCCGCCTACCACTTCTTTTGAATTGAACGGCTGGGGCGACGATCTGGTGCATGATTATCTGAAAGCCATTTATGTCAACGGCCGCATCGGAGTGTTGTACAGCAATAAGGATTATGGCTGCGAGTGGGATTATGATTTCCGGAACAAAAGATTTCTGGCAGAAGACAATACGAAATTTGGTGTCAATATCATCGTGTATGCGATGCAATAGTTATGCTCAGCCATTTCATGCGCTAACCCGGACGATCCGTTCACATCGTGTATGCGATGCAGTAGTTATGCTCAGCCCTTTTTCCTGATCCATTCATACAGCCGGTTCACATCGTCTACATGAAACAACTGTGTGCCGGGGTTCATGGTTGCCGCAGTGCCGCAAGCCACGCCGAATCGGCACATATCGGAATAACTGCTGCCCGCGTCCAACTTCCAGGCCATCCCCGCCACCATGCTGTCCCCTGCGCCAATGGTGCTCAGTTTTTTGACCGTCGGCGGTACGATCTGTTCTACCCAGTCTTTCGTGACCAGCAGCGCACCGGCAGCTCCGAGAGAAACCACCATCACTTCGCAATGACCGGCATTGATGAACTGCAGTGCCGCGTCGTCCACTTCGCTGAGTTCGAGGCTTTCGGCGCCTACCAGGGAACTCAGTTCCGCCAGATTCGGCTTTGCCAGGAACACGCCTTCTTCCAATGCTTGTTTCAACGGCTCACCGGAAGTATCAACGATGAGTTTGATTTGGTGAGCACGACAAAAAGCGGCCAGTCGCGCAAAGAAATTATCCGGCACGCCCTCAGGCAGACTTCCGCTGGCAACGAGAATGGAGGGCCGCGGATCCATGTCCGTGAGTAGCTGCAGGCAACGTTCAATCTCTTCCGGTTCCATGACTGGTCCGGGCATCACAAACCTGTACTGTGCATTGGTGGAGGATTCCGCTGCTGAAAAATTCTCCCGGCTATTTTCATTGATGGGTACGGGAACAAAAGGTATGTAAAGGGCCGACAAAAGGCTCTCTATTGTTTTCCCATTGGTGCCTCCAGACGTAAACACGGCAATACTGTCGCCCCCTAACTTACTGATCGCTTTACTCACGTTAATCCCGCCGCCGCCAGCTTCCAAAATCAACTGGCTGCACCGGATCTTTTTCTCGGGCACCAGGTTATCAAAAGAAGTGCTTTTGTCTAAAGCCGGATTCATGGTAAGCGTGACGATCATATCAGGTTGTTGTAATAGCAAGTTACAACTGTTACCCATTTTGGAAATATTTAATCATATTCGGTATGGAGAATCATTCTTTTTTCTATCTATATTTAATAAGCTAAATACAAACATGAAAAATTATCTGTCCGTCCTGATCGTTGGCCTCTCCGTGATCTTATCTGTTCTCCTGCTTGGTAATGCCTACAATTACAAGTACAAATCAAACGAAAACATTGCCGTGGTAGGTTTAGCGGAAGTAGATTTCGTCAGCGACATGATCGTCTGGGAGGGATCTTTCAGTCGTAAAAACCTTTCCCTGAAAGACGCCTATGCCGGCTTGAAAAATGACGAAAATGAAATTCGGGCGTACTTCAGCGCAAAAGGGATACCAGACTCGGCATTGGTTTTCTCCGCGGTGGATATCATGAAGGAGTTTGCCACCAGCTACGACAGGAATGGGAATGTGGCGGCAAATAATTTTACAGGCTATCTTCTCACGCAACGGGTAAAAATTGAATCGATGGACATTGACAAAGTGGAAAAAATCACCAGGGAAGTAGGTCCGCTAATTGAAAAAGGCATTGAATTCAACTCGCCGCCACCCATGTACCTGTATACAAAGCTGGCTGACCTCAAAATGGATCTTTTGGCCAAGGCTTCGGAGGACGCAAAGGCCAGGTCAGCCACGATTGCCAAAAGCTCTGGAAGCCAACTTGGAAGGCTAAAGAAATCCACTATGGGAATTTTTCAAATCACGGGTAAGAACAAGAATGAAAATTTCAGCTATGGCGGTTCGTTTAATACTATGGATAAATTAAAGACCGCTTCCGTTACCGTGAGAACGGAATATCTACTGGATTGATTTAACTGACCTGCTCGTAATAAGGGATATCGTCGTGCGAGACAGGGTCTTGCTGAAGCCAATATGCCCTGGTCACCACATGTCCGTCAGGGGTTCTCAGCAACCGACCAAAAATGGCATTGGTGGTATTGAAGGTATAATCGGTTACGCCAATGGTAAAAGAAGTTGGCGCTGGCGGCGGTTCAGGAATGGCAACAGGTTCCGGAGTACCCCCTGCCCCGGCTTCCCCGGTAGCAGGCTTAGGCGGCGCAGCAGCAGCCTTGGGTGAAGGAGATGGCACCACTACAACAGTATAACCATTGGCTTCAAGCAGGGGTTGCAGAAAAGCGACGCGTTCCGGACTGGCATTTTTCTCTGCGATCCCGCATTTCACGCCATCCAATTCTTCAAACTCATGATTCTTATTGATCGCCATAAAATTCTTTTATATCATGGAACGTATGTGGTCATAGATCCAGCTGATCACGCCCGACAATAGGATACCCGCCGTACAAATGATCAGGCCGAGTGCTACCGGCCTCAAAATCGTTACCGGCTTCTGCTCGCCATCAGATGCACTGAAAACCAGCCTCACCACCCTAAGGTAATAATACAACGAGACGATCATATTGAGTGCCGCCAGGGTGATGTACCAGTAATTCCCTTTCGAAGCGCCCGACATCAGCAAGAACAACTTACCGAAAAACCCGGCGGCCGGCGGTATCCCCGCTAATGAAAACAGTCCGATCGACAAGGCCCACGCCAATGGTGGCGATGTTTTATACAAACCCTTCAAGCCGCTAATGGTCTCAATACCTGCCTGCGAGCGCAACACAGATACTACACCGAAAGCAGCGAGGTTGGAGAATACATAAACCAGTATAAAATAAGTTACCGAGCTGATCACGTCGTTACGCTGCCCACTCAAACCCACTAAGATGAAACCCACCTGCGCGATAGACGAAAACGCCAGGAATCGCAAGAGATTATCTTGCCGCAGCGCAAAGAAGTTTCCGATCAGCATCGTGAGTAAACTCAATACCACCACCAGCGAATACCAGGTACTGAAAAGATTCGGAAACAGCTTGTAAAGAATATTGAACAAGGCAAAACTGACCGCGCCTTTCGATACTACGCTTAAAAAAGCAGTAACCACCACCGGCGAGCCTTCATAAACATCCGCGGTCCAGAAATGAAACGGAACCACCGAAAGCTTAAAGGCAAACGCGCTGAACAGGAACACAAAGGCCATGATATGCAGCGGATCGTTCTGGAGTTTACCCCAGATGGCAGCAAAGTCAAGGGAGCCTGACACCCCGTAGATCAGGGATATACCGAACAAGAGGATCCCGGAAGCCAGCGCAGATGACATCACCATCTTCATGGCTGCTTCAGACGACTTTCTACGTTCCAAATCAAAATTCGCCATGGCTGCTACAGGTATACTGGCGAGCTCCAACGATAAATAAAACATCAGTAAATGATCACTGGATACGAGAAAATACATGCCCAGCAGGGCCGCCAACATCAATACGAACATCTCGATCATATTGTCGTTACTCTTTAACCAGTCGGAACACAGCAAGGAGATCAGATACACCGCGAGTGACAAGATCCCTTTTTGAAATCCGGCCAGCTCGTTATGTACGAACATGCCGTTAAAGATCCGGCCCGTTTCGTTGAACCCGAAGGCAATGATCACGTTGACCAGGAGCAGGAGTTGGATCAACGACAGCAAAGTCTCACTCTTCATACCCTTACCCAGTTTAATAAACAGCAGGATGAAGATGATGACGGTCACCGTCAGTTCGGATTTCATCAATTGTAAATACTCGTACATACTCCTCGTTTATTTTCCGGCTAATTTGTTAGCAATGATTTCCACCCCCGGGCTCACCAGCTCATTCAGCCAGAACGGCGCAAGTCCCATCAATAAAATACCTGCGATCAGGATCAGGGCAGCCCATTTTTCGTTCCACTTCGCATCGTTGGGCACATCAGCATCTGCCTTCAGCGGGCCCATCGACACCTGCCCTACTGCGCGCAATATATACACAGCCGTTACTACGATCGAGGCACAGGCGATCACGGTGGCCGCTCTGTGAAACAGGCCTTGATTTTCCCAGGACCCTACAAACACCGTCATCTCTGCAACAAAGCCGCTCAATCCGGGTAACCCTAACGACGCAAAACCCGCGATGTATAATGTAGTAATGATGAAAGGCATTACTTTCAACAGCCCGCCCATTTCAGCCACCATCCGCGTATGTGTTCTTTCGTACACCATGCCGATAATGGCGAAGAACAGGGCCGTCATTAAACCGTGCGATACCATCTGGAATACCGCGCCTGTGATCGCGGTCTTGGTCAACATGCCAATACCCAGCAACACAAATCCGCAGTGACTGACAGAAGAATAAGCATTGATATATTTCAGATCCTTCTGCATCATAGTTGCAAATGCGCCATAAATGATCGCAATGGACGCGAGCACAATGATCACGTTCGCATATTCATGCGCGCCTTCGGGAAATAAATAGGTAGCTGCCCTTAAACATCCATAACCACCCAGCTTCATGGAAATTCCAGCTAAGAACATGGACCCAGCGGTTGGTGCAGATGAGTGACCATCGGGCACCCAGGTATGAAAAGGAAACATCGCTGAAAACACGCCAAATCCAGTAAACACCAACGGAAACACCCATCGTTGTAACGAGAACGGAATCTGCATGTCGGATAGTTTAACCAGATCAAACGTTCTGATATCCGGTGGCATTGAAAAGTACATACCAAGGATCCCCACCAGGATGAGCACTGATCCTCCCATGAGCATCAGCGCAAGTTTATTTGCACTATAGGTTTTATTGCCACTGCCCCAAATGCTGATGAACAAATATTTTGGGATAACGGCGATCTCTAAGAAGAAGAACATCAGCATCAGATCAAGCGATACAAAGAATCCATAGGCCCCAAAGGCCAGCAAAGTCAGGAAGAAGAAAAACTCTTTGGTCATCTTTTCCATCTTCCAGGATACCAATACGCCTGCGATCACCACAAATGCAGTGAGCAGGATCATCGCAATGGATATTCCATCTACACCGATATGGAAACTGAAACCAAGGGACGGAAACCACCGGTACTGTTGCTCAAATAACAACGGAAAAACATTTCCAATGGAACGTTCCTGAGTGAATGCGATATACAAAGTGATTGCTAAAAATAACTGCATAATGGATCCTGTCAACGCTACGGCTCTGGCATGCTTTTCATTCAGGCCCAATATGGCCAGACAAGTGAGTAAAGGGATCAGTATGATGTACAGAAGATTCATAATATTTTTTTAGCGCCAGGGTGCCAGTTTAAAAACATAAACAGATACGATGATGATCACTCCGAAGAGGAAGAACAATCCATATTGTTGCACTTTGCCCGACTGCAATCCTTTGATCCGATCGGAGATCCATTCCATCCCCAGGCCCGTTGCTTTCACAACGCCATCAACAAGATTGCGGTCGACCCAGGCAGCAGGTTTTGCGATCAGGTTGAACAGCACGCCTTTGGTAAAGCCGAGCCAGAGTTCATCGATATAAAATTTGTGTTTCGCAGCTTTATATACGCCGCCCATTGTCTTTGACAGCCTTTCCGGGAGATCCGTTTTCTTCCTGTACATCCAGGATGCCAGGGCAATTCCAATGAGTGCTACGACCACCGGGGTGATCGAAAATTGCAGGTGTAGTGAAGTCTCCAACGGTTTCCTGCTGGCACTGACAAACTCGCCAAACGGAATGAAACCCGCTACCACTGAACCGATGCCGAGAATCACCAGCGGCGCCAATAAAAACAGGTCGCCTTCTTTTTTAGGATGATGTTGTTGCGCGTGAACTCCGTCCCCGCTCGCGTGATGCCCCGGAACGTCAACGCCACCCGTATTCGCGTGATGCCCCGGCAAGTCAACGCCACCCGTATTCGCGTGATGCCCCGGCACGTCAACGCCACCCGTATTCGCGTGATGCCCGTCCTGTTCCGCGCGTTTATTCCAGAAGATCATGAAATACAACCGGAACATATAAAAAGCGGTAAGACCTGATGTGATGAGGGCCATCCAGAAGATGACTGTATTGTTCTCCCAGGCCGTCAGCAAAATTTCCTCCTTACTGAAGAAACCTGCAAAAGGTGGAACTCCTGAAATCGCTAAGCATGCGAACAGGAACATCAGATGGGTCACCGGCATTTTCCTGGCCAGGCCGCCCATGTCCTTCATCTCATTGCTGTGCACATAATGGATCACTGCTCCGGCTCCGAGGAACAAGAGCGCCTTAAAGATGGCATGGGTAAACAAATGAAACATCGATGCGGTATAACCAAGATGGTTTGCTGAAGGATCTGCGGGTACCAGCCCAAGCGCAAACATCATAAAACCGATCTGCGAAATAGTTGAATAAGCCAGTACCCGCTTAATGTCCGTTTGGGTGCAGGCAATAAACGCCGCAAACATGGCCGTGAATGCACCGATATCGTCTATGTAATGAATGAACGAAGAACCAGAATATGCGTAAACCGGGTATAACCTCGCCACAAGGAATACACCTGCCACCACCATGGTAGCGGCATGGATCAATGCGGATACGGGTGTGGGACCTTCCATGGCATCGGGCAGCCAGATATGGAGTGGGAACATCGCGCTTTTACCCGCCGCGCCCATGAATACGAGAGCAAGTCCCCAGGTGAGGGCTGAAATACCCAGAAACGAAGCCGCTGTGGCTGAAGCGAGCGTATCTCCCGGCGTGGTCAGTTTGCTGATCAGCTCAATGAAATCAAGGGTGCCAGCCTGTCCAGACAGCAAAAGAATACCGATCAGGAATCCAAGGTCAGCAAACCTGGTCACGATAAAAGCCTTCTTGGCAGCGGCCATTGCCGAAGACTTCTGATAAAAGAATCCGATCAGTAAGAATGACGACACGCCCACCAATTCCCAGAAAATGTAAATCTGGAAGATGTTGGACGATAGCACGAGGCCCAGCATGGAAAAGGTAAATAATCCGAGGAAGGCATAGTATATGTGGAACCTGTCTTCCCCTTTCATGTACGACAGGGAAAACACATGTACCATTAAAGAGATGAAGGTCACCACCAGGATCATCATCATCGAAATGGGATCCAGCAAAAGTCCCATATCAATACTTAATCCGTTCCCGAAGGTCAGCCAGTTTATTTCAAAAGGAACCATTTGCTGAAACACGCCATCCACTTTACCCTCCCGAAAGAAATAAACCGATGCTGTAACTGCTGAGATCAGAAAAGATACCAGCATCAGGGCACATCCCACGAAGCCAGCCTTATTTTTGAAAAATGATTTGCCAAACAATCCCAGCAACAGGAACGCGAAAAAAGGCAGCAAAGGAATCAGTAATATATTCGTAGTGTTCATGTCTTACAATTGGCTCATTCTCTATTCTAAAATTCATCACATTCA
>JBBAJO010000010.1:0-69486 GCA_040404005.1 Chitinophagaceae bacterium
CAAAAATAACTAGCCCCACAACTCAACCAAATATGGGTTGGACGGTGGGATACTGTGCAACAGCTACTGATGTTGGCGGCAGGCGGGCAGCTTTAGAAAATTTCAATAACAGTATGAATGTTTGCAGCATTTAATTGCTGGAAATTTTTAGGAATCAACAGCTTTAATATACTTCTTCGATTATCAATTGCGCAAAGGACTATAATAGTCAAAGAAAATAATGAAAGGTTTTCTGAAATTTAAGATTACGAGCTACAGTTACAAATAAATCAAATTTGCTTTCGGACATTAGACCCAATAACTCACCATTTTTCTTTCCAAGCCATGCTTTGTCCCGTACAGTCCAAACCTCGTGTTCTGTTCCAAAGTCGTTCCTTAATTTACGCGGAAGACTTTCATCAAGCAAAATTTTGATTTAGTACTTTTTCTGAAGTCAACGTCTTTTTTGCCATTTCTAAAACTGCTAAAGCTGATTCCTTAGAAACAGATGGAAAATCATCCAAAAACTCTGAAAGATCTTCCCCACCTTCAATATAATCAAAAAGATTTTGAATAAGCACTCGGGTACCAACAAAAACTGGAGCACCACTCATAACTTCAGGGTCTATGCTAACTTGCCCATAGTTCATTAGGCAAAAATTTATACAATAAAGGTAAAGTATTTAATTGGATAGGTCAACTGCTTAGGGGACTTTAGTAGCTTGACGCTAACGGTAAGGGCTTTGTGCAGAACGGGCATTCGTATCCTGTCGATGGGTTGGCCGGACACCGCTCAAATAGTTTTAGTTTAATGCCAGTAAGTACAAATTTCTGATTCTTACTCAGCATTACAAATGGCGAGCAACCCAGGGAGGTATCATCAGTTCGCTGTTGGCAAATCTGTATTTGCATGTAGTGTTTGATGAATGGATGCTGCAATTCTATCCAGGTTCCCGGTTTGAACGTTATGCAAACGACATCATGATCATTCATGCCATACGTGAGCGAATAGCATAAAGCATCCTGCAAAAACTGCAGGTACGCTTCTGTGAATGCGGACTAACCATTCACCCAAAAAAACAACAATTGTATGTTTAACCCGAAGCTGGACAAAGAGTAATTCATTAGCTGCTTTCAACATAATCTGGTTTGCTTCTTACCTGGTTACGAAAAAGCGATATCATATTTGTACTATTGGATTTCCATACAAATGCTAGGAGTAGTAAAGGGTTAGTAACCCCCAAGCTTATCAAAAAGGGTCGGTTAGTCGACGTATCCCTTATCACCGGAGCCGCATCCAGGCCATTGTGCGCACAATGCGGGAGTTCCCTGGCACCTTGTGCTGATGGCGTACTTGCCGTACCAATCCGCCCGGGTTACAGGCTTGAACACGATCCATGCCTCCTGTGTCTGGGCCTGGCTCAGGCTCTCCCAAAAAGGGAAGCGCTTGCACGAACCGTTATCGCCATTCGCCCCGCCCCAATATGCGTTGACACCCAACCAGAGCCGATCACCGACAAACTTGTAACGTCCCCACTGAAGAGCGGGCCGATCGTTCCATGACGTCCATTCCGGGTGTGCACATGAATATCCTGCAGCAGTTCCGTCAGGGTCGGCGGCGGCACGATAGGATATCATGTCCCCCGAAACTATGTATGTACATGGAGTCTGGAAATCAGAGCCTGTTGTTTCGTTCCATATGTAGTGGCTCTTGCTGTTGCCAGCGCCGAATGCGATTTTCATCTGGCCCGCATCGAGCGGCTTCGTGGGCTGGACTGTACCATTCATGACTCGCTTCTCCCATACCCAGTATCCCTTTAGTGGATCAGCATTGGCTGGTTTAATGTTATCTCTTTTACAACTTATTATTAGTATCGATAAGAATACAGTAATAATTAATTGATTAAGTAAAAAGTGATTTTTCATACTGCTAATTTATTATAGTTTTCAAAAAGTGATTACCCTATATACTATCTTCATCAAGTCAGTGTCAGGTAATTGTAATGATTTTATCTTGTTATTCATTTCCTTCATCAATGTCATCAAAAACATTTGTGAATTCTACATCAGTTTAAACATAAAACAGCATAAGGTCAGCGAGTAAATCGACAGGAGGCCAAAGGTTATTGAAGTCGATAATAGCTCGTTTGCCGTATGTAAGTTCATCATTGTAACCCCGTCTTGGATAAATGGCTTCAAATACTTTGCCTCTATACTCATTGAATATCGCTCTCTCGTTATGCTTTACGTAAAAGTCTAAAAACTCTTTTTCTGACTTGTTCTTTCTGTAGAAGTCAGCAGTAACGTCAATAAGCTTATCCTTGTCAGGTTTTTAAAGTTCTCTTTCTATGTCTGCTAGGTGCATTTTATAAAAATTGTTATGCTCGCACCTATCATTGTCTATAACTGTGAGGGCTTGCCGCAGTGCGGGCCAACCTTACATTGGGCTGCTATAAGTTGGCGTACCCTTTTTCTTAAAGCCAATTTACGGCAGTCCGGGCATATCTACAACTCAACGATTCTATGAAGCCTTTATTGCGTCCAGCCCATATTTGTGTATACCGTCAACGTAACCGAACGCTGGATTTGAGGAACCTTTATAAAGCTACCGCTCCTTGTTTTGGCCAGGAATGGCTATGTGTATCCGCCTCTGCCAAATTTACCAAACCCTTCTTTTACCGCCAACGGGTTTTCAGATGGATTTGCAGGATTAAAAGTAGGCCTGTTGGGCGCACCAGCATTGCATGTAATGGCATTCTCAAAAAAGCCACCTGCATTTTCTATGCTTGGCATGTTCAGAATTTGGTATTCCGGTACCTATAGCGATAAGAAAGCATTGAACCTGGGTACTAACAGACTTACTTTTGAATTTGGCCTGCCCATGTCAATTCCGTTTGGAAAAGATGCTAAAAAACCATTTTGGCTGGAAGTTGCTCCATCTGTACAATTTTATTCAATCAATTCAAATCCCACATTTATATCAAGGGCAACTGAGTCAAAACAAAAACCGCTGTTTCTTGTTGAAAATCATCTTACAAAAAATCTCACTGCCAAATTGTGGGCAGGTGTTGATGTAAGGTTTCAATCTGGTGGGGCATTGAAATTGGATGGTGTTGACCAGAATAACAGGCTTACTATATTGGGAGGCGGATTATCCGCAGGCTACCAGTTACTGCCGCCATTAAGTTTAAAAGCCAGTTATGGAAATGTTTTCTGGGGTTATAATGGAGCTCAATCCCGTATGTTTAGGATGGGTGCAACCTTTACATTTATACGCTCTTAACTGAGGGAAGCTTACATGTGCACTTTGCGGGCTATTAAGTATAGTACCTTTGATGAATGCTATTTTTAACTATTACAGTAAAGACAACAGATATGCTTGCCCCCTTGATAGTGGGCTTACCAAGTAATTCTTGTTTATCAGATACTATATGGTCTTGCCATTTCATTTAGCAAATACACTCATTTTGCTGGCCCACAAAGCATAGTGCCTAACTCTCTTATTTACGTACTCCTGCCAACCAAGAAAGTCGTCGTGAACCTACAATACTATCCTGACCACCTACCCAAACCATCTCCCAAACTTTCTCTAACTTCCGCATCCCAATTGACGCAAAGTGACAGAAGAAAATATATTCCGATTCATAACGGTGGACGAATACGCGGTGACTCCCAAGTACCGGCAGCTGGCGAACTCTATTGTGAAGGCGATCGAGAAGGATTTGATCGGGAAAGGCTATTTACTCCCTTCCATCAATGAACTCAGCTTTGAACTCGACATCTCTCGCGACACCGCCGAGAAGGCCTACAAACACCTGAAGAAAATGGGGATCATCGGCTCGGTTTCTGGAAAAGGTTTCTTCATCGCCACTACCGATATCAAACAACCCCTACGGATCTTCCTTTTGTTCAATAAACTTAGTACCCACAAGAAGATCATCTACGATGCCTTCGTGGAAAGCATCGGCAAAGAGGCCGTGATCGATTTCTATATCTATAACAACGATTTTTCCCTGTTCCGAAAACTGCTGGCCAATAAGCGCGACGATTACCACTATTACGTCATCATCCCGCATTTCCTCGACGGTGGTGAGAACGCTCACGAGATCGTCAATATGCTGCCGAAGGAAAGACTGCTGCTGCTGGACCAACTGCTCCCCGGCGTGAACGGAAAATTCGCGGCCGTCTACGAGAACTTCGAAAAAGATATCTACAACGCGCTTTCGCAGGCCCTCGAAAGACTCAGCAAGTACGATACCATTAAGATGATCTTCCCCGAATACAGCTACCACGCCAAACAGATCCTGGAAGGCTTCTACCGCTTCTGCGCCCAGTACGCCTTCAACTATGAAGTGGTGGCCGACATCAGTAAAGCCACCATCGCTCCGGGTGAAGTGTATATCAGTCTGATGGAAAACGACCTGGTGATGCTGATCGAAAAGATCATCGAAACTAAACTGGAGGTGGGGAAAGACGTGGGTGTGATCTCCTACAACGAAACGCCCTTGAAAAAGATCATCCTCAATGGCATCACCACCATCTCCACAGATTTCCAGCAGATGGGCGAAAAAGCCGCGCAGCTCATTCTCGAAAAATCAACGGCCCATATTGAAACGCCCTTCCATTTGAATCTGCGGTCGTCGCTGTAAGGAAGAACTTAATTATCTTACAGTTCCTAATTCTAAATCTGAACCTCATGCGGGCTTTTCTTCTTTTTACCATCCTTTCTTTCAGCTTTCTATGCGCTACGGCACAATCGGTTGAACTCGTTAAGAACGGAAAGTCTTCGTTCCAGATCATCCTTCCTGCCAAACCAGATTCTAACGAAACCAAAGCCGCAAACGCGTTGCAGAAATACCTGAAGGAGATCAGCGGCGCTGAACTGGCTATTGCCAATGCTGCCCGTAAGAAGGCCGTCTTTATCGGCAGCGCATCCCCCCTATATAAGGAGCTGTCTAATAATGCGTTCAACTGGAAAACAGATAAACAAGGTCTGCACATCGTGGGCGCTACACCCTACCAAACCCTCGAAGCCTCCTACGCTTTCCTGGAACAAGCCCTGGGCTGTAAGTTCCTCTCGCCCTCCGTTGAATACATCCCTAAAAAAGCGGATATCGTGTTGACGCAGGCCAATAACCTTTCGTATAACCCCAAGATCACCACCCGCACCGTCCACGCGCGCCTGTTTTACGATGATCATGAGTTCGCCGCCAAACGCCGCGTGACCACTGAAGGCTTTCCCACCTTCGTTCCCGAAGCCCGCGTGCATACCTTCCATCGCTTCGTCCCCGAAAAACAATACTACCAGTCGAACCCCGAATACTACGCCCTCGTGAAAGGGAAACGCCTGCCTACCCAGGTATGCCTGAGCAACGATACCGTGTATCGCATCATCCGCGATTCTGTAAACGTTTTCTTCGCCCGGAACCCCGGTTCAAAAGTGATCTCGGTGAGCCAGGACGATAATACCCAGTATTGCACCTGCGACCGTTGCGCCGCCGTCGACAACAAAGAGGGTACGCCCGCCGCGTCCATGATGCTGTTCGTGAACCGCATCGCCCGCGAGTTCCCCGACAAAACCATTTCTACCCTCGCTTACCAGTATACCCGTCGCGCACCAAAAACCATCAAGCCCGAAAAGAATACCCTGATCACCCTCTGCTCCATTGAGTGCGACCGCAGCGGCAATATCTCGGACAAGTGTAAAGATTTTGAGACGGATTTGAAAGAATGGGGCGCCCTCGGATCAACGATCCAGATCTGGGACTATACCACCCAGTTCACGAATTTCCTCGCTCCTTTCCCGAACCTGGAATCACTGCAACCCAACGTAAATCTGTTCGTGAACAATGGCGCTAATTGGATCTTCGAACAGCATAGCCACAACCCGAGCGACCTGTATGAAATGAGATGCTATATCATGTCGCGCCTGCTCTGGGATCCTTCATTGCCCTATAAGGATCTTCTCAATGAATTCAGCAACGCTTACTATGGCGCCGCGGCTCCGGCCGTAACAAAGTATGTGAACGAATTGCACGCTTCGATACAATCTTATCCCAAATTCTTCCTGTTCCTCTATGGCGATCCCGCACAGGGATTCGACAGCTGGTTGAGCGGCGATAAACTGCAAGCCTGGAACAAACTGTTCGACGATGCGGAAGCATCGGTGGCTGGTAACGCAGGCCTGGTGAAACGCGTTCGCGCGGCACGCATTGGTCTCGACTATGCCACCCTCGAATATTACCGGCTAAACAAGGCGCCCTATTTTCTGGCTGATAAGGAAGCCATTGACAAAAGACTGTTACGCTTTGAACAAACCACAGAGGATATGAAGCTGGCCGTGATGAATGAAATGGGCCTGCCCAGAACAGATTATATCCGGGGATACCGCGAACTACTCAAAAATGTATCGTCGGTCAACCTCGCCAAAGGCGCCAAAGTGGAACTGAAAAACAAACCAACCAAGTATGCCAGGGAAGACCCGCAGACGCTCACCGATGGCGCGTTCGGAGGCTGGAGTTTTTACGCCAACTGGCTGGGATTTTTGGATACACTGGACGCCAAGATTGACCTGGGGCGCGACCAGCAGTTCAGTACGATATCGATGTCGTTTCTGCAAGTCACCAACCACGTGGTGTTCTATCCTACGCGGGTGATTTTTCAAACTTCATTGGATGGAAGAAATTATACTACGGTGGATACTGTCGAGAACCCTGAACCGCTCTCGCCCAAAAGCAAGATCAACGACATCCGTAATTTCTCAACGTCGCCACAAACCCTGCAGGCCAGGTATATCCGGGTCATTGCGCATAACATGAATACGCCGCCTTACTGGCATCATGCGGCAGGCACCGGCGCCTGGATCTTTGCCGATGAGGTGGTGGTGAGGTGAGGGGGTTCGCTTTTCGATTCCCCGTTTACCATACCTCTTTGTCAGATGCTCCTCAAATGTGGTGGTATTCTTTTTAGTTATCACGTTCTACTTCTTTTGTTCATCAACATATTCCTGCATCAAACCAACTGCAAGCTCTATTTGACTTTTTGGTGTTTTCTGGGAAAGGATTTGGCAAGGATTAAGCTTGATAAAGCACAACATGCCGCTTAATTGCTGAATTTGATTATGACTACCCCTCCACTACATACACCACCAAACTCCTTGCGCCGTGGGCGCCGATGACTAACGACTGCTCAATGTCGGCCGTTTTGGATGGACCAGCGAGAAAAAGACTGTAGCCCTGAAAATCACTGATGCGCTCGTAGGCTTCATGCATATTCACTACCAGGTCTTCGGCCCGAATGCAAATCACCAGGTGCTGGCAGATGAAAGGCACCAGCCGGTTCTGCATCTGTGCCTCGGTCATCCATAACGAACCGTTTTCCACCACACCAAAATGGGCAGATAAAAACGCTTTGTATAATGGCTCCAACGTATCTGCATGGGTATCCGTAGTCACTTCATCACTCAATACACCAACTGCAGCTATCGTATTCACCACATAATGACCAGCAGCTCGCGTGGCTTCCAGATCTGCAATCACAGGATCGTAATTGGAAATCGCCACCGCCCTGCCACCGATGGCCTCCACCGCTTGCATAAAGCGCTGCACCATGTTCCCGCGATCGGGGCTGACCGAAAGCTTCAAATCCGGGTGCGGCAACAACGTAGGCTTATTGGCCGCTATGGCATTTAATATTCTATCCCTCGAACTCATGTCTTATTTTCTTTAAACCAGTCCCTGAAACTTTGCGCCGGCGCCTCAGGCATCTCACGCTGCTTATACCAGACATTCATGTTCTTGTTCTTCACCAATCCCGGGAACATACGCATCAGCTTCCTGCCGATCCGGCCCGCTACCCGGTATAATCGGGGGTTCGATAACAAGAAGGCCATCCCTTTCATCGCTACTTTCTTCGATGGCGCCACATGCCCCTCTTCAGCCAACACCTGCCGCCACTTCCACAATTGCTGGTGGATGTCGATCTTAACCGGACATACATTGCTGCAGGACCCGCAGAGCGTTGACGCAAAAGGCAGATCCGCATTGGCCCTCATGTCCAGATTCGGATTCAGTATGGATCCAATCGGACCAGCCACCGCAGTATGATAACTGTGCCCGCCGCTTCTTCTGTACACCGGACAGGTATTGAAGCAGGCCGCACATCGAATACATTTCAACGAGTTCCGAAAATCAGCGCGGCCCAACTGGCGACTGCGGCCATTGTCCACGATGACTACATGCATCTCCTGGCCCCGCCTCGGCTTATGAAAATGACTGGAATAGGTAGTGATGGGCTGGCCCGTTGCGCTCCTCGCGAGTAACCGAAGAAACACAGCCAGGTCTTTTGCCTTAGGAATGATCTTCTCCACACCCATACAGGCAATATGCACCGAAGCGGCATGCACACCCATGTCAGCATTGCCCTCGTTGGTACACACCACAAACCCACCCGTCTCGGCAACTGCAAAATTCACCCCCGTGATGGCCAGCGGCGAACTGATAAACTTCTCCCTTAAATGACCGCGCGCAGCTTCGGTCAGGTATTGCGGGTCATTGTTTCCTTTTTCCGTGCCCAGGTGCTCGTGAAACGTATCGCTCACATCCTGTTTCTTCAAATGGATAGCCGGCAACACAATATGACTCGGCGTTTCCTGCCTGAACTGCACGATTCTTTCGCCCAGATCAGTATCCACTACCTCGATGCCGTTATGCTCCAGGAATGGATTAAGATGGCATTCCTCCGTAAGCATCGATTTGCTCTTCACCAGTTTACTGAAGCCATGCTTTTTCAAAATGCCCAGGATGATCTGGTTATGCTCCGTAGCATCCGCGGCCCAATGCACCGTGATGCCATTGGCCGTCGCCTTTTCTTCAAACTCACGTAGATACAGGTCAAGGTTCGATAACGAATGATCCTTGATCCCCGATGCCAGCTCCCTCAATTCCTCCCACTCAGGCACCTGCACCGAAGCGCGATCGCGTTTGGAGCGTACAAACCAGAGGGTCTCGTCGTGCCAGTCGGTGCGCGGCTCATCCGATATAAAAACCTCCGCCGCATCGGCATGCCATAAAGGCTTTATTACCTGCTCACTCATACCGGCTGTTTTACCTGGTGATTCAATATTTCGGCAATGTGGATGGTCCTTACTTTACTGCCGTTTCTTTTCAGGATCCCTTCCAGATGCATCAGACAACTCACGTCCACACCCGTGATATACTCCACTTTATTCACATCATGCTCTTTGATCCTGTCCTTACCCATCTTCACCGATACCGCTTCTTCAAATACACAAAAGGTTCCGCCAAATCCACAACACTCATCTTTTCGTTCCGGATACATGACCTCAATGCCATCTACCAGGTTCAGCAATTGCATGGGTTTGGAAAATTCGGGGAATCTCAGTTCGGTCATCGACGAGAGATGCAAACCCCTTTGCCCATGGCAACTCACGTGCATGCCTACCCGATGTGGGAAACTTGCGGGAAGCGTATTGACTTTCAACACATCGGTTAAAAACTCAGTGAGTTCATATATATGTTCGCGGATATGGGTCGCCGCTTTTTCGTCGGATCCATGAAGATGTTCTTTCAGATGCAGCACGCAGCTGCCCGAAGGCGCCACTACATAATCAACATGCTTGAAATTATTAATAAAGTTGGCATCGCAGCCTTTACTTAGAGACGCAAATCCGCTATTGGCCATCGGCTGGCCACAACAGGTCTGCCCCAAGGGGTAGTCCACTTCGCAACCCAGCTTGGTGAGCAACTCGTAAGTTGCCCTGGCTACCTGGGGAAAGAACTGATCTACATAACAAGGTATGAACAGGCCTATTTTCATCAACACAATATACTCTTGAATTAGTTTACTCTTTCGAACTGTGGAAGGGGTTTGGATAAGCTCACTCTTTATACGGTAATGCGTCCGTGCGGAACGGAAGCGCAGGCAAGCCCTCCTTGTTGGTGAAATTGGGTTGGGCTTTCTCGCTCCACGCAAAGCGCACATACATGGGCTTTTTTATCGTAGGCGCCGATACCTTCAGCTGATTTCCCTCGATCACCGCAGCTGCCGGTACAAACTGCAGATCCTTCCCCGCTATCGAAAACCAACTTAAGGGTTTGCCGTCAATGCTAACTAAACCGCCTCCCACATGATCGAAGCTGAGCATCAGGGCCTTCTTTTTTCGTTTAGCAGAGGCGAAGCTGGGGCCCGAGTACACTATTCCTTTCTGCTGATAAACTCCGTTGAGTGCTACCAACGCCAGCCGATGCGCGATCTCCCATTTGTAGGAAGGATGGATATCAGCCAAATGATCTACCAGGTCAGTGGTAACCACCATCCCGGTATTTTTCAATGATAAGGAAGATGTTTGGGCTTCCCACATATAGGGGAGCAGGTCTTCCTGGTTGCGTGTATCTTTTCGCGCAGAATAGCTGTATGGCGCAAGCTGCACATAATAGAACGGCATATCGGCATCGTTGAACAACCTGCGCCACGAGGCCACCAATAACCTGAATTTTTCAGGATAGGTTTGATGGTCATGCCTCAAAACGTTCGACTCGCCCTGATACCAGAGTACGCCTTTGATGGCAAATGGTACCATGGGACTGATCATGCCCTTGAACATAGTGCCTGTTTTCGACCTGTCGATGGTGAAGTCCGATCCCTTTACAGAGTCTCTAAATATGGGAGAATTCAACCATTCGCTTTCCGGCACCCAGGGCTCGATCCGGGTTCCACCCCAGGCAGATGTGATCACGCCAATGGGAACCGCCGTCTTACTATTGATCTCCTTTGCAAAAAAATATCCGATGGCAGAACCATGTTTCACGATACCGTCTTCCCCAGTCACCCAGCCCTTGGTGGGCAACTTGGGATACTGATTGAGCGCTCGGTCAACGAATACGTATCTGACCCCCTCCGGTTTCGCAGCCGTTAACTCCAATGTCGCAACATCTGGCCCTTTAGCAGGACCAACATACCGCAATAAAGATCTGTCCAACGGATACTCCATATTACTCTGGCCGCTACAAAGCCATACATCACCTACCAGAATATTTTTGAATACGATGGTCGACCCACCCTGTACCATCATGCTCTGCGGAACGGCATTCGCGGGCATCGAAGGAAGCATGATCTTCCATTGCCCAGCCTCATCCGCTTTCACAGTTTGGCTGCTGCCCCCAAACGAAACGCTTACAGCCTGACCCGGACTGGCCTTGCCCCATACCAGCACAGGCTTGTCGCGCTGCAGCACCATATTGTCTGAAAATATCTCGGGAACCACTAGCTGCGCCCTTACGATGGTGGACATGAATAAGACCAAAGCGAAAAACAAGGACTTTATAAAGCTTGACATGAGCAACCGTTTAGTAGGGTTGAAATTAGTCTGTTTATAACCTTAACCATCACGGCGCGTCCTGCAAGATCTGACAATCTTGACATGGATCATCCTGTTTAAGGTCTGGCTGAGAGAGCATCCGCAGTATCAGGATCGACGGGTTAATTTCCCTCTGAATACCTTGGTGTTCCCTATAATGCTTAAAGATACTGGCTTAAACTCATAGTAGTCCAATTGGACTACTTTTCAAACCTTTGATGCGTGACACAAAAAAGAAATCTTCTCTTTTATAAAAAATATTTCAACGAATTCTATTTTGGACAGACCATCAAAGTCAAAAGTAGAATTCTTTAGACGCTGAAAATAGTTCATGGCCTTGACAGAATTCCTGAAGTGCATTTCAAACACCTGGAAAATACGGGCGGGATTTATGAAATTAGAGTTCAATCTACGACCCATATTTTTAGAATATTCTGCTTCTTTGACAAAAATAATTTTGTAGTAGTAGGGCACGGGTTTCAAAAAAAGACACAAAAGACGCCCTTAAAAGAAATCGAAAAAGCAGAACAAATTAAAAAAGATTACCATGAAGAAAAAAAATCTAACAAGCCTTAACGACTTCTTGGACAAAGAAGTTGGTCCAATGGGCTCCAAAAAAAGAGAAAAGTTTGACTCAGGTTACGAAGCCTTTAAACTGGGTGTACTTATACAACAAGCTCGCCAAGAAAAGGGTATGACGCAAGAGCAAGTTGCTGAGCTTTCAGGCACCAATAAGTCTTACATTTCGAAGCTTGAAAAAGATCTCAAGGACATTCGCTTTTCAACGCTACAGAGAATTATTTCGGAAGGACTTGGTGGGCACCTGGAAATTTCTATCAAATTTTAAAACGCTATCCTTTTAATATGAGAAAACTATGTTTTGAAATAGAGGACTCAGTTCTGAAAGAAATGAAAAGTATGCTTTCAATACTCCGTAAACCTGATAGCAGTTATATCAACGAAGCCATTCAATTTTATCATTACGTTCAAAAGAGAGAGCTTTTATCAAAGCATTTGACCAAGGAATCAAAACTCGTCAGGGAAGAGTCAATTAAAATTTTAGCGGATGTTGAATGTTTACATTGAAATCATAAGGGGCATTTCCGGTGGACTGAATAGTTGTACGTTTACACCCGCCCCGCATATCGCTTCAACGCAATGATGTCGCCGGGAAGTTCTTCCTTATTCCATTCGCGGTGCAACGCCAGCGCGGTACCAATGGCAGTGGCCTGCGACATAGACGCAGCGTAGATCTCCGCGCTTTTGAAAAGTTTGGCCAGCAGGTTCATGTATATCGCATTCTTGCTAAATCCGCCATCTACAAAGATCCGCTTCACCGCAGGCTCATTCACCACAAGCAGCGTCGAAAAATACTGCTTCACCACAATGCACCAGATCAAATGATGGTATGCCTGCACATCATCCTTATAAATAGATAAATCCTGCGCAAGCGATGGGGCGCTCTTCTTCATCCCCCCATCCAAAAATTCTTGAACTTGACCTGCCAGCAATTCCGACTGATAAGCGATGTTTTTATACTGCCCCGGATGCTGGGAATAATGATCCGCGATCCGCTGTACCTCTACCTCGTGCTCATGACCCGCAAACAAACGCGATGCCTTCACTGGCCGACCTTCATAAGTAAGATAACATAGACAATCCTGCTCCAACTCTTCCGCAGTCAGCGGGTCATCATTGAAGGGATTCATGCTGATGCACCAGGTACCAGTAGATATCAGAATGAAGGGTTCCCTAAAATTCATGAGGTAGGGTATCAACGCTGCAGAACTGTCGTGCAGCCCGTTCCCGCAAGCCAGCTGATGACCCTCAAAATCTACAGGCACCGCTTTATCGCCCTCCATGATCGCTGGAAATTTTTCCAACAACCCTTCCTTGCTCACCCATTCATGGTATTGCTTAGTTGTAAAATTCCAAAGATTGGTATGACACCCTATGCTGGTGATATCCGTAGCTGGTATGCCCGTGATCAAATAACTCAGGTATTGAGGAAGATGCAATGCATACCTGATCCGTCCAAACAATTCCGGCCTTTCATACTTGAGCCGATACAACTGCATCCCCGAATTCAAACTCCCCAACACCGGCGATGCCGTTATCATCGAAAAAGCCCGCTCTCCACCATACTCATCATAAAACTGCTTCTGCAACTTCAGCGGATAAGCCTTCAAATAATTATACAGAGGCGTCAGCGGCTCGCCCTCTTCATCGAGATAAACAAAACTGGCTCCATATCCCGAGAAATTCACCGCCCTCACCTCAAACTCCTCCATCTTCAACACTTCCCGCAGCGAAGAGTACACACTGGACCTCAGACTTTCGAGGTTCTCGCAAGGCTCGCCATCTTCATCGACCGTTTCCTTGAACTGCGCCGATTGTTCATATACCATCCGGTATCTGCTATCAAACAGAAAGATTTTCTTATTGGTTTTTCCTACATCAAAAACGGCTATGACAGGTATCTTTGGCATCACAACATTTATAATCCGGTGGCCACATTTGATAATCCACGATTTCTGATCAGCTGGCCCCGCACATCCACAGAACGATAAAGCTCAACTGGCGCTAATGCACCCCCAGCCCGCTTCCTGGCCTCCGCTACGATCGGCCTTACATCTGTTCTATATGCATGCTGCAAGATCTCCTGCGCCCGCACCACATCATTGATCTCCTGGGCTTCTTTCAATGCTGCCGTATCCACGATCAGCGCCTGAGCATAAGCGATCATGATGGCTTCTACCGATTGCAACAAGTCTTCCAACGGATCCTTAATATTATGGCTCTCATCGATCATCCAGGCCAAATCTTTCGCATGATCCATGCCCCGCGCATCCATCCCTTCTACCAATTCATTGAAGATCAAAAACAATTGATAGGGATTGATCGAGCCCGTGGTCAGATCATCATCGGAATATTTACTGTCGTTAAAATGAAACCCACCCAGCTTTTTCTCCATCAACAACATACTCACGATCTGCTCAATATTTGCATTCGGAAGATGATGACCCAAATCAACAAGTGTATATGCTTTCGGACCGAGCTTAGAAGTGTAGAGGTACGATTGTCCCCAGTCGGCTACAGTCATCGAATAAAAATTAGGCTCAAAACATTTGTACTCCACAAACATTTTCCAATCGTCAGGCAGGGCAGCATATATTTCCTGCAGGCCTTCAAAGGTCCGTTGCCATGCGCCGCGGAAATTCAATTGCCCGGGAAAACTCGAGCCGTCCGATAACCAAACCGTTAATGCCTTTGATCCCAGCGCATCGCCATGTTTGATCACTTCGATATTATGATCAATGGCCTGTTGCCGAACTCTTTTTTCTACATGCTGCAACGAGCCAAACTTATAACTGTGCGCCTGCCCCTTTTGGTCCTGAAACGTATTGGAATTCACCGCATCAAATTTCAATCCATGCTCCGCAGCGAAGGCTTTAGTGGCCTTATGATCTTTTGGAATATCCCAGGGAATGTGCAGTGATATGGCACCACTCGATTGATTAAGCTGATGCAATAACCCCACGTCTTCGATCTTCTGCTCCAAGTTACCGGGTTCTCCGCCACCGCTAAAACGACCAAACCTTGTACCACCGGTACCCAGGGCCCACGACGGTATCGCCAGTTGAAAAGCAGTAAGCTTTTTCAAAACCTCTTCACCACCAACAATACTTCCCATCGCATAGTCAAAGCTCCGCGAGTGACTCACAGCCTGCGCATGGTTATGCTCTTCTATTTGTTGTCTTGTCAGTAACATCAATATCCGTTTTTAAAAAGATGTTTATGGAAGATAAAATACTTCTTTCAATGGAATGGAAACGGGTGAGTTGTCGGGGTTCGACTCCATGATGTCTTTCATGTATGCCCACCATTTTTGCATCACCGCGTGCGAGGGCAAATCGTCAAGTGCTTTCGGATCCGTGGATTTCAACACACCGAAAAGATCCAATGTGTTTTCGTCAAGGAAGATGGAGTACTCAGAAATGCCGCTGTTTTTCAAGAGGACTTCCAGTTCCGGCCACAAGGCATCGTGCCGCTTCAGGTACTCCTGTTCGCAGCCTTTGAATAATTTCATTTTGAATGCTACCCTGTAAATTTCTTTATTCGCCATCGCCGTCCAATTTAGCTCGCCATCATATCGAGGCGCATCATCACCATCATCGTACAAATCCCATGGCTACGCCGCCATCCACGTTCAATACGTTTCCGGTGGACTTACTCAACAACCCTCCTAGAAATGCAAAACAGGCGTTGGCAATATCCGCAGGCAGAATGGTTTCATTCAATAATGTCCTTTTTGCATAATAGGCAGGTAGCTCTTCTACGGTTACACCATATGCCTTAGCACGACCTTCGGCCCAGCCCCCTTTCCAAATATTACTGTCGCTGATCACCGCATCGGGATTGATCACATTCACACGGATCTTATCTTTCCCCAACTCGGCCGCATTCAATCGGCTCATGTGTAACTGCGCTGCTTTGGCAGAACCATAGCCCGCATTGTTCGGTCCTGATACCAATGCATTCTTACTAACGATATTGATGATGTCGCCACCAAAATTCTGCTTACGCATGGTTTCCACAGCAGCCTTGGTAATGAAGAATTGACCCTTCACCAACACATCATACAACAGGTCCCAGTCTTTCTCGGTATGCTCTTCAATGGGCTTTGAAATAGACAAGCCCGCATTGTTGATCACAATGTCGACACCACCAAAGGAAAGCGCCGCCTTCTTCATCGCCCCTTCGATCTGCTCCCCATTGGTGACATCCAACAACACGGTCGAGTAACTATCTTTCCCGAATTCTTTCTCAAATTCGGCAGCAGCTTCTTTTAACCGCTCTTCATGCATATCATTCAACACCACACATGCCCCTTCACTTACAAATTTCTTTGCAATTGCTTTTCCTATTCCACCTGCACTGCCGGTGATCAGCGCAACGCGGCCGCTCAAGGATTTTGGTTTTGGCATGCGCTGCAACTTGGCTTCTTCCAACAACCAGTATTCAATATTAAATGCTTCCTGCCTTGGCAATGATGTATAGGAAGATATGGCCTCTGCACCGCGCATCACGTTGATGGCATTGATATAAAACTCAGATCCCACCCTGGCAGTCTGCTTATCTTTCGCAAACGTAAACATGCCCACGCCTTTGAAAAGGATCACCACCGGGTTTGCATCGCGGATAGCAGGACTGTTCGCATGCTTGCAGGTATTGTAATACTCCCCATACATGGCGCGATAAGCTTCAAACTGGGGTTCCAGTTTCGCTTTCAATGCAGTGATATCTGTAAGGTCATCGCCGGCTTCTACATCAAGGATCATCGGACTGATCTTGGTGCGCAGAAAATGATCCGGGCAACTCGTGCCCATGGGAGCCAGCCGACCCAGATCTTTTGAATTGATGAATTCAAGCACCGTATCGGAATCTGTAAAATGACCGATCATTTTTGTTTGGGAAGAACAAAATCCACGAAGCACAGGCGCTATCGCCGCGGCTTGTGCCAGTAGTACTTCCTTTGGCGCTGATTCCATCACCGCCCCGCCAAACACAGGGCCCTTCTTCCCATAATGTTCTTCCAGATAGGCTGCACATTTTTCCACTACTTCGAGGGTGTTGAGGTACGACTCATAAGCCGTGTCGCCCCAGGTGAACAAGCCGTGCGAGCCGAGCATGATGCCGCGAATGCCCGGATTTTCCTCGAGGCATTTTTTCAATTGCAGACCCAGGTCAAAGCCTGGTCGCTGCCAACCTACCCAACCGATGGTACCGTTGAATAATTCCTTCGTGATGCGCTCGCCATCTTTGGAAGCCGCGATCGCAATGGCCGCATCCGGATGCAAATGGTCAATATGTTTGAATGGAAGAAATCCATGCAGCGGCGTATCAATAGATGGTGCTTTCGAAGCAAGATCATAGATACAATGATTGAACAACTCAACCATTTCATCTTCGTGCTCAAGACCGCGATAGATATGCTCCAGACTTAAAAACCGATCCATATACAAAGCCGCAAGTCCTGATTTTTTGATCGAACCCAAATCGCCACCGCTGCCCTTCACCCACATCACTTGGGTATCTTTTCCGGTCAGTACATCTTTGTCAATGATCTTGCAGGATGTATTACCACCACCGTAATTCGTTAAACGAAGATCTGCGCCGAGCAGATTAGAACGATACACCAATAGTGCTACTTCATCGCCGGCCATTTCCGCAGCCTTGGCATCATCCCATAAATAACTAACGTGCTTAAAACTTGAAACCGTTGTTGACATAAATTTATTTTAGTACTAAGGTTTTAATGAATTGCCGTACCCTACAATAAGGACTGAAATAATGATGGTTATAATACCCGCCGCAATAGTAGAGAGCGTTTTTTTGGAAACGCCCGTCCATTCTTTGGTCAACAGGCCCCAGCTGTTGGCCACTAAAATGATGAACGACATATGCAGGATCCACGAGCTCGCACCGTTGCCCATTTTGCTTTCGCCCATACCGTAAAAAAAGAACTGTAGAAACCACATGGTGCCGCCTAATGCACAAAGCAAATAGTTTTTTACCAATGGTGTATTGCTATCTGTATAATCACCAAACGATTTGTTTTTGAAATTGAGGATCATGCACCAGATCAAGTTGGTGGTGAGTCCGCCCCAAAGAATGACCACAAAGATCACGTTGTTGCGAAACAGGAACTCTCCGGTTTCAGCAGGGTTCGCTGCTTTCCATAATTCATTTGCCTGCGCGCCCATGGTACTGCCCGCTTCAATGCCGAAGCTAAAACAGGCGCTGAGTACGCCCGAGATCACCGCAAAGATCAGTCCGCGCGTAAGTTGGTATTCGCTGCCCGATGCATCGGTATGTGAGCCGCCAAGGTCGTTATCTTTCATCGCACCGGCTTTGCCCGAGATCACGATGCCCACAATGCAAAGCAGCAGACCCAACAGCACCAACTGGCCCCAGGTATTGGTGAGCAGGTCAACAATGGTATCTTTCCCTTCAGCAGGATTAAAGTAGTAATAAATCGACGGAACCAATGCGCCAAATACAGAGCATAGCCCGAGTATGATCGAGCTTCCCAGGGCAACACCCAGGTATCTCACTCCAAGTCCGTAGGTCAAGCCGCCAATTCCCCAGAGCAGTCCCATAAGATAAGTAGAGCCGAGCACCGAAGATTCCGATGCCGTGATGATGTTCATAAAATTGGGAATGGTCATTGCGGCAGCCAGCGGCGGAACGATCAACCAGGAAAAAAGGCCGCCTACGATCCAGAAACTTTCCCAGCTCCAGCCCTTCACCTTTTTGTACGGCATGTAAAAACTACCGGATGCGAAGCCTCCTATGAAATGGAAAATAACACCGAGTAAAATCTGCATGGATTAGGTATTCTATATGGAACAGCTATAATCGCTAAGGTAAATGTAACTGACCTTGGATGCAGAACTATCCTGAGCCGTCCTGTAATCCGCAGCTCAAGATCAGGAGGTATACAGAAAGCCCCATAGTAGCAAATCAAGATTTCCAATCCTTAGGATGGCCCCCTGCATGGGACTAAAACGCCCTTCTAAGAAACAGTTGTTTTAGGACCAATGATCTCCTTGTCTTTGGCCTTGCCCATGAAGGAAGTGAGCAGATCGATTGGAATGGGGAAGATGGTGGTGGTGCTTTGTTCCGATGATATTTCAACCAGTGTCTGCAAATACCTTAGCGTCAGGGCACTTGGCTGGCTGCCAAGGATCTCTGCTGCATCTGCCAAACGCTGAGAAGCCTGGAATTCACCTTCAGCGGAAATCACCTTTGACCTTCTTTCACGCTCTGCTTCTGCCTGACGGGCCATCGCGCGTTGCATTTCCTGCGGGAGGTCAATTTGTTTGAGTTCCACGTTTGACACTTTAATACCCCAGGGTTCTGTGTGGCCATCAATAATCTGTTGCAGTTGTTGATTGATCTTTTCGCGTTGCGATAAGATCTCATCCAGCTCTGACTGTCCGCACACGCTTCTCAACGTGGTTTGCGAAATTTGTGAAGTTGCCTGCAAATAGTTTTCTACCTGTATGATGGCCTTATCAGGATGCATCACCCTGAAATATACTACAGCATTCACTTTAATGGATACGTTGTCCTGCGTGATAACGTCCTGCGGTTGCACATCGAGTACTACAGTTCGCAAGCTCACCTTCACCATTTTATCAATGATGGGGATCAGTAGGATAAGTCCAGGCCCTTTCACGCCCCTGCCGGCGAGGCGGCCCAGCCGGAAAATGACTGCGCGTTCATATTCCTGCAGAATGCGGATAGAAGTGGTGAGGATGTACAATCCGAAAAGAACAACCAGGATCAGAAGTACGGGGATCTCGTTTAACATATAAGGTGTTTATGCGTTTAAAACTCTTTCTACAGTAAGTCGGAAATGCTGCTCTTCAACCACCCTGATCAAAGCGCCGGCCTCTATCTTTTCATCAGATTTTGCACTTGCTTCCCAGATCTCGCCATGAACCCGAACGCTTCCGATGGGATTAAGATCATTCAATACTACGCCAGTTTCTCCAATAAACCCTTCCACGCCGGTAACAGGTTTCGCCTTTTGCGCTTTCATACCTGCGCCGAGGATGAACAGGAAAAATAATACTGTGAGTCCAACGGTGGTTAATATCAAAGTCAGTGAAATTTTCATCAGTGGAAAGGTAGGGTCTTCTTTGATCAGCATCAACGAACCGAGCGCCAATGAGGCCACCCCACCCACAGTGAGCAGTCCATAGCTGGTGATTTTGATCTCTAAGATCAGCAATACGATACCAAATATGATGAGGGCCAGACCCGCATAATTCACGGGCAATGCATGCAAGGCGTAGAGCCCCAGGATCAAACCAATGACTCCGGCCACGCCCGGGAAAATAGCGCCGGGATTATAGAGTTCAAAAAGAATTCCATAGAAGCCGATCATCAGTAAGATGTAGGCAAGATTAGGATCGCTGAAAATGTTGAGCAGCTTTTCCCCCAACGTCATATCCACACCTTCTACCGAAGCAGAGGCCGTTTTCATGGTCACCGTAGTTCTGCTGAGCTGTATCGTACGTCCATCCAACTCCTTTAATAACTCTTTTGTGCTGGTGGCCACCAGATCAACCACTTTTTTTTGAACCGCAATGATACCAGTAATCGATTCGCTTTGTCGTACTGCCTGCTCCGCCCACTCCGCATTCCTGTTTCTCTTCTCTGCGATGGTCCTGATAAAAGCAACCGCATCATTGGTAGTCTTCCTGTTCATGGTGCTATCCATTTGCGCACCGCCACCCGCCACGGGATGTGCTGCGCCAATATTGGTTGCAGGAGCCATCGCAGCTACGTGTGCCGCCATGGTAATAAATACCCCGGCGGATCCCGCATGCGCACCTGGTGGGTTTACGTATACCACTACCGGAATTTTTGCATCCATGATGGCGCCCACAATTACACGGGTAGATTTCAACAGGCCGCCAGGTGTATTGAGGTTCAGGATCAGGCACTGCGCATTATCTTTTTCCGCTTTCTTAATGCCTCGCTCAATATAGCTTGCCGTTGCAGGATTAATGGACCCATCCACGGTAATGGACAATACCTTCTGCGCCTCAGCAATAAAAGGCAACAAAATCATGAAGAGTAAGGGAAGAAATAGTTTATTCACCTTCAGTAAGTTAGTTCATTAGCTCAAAGAATTGGCGGATTGGCGAATTGGCGGACAAATTGAAAAAAAATCCCTCAAAAATTTGGCTAAATGAACAGTGTTCATTTTATTTGTAGTGTTAATTAATATATGACGATAGCCACACGAAAGCAAAGAGAGAAAGAAGAAATGAGGGAGTTGATACTTCATGCCGCGAAGAATATCTTCCTGGAGAAGGGCTATGCCGAAACCAGCATCCGGAACATCGCGGAGAAAATTGAGTACAGTCCGGGTACCATATACCTATATTTCAAAGAGAAAGATGATATTTTTCATGCGTTGCACCAGGAAGGATTTCGCAAATTAATCGGCATGATGTTGCCGCTTCAGTATGTGGAAGATCCGTTTGAGCGGTTGAAGGCCATGGGGCGGATGTATATGGATTTCGCCAAGCAGAACAAGGACTTTTATGATCTGATGTTTATTATGCAGGCCCCGATGAATATGGAGAAGGACGAATGTTGGGAAGAGGGGGATAAGGCCCTCGACCATCTAAAGCAGGTGATCCGGGATTGCCAGGCGACAGGTAGATTCGAAGGTCGCGACGTCGATTATCTGTCCTTTATCATCTGGTCGGCCATGCACGGCATGTGCGCGCTGTATTGCCGTGAAAGGTGCCAGGCTTATGAAAACGTTGACGCCCTCACCCTGATGGATGAAGGCTACAAAAACCTCATCAGTATGATGGCAAAATTCTGAGGATAAGCACCCCATTTTTTTGCCCTAATGTTGAACACTGTTCAGTATTTACACAATGTTAATATATGAAGCGGCTTTTATTCATCATTCTCATCGCATGTAACCAGTCGGCAAGCAGTCAAACAGCAGTCCCGTTAGATGCCTACATAAATGAGGCGCTAGCCAATAACCTGATACTCCAGCAGAAAAACATCACCCTCGAGAAAAGCCTGCTCTCCCTGAAAGAAGCCCGTAGCTACTTTCTGCCTACCACGTATTTCGACGGCTCCTACAGCCTGGCCCAGGGCGGTCGTGAGATCACTATCCCCGTGGGCGACCTGCTGAACCCCGTGTACCAGACCCTCAACCAACTCACCGGTTCCAATAAATTCCCCACCATTGAAAACGTTTCAGAACAGCTTCTTCCTAATAACTTCTACGACCTGAGGATCAGGACCTCCGTACCCTTATATAACCCCGCATTGAAATACAACCGCGGCATCAAAGAGCAGGAGATCAAACTGAAGGGGAACGAAATCGACATCTATAAACGCGAACTCGTTAGAGAGATCAAACAATCTTACTACAATATCCTCATGGCTGATAAGGCCATCCACATCTACACCTCCGCACTGAATGTGGTCAATGAAAACCTACGCACCAACCAATCCCTGCTCAAAAACGGGAAGGGATTGCCCGCCTATGTTTCCCGGGCAGAAAGTGAAGTGAAATCGGTTGAGACCCAACTGTCCAATGCCAGCAACGAAAAACAAAAAGCCATCGCCTATTTCAATTCACTACGCAACGCCAACCTGGCTGACTCCGTGATCCTCAGCGAGATCAACCTCCCGGAAGAAACACAGAAAGCCATCCAAGATTACGCGGACAATATCAACGGCCGCGAAGAATTGAAATCACTGGCCATTGCAAAAGATATCAACTACCAAACCCTCAAATTCAACAAGGCCTATCACGCACCCAGGGTAAATGCTTTCCTCGACCTGGCCGCACAGGACTTCAACTTCAAGGTTAACAACTCCTCTTTCTTCTATCTTGGTGGCGTACAACTAACTGTTCCCATCTTCGCCGGTAACAGAAACCTCTATGCCATCAAGCAAACAGAATTTGATATACAATCCAACGAGCTGTCTGATAAACACCTACGAAAGAATCTGGAACTGGCCGCATTCAACAGCAAAAGCAATGCGAAGAACAGCTACAATAATTTCATCTCTTCCATCAAACAGGAGGAAGCCGCTCAGAAATATTTCAAGCTGATCGACCGCGGATACAAGGAGGGTATCAACAACTTCATCGAAATGCTCGATGCCCGAAACCAACTGACCCAATCCCAACTTCAGAAAGAACTGACCCGGTACAGGCTTCTGGCTGCCCTGGCAGATTATGAACGTCAAACCTCATCATACACATTCAACTGATCAAAAACGGAACTCAATATCATCGCTACCCACTCAATACATCATACGTGAACCACATAAGATATTCAATCTAATAAGATATCTAATTAAACACTGCACTATGCGCCAACTATTATTCCTCGCCTCCATATCCGTGACCTTTTATGCCTGCGGAAGCAAGGTTGCAGAGAGTAAGACCAAAGAAGCCGATAAACCGATTCCCGTTAAACTGATCTCCATCAAACAGGAAGCGGCCGATAACATCATCAACGTCACTGGTTATCTGTCCACCGAGAACGAAACCAAACTGTCTTTCAAAACAGGCGGCGTGATTGACCGAATTTTTGTAAAAGAAGGCGACAATATTCGCAAAGGCCAATTGCTGGCAACCATCAAGTCCACGGAGATCTCCGCCCAGGTCCAGCAAGTTCAACTCTCGGTGCAAAAAGCAGAACGGGATTACCAACGCGCCCAGAATCTGTACACTGACAGCGTTGCCACCCTTGAGCAGCTGCAGAACGCACGCACGGGGCTCGACATGGCCCGCCAGAATTTATCGCAGGTCTCTTTCAATCAACAATTCTCAAAGATCTATGCTACGCAAGATGGCTTTGTGATCAGGAAAATGAAGAATGAAGGTGAGCTCAGCGAACCCGGTGGAGCAGTTCTCATCACCGGCGGCGTTTCAAATACTTCTGCCTGGGTATTAACTACAGGCGTATCCGATAAAGAATGGTCCCTTATCGAAAAAGGAAATGTAGCTGCCGTTTCCTTCGAAGCATTTGCCGGAAAAACTTTCCCCGCTATCGTTTCAAAAAAATCACTCGCCTCCGATCCGGTCGATGGTTCATTCAGACTTGAACTGAAAGTGAATGTAGGAAAAGAAAAACCCGCTACCGGTATGTTCGGTAAAGCATCCATTACCAGCAACAACAAACAAACGGGTTACACCATCCCCTACGAATCACTGCTAGAAGCCAATGGTAAAAATGGTTTCGTGTTTGCCAGCAACGACGGCAAAACCGTGAAGCGGGTTGAAGTGGTTGTGGGCATGATCAATAACAACAATGTTCAGATCATCAGCGGACTCGAAAACTTTACATACGTGGTATCGTCCGGTTCACCGTATCTGAACAATGAGTCCATTATTGAAGTGGTGAAATAATCAATCGCCCTGATACGGTAGGCGACTATTTCATTACCCGACTGATGGTTCATCCGAACACCATAAAATCGTTACATCAAAACGCAATACATGCGATTCACATCATTTTTTGTCAAGCATTACCAACTTACCCTGGTCCTCTTCCTCATGATCATCGTGGTGAGTGTAACCACCATCATGCAAATGCCCCGCGCCGAGGATCCTGAACTGAGCCCACCGCAGTTCCCAATTGTGATCATCTATCCGGGTACCAGCCCCCAGGATATGGAAGAACTGGTGGTGAAACCACTCGAGAAAAAAATCAGTGAACTGGACGATATCAAAGAGATCAAGACCACCATTAACGATGGTGTGGCCATCATCGAAGCAGAATACAAATACGAATCTGACGTTGAGGCAAAATACCAGGAACTTGTTCGCGAGGTGAACGTATTGAGGCCATCCCTTCCCCAGGATATTCAGAAATTGGAGGTGCGTAAGATCACACCAACAGATGTCAATGTGATACAGGTTTCCCTGGTATCGGAAAATGCTTCCAATGAAAAAATGAAGTTCTATGCCAAAGAACTCAAAGAACATCTCGGGAAGGAAAAATCGCTGAAAAAAGTGGAGTACTGGGGCGTACAGGAACAAAGTATCCGGATCGACCTGCAGCTCGATAAGATAGCAAAACTCAATATTCCCATCAACTACGTTATTGGAAATATCCAGAGTGAAGCCGCTAACATTCCTGCGGGAAGCATCCGCGCAGGCGAAAAAGTATTTAACATTAAAACCAGTGGCAAGTACAAAAACATCGAAGAGATCAGGAACACAGTGGTATACTCGGCCAATGGAAATGTGACCCGGTTGAAAGATATCGCCGAAGTCAATTTTTCAGACGACGAACAAAAACATATCGTGAGGCTGAATGGACATCGCGCAGTTTTAGTGACAGCAGCTCAAAAAGCCGGTCAGAATATTGCTCGTACACAAAAAGCATATTTACCATTAATAGAGTCATTCGAGAAAAAACTACCACCCAATATCGAATTGATCAGGAATTTCGACCAGGCTGATAATGTAGACAGAAGGCTGAGTGGCCTCGGCATCGATTTTCTCATCGCCATCGGACTGGTACTGATCACCCTATTACCCCTTGGCGGTCGCGCATCGCTTGTTGTAATGGTGGCCATTCCGTTATCACTCGGTTTGGGCATCGTGGCGCTAAACGCGATGGGATACTCCTTGAACCAACTAAGTATCGTTGGCCTGGTTGTAGCACTCGGTCTTCTCGTGGATGATAGCATCGTGGTTGTTGAAAATATTGAACGATGGCTCCGCGATGGGCATACCCGAACCGATGCTGCCATTGAGGCAACAAAACAGATCACGCTCGCAGTAATTGGTTGCACCGCCACATTAATGATTGCCTTCATGCCCCTTATTTTCCTTCCCGAGGGATCCGGAGAATTTATCCGCAGCTTACCATTAGCCGTAGTGGCTACCGTGTTTGCCTCCATGCTGGTATCACTCACCATCGTACCATTCATGGCCAGCCGTGTGCTGAAAGCAGAGCATAGCACAGAGGGAAATATTTTCATGCGGGGCTTGCGCAAACTCATCAGCGGCAGTTATACCAAGCTGCTCGATAAAGCCCTGCAGCGACCGGTAATTACCGTGTTGATCGCACTCGGACTCTTTATCGCTTCATTGGGGATTTTTAAGATCATTGGATTCAGGATCTTCCCCGCATCAGAAAAACCCCAGTTCCTGGTCAATATCAATATGCCCATCCAGAGCAATATTGAAACAACGAACCTGATGGCGAAAAAAGTGGAGAAGGTTTTAGGCAAAGAGCAAAGCATCACCTACTTCACCACCAACGTTGGAAAAGGAAATCCAAGGATCTACTACAATGAAGTACCTGTCAATGAGAAATCCGATTTTGCCCAGATCTATGTGCAGATGGCAAAAGAGGTGAGCGCCGTTGAGAAAAGAAAGCTGATCGTTCAGCTGCGGGAGAAATTCTCTACCATGCCCGGCGCTCAGATCGAAGTGAAAGATTTTGAACAGGGACCTCCGATCGAGGCACCCATTGCAGTGCGGATCATTGGCGATAACCTGGATACATTGAAGCAGCTCGCCGAAAGGGCTGAAGGCATCATGAAATCCGTCGACGGCGCAATCTATGTCAATAACGATGTGGGGCTGCTGAAGTCTGATCTCCGACTAAACATCAACACCGAAAAATCCAGGAGCCTGGGTATTCTTACTTCAGACATTGATAAAACGGTACGACTCGCCATTTCAGGTGTAGAACTGGGTCAGTATACGAACGAACAGGGTGATGACTATGATATTGTGATCAATTCACCGAAAGATAAATTCGCGACCCTAAAAACCTTCGATGATATTTATGTGAACAACGCAGTAGGGACCCCTATTCCTTTGAAACAGGTGGCAGACATTGAATTTGAATCTTCCCCCACCACCATTAAACACCTTAACAAAGAACGGTATGTGCTGATCACCGCATTCAACAGGGAAGGGGTACTCGCAGAAAAAATCACAAAAGACTTTATGGCCAGGAGTGCTGAATTAAATCTTGCAGAAGGATATAGCATTCAGCTTGCGGGTGAAGTGGAAAGCAGTAAAGAGGCATTCGGCGGAAGCTTTGGTACGATAGTGATCGCCACCATCTTTCTATTCATCATGGTGCTGTTGCTCGAATTCAAAACTTTCAAGAGTACACTCATTGTATTATCCGTGATACCCCTTGGAATGATCGGCGGCGCGATGATGTTATGGTTTACGGGCAATCCACTGTCATTTGTAGCCATTATCGGATTTATTGCGCTGGCAGGTGTGGAAGTAAAGAACTCGATCCTGCTGGTCGATTTCACCAACCAGTTGCGTGAGCAGGGCAAGGGCCTAGATGAGGCCATCAAAGAAGCCGGGGAGATCCGCTTCCTACCGATCGTGCTGACCAGTCTAACTGCCATTGGCGGATTAACGCCGATTGCGCTGAACAGCAACCCTTTGGTATCGCCACTTGCATTAGTGCTGATCGGCGGGCTGATCTCATCAACCATATTGTCGAGGATCGTTACGCCGGTGGTCTACAAATTGATACCGCCGAGGATCTAATCAATTTGCGGATTGGCGGATTATCGGATTAGCGGATTAGCGAATTAGCGGGTTCTTAGAAGCAATATTCAATGAAGAATTTAAGCATCAGGAATCCGTTAATTCGTCAATTCGTTAATTCGTCAATCACTTCTTAACCCGCTCTATCAGCTCGACGATGAGCGCCGTCCAACCGGTCTGGTGACTTGCGCCGAGGCCTTTGCCGGAATCGCCGTGGAAGTATTCATAAAACAGCAGGAGTTCCTCATTACCGGGCCGCTTGTAAAACGCTGCATATTCTCCAAAAACCGGTCGTTCCCCTTCATTATCTTTTTCAAATATTCGGGTGAGCCTTTCCGTTAGTTTTGTGGCGATCTCTTTCAGGTTATACTTCTTACCGCTACCCGTTGGATATTCAATTTTCAGCGAGTCGCCATAAAATCTGCCGTATCTGCGGATGCTTCGGATGATGAGATAGTTCATGGGGATCCATACGGGACCGCGCCAGTTGGAATTACCGCCGAAGAAGTCGCTGGTAGAATCTCCGGGATCGTACTGGATGGTATGGTTGACGCCGGCGATATGGACGGTGTAAGGGTTCTTATCATAATATTTCGACAGGGCCCGAATGCCATTGTCTGATAAGAATTCATCTTCATTCAACACCCTTTTCATGAGCGCTTCCAGTCTTTCGCGGGGCAGCAAAGACACGAGGGTTCTGTCGCGCTCACCGTGCTCTTCGTTGGGCCAGAATAAATTGTTCTTTTTCCTGTACTGCTCGAACCAGTTGATCCGCCTTGAAAAATCTTCGAGCTTCTCTATCATCTCCATCCGGATAATGGACACGGCAAACAAGCTGGTGAGTCCTACGACCGACTGGATCTTTAGTTGTATCGGTGCAGATCCCGAAACAGAAAGCGTGTCGTAGAAAAACTCATCTTCTTCATTCCACATGCCATGGTGATTGAGTGCTTCTGCGATGAGTACAAACTGCTCAAAGAATTTGGTGGCCGTATCTTCAAACGAGGGATCGTGCACAGCGATCTCAAGGGCCATATCGAGCAGGTTAAGCGCATACATACCCATCCATGCGGTACCATCGGCCTGTTCCAGATGGCTATCGTTCAACGGCGCGCTGCGATTAAACACCCCAATATTGTCGAGGCCGAGAAAGCCCCCTTCAAACATATTGTTCCCGTTAGGATCCTTTCTGTTGATCCACCAGGTGAAGTTGATGAGTAACTTATGAAAGGCGCGTTTAAGGAAGTTCACATCACCTTTACCCTTCATCTCCTTTTCGATCTTATACACTTCGAGCGCTGCCCAGGCCTGAACGGGAGGGTTTACGTCGGAAAAATTCCATTCATAGGCCGGCAGCTGTCCATCTGGCTTCATGTACCACTCCCGCATGATCAGCAGCAGCTGGTGTTTGGCAAACACCGGATCCACCATAGCCATGGGAATGCATTGAAAAGCTAAGTCCCAGGCGGCATACCAGGGGAACTCCCATTTATCGGGCATGGATATGATATCCTGATTTTTCAGGTGCTTCCAGTCGTGATTCCGGCCCCATTTCTTACTATCACTTACGGGCGTAATCCCATCGCCCTTACTCAGCCACCTTTCCACATCAAAATGATAGTACTGTTTACTCCAAAGCAAACCGGCAATAGCTTGCCGTTGTACTTTTCTAATATCAGCATCTCTGGGCGTAGTCAGGATGTCATCATAGAAATCATCTGCTTCTTTCTTTCTCAGATCAAAAAGTCCTTTGAAATGTGAGGGGAAGGGGTCTGCGGGTGCCTTATCCACCAGTCGCAGGTAGATCTCCTGGCTTTCGCCGCCGTTCAGGTGCAGGTTATACACTGCCGAGAATTTGGTTCCCTGTTTTCTTTTCTTCAGCAGCTGCTTGTTTTTGCCCGAGACCACCGCTTCATTGATCGCATCTTTAGTATAGATAGATCTCTGCTCTTTTCCCGAGACGATTTTATGGTTGGTTTCATTGTCGGTAAACAACAACTCGTCGGGCTTTTGAAAATAAAGGTTCCAACTGCCCAGCCTTTTGTGGGTCGCCTTTACATGCTTTTCGTCTTTCAGCATAATAGACGGCTTCCGGCTGTTCTTGTCGTACTGCCAACGGTTGTAAAACCAGAGCGTAGGCAGTACGGTCAGGTCAGCAGCATGAGTCCCGCGGTTGGTCAGCTTGATTTTGATGAAGATGTCTGTGCTACTATTCTTTGCGTAAGTGATGTGCGCATCGAAGTATTCGTCGTTATCGAAGATGCCCGTATCAAGGATTTCATACTCGGGTTCCTGGCGGCTTAGTTTTCTGTTTTCTTCCTTGAGTTTGTCGTACGGGAATGCTTTGTGGGGGTATTTGTACAGATACTCCATGTAGGAGTGAGTAGGCGTATTATCGAGATAGTAGTAAAGCTCTTTAACATCCTCCCCATGATTGCCCTCAAAGTTGACCAAGCCAAATAGTCGTTCCTTTAAGATCTTATCATGCCCGTTCCAAAACGCCACCGAGAAACAAAGATTTTGAAAGTAATCGGAGATCCCGGCGATACCATCTTCTCCCCACAAATAACTCCGGGCGTGCGAATGTTCGAAAGGAAAGTAACGCCAGGCGTCACCATGGTGACTATAATCTTCCCTTACTGTACCCCATTGCCGTTCGGACAGATAAGGGCCCCACTGTTCAAGGGGTATTTTTTTGCTTTGGTTTTCTTCGAGTCTTCCAGCTTCAGCATTCATGCGTTAAAAATACGCAAACTATGCCACAGATCGGGAAGCCGCCCAACGGGTAGCAAGCCGGTTATAGCTTTCAGGCACAATCCAACTAATTTTTATTTATTCTGAATGTGTCTCTCGAAGTTGCCGACATGCCGGTATCCATGGTCACACCCCTCATGGTATCGGTAAACATATGGTTTGTATGGCCGCCTGCGCCACTGCCGCAAGCCGACAAGAATAGGAATACCATTCCTGCTAAAAGAATGGATCGTGCACAATGAACATTGATCACATCCTGCCTTTCATCATCATGTTCCAGTACAGCCAGGGCAGACCGTATTTCTTCAACACCCACATACTCCAGCGCTCTTTGGTAGTATCTACGAGTTTGGAGAGTATCGAATCACTGTCTCTCACATTATCGTACTTGAATTCGCACAGCAACATTTTACCATAACCTGTTACAATGGGGCAAGATGAATATCCTTCATATACTTTCTCGCTCAGTGGCAAGCTTTGCAATATTCTCATCACATTCTCCACTACAATAGGTGCCTGCTTACGTATCGCAGCACCTGTTTTCGCTGTGGGCAATGCTGCAGAGTCTCCCAAACCAAATACATTTTTAAAGTGTGGATGTTGCAACGTATGGATATCTACATTCATCCAGCCTTTGTTAGGTCCTTCCTGGTGAGCGAATGGTGATTGCTTAATAAAGTCCGGCGCACTCTGCGGGGGAGCAAGATGGAGCATGTCGTAGTGCATACTGACCAGATTGTCTCCTGTCAGTTTCTCATTAACCGTTTGATCAAGGTCTGCCTCCGTTCTTTTGGTCTCGGGTTTTATATATTGAAATGTTATTTCCTGTTTTACGGGATCAATGCTTACCGGTTTGTAGAAAGGTTTAAAATTGACACGCTTCTTAACTAATATCCGATTCAATTCATCGGCAAATACCTTAGTGCCAAAGATCACGGTGCCTGGCGTTGCAAACACCACATTTGTTTTTTCCCTGACGCCAGATCTTTCGAAATACTCTTCGGCCAGGTACATGATCTTCTGGGGCGCGCCGCCACATCTTACCGGTGTAGCCGGTTGGGTAAACACCGCGTTGCCGCCTTTAAATTCTTTAAGTATTCGAAATGTTTTTTCGGGATCGAGGTAATTGCTGCATACCTTATCTGTTTTCAATGCTTCACGCAAGCCTGGCATAGCATCGATATCCATTTGAATACCGGCGCTAATGATCATGGTATCGTATGATATATTCCCATTGCTTTTGGTAGTCACTTTATCTGACTCAGGATCGAAACTGGTCACATAGTCTTTGATCCAGTCAACACCAGGTGGAATCAGTTTCTTCTCATCTTTCCTTGTGTTGGCAAACTTAAATGCGCCCGCGCCAACGAGCGTCCAGGCAGGCTGATAGAAATGGGATGTATTGGGCTCAACGATCGCAATAGAAAGTTTTTTGTCCTTTCTGCGTAGCTGAGCGGCGGTCATGATACCTCCAGTTCCGCCACCGACCACAAGAACATGATAATGGGGTTTCATAAAGATGTATTTGATAGATGTAAGGTAGAGATAGGTCGGATTCTAATTAGTGATACATATCACATTCATCACATTCGACAAGAATTTACTCCCTAATGAAATTGGTAGTCGTATCCCTCGAGCTGCGAGAGTAGGCTCTGGGGCTGGTCGGTTGCCGTCATACGGCCTTCGATCCTCGGCGCAACCGGTGAATGAACAGCAAGGTATTGCTGAACGATGGGATGCAAGGTGAGCCCCATTCGTGTTGGGTTTGCCACATTATCAATTCGGCAGATCATATCATCCGGATCACCTTCCCGCTCACAGGCCACAATGCGGTATACTTTGTTTTTATCGAGAGGTTGGCCCTGCACCTTTACCCAATTCACCCGCTTCCCTTTTTCATTGCCCGCCGTGATATTCACTTCCATTCCCGAATATCTTACTACCCAACCTCCAAAACGCTCGGCGGCTTTCTTGGCAAAAACATTATGCAGTTCTTTCTCTAACCACTCCAGTAATTTTCCGCCCGTGATCTCGCCCGCCTTAGCCTCACTGTCAACCGGAAGCATGTTCCATAAGAAATCATTTGTGATATCCCGGGTGCCTTTTTTTTCATCCACAACTAAAGGAGGACAAAACCTGAAGCCGTTGCTTAAGGCGATGTCTGGCTTAAATTTCCATAAGATGGCATCAGTGATCAGGTTGTCCATCGTATTCTCCAGTACAAAATATCGAACAAGGGTGTTTTTTGTAGTGCCGATCACTTTATCCAACTCCTTTCTGTACGGCTCACGCGCCTTTCTTACCAACTCAGCCATCTCGGAATCCGGTTTGTATTTTACCGGATCTACCTCCAACAACTTGTATTGCGTCTCTTTTACTTTTCCGTCTTCTATCAGGATATCCAACTTGGCCACAAAGGACCCAAAGGCACCCGGCTCTGTCACCTTCGTATACTTTGCCTCAATAGGCTTTCTCACCCGTTCATGGGTATCCGCCCCTAAAATGAAATCAGCTCCTTCCACAGCAGGATTATTTCCAAGATCTATTTGTTGGGCGATCCCCAAATGGGTGACCAGGAAAACCATGCTGCATTTCTCATAATCCCTGAGATAGCGGATGTACTTGGCCACCGTCACCTCGGGATGAACAAATTTTATTCCTTCGGAATAAGCAGGAGATTGCCGCTTTGGTGTGAGAGGATCGTTGTAACCGATAAATCCGATCTTGGTTTGTCCGAAATGAGTGGTCCAATAGGGAGGGAACATCAAGTCGCCTTTTCGACCATTATCATGGTGCAACATATTGGCGCAGATCTTCTGGGCATGATATCCACCCATATCTTTCATGAGCATTTCCTTTCCATATACCACTTCCCAGTTACCCGGCAGGACCAGGTCATAGTCGATATGATTGATCAGCGGAACAATGGCCCTGCCCTCCGTGAGCGACGCAACACCCGAACCCTGAAAGCAATCCCCACCATCGATGATGAGCGTATTCTTTGCATTCTCGGCTTTTAACGTTTTCAGCATGGTCTTCAACACTGGAAAGCCACCCAGCTTCCGGTAGACTGCCTTACCGTTTTCCCAGAAGAACTCATCATGCGTATGCAGCTGGGCATGTATATCTGCAGTATGCAGCAATGTGATTCGCTGAACTTTACCCTCCGCCAGCACAGCAGATCTTTTCCAGGCCACTTCATCTGCAAGCTCATTCGTATGGGCTGAAGCTATTTGCGGGATACCCGCCATCCCCAAACCTGCTAACGACATCTTTCGCAAAAAGTCGCGGCGATCCGATCCCTGTGCTCCGATGCCAGGTTTGAAATCGCTGCTAAGGGTTTCGTTTGTTTCTGCACGACTGCCAGAATCGCGGCGATCCGATCCCTGTGCTCCGATGTTCTGGCTTTCTTCTAATGGATGGTGCTGGCACATGATGATGGGGGATTTATAAATCTATGAATGAACTACTGCTGGCGTTGCATACAAAGTAGTTCCTGTTTATTCTTACTTGACAGATTTCCATGGTCCAAACTTATGCTGCTGCTCGCTCATGCTGTCCGCATATGGACCGAATGGATGGTCCCTCGGCTTTTTTGAAATATCAGGCCAGTCGTTCGACAGGTCCTTGGCCGGCCTCGGCATAGAATTAATATAGGCTGCCACATCCCACGCTTCTTCATTACTAAGTATCTGGTTCTTATAATTCGCCGTGCCAAAAGGCATGTTGTATTTCACAAAACCGGCTAAGCGCGACAAGCGGAAAAGTCCTGCCCCCACATTATAGCTGTTCTTTCCCCAGACCGGAGGATAAACGTATCCATAGCCTTCTATATTCGGTTGTCCTTCGCCGTTAGCACCATGACAAACCTTACATTGCTGAACATAGACGATTGCGCCTTTTTGCGGGTCAGCAGGTCGTTGCATTGGCGGAAGATCCGGAATACCGGCGCCTTTTGGTTTTGTTTTTTTTGGAACATCATCCCCCAACCAGTGCATATAGGCAACAATCGCTTTCATCTCTTTACTGTTGGTGTCCAGGGCTTTGCCATTCAGACTTCTCTCCATGCAATCGTTCACCCGCTTTGGAATGGTTTCCAGGCCGCCACTTCTTGCCCTGAACATGGGATAATTGGCCACTACGGCACTGTAATTATTTCCAAAAGGAAGTGTGCCCGCACTCAAGTGACAGTTTTGACAATTCATGCCATTGGTCAGGGGAGTTACTTTCCCTTTAGGACCCAGGTAAAATGAGGTGTTGGATATTAATTCATAGCCGTAAGTGGCAAGCGTATCTTCCAGTTTGATCTGATATCTATTCCACCCCTGCCAGGCTGCTTCTTCCGGCTTCGCGACCGCATAAGATTCCGGCTTGCTGTTACATGCGGATAGCAATAGAGTGGAAACCCCGTATAATCCTGCGAGTAACAGCGGGCCAAAACCATATTGCAAAAGCTTGTTCATCTTACACAGGAAGCTTATCCCTTACTAAACCATAGACCCAGGTTCCGGCAATAGCACTCAAGAGGGAAACGATGATAACCGTTGCTCCTGTTCCGATCTGTGCAAACAGGGGTCCGGGGCAGGCACCGGTCATGGCCCAGCCAAACCCGAATATCAAACCACCATAGATCTGGCCTTTGTTGAATTTCTTCTCAGGGATAACGATCTTCTCGCCGTAGATCGTTTTTATGTTGAACTTCTTGATCAGCAACACTGAGATCATCCCAACTGCAATGGCACCACCGATCACACCAAACATATGAAAGCTTTGCAACCGGAACATCTCCTGGATCCTAAACCATGAGATGACCTGCGACTTCACCAGGGCGATCCCAAAAAGGGCACCCATCACTACATATTTCAACAAGTGCCACCAGGGTTGGTTTTCTTCCATGTTATTCACACACTGCGCATCAAGTGAACGCGTTTCAAAATCTGTATTCTCTTCAAACTTTTTTACCTTTTCGAGGTATTCAGTAGTTGGCTCCATATTCATGTTTTAGAGTTTCATAATAAAGGGTAAGATCAGATTCGCCATCAGAAAACCACCAGCCATAAAACTGCAGGTTGCGATCACGGAGGGCCACTGCATACTGGAGATACCCATAATGGCATGTCCTGATGTGCAGCCACCCGCATAACGGGTGCCAAATCCAACCAGAAATCCACCTACCACCATCAGAATGAATCCACGCGCGGTGAAAAGGGCCGGCCAGTTGAACACTTCTGACGGTACCATATTACTGTAATCCGTTACGCCGTAGGTACTAAGCTCGCTGGCCAGCTCGGGGTTAACGGTAACAGCCCCAGGGTCCGATAGCAGAAATGTAGTCAGCAAGGCGCCAATGATGATCCCGGCTACAAAGAGCAGGTTCCACGCTTCCTTTCGCCACTCGTATTTGAAGAACGAAATATTCGCTGGTATACAGGCAGCGCAGACATGCCGGAGCGACGACGAGATACCGAAGGTTCTGTTACCGAGTATCAACAGTATAGGCACTGTTAATCCAATGAGGGGACCAGCCACATACCAGGGCCAGGGATGTTTTAACCATTCGAACATATGATAGATATTATATTGCTACAAATTACCTAATAATTAACTAGCATGAAAGTGACGAATATCACAGACGGTAGTTAATGATAAAGTTAAACTGATGCATGTTTACTTTGTTAATGACAAGGCGAGGGTTTTCTATCCTGTCGTTAGCTCCCTTAAAGGTGTATAGCAACTCCATTTGAAGTCCTTGCATAAATCCGGAGAACTGATAATTGAGGTCGAATAGGAATTGATGATACGAGGGCATGGCATACTTGTTCAATGCTACATTGGCTGTTGCGGGAAGTTTATAATAACCATAACTGATCTCCGACCTGAAGTTTTTCCTCCATTCATTGAACAGGTTGATGGAAAAAGCATTGACATCCCCGGCGCCTTCATTCCGCTCCCTTTTTATGAATGTATACATGGGCTCGCGTCCCCATTCGCGCGGGAAAAGAAAGCGGCCATCAGCAGTGATACGGCTGTAATTGAACAACAAGCGCGACTTGTTCACCTGATAGCCAAGTCGTGCTGAAACCACATTCGATCGTTGACCCGGGTCAAAATATGTTTTCGACAGAGAATCGTTGCCGCCGCCGTTGATCGCACGCTGGTTGATGTACTGCATACCGGCTATAAGGAAATTCTTTCCGCCGGTATTCCACTTTGCATCCGACTGCAGCATAAAGGTATTAAAGATGTTATCTGTATAATACTCCCAGGCCTGAATGGTCCAGGATGGTTTCAGTTCGTATGTGATGCCCAGCACGCCCACACCGGAAGAATTCAGATTGCCCTTATAATTACTTTTCTTGCCATTGGTTCCCAAACCTGATGGATATATCCCCATCGACTCGTCGATGTTGAACCATCTCACCGTTCCACGTGGCGAAATCTTGGAAAGCCATCCACCCTGAACCCTCATCCGCGGGATCTCTTTGAAGTCAACCCAGAGTCCCTGCTCCCCGGTAGGTCTCATCCTGCCATCCTGGGGATTGATAAATGGAGTATTGATATTCTGTTTGCCGAAGGTGAGGACCGATTTTTTGAAATGATAACGGATATTGAAATCCTCCAACCTGTCCAGATCATTTTTATTTGAAAAGTCCTCCATATCGAACTGACCCACTTCATACCGGTTAAAGGCGCCTGTAGTAGGATCCGGTTTTGTGAGATCGGATGATGCCAGGTTCCATACAAAGAACCCGCCAACGGTAAATTGAAATCCTTTGTAAATTCCTGTTTGATATTTAAGTCCACCACCGAATGCGTGGGCGTAGTAGTCGCTTAACTCTTTTTCATTTTGGGTGGTCATATAATACAACCTCAGGTGCAGATCGATTTCGCTTCCTTTCTTCAGCGCATAGGCGAGGGTGGTGGTATCCTGTGACTCTCGCCCTGCGTGGGCAAGTTCCCCTTGCTCAACCCCTTTTGGCTTTGGGATTGATTGCTGCGCGAAAAGGGGCAGATACAGCAACAGTGAAAGAAACAGTGAAAAAATTTTCACGATCTGTGGTATATATTTTTTGCAGGAAGAAATGCTGGCCTCAGAATAGCCAGCGATCTTATGATCATGAGGTTTGAAGAAAAGAATGGTTAAAGAAAGGGGGAAGTAGAAACATCCCCCTATTTAATCCTCAAACACACTAATGAAAAAACTTATAATAACGTGGTCGGACACACGTAATCTGTGACCTTGAATTTTTCGGATTCTTTGATGGCCTTAAATCCGCCCTTAACATCCACCAGATTATCGTATCCCCTGGCGCGAAGGGTGGAGATAAAGATCATGGACCTGTACCCACCTGCGCAATGGACGTAATAGGTTTTATCTTTATTGATCTGCTGCATGCTATCGTTGATAAAATCAAGCGGCGCATTTTCAGCGTCAACCACATGTTCAGAATGGTACTCGCTTTTTTTTCTTACGTCAAGCACATTCGCTCCCTGCGCAACGAGACCCTGCAGCTGATTCACATCTACTTGTTGAATCATATCCACTTCCTGACCGGAACGCTGCCAGGCTTCAAATCCACCCTCGAGGAAACCGATGCAGTAATCGTAGCCAACACGCGCGAGCCTTGTTACCACTTCTTCCTCACGGCCCGGTTCGGTGATGATCAGGATCTGCTGTTTAATATCAGGGATCATCGCACCAACCCATGGGGCGAAGTTTCCATCGATACCGATATTCACACTATTGGGAACAAAGCCCTTCGCGAATTCTTCTGGTTTCCTGGTATCCAGGATCAACGCGCCAGTCTCATTGGCTGCTGCTTCAAAAGCTGCAGGCGTCAAAGCATGCTGGCCGCGTTTCAGTACATCCTGTATGCTGTCATATCCCTGGATATTCATCAACACATTCAGCGGGAAATAGGAGGGTGGCGCCACCAGTCCGGTCAGCACTTCTTTCTTAAAGGCCTCTCTCGTTAATTCGGGCTGCAACGCGTAGTTTGTGGCTTTTTGATGACCGAGCGTATCGGTTGTTTCCTTACTCATGTTTTTACCACACGCGCTGCCTGCGCCATGGGCGGGATACACGGTGATATCATCTGACAGGGGCATGATCTTATTTCTGAGTGAATCGAACAAATGGCCTGCCAGAATATCTTCAGTCAGTTCTTCCTTGACTTTTTGAGCCAGGTCAGGACGACCTACATCGCCAATGAAAAGGGTATCTCCTGAGAACAGGCCCGTCTCCTTGCCGTTCTCATCGATCAGCAGGTAACAGGTTGACTCCATGGTATGCCCTGGTGTATGTATTACTTTGATGGTTACATCGCCGAGTTTCAGGATCTCGCCGTCTTCAGCGATATGCGCTTCAAAAGAAGGAACGGCGGTTGGACCATAAATGATGGTTGCCCCGGTTTCCTTGGCGAGGTCAAGATGACCAGAGACAAAGTCGGCATGAAAGTGAGTTTCCAAGACATATTTGATCACAGCGCCATCTTTTTTAGCGCGCTCGATATAAGGCGCTACTTCCCGCAGGGGATCTATGACCGCTGCTTCGCCTTTGCTTTCAATGTAATAGGCACCTTGTGCCAGGCAACCCGTGTAAATCTGCTCTACTTTCATATTAATTCTTTTTCGGTTTACAAATTTCTGTTGTTCAGCCCTCATCAACTATGACATTAGTCACAGAAGGAGGTAATCTTTTACTTGAAGAATAATTCTTTGATAATGATATAGATGCCCATTACCAAAACGAACCAGCCGAAGCCCTTTTTAAGCGTGTCAGGGTTGATCTTTCTATTAAAGGAGTTTCCTATAAATAAGCCAATGATGGCCAGTGCGGTTACGCTCAATAGTAGCTTCCAATCCATGACGGTGTGCGACATATCGCCCAAAAATCCAAACAGCGATTTCATGGCGATGATCAGCAAAGAAGTACCTACAGCCTGCTTCATAGGAAGCTTGCTCAGGATCACCAGGGCTGGAATGATCAGGAAGCCGCCGCCGGCACCTACCAATCCGGTAAGCGCGCCCACCAGCATGCCCTCCAGCATGATCAGGGGATAGTTGAACTGTTGTTCCAAAACAACATCCTTATCCATGACGGTCTTTTTGTCGCGGATCATACTGATCGATGCCGCTGTCATCAATAAGGCAAACAGCAGCATAATGACCAGGGGTTTCGTAAAGGTGAATGAACCGATGGTGAAGATCTCTTCCGGAATAGCGGGGATCACCCATTTCCTGGTGGCATATACCGAAATAATAGAAGGTATACCAAAGATGATCGCGGTCTTCATGTTCACCATGCCCTCCCGATACTTGGGGAAAACCCCCACCAGGCTGGTAGCGCCAACAATAAATAAAGAATAGGCCGTTGCCAAAACCGGGTCTATATGAAAAAGGTAAACCAGAACCGGTACAGTAAGGATCGATCCTCCGCCTCCAATGAGTCCCAGCGAAACGCCAATGATCAATGATGCGATATATCCGATTATTTCCATGGTGCGAAGCTAGTAAGACACAATTCCCTAAACTGTGACAGAAATCACTAAGGAAACTCAAATCAAGACCTCGATGCTGTTCCTGTGCAGCACCACCATTTGATTCTTCTCCATTTTCTTTAGAAGCCTGGAAATGACTTCCCGGGAGGAGCTGAGGTCGTTGGCAATCTGCTGGTGTGTAAGGGAAAGTTGCTTACCCAGTTTAGCCGCCTGCTGTTTCAGGTACCACTCTAGTCTTTCATCCATATTCTTAAATGCGATATTGTCGATCACCACCAACAGCTCTTCGAAACGGGAGCGATAGGTTTCCAGGACGAAATAATACCAACCTTTGTGCTGCGTCATCAATTCATCCATATATCGAATGGGGATCATCAACACTTCGGTTTCCTCCACCGCTGTGGCCATGATCTCGCTGGCTTGATTCCTGGTAGCGCAGATCATGCTCAGGGCACAGGCGTTGCCCCCTTCCAGAAAGTACATGAAGAACTCGCTGCCATCATCGCTTTCCCTATAAAGTTTGACTTTGCCGCTGATGATGAGCATGGCAGCCTTGAAGTACTGGCCCGTCTTCATCATGATTTCCCCTTCATAAAACGTTTTGCGCTCAGAAATGCTGGCAACGAAAGCGGCAAGCTTTGCATCGAACTTTGGGAAAATTTTCTGCAGTTCTTCTGAATCGTTCATCTGACAAGGGTTTTTGAAGTGTAAGTTGAGCTTGTTAAAAACAATATTTTAGACTGGTTAGCTTCCGTATGCACAAGCTTCCCTTTGCAATACGGTACTACGCGCCTTTGGTAACAATAGGATAATTAAAATGACTGGTGTGTCCGTCTGTACGCTTCTCACCGGCCCATATACACCATGAGTATCTGAACATCACTGGGATTAATGCCCGAGATCCTTGAAGCCTGACCCAGCGTTCGGGGTTTAACCCGATTCAATTTCTCACGGGCTTCATTACTGATCGCCTGTACTTTTTTATAGTCGAACGCGGTGGGTATTTCAAGTTCCTCCAATTGGCTCATCCTGGACACCAACTCTTTTTCCTTTTCAATGTAAATGTCATATTTCACCTGAATCTCAGCCTGTTGCAGGTGATCCTTGTTCTCCTGGCCTAAAGCAGCCTTCACCGAGGGGATATTTGCGATCATATCTTCCAACTGAATGTTCGGTCGAAGTATAACCTGCCCCAATCTCTGTTTGAAATTGAGAATGGAAGATTCCCTGGTTTCTAAAAAGCCATTTGCCTCTGCCGGGTCAATCGTAAGCTCGGCCATGATCTTCTTGATCCTTTCTACCGATTCCAGTTTTGCTGTAACGGCTTCCATCCGGTCGGCTTTTGCGAGTCCCAGATCAAAACTGCGCTTCGTTAGTCGTATATCGGCATTATCCTGCCGAAGAAGGGTTCTAAATTCCGCCCTGCTTGTAAACATCCGATATGGCTCCTCAGTGCCCTTACTGATTAAATCATCAATCAACACGCCAATATACGCTTCGCTGCGTTTCAAGATCATGGGCTCGTGTTCGCGCACTTTTAAGTGCGCATTTATGCCAGCCATGAGACCCTGGCAGGCAGCTTCTTCATAACCGGTAGTTCCGTTAATTTGTCCTGCAAAAAACAAGCCACCTAACTGCTTGGTTTCCAATGAGTAATGAAGCTGGGTGGGTGGAAAATAGTCGTACTCAATGGCATATCCGGGCCTAAACATCCGGCAATTTTCAAAGCCAGGTACTCGCCTGAGCGCGGCAAATTGAACATCCTCCGGTAAGGAGGTTGAGAAGCCATTGACATAGATCTCAATGGTATTCCATCCTTCTGGCTCAACAAAAAGCTGATGCCGCTCGCGCTCCGCAAACCGGTTAATCTTATCCTCTATACTGGGACAGTAACGGGGACCCACGCCTTCTATCCTGCCTGCATACATGGGGCTGCGATCAAACCCGGTTTTAAGGATGTCGTGCACCGACTGGTCCGTATATGTTACCCAGCAACTCCTTTGTTCTGAGGGCCTTAACCTCTCAATGTCTTTATAAGAAAAACCTGTAATCTCTTCGTCCCCCTTCTGTTCCTCCATCCTGGAATAGTCTAAAGAACGACCATCGATCCGCGGAGGCGTACCTGTCTTAAGGCGATCACTCTCAAATCCCAGTTCAAGCAGCTGCTCGGTGATCCCGGTGGCCGCCTTCTCCGCCATCCGTCCGCCCCCAAACTGCTTCTCCCCGATGTGAATCAGGCCATTCAGAAAGGTTCCATTCGTAAGAATAACCGCCTTGGCCTCAATCCGATGACCCAATCCTGTTATCACGCCCTGGCATCTGCCGTCTTTTACAATCAGGCCATTCACCATATCCTGATAGAAATCAACATTTAGTGTGGCCTCTAGCATCTCACGCCACCTCTGTGAGAATAACATCCGGTCACTTTGCGCCCTTGGACTCCACATAGCAGGGCCTTTGGACTTATTCAGCATCCTGAATTGGATCATCGTTTGATCGGTCACAATCCCGGAATATCCGCCCATAGCATCGATCTCCCGTACGATCTGCCCTTTGGCAATGCCACCCATGGCAGGGTTACAGCTCATTTGGGCAATGGTTTGGAGGTTCATGGTGATCAGTAAGACTTTACTGCCCATGTTTGCGGCAGCGGCGGCGGCCTCGCAGCCTGCATGGCCGGCACCTACTACTATAACGTCGTATTGGGGAAACATCAGGTGCAAAATTACGAATGGAAGGTCGATAATGTAGTATTTGTTCCACGTGGAACCAGATGATGGCCGACGAACCCGATTGACGGCCATTGTTCCACGTGGAACCTCATGATGCTCAGTTAGAAGTCATAAATACTGGCATTCCCAGCGAATCTCTCTACCCTCCGCAACTAAACTGCTGAACAACAACCATCCTGTTTTGGTCAAAAAAGGCAATGCCGACTGCAATTCTATGGAATTGGGGGTTTAAAAGGGCTTTCCGGTGCCCCGCGCCTGGCACCCCTTTGTCGATCAACAATAGGATCAACGCCACCAGCGCGTCGTCCTGGCCATCAAAGAGATTCTCCCCAGCGCAGGTTTCAATCCCTGCGTCCAACATCCTCTTTTGAAAGCTTTTACCTCCCCTGCCGGTATGGGTGATAGTCCCTTTCTGCGCAAGAAAATCTGCATGATCCTGGGCGTATGGCTGCAATAACGGATAGAACGATAGCTCACCCAGAGACAAGGTATTGTCGAGGTCGCCGGCAAGCGACTTAGCCTCCGGGGAATTGGCTTCTGGAAACTGTTGGAGAAAAGGGTAGAGGTACCGGTCTTTGAAAGCCTGCGGATTTCTTCTAAGAATATTAATCCAATACAGCATCTCTTTACCACGCTGGTGCATGGAACCGAATCCTGCTTGCCTTCCCAATTGCCTAATAACAGCAGAATCCGGCTTCCGGTCGATCTGAAAAGGCTGGTTGTTCAATACTACAGATCCCTGCCCTGCAACAAACAAACTGATCAATAAGAAGAAGGGGGATAATGCGTGTTTCACGTGGAACGTTTCTTAAGAAGACTAAGATACTGGTCTTCTTTCCTTCGCATTAGCGTCTTGTCGGCCTTTAACTTATCCTTATACCCACAAAGGTGGAGGCAGCCATGTATCATGACCCGGCGGAGCTCAACCTCGCGTAGTACCTTGAGTTTCAGCGCGTTTTCCTCCACCCGGTCGGTGCTTATGTAGATTTCTCCTACAATAGGGGCCGGCTTATCTGTGCCAGAGGGATGGTTTCCGGTAAGGTCAAAGGTGATAACATCCGTAAAGGTATCGTGATTAAGAAACTCCCTGTTTATGCCGATCAAATACGCATCCGAACAAAAGATGAAACTCAAGGACTCCAGGCGAGTCCTTTCTTTTCTAAAGATCTCGTGCAACAACCACTTCATGTGTCTACGGTCCCGGAACCAGCGGATCCCCTTCATCTCATGAAATGTTATAGTTGCCATCATTCAAAAATAATAATACATCGGCACACGTACCTTTGCCTTGAAATTATGGCCATGAGATTATCAGAAGTCGCCGTTGGTGTGCCTGTACGGATCAAAGATTTTGAACAGGACGATATTTTCCTCAAGCTAATGGAGATGGGTTTCATTCCGGGAGAGCGGGTTGTTATTCACCAGGTTGCGCCTTTGGGGGATCCAATATCTATAGAAGTTGCCGGATACCACTTGAGTCTTCGCTTAAACGAGGCTGCCAAAGTATTTGTAGAAGAATTTTAAAAAAGGCAGGCAACGGGTGGTTTGAAGTCATCTAAACACACACCATTATTTATAATCTACTAATTTTCAACTATTTATGAAAATTGGGCTTTACTTTGGGTCGTTTAATCCTATTCATCATGGTCATTTAATTATTGCAAACCACGTGGTGCAGGAAACAGATCTGCAACAGGTCTGGTTTGTGGTTTCACCACAAAATCCGTTTAAACAGAGCCATTCCCTGCTAAATGAATATCATCGTCTCCACCTTATTCAACTGGCGATCGAGGGGGAGAAAAATCTGAAGGCGTCGGATATCGAATTCCGCCTGCCCAGGCCCTCCTACTCGGTAACTACCCTACAGTACCTGGAAGAGAAATATCCTGAGCATCAATTTTCGATCATCATGGGTAGTGATAGTCTGCAAAACCTCGACAAGTGGCAAAATGCTGAAGTGATCATGGACAGGTATTCCATCTATGTTTATAAACGCGCAGGATTTGACGTGAGGGAAGATCTGCCCATCAGAAAAATCGTACTTGACGCGCCCCTCCTGCAAATTTCGTCTACCCGTATCCGTGAAGCAATAAGAAAGGGTCTATCCATACGATATCTCGTACCGGACATGGTAAAAGAAGACATAGAAGCAAACCACTATTATAAGTGATGCGACCAACATTTGAGATGTGGCCGGCAGTAATGTTACTTGCATCATTGATGTGGCATGTTAATATGATGCGGCATACATTAATGATGTAACCTGCATAAGTGATGCCGTTAAAATATCCAGCCCAGCAACAGGCAGCCAATGGCGATCAGCGGTGCCGGTATTCGTGTAAACATCAATACTAAAAAAGTAGTCCCGATCACCGAGATCTGCAGCATACTGATCACCTTGCCGTCCATTACATCAATAAACGAAATGTCATGCGCAAGATATATGGTTGAAGCGGTCATGATCCCTACTACCGCTGCATTGATGCCCTTCAACGACCGATAGATGCCCTTATATTTCTGCAAATTCTGCCACACCGGAAAAAAGAACAACACCAGCAAAGCACTGGGCAGAAATATGCCGATCGCACCAATGATACACCCCAACAGCTGCATCTGGTATCCTGAACTGCGCATAGACAACCCGCCAATAAAAGAGGCTATCGAAAATACGGGGCCCGGTATCGCCCGCACTACTCCCGCTCCCGTTAAAAAATCCTCTTGCTCCATCCTGATCACATTCTGATTCTGTGCTCGAACCCTTTTTGAAGTTGGACGAACAACATACTGTTCATACATCATCGGAATCAACACGTCACCTCCCCCAAAAACGATACTACCAAAACGATACTGGTTCTCAAATAAGTTGAACGCCTTCCTATTGGGCCATTCCTGTTTACGTGATACCTCAGACAACACACCGCTGATAATAAAAACAGAAAAAAAGATCAACAAATTTCCCCAGCGAACCGGCTTGTGCAAACCATCTCGCTCCTTCTTCTGCTCCCGATCCATAAACGATGAAACCACTCCACCCAACACGATCACGATAGGAAAGATCCAGGGTGACCGGAAAAAATAATAGGTCACGATCATGGAGAAGACCATAATATACCTGGCCATTCTGTTGCGCACTACCAATGTAAATGCCCTGAAACTGGCATAAGCCAGAAAACCAACTGCCATGGGCTGGATGAACTTAAAAATATTGGTGCTGATCTTGTTCCGTTCAATATATTCAATAAGAAAAGATAACCCGCCCATGAACACACAGGCTGGAAAGATCCATACCAGTAACGTCATCAAAGCCAATGGTAACCTGCCCCTTTTGAAACCTATCAGTGTCAGTGTTTGAGTGGAAGATGCACCGGGTAATAACTGGCAGAAAGCATTGTATTGAAGCAGCTCCTCTTCCGTAAGGTCTTTTCGCTGCTGCACAAACGTCTTCAACATCATTCCCAAATGACCCTGCGGTCCGCCAAAAGCTGTGACCGAATGCAGGAACACAGCCCGCAAAAAAGGTATGTGACGTAGAAAAGTCAAAGTAGTATTGATGGCCTGAATTTAATACACTCCGTTCACTATGCCAATTCCATATCCTAAATTGCAGCAGATAGACTTTCCATGAAAAATACGCTACCTGTACTGATCATCATCCTGATATCCGCCCTGGCCTGTTCACCATCTTACTATAAAAAAATATCTGCTTATCAGGCCAAGGGGCCAAAATTGAATTACGCTGATTATAGTGACCTGCAACTTTGGGCCGCTCATCCCCACAAAAAAGATCCGTCAGATAGCATCCCACGGCCGTTTCGGAAGGTATGGCAAGACAGTGCCGTGGACGTTTTCTTCATCCATCCCACCACATTCACTGACCCGGCAAGAACTGATGAACTTAATGCACGCCTCACGGATGACAGCCTGAATATCAAAACCGATTACACCAGCATACTCTATCAAGCCAGCGTTTTCAATGGGGATTGCAGGGTGTTTGCCCCTCGGTACCGGCAAGCCCACTTAGGTATGTACAAATACCAGGACACAGCGAAGGCCTGGCAAGCTTTTGATACTGCGTACTCCGACATCCGGGCAGCTTTTATTTATTACCTAGAAAAGTACAAAGGAAGACCCATTATCATAGCTTCTCACAGCCAGGGAACACAACATGCCAAACGCCTCCTTCGGGAGTTCTTCGACGAACAAACCCTCGGCAATCGCCTGGTTGCCGCCTATTTGTTGGGGATCCCGGTCGACAGAAATGAATTCAAAAACATACCCGTCTGCAGCGACTCTATCCAAACCGGATGCTTTGTCAGCTGGCGTACGTACCGGAAAGATTTTGAAGGCCCTGAATACCTTGCCGTTGAATCCCCGAAAGCCGTGGTCAACCCACTACATTGGAAAGCAGACACCAGCTATGCACCAAAACTGTTAAACAAAGGAGCTATACTATACAATTTCAACAAACTCATCAAAGCCCCAAACGACGCCCAGGTACACAAGAACATCCTCTGGATCAGCCGACCTACATTTCCGGGCGCCTCCTTTTATAAAAGCAAGAATTACCACGCCGGCGATTACAACCTTTTCTATGCCAACGTTCGCCAGGATATCAGAAGACGCATCGGATTGTTCTGGAAGAATTGATTAAATCTCTTCAATGTAGTACCTTACAACTATGAAAACCATCATCGTTGCCACCGACTTTTCCGCGGTATCCATCAATGCCCTTCATTATGCCCTTAACATGGCAAAAGAGATTGGTGCCAGCGTCACCTTATTTCATGCCTTCCAAATCCCCGTGGCCTTTAGTGAGGTTCCCGTGGTTACCATCACCATGGAAGAAATGCAAAGCCAGACCGACAAGAAGATGAATGAGCTTAAGAAAAGTGTTGAACATATCAGTTCGGGAGAAGTGGCCGTTCATGTGAAAAACTCACTTGGTGATACGGTTGAAGAACTTGAAAAAGTTTGCAGTACGGAAGATGTTTTTTCTGTTGTGATGGGTACCCGAGGAGCCGGCGCCATAGAAGTTCTATTCCTTGGCAGTACCACGCTCTCCGCGATCAACCAACTCAAGGTGCCCGTGATGATCATTCCTCCCGGAGCCACTTACCGCCCGATTAAAAAACTTGGATTTGCATGCGACTATGCACAAGTTGCAGCGTCTACTCCTATTAAAGAGATCAGAGAATTGTGTGAAATTTTTGGAGCAGAGCTGAAGGTACTCAACGTGGATTATGAAAACCGTAAGTTCACAGCAGAGGTTCCGATTTCCCTCACAAAAGTGAATGAACTACTTGAACCCCTTGATCCGGAGTATCATTTTATTGATGACCCTGATGTGGAAGATGGTATTAACAAATTCGCCGAAACGCACGGTATCGACATGCTGATCACCATACCAAAGAAGCATCGGTTGCTCGACAATATTTTCAGAAAAAGTCATACCCGACAACTTGCGCTTCACGCCCATGTTCCTATTGTGGCCATTCATGAATAAGGCCCGCAATTAAAACTCGGCAGACTTCGGCGTCCTGGGGAAAGGTATTACATCCCGTATATTCGTCATGCCCGTTACAAATTGAACCATGCGTTCAAACCCGAGGCCAAAGCCGCTGTGAGGAACCGTTCCAAATTTGCGGGTGTCCAAATACCACCAGAGCTCCTCTGCAGGAATACCCATCTCGGCCATACGCTCTGTCAGTTTATCCAAACGCTCTTCCCGCTGTGATCCTCCTACGATTTCCCCAATGCCGGGCGCCAGAATGTCCATCGCTGCTACGGTCTTTCCATCATCGTTCTGGCGCATGTAAAAGGCCTTGATGTGTTTGGGATAATTCCTTACGATCACCGGTTTCTTAAAATGCTTTTCCACCAGGTATCGCTCATGTTCACTTTGCATATCAATACCCCAACTGACATCGTACTGGAATTTTTTCTTCTTATAGGCTGGCGATTGTAGCAAGATCTCAATCGCCTCAGTATAGGTGATCCGCTCAAAATCATTGTTCAATACAAACTCCAACTTCTCAATCAATCCCAATTCACTACGTTTGTCTTGCGGTAACTGCTTTTCCTCATCCGACAGCCGCTGGGCCAGAAACTCCAAATCTTCCCGGTTATGCTCCATCACGTATGCAATTAAATACTTGATGAACAACTCTGCCAGGTTCATGTTGTCCTCGATATCATAAAAAGCCATCTCAGGCTCGATCATCCAGAATTCAGCCAGATGCCTCGATGTATTCGAATTTTCAGCCCTGAAAGTTGGCCCAAACGTGTAAATCTCCCCAAAAGCCGTAGCGGCCAATTCCCCTTCAAGCTGTCCGCTTACCGTTAGGTTAGATGCTTTCCCAAAGAAGTCTTCTTTAAAATTGATCGATCCGTCTTCATTCCGGGGTGGATTATCAAACGGAAGCGTGGATACCCTGAACATCTCGCCCGCACCCTCTGCGTCACTGCCGGTGATGATAGGCGTATGTATATACACGAAACCCCGCTCGTTGTAAAACTTATGAACTGCGAAGGCAAGAGCGTGCCTTATCCTGAACACCGAACCAAAAGTGCTGGTCCTGAACCGCAGATGAGCGATCTCCCTGAGAAACTCAAGGCTATGCTTTTTTGGCTGAAGGGGATACTTCTCAGCATCGGAATCACCCAGTATTTCTATGCTTTCCGCCTTAAGTTCCATCTTCTGGCCCTTTCCGAGAGACGGTACCAATATTCCCCTGACCCTGATGGCTGCGCTGGTAGTCACTCTTTTAAGTACCTCATCATCATATTGGCCCAACTCCACTACCACCTGGAGATTTGTGTTGGTGGAGCCGTCGTTCAAGGCGATAAACTGATTGTTCCTGAATGTTTTAACCCACCCCATAACAGTCACTTCCTGCTCTATGGCCTCCCCATCTAAAAGGTTCTTTATCTTAGATCTCTGATTAAACATGCCGCAAATATAATATGGTAAACGCCCTTCTGGGTTCAAATTTTAATATTTGGCTCTGAGTAATAATTTGGTCTATTGGGAGAAATGGTGTAAAATTGCCGCGGATATCCACTGGTCGACCTCAATTTTCTATCCCCGAAGCACATCAGTAATACCCGATCACCGTTAACATCAACTCAATTTTTCAATACGGTACTGGCTAAAACCCCATGTTGCCCATTTTTTTCAACTCACCTTATGTACGATATTCTACAATTGAACGACATGCTCGTTCCAGAGTTGCTTGATATAGCAGAGCAGCTAAAAATGGCTAACGCCAAAAAACTGAGTAAGCAGGAACTGATTTACAAAATCCTCGATAAGCAGGCTTTGATGAATAGCGAAAACATGGACAAGTCCAAAGAAGATAAAAACAAAAAGAAGCGGATCGTTAAAACAACTACGTCAAATTCTACGGAAGAAGCTATTGTTGAATCCGACGAACCTGCTGAAAAAGAAAAACCAATCAGGCAGGTTCGTAAAAAATCGGATGCTCCTGCCGCTCCTGCGCCTGTACAAACAGCGGCGCCAAAGCTGGCTCCAGCGCCAGCTGCAGCAGTAGTTTCCAAAAAACTCGATCGCAAACCTGCCAAGAAAAAACCTGTTGAAGAAACACAGCCGGTCATCCCTGATCCTATCGATAATGATGAACAACCTGATATTGATGTACAGGACTCCAACAGCGACGGAGACCAACCCGGTGAAAATGAACTGAACCAGGAAATTTCGGGCCCTACAAAGCAATTCAACATTCGTCGCCACGAAACCTTCAACATCGAATTCGATGGCATCATCATGAGTGAAGGTGTGCTTGAAATGATGCCAGACGGCTACGGTTTCTTAAGAAGTAGTGATTACAACTACCTGTCCTCTCCAGATGATATTTATGTGTCTCCCTCACAGATCAAACTTTTCGGTCTGAAAACAGGTGACACCGTTTACGGATCCGTTCGTCCACCTAAAGAAGGTGAAAAGTATTTCGCGTTGCTTAAGGTAGAAACAATGAATGGCAGATCTCCTGAAGAAGTCAGGGACCGCGTTCCATTCGACTACCTCACACCGTTGTTCCCGTACGAAAAATTGAATCTGTTCACCAGTCCAACCATCTACTCAACAAGAATGATGGACCTGTTCTCGCCCATAGGTAAGGGCCAGCGTGGACTGATCGTTGCACAACCCAAAGTAGGTAAAACCGTTCTCTTGAAAGATGTGGCGAATGCCATCGCAGCCAATCATCCGGAATGCTACCTGATGGTGGTACTGATCGATGAAAGGCCTGAAGAGGTGACCGATATGGAACGTAGTGTAAATGCAGAAGTGATTGCATCTACGTTTGACGAGCCTGCAGAGAAACACGTAAAGGTATCTGGCATGGCCCTCCAAAAAGCAAAGCGTCTGGTTGAATGCGGACATGATGTTGTTATACTCCTTGACTCTATCACAAGGCTTGCGCGTGCTCATAACACGGTGGCTCCCTCTTCCGGTAAGGTATTGTCAGGAGGTGTGGAAGCAAACGCCATGCAGAAACCAAAACAGTTTTTTGGCGCTGCAAGGAAAATCGAAAACGGCGGCTCACTGACCATCATTGCTACCGCATTGATCGATACCGGTAGTAAAATGGACGAAGTGATCTTTGAGGAATTTAAAGGAACCGGTAACATGGAACTTCAGCTCGACAGGCGACTGGCGAATAAGCGGATCTTCCCTGCGATCGATCTCCCCGGTTCATCTACCCGTCGTGAAGACCTCTTACTCGATAAGGATACCCTGCAAAGGATGTGGTTACTTCGCAATCACCTGGCAGACATGAACGCGGAGGAAGCGATGCAGCTGCTAATGAAAAACATGCGCGGTACAAAAGATAATGCAGAATTCCTGGCCAGTATGAACAGATAATTCCAATAACAAAAAGCATTTTTTAATAAAATGCCAATTGAAAAAATAGATATCGCGCGTTTTCTATCAATGACCGGTCTTCCGGTCATTGATGTTAGAAGTCCTGCCGAATTCGAACAGGCAAGGATACCTGGCGCATATTCACTGCCACTATTCAGTAACGATGAAAGGAAGATCGTTGGCACCGCCTACAAACAGCAAAGCCGCGAACAGGCTATTAAAATCGGTCTTGATTTCTTTGGATTGAAGATGAGGAAGATGGTGGAGGAAATTGAATCACTCACATCAAACACCGCCAGCAAAGAAGTTGTTGTGCATTGCTGGAGAGGGGGTATGCGCAGCGCGGGTGTTGCCTGGCTACTCGACCTCTACGGTTTTAAAGTATACACGATCATCGGTGGGTATAAAACCTACCGGCACTGGGTAATCGAATTCTTAAAGCAAGACCACGATTTTATTATTCTGGGTGGCTACACGGGTTCTGGTAAAACAGAGATCCTTTATTTCTTACAAAAACATGGTGCATCCGTTGTAGACCTGGAGCAGCTTGCGCATCATAAGGGTTCCGCGTTCGGCGCTATTGGACAACCCCCTCAGCCATCCCAGGAAATGTTTGAAAACCGACTTGCCAAAGCCATCTTCGAAGAAGAAAAAAGGGGGCTTCCCATCTGGCTGGAAGATGAGAGTCAGCGTATGGGACATATCAACCTGCCCCAGCAATTCTGGTTATCAATCAGGTCAAAATCAGTTCAATTTGTCAATATTCCCTTTGAACAGCGCCTGGATTACATCGTTGCCCATTACGGTAAACTTCCTAAGGCAGAGCTCGCCGCAGCTATAACCAGGATACAAAAAAGACTGGGCGGGCTAGAGACAAAAACAGCGCTCAACTTTTTAATAGAAGATAACATCAAAGAGGCGTTTAGGGTGTTGTTGGTGTACTACGACAAACAATACCAGAAGGCCCTGCACAACAGAACTGACAAGGATAAACTCATTCATTTTATTGAAGGACCAGAACCGGGGGCAGAGCTCACCGCGAAACTGGTTATGGAATCAAAAAAAACTGTCGATGCCTGAACCTGCTGAAAAAATCCGTCTGACCCAATACTCTCATGGTGCCGGATGCGGATGCAAGATCTCGCCCATGCTGCTAGAGAAAATCCTGCATACAAATTTTGCCATGCCGGACAACGACAAGCTTATCGTTGGTAACCACAGTAAAGACGATGCTGCTGTGCTCGACCTTGGCAACGGCACGGCGCTCATTTCAACCACTGATTTCTTTATGCCCATTGTAGACGATCCCTTCCAGTTTGGGAGGATCGCCAGCGCCAATGCGATCAGTGACGTATATGCCATGGGGGGAAAGCCCGTGCTTGCGATAGCCATCCTCGGCTGGCCCATTAACGTACTGCCGCCGGAGGTAGCACGACTTGTCATAGAAGGCAGCAGAAGCATCTGCAAAGAAGCAGGAATTCCCCTGGCAGGCGGTCACTCTATCGACTCGCCTGAACCGATATTCGGGCTGGCAGTAAATGGATTGGTTTCAACGTCTTCCATCAAACAAAACAATACGGCACGAGAAGGTGATCACCTTTTCCTCACCAAGCGTTTGGGCGTCGGCATCCTCACAACAGCAGAAAAAAAGGGGATTCTTAAGGAAGGTCATGAGCATATTGCAGCAGAACAGATGATGCAGTTGAATCGCGTGGGCGAGCGTCTTGGAAATATCCCTTCCGTTAACGCAATGACCGATGTTACCGGATTTGGGCTCCTTGGTCACCTCATTGAAATGGCTGAGGGTAGTGGGCTTTCAGCGGAGGTAAACCTTCAAACCATTCCCCTGATCACTCCTGACCTCGCCGATTACATCAACATGAAAGCGGTGCCCGGTGGAACGAACAGAAACCTCGATAGTTATGGCTCAAAGTGCAGGATCCACGTTGACGAAACAATGGCGCGAAGCATACTGGCAGATCCACAAACAAGTGGCGGGCTACTGATCTCCGTAAGTACAGAAGGGCTCGACGAAGTGCGGGCGGTCTTAACGCAATTCGAACTAACCGATTTTCTCACACCAATAGGAAGGATCACATCAAAGGGCGAATACGTAGTTGAGGTAAAATAGGAGTAGTGAATCGGCAGACAAAGTCGAATACGCAGTTGGGGTAGATCCGGCAGAAAGAACGAAAATTAACATCGCGCGACCTAAGGAAGCGGACATTTTATTTAACCAGGAAAATATCCATTTTCTGCGCAAGCCTTCTATCCTTATCCGTCACAACATCTCCTGCATCGTGGGTTGAAAGCCATACCTCAACCGTATTATACACATTGGTCCACTTCGGATGGTGATCCATTTTCTCCGCCTCCAGGGCCACTCTTGTCATGAAAGCAAACGCCTCGGAAAAATTTCTGAATTCAAGTTTCCTGTACAGATAGTTCTCTTTTTCTTCCCACATTGTTTGAAATTTAAAGTTAGAAAATCAAATGCCCCTTATTCTTGATCTTGTCGGTGGATAACTCGATCACCATTTGTACACCGGGGATCATCTTTACGGATTGTACCATCGCCGCGATCAGTTCATCGTTCACCAGGTCGCCCTTAAGCAGCCATAAAAAATCCAGGTGTTTGAACTCTGGCAACAGGTATTCTCCATCGTACTGGTTATTGTACAAATAGTGAACCAGTGTTGTCGCAGGCTCCTGATACTCGTAGATCGTAAAGAAATAATTCCTCTCCTTCCGCTTCAAGGTGATCTCCAGGTCGTGATTCGCCCGGAAATTGATCTGCATGCCCTGGTTAAGCTGCCAGCAAAACTGATAATCTGCAAGTGGACCAACGATCCCAAGCAGGCGGGTTCCATCAAAGAACTCCTCCGCTAAGGCGTCGTTATCAACTTTAAGTTTTATCATTAGAAACTGATATCGAATTCCAGGTCTTCCGTACCTCTTTTCACTTTCACTTTGGTGGCATCCCCTTTCTTGAACTTGGCCAGCGCTTCCATGTATGATTGCACAGAACTCACTTTGTGCTCACCAAGTTGAACAACGATGTCGTTGGTCTTAAGCCCCGCTTTCTGAGCCGCACGCCCTTCACTAACACCATCTACCCGAACACCGGTACCTGAAAATGTGTAATCGGGAACGATGCCCATTGAAACAGTAAAGCGGCTTGAAGTTCCCATCTGCTGTTCGCGCGTTTTAGTGAAGGCCAGCTTACCGGTAGAATAAGTATTTGAGATAATGCCTGTGATAAATCTGATGATCTGATACTCCCCAATATAATTTATCAGGGGTGCGTCATCAGTTGGCTTGTGATAGTCGCCATGATAACCTGTGAAGAAAAACAGCACAGGAATGTCTTTCCGGTAAAACGAACTGTGGTCGCTTGGCCCGGTGCCACTGGAATCGATCTTGATGCTAAATCCGGTCTTAGCATTTGTGCGCACTACAGAGCCCCAGGTTGGAGAGGTGCCAATGCCACCCACGGTAATGGTCTTTGTACTATCGTTCATTCTGCCAACCATATCCATGTTGATCATGTAACTCACGCTTTTCAAGTCTACCGTAGGATGCTCAACATAATACTTAGAACCAAAAAGTCCCAATTCTTCGCCTGAAAAAGCGATGAACAGGAAATTCTGGCTGTTCAACTTCGACTTCTTAAGAATACCGGCCAACTCTATAAGAGCAGCAGTTCCACTCGCGTTATCATCGGCCCCATTATGGATCAGCTTCTCGCCGTTGCGCATCATTGAGCTTCCATCTTCCCCATAACCGAGGTGATCAAAATGCGCGCCCAGAATCACCGTACTTTGGGAGCCGTTATCGATGAAACCAACCACATTATGCGCCGTTCTGGATTTGGCGGCTGTTTCCGTTTTTAGTTTGAAATCGTATGTGGCCTCAGCGTCGCCGAAATGCTCTGACCATGCTTTTCGGGGCACATACACCACAGGGATCAGGGTCTTCTCCGACTTGTCTTTCCCATCGTACTTCAACTCTTCCCCACTGGCTTCTGTGTTATACAAAATAACGGCAGTGGCGCCCTTATCATTGGCATTTCTGACCTGATTTCTGATCCACGATGCCTGATCGAAATGGGGGTTATCCTTATTGGCGATCAACCCTTCGGCGAGATTCAGAAACCATGGCGATCCGCGTTCTGCGACGGAAACAGAGGAAAGGGACTCCAACAGTTTAGAATCGGGACTGAACCCCAGCGGATAAAAATCAATACCGGGTTTGAGTTCTTTCCCGTTAACAATGAAAACGGATGATTTGCTGATCTCTCTTCCTTCATCGATGGTAAAAGGCTGGATAAATCCGTTGTTCTCGCCTTTGGGCGTGAGGCCCAAACTGATGAACTTATCCGTAATGTATTTAACGGCGAGCGCCTCACCGGGTGTTCCGGCTCTTCTGCCCTCCAATTTATCATCTGCCAGATAGCTGATATGAGACCTTAGTGATTCAACTATTTGTCTGTCAGCCTTATTTAATCTCTGGGCAAATACAAGCAAGGGAAGAAGAAAGAACAAAAAGAATATAAATTTCATGTTTTGTGCCGCAATTAGGAGCAAATTTAAGCATGCGGTTGAACACTGGCGGTTTAATATTGTCACAATATCCGCTCCTTGCCTGCCTTTTTTCCCCTTTCGTAAATAGATGTAGTTCGGTTAGGCTAAATTTACAGACTGTAAACTTTTGACCAACAACATCCATATCGCTCTTCTTGGCAACCCCAACAGCGGAAAAAGCTCTCTGTTCAATGCCCTAACGGGCTTGAATCAGAAGGTGGGAAATTTTCCCGGCGTAACCGTAGAGAAAAAAACCGGCCAGACCTCCCTTTCCGGCCAGACCAGGGCCAACATCATAGACCTGCCGGGTTCTTACAGCCTTTACCCACGACGGGCGGATGAATGGGTTTCATACCGGGCCATCATGGAACCGGAAGCAAAGATCGATCTGATCGTGGTGATCGTAGATGCGAGCAACCTACAGCGGAACCTGCTCTATGCCTCCCAGGTGGCGGATCTGCAAAAGCCGGTTGTTGTTGCCCTCACTATGATGGATCTGGTTAAAAAGAAAGGTACCACGATAGATGTCGAGGGGTTGTCGCGCCGCCTTAATCTCCCGGTAGTTCCTATAAATCCGCGGAAGAACGAGGGCATCGGAGAGCTTAAAAAAGTGATGGAGAAAACTGTAAAGGAAGCGGTTTGTTTCCGGCAGTTTGTGGAAGTGGGCGAGCTTGCTAAAGCACCGGTCGAAGTGATGAAAACAGTATTTCCGGGGATCAGCGACTATTCAGCCGTTCATTACCTGATCAATCACGAGTCCATGGCATTTAAGGACGACATGCAGAACCGGATTGAAAAAATAGAAACGGACAATCATTTCAACCATACCAAAGTACAGGCGGAAGAAATTCTGAAGAGATATAGTCGCATCAAAACAATCATTAACGAAACCGTTAAACAGGGAGCGTTTGTAAAAGAAGACCGCCGGAGTAAACTGGACCAGATCCTGCTCCATAAAGTATGGGGATATCTCATCATGTTCGCGGTTTTATTCGTTTTATTCCAATCGGTATTCTGGATCGCAGAATATCCTATGACGGCCATTGAGTGGGTTATTGGGAAGATGGGGTCCTGGCTCACGGATGTGCTTTCAGAAAACTGGTTCAGCAATCTTTTAGTGAACGGTTTTCTTGCTGGCCTCAGTGGGATCCTGGTATTTGTACCGCAGATCATGATCTTATTTGGACTGATCACCCTGTTGGAAGACACGGGATACATGGCGCGCATAAGCTTTCTGACGGACAGGATCATGCGAAAAGTTGGACTGAATGGAAAAAGTGTAATGCCTATGATCAGCGGATTCGCGTGCGCCGTTCCGGCGATCATGAGCGCCAGGAATATCGAAAACAGGAAAGAAAGATTATTGACCATCATGATCACGCCGCTCATGAGTTGCAGCGCGCGTCTACCTGTTTATACGATCCTCATCGCATTGGTGATCCCAAAGCACTCTGTTCTTGGTTTTTTGAGCCTGCAGGGCCTTGTGATGATGGGTTTGTATTTGCTTGGGCTGGTGATGGCGATGGTGGTAGCATATGTGATGAAGTTGTTTATCAGGATCGAAGAAAAAAGTTTCTTCATCCTGGAGCTGCCCGTGTATCGATCACCCAGGTGGAAAAACGTATTCATCACCATGATCGAGAAGGCCAAACTTTTTGTGGTGGATGCAGGTAAGGTGATCATGGTGATCTCATTGTTACTTTGGGCGCTTAGTTCATTTGGTCCACCCGAAGCACGTAACCAGGTGAGAACCGCATATGAAAAAGCGATCACCGAGAATCCCGAAAAAGCAAATGAGTTACGTGCCGGCAGGGACGCTGGATTATTGGAAAAATCTTATGCCGGTATCGCCGGTCATGTCATTGAGCCCTTGATAAAACCACTGGGGTACGACTGGAAGATCGGTATTGCGTTGATCACGTCTTTTGCTGCAAGGGAAGTATTTGTTGGAACGATGGCAACCCTGTACAGTGTGGGGGACCAGGACAGTGACGACAACCAGACGCTTCGCCAAAAGATGAAGGCGGCAGTTAAGCCGGATGGAACAAAAGTGTATACGCTGGCTACCGGGGTTTCCCTGATGATCTTCTATGTGCTGGCCATGCAGTGTATGAGTACGCTGGCTGTTGTGAAAAGAGAAACAGGAAGTTGGAAATGGCCCCTGATACAGTTTGTTTACATGACGGCGCTGGCCTATGTACTAAGTTGGGCAGCCTATGCAATCTTCGCATAGCTAAGCCCGGTTTCTGATCCTCATCCGCAATTCGTTCAGCAACTGGTTATACATATCCCGCATCATCTGATCGTTGTTGTTGTTGTTCCACCGGTTATTCACCAGCCCCCAATCAGCTGGGCTGAGCGCCCTCGAATCTCCCGAAAATGTAGCGGTTTCGAATATGGCCGCGTTGTTCACATTCACGCGGCTCCATTCCAGGTTGGTGTTTGTTTCAACATCCACGATGCGGTAATCAATATCCGCACCGGGATTCTGATATCTGGTTACTGACAGGGTAGCCTTTACATTTTGGAAGACGGGCCTTCCAGATGTGTCTTTGCCTACTTCAACACTCCTGGATAACTCCCGGTTGTAACGGTTCAGGATGGTAGGCGGCATGGAAAGATTACCCCAGCTGATATCAACTATCCAATCCGGCCTGACATTCAATCTCCTCACATCCATATCCGTAAAAAATCTAGCCGGCCCTCCGCCCATCTGTCCGCCAAGGTCCCGGACGAGTTGCTCGTGTAAGAACCTTACCCGCATGTCGTTATTCCAGTTATTGTTCCATCCTCCGCCATTAAACCTGTCCTGCACAGGATTGATCATCACGTTCACGATACTGCGCTGAGAGGCGTCCCTTTGCAGCCTGGAGACATCCTTGTAATTCGGCACATACTGACTAACTTTCTGAAAATACTGGTTCGCTTTTTTTGCCCCTTCCCGGGTGTCTTCCCTCATTTCCTGAACACCAGCCGTGTAATATGCCTCTGCAGCCTCTTCTTTAGCCCTTTGTAGCTCTCCAAAATAGTTTTTGTCATCCACATCCCTGAACACTGACGATGTCCGTATTGCGTCGCTGAGGCGTTGCAGGGAGTTATACTCCCCTATCATTTGGTCGTACCTTCTGAGTTCCGAAGAAGCCCGATAGGATGTGATCCGGTCTTGGTGACCCTGTACTGCCTGAATATACAGGTCTTTCACATCCGTTTTGAGAGCGGGATCGTTGGGTTTTTTCTCCAGTTTCCTGAGGGTCTCGAAGAATATCTTGTCTTCCGAATAGGAAACTGCTTTCTGTGGATTACTGCAAGCGAAAGCCATGAACACTAAAAAAACATGGAAAGGGGTATAAAGATTTCTCATATGTTGTTCTTTCTTGTTGGACGTATAAAACGCTGTTGATATAAGCCGGTGTCACCTAAAAAAACGTGAAAATTATAGCACGCCAAGTCTGGCCAGCTCCTTCCGGAACTGATCAGGATTCTGAAAATGGATCGTATGCATACCCAATGCGCTGGCAGGGTGGAGATTACGGACATTATCATCGGTGTACACTGCAGTGTTCGGGTCTACATCATACCTTTCAATGATGGTATGATAAATATCCGGAAACGGTTTCCTTGTCATTTCCTCGCCAGATACTACTTTACCATCGAACCAATGTAAAAAATCAAATCTTTCAAGCGCTATAGGAAACGTTTCAGCGCTCCAGTTGGTGAGTGCAAGCAATTTATACTTTTTCTTTTCCTTCAATTCCCTGAAAATCTCAACCGTGTCGTGAATAGAGCCATGTAGCATCTCTTCCCAACGACCGTAGTATGCCCTGATATTCTCCTCATGATCAGGAAACTCCTTCACCAGTAATTCGGTTGCTTCCGCAAGTGTGCGTCCCGCATCCTGCTCTTCGTTCCAGTGAGGCGTGCAAATATTATCATAAAACCACTTCATCTCCTCTTCATTATCAAAGATGGTCTTGTATACATAATCCGGATTCCAGTCTACCAACACACCACCTAAGTCAAATATTATCGTTTTGATCTCTGACATATTATTTAAATTAAAAAGATCCACATTAGTGCCACTAACTAATTCCTTCCCTGGCGCTTATCTCGAGCATCTTGTCAATCGGTTTTTTTGCAGCCAGGCGAAGTGCTTCATCCATAATAATTTCCGGCTGCTCATATTCCATGCAGAGATATAATTTCTCTAGTGTATTCAGTTTCATATGCGGACAGTCGTTACACGCGCAGGCATTATCCGGCGGGGCAGGTATAAAGGATTTCCCTGGTGAGTTTTTTTTCATCTGGTGAAGGATACCCGTTTCGGTAGCCACTATGAAAGATTGGGAAGGATCATTCTCGGTATACTTGAGCAACTGCGTAGTTGATCCAATAAAATCCGCATGCTGAAGAATCACATCTTCACATTCAGGATGGGCAATAAGTTTCGACTCAGGATACCTTATTTTAAGCTTGATGATCTTCTCCAGGCTAAAGATTTCGTGAACCATACACGCTCCATTCCAGAGTAACATATTTCGCCCCGTTACTTTGTTGATGTATGCACCAAGGTTTTTATCTGGCGCGAAAATGATCGGCTGATCTTTTTGAAAGCTGTTTACAATGGCAACGGCGTTACTGCTCGTGCATATCACATCACTGAGTGCTTTTATGCCGGCACTGCAGTTGATATATGAGATCACCACATGATCCGGATGCTCCTCCCGGAACTTTTTGAATAACGGTGGCGGACAGGAGTCGCTTAAAGAACATCCCGCCTTCAGATCAGGAATAACCACTTTTTTTGAAGGGTTTAGGATATTAGCTGTTTCAGCCATAAAATGCACTCCGGCAAAAACGATAATGTCAGCCTTTGTTTTTTCCGCCTGCCTCGCCAAACCCAGGCTATCCCCAATATAGTCCGCTACATCCTGGATATCAGGTTCCTGATAGTAGTGTGCCAGAAGCACGGCATTTTTTTCTTTTTTCAATCTGCTGATCTCAGCAAAAAGATCGAGCGTTGGATCTACCTGCATATCGTAAAACCCACGTTGCCGGATCTGGTTAATTTCATTGTGTATAAACGCCATAGTATTTATAGTACTTATTTATATTTAAAATTACCTATTACTATTATGTCTGTGGATTAGGGGATAATAAATATTCTTCGGTTTTGGAATATTGGAAAACCTCATTTTATCCACCCTAATTCACATTTAATAAACAATCTAAGATTCTATATAGACGCTTACTTTAAGCAGGTTTTACACAATGTGAATATCTAACAGCTGCGGATAACTAATCTACATTGTGAATCAAACACCCTGTTGATAATACCAGGCAAAACTAAATTAACCCTTGGCAATGGGTAAATAACGTCCACCATAAAATGTATTTACCGCCTTTGCGTCCACAATTTCCAATGTTGGATAACCGGCTTTTCCACTGAAAAATCGGTTATCCACAATCATAGTGTGGAAATACCAAATCGGCTTTTATTGCTGCGGACACCTATTCACATCCCTCTGTGGAATACCAGTTCCATTCTAAAGGGAAAAGCACTCTCTGTGCAGATGCAGCATGTTTTCCACAGTTTGTTGATAACCACAAATTCACCTATTTTTGCCCTCCATTTTTAAATACAATTATTATTATGTCGATAATCCAGTCGCTGAGAGATAAGTCCGCCGCCTTGCTAACGGGACTTATTGCATTGAGTCTCATCGGTTTTCTTGTCCAGGATGCCTTCATTGGGAGGAGTGCCGGGGCATTAACCGGAAACACCACCGTTGGGTCCATCAATGGAACGAAAGTCGACGCCCAGGAGTTCAACACAAAGGTGAGGATGTTTGAGGAATCAAACCGCCAGCAGGGCATGCAAAGTAACGAAATGATGACCCAAAACATCGTTGAAAACGTCTGGAATACCTATATCCAGGAAAATTTGATCAAAACAGAAGCCGCCAAGTTGGGAATCAGTTTTACCGCAAAAGAGATGAGCGATCTCCTGTTTAGTGAAAATGCGCCTCAGGAATTCAAGCAATTGTTCTCGGATCAGACCACTGGTCAATATAATATCCAGGCTGCCCGTACCTGGTTCAGTAATATTAAGAAGAGTAAAAAAGCCGAAGAGGTGAAGATGGTAAACGATCAGTTGATCGAGCCATTGATCACCCGTCAGCTTGCCGAGAAGTATAATACCTTAATCAGCCAGGGTAGTTATGTGCCTAAATGGATGATCGAGAAGATGAATGCAGACAACAGCAGCTTTGCCTCAATCAGTTACACCATGATTCCCTACGGCACCATAGCGGATACGGCGGTGAAGGTGAGTGACGCGGAAATAAATAAATACGTAAGCAACCATAAAGAAGAGTTCAAGCAGAACAAAACCAGGAGCATTGCTTATGTGAGTTTTGATGCCAATGCAACTTCGGCCGACAGCGCTGCTATTTTCAGTAAGCTGGTATCTCTTAAAGAGGAGCTTGCAAATTCAGCCGACCCAAGGGCGGTTATTGCGCGCAATGGCAGCACGATGCCTTATTTCGACGGATATGTTTTGAAGTCAAGGATCGCTATGGACGCGAAAGACAACCTGGTTGCCGCGCCTATTGGTTCGGTGGTTGGGCCCTATCTCGATGGCAACGCCTACGTTATTGCAAAGAAGGTGGATGTAAGACAGCTGCCCGATTCGGTAAAAGTGAGACATATATTGATCGGTGTGGTTGATCCAAGAACTGGTCAGGCACGGCGCTCCGACACTGCTGCGAAGAAAACGGCAGATAGTTTATTTGCAGCGATCAAATCAGGAGCTGATTTCAGCACCCTCGCTGCCACATTCAGTGAAGACGAAGGCAGCAAGAACAATGGTGGAGAGTACAACTTTTCTTCTGTTGACATGGGTAATCTGGCAAAAGCATTCAGTGATTTTGCATTCTATAAGACAATCGGAAGCCAGGATGTGGTAAAAACAGAATTTGGTTATCACATTATGCAAGTAATGAACCAGAGGAACTTTGAAGAGTCATACAAAATAGCTTACGTCTCCAAGCCTATTCAGGCGACCATGGAAACAGATAACACAGCCTCTTCTGCTGCAACACAGTTTGCTGGCAATAGCCGCGATTTGAAATCTTTTGAACAAAATGCTTCCAAGAATAACCTGAATAAAAGGATTGCGGATGGTATTAAGGAGATTGATTACTCAGTATCAGGAATGCCATCGAGGTCTTTTGTAAAGTGGATCTGGGAAAACAAAGTGGGTACGGTTTCAGAACCGTTCGACTTTAAGGATAAGTACGTTGTTGCCGTGATCACCGGAGCAAATGACGAGGGTGTCCAGACCGCATCAGTAGCCAGGATTACTGTTGAGCCAATCATCAGGAACCAGAAGAAAGCAGAACTGATCATCAAAAAGGTTGGTAATGCGACTACACTGGAAGCGATCGCTGCGGCAGGCGGTCAAACCAGCCAGGTTGATACCCTTAAGTTTGGCGACGCTTTTGTTCCTAATGTAGGACCAGAGACCCGCGTGATCGGCGCTGCCTTTAACAAAGCCAATCAGGGCAAGGTGTCTGGTTTGATCGAGGGCCAAACAGGTGTGTTTGCGGTTAAAACAAATGCTGTAGGCGCTCTTCCAAACATTTCCGGCGGCGACATGGAGAGCCAGCGTCGTGCCATGCAAGCCCAACTGAAGCAATACAGTGCGTACGGAAGTTTTGAAGCATTAAAGAAAGCGGCTAAAATCGAAGATACCCGCAGGGCGGCCGGCTTTTAGAGCCAGACCTCACGATATTTGAAGGCTCCTCCAAAGGGAGCCTTTTTTATTAACTTTACAACATGGAAGGTGCTATTGTAAACAAAGTTGCAGAGAGTGGCTTGATCACACTTGACCTGGAGACCTACTATCCATCAGAAGAGATCATGAGCTTCGATTTGAAGGACCACCTTTTTATGGGCCTTATCTTAAGGGAAAAAGAGTTCAGGGCGGCGCTGGATGAAATGAACTGGGAAGCCTATCGGGATAAGCATGTTGCTTTGTTTTGTTCTGCAGATGCCATCATCCCGCTTTGGGCATATATGCTTGTTGGAAGCCTCCTAAGTCCTATTGCGAAAAAAGTATTTTCCGGTTCACCCGATGAAGCCAGAAAGCAGTTGTTCGTTGAAAAAATCAGGGCGATAGACGGTGATGCATTTGCCGAAAAGCGTGTGGTGATAAAAGGCTGCGGGGATATGGAAATAGGGGAGTATGCTTACATAGAGATCACCAGTAAACTAACACCTGTGGTGAAGTCTTTAATGTACGGTGAGCCGTGCTCTACTGTTCCGGTACATAAGAGGAAAATGTGATAAATGTGGGGAATGTGGTGAATGAATGTGGGGAATGGCGCAAGAGCCTACCCACGAAGATTATGCTTGCTCAGGCGTGTATTGGAACATAATAGAACAAGTTAGAACCATCCCCGCCGGCGGAACTGCCACAACATCCAAATGGGTATCAGCAGCATGAGTCCTACGGCGAAGTAGAAACCCCAACTATGATGGGCATATGGAATGATGTCGAAGTTCATTCCAAAAATTCCTCCAATTACGGTGGCGGGTGCCAGGAGGCACGTAACGATGGCCATTACCTTCATGACTTCATTGAGCTTCAGGTTGACATTATTGATATACAGGTCCTGCATGCTGATCAGCATATCCCGATAGTTCTCTGACAGGTCATAGGCCTGGGCGATATGATCGTGCACATCGTTGAAATATTTAGTGGTCCGATCTTCCAGCAAGTCACTTTCACTTCTGATGATGCTGTTTACGAGGTCCCGGACCGGTGCGATGTTTCTTTTTAGTATGATGTGTTCTTTTCTGAGTTGGTTGATTTTGATCAGCGATCGGTTGTTTGATCTTTTGATCAGCTCTTCTTCCAACAATTCAATTTGTTCACCAATCCGTTCCATTACCAGAAAATAATTATCAACGATCAGGTCGATCATGGTATAACACAGATAGTCGGCTGTGCGACTTCTGATTTGACTTTTCGGCAAAAGTAGTTTTTGCCGAAGGGGATTGAAAACATCGCGGCTTGCATCTTCCTGAAACGAGATAACGAAATTCTGTCCAAGGACTATGCTGATCTGTTCAGACTCAACCGTTTTTTTCGTCTCGTTGAAGTAAAGCATGTTGAGCAGGCAGAACATGACATTGTCCACCTCCTCCATCTTGGGGCGCTGATTCACACTGAGGATGTCTTCAACCACGAGGGCGTGGATGTCGAAATGTTGGCAAACCAGGTCAACATCGTTTTTTCTGAGGCCATCGATATTTATCCAGCTGAGGCGATTGCTGAATTTGTAGGTGAAACAATCTTCCACCTTATCGGATTCAAATTGTGATATATGGTCCCCATCGTAATCATACACAAAAACCCGGATATCTTTTGCTTCTTCCCGGGCGGGTATAATGGTAGGATTTACATTCAGGATCTCTTTGGTTCTTTCCGTACCAAAAAGTTGCTGCAACCCCAATATTTTCAAATAGTTCTTACCATTCATGGATAAAAGGTAAAGAGGAATGTGCAGATAAAAAAAGCCGTGTTATTTCATAATCTCGCGGTAGCCGCCAAGGGTCTGGTATACGACGGGGTGAGCGGCGCCATCGGAGGTAAAGGAAAGGGTTCTAACGGGTTCTGCGGGGAACACTTGTGCCGTCATGGCAACTTCGCCTTCGCCCACAAAAAGCTCAGCTATACTTGCATCAAAATAGAGTCTGAATTTCAACTTACCCGTGAGTTTACCGGGAACAACGGCTTTATAAACCGATAGTTTTTTATATGCTTCATGATTAAAGCCTTTCGACCCGCTCCGGTCGAGCACCACTTCTTTTGCAGCGGCATTAAAGCGCACTATCAGGTCATTAGCTCCCACCATCACCTCCTGTGAAACAGCAGCGTTCGTGTTCCACTCCCATTCCACGAAAAAGCTTTGGCTTTCTACTGGGATTGGTTTGTCGGAACTGACTCGGGCTTCCTTGCTTTTGAGCGTAGCGATCTGATCAACGGGATTTTGCAGGAGGATATATTCTTCGTCTATTTTTTTCAGTTGCAGTGTGCGGGGTAACGACATGCTGCCACGCCACTCGCCTGCGGGGATATCGCCTGCATAATTCCAATTGTTGGCCCAGCCAATACTGATGGGTGCTGTGCCAGGAGGTAGATTGTTGTAAACGATGGCGGCATAATAATCCGGACCGTAATCAGGCCGCAGGATCTTATTGGGGGCGGACTCGTTGATAAATTTTGTTCCATCAAATTCACCCACGAAATATTGCATATACGGGGAGGGGGAATGCATGAAAACCCATTTATATTTTCCCGGCACGCCTGAAACAGGGACGCGAAACAGATCGGGGCACTCCCAAATACCGGTAGTATCGCCCGCGGGGCCGAACTCACTGAGGAGGGTCCAGGCCTTTAATGATTTTGAGCTGTAGAACTGGACCTTCTTTTCATGGGGCAACATCACCGCCATGATCCATTTTTTGGAAGGCTCGTGCCAGAATACTTTTGGGTCGCGGAAATCCTTCTTCTCCAGGTCAAGGACGGGGTTGAAATTAAATTTTTTAAAAGTTCTTCCTGAGTCGAGGCTATATGCGATGTGTTGTGACTGATGGGTGTTAGGGATGTCTGCTGTGTAAATGGCCACCATGGGGACCTGTCCGCGAAGCTGAATGAAGCCCGAGGTGTTGAAAGGGTCTACAACGGCGGAACCGGAAAAAATACCCACATTATTTTCTTCAGGGATGGCGACTGACAGTTCTTTCCAGTGTACGAGGTCGGTGCTTACCGAATGTCCCCAACTCATATGTCCCCATTTGTTGCCAAATGGATTATACTGATAGAACAGGTGGTACTCCCCGGCGTAGTAAACCAGCCCGTTGGGATCATTGATCCAATTTTTATCTGGGGTAAAATGATACTGGGGCCTGTATTTTTCTTTGAAGGCTTGTGATAATACCGCGTTATGGAATAGAAAAACTAAAAAAACAAAGGCAAATCTTTTTCGCATCAAAGTAACTTTAGGGCAAGTTAAATTCTTTATTGATTAACTCGTGCCTACAGTTTCAAATAGGTTCGTTCAGCCCACCAGGGCAGCAGCCCCAAATACCCCGGCACTGTCGCCCAGGCTGGGTTTGAGTATGGGCAGGTCGAGCCGGTTATTGAATATATATCTGCCAACGCTTTCAACGCCAAGGGTGTAGATGGAGTCGATGTTTCCAACACCGCCACCGATCACGATCACATCCGGGTCAAGCATATTGGTGATCGACGAAACGGCTTTGCCGAAGAAATTATGCAACCTGTCAAGCGTTTGCCGGGCAAAAGGGTCGGTTGGATCCTGAACGATCTGTTTTAGCGTTTTTTCCTGTCCGCTGATGGCGTGATAATAGCGCTGGAGGCCGGAGCCCGATAGAATGGTTTCAACACACCCTGTTTTACCGCAGTAGCAGGGGCCACCCGAATCGTCGAGAAAGTTATGTCCCCATTCACCGGCAATGCCGTGTTTACCGTTCCAAACTTTCCCATCGATCACGATACCTCCCCCAACGCCGGTGCCCATGATGATCCCAAAGACCATGCGCGCGTCGGGTGTTTTTTCTTTAACTGCGCCCCAGTGGGTTTCGGCGAGCGCAAAGCAGTTGGCATCATTGGCCAATACCACAGGGATGCCCAGCTTCTGTTCCAGATCCCGCTTGAGTGGTTGTCCATTCAGGGAAGTGCTGTTACAATTTTTCATGGTATGGAGAATGGGGTCCAAAACGCCTGGAGTACCAACACCAATGGTTTTTGGGGCTTCTCCTGATTCTGAGCGCATCAGATCTACGAGTGCGGCTATCTGACCAAGGATATGCTCATAGCCTTTATGTCCTTCTGTATCAACACGGTTTCGGATAATGGGCATTGGGTTATGGAGTGAGGGAAGGATGACGCCTTCTATTTTTGTACCCCCCAGATCAATACCCCATAAAGGAGCAGTATTCATGAATAAGTAATCATTTTTGTCGGAGGTAAGTTAATGAAAACGAGTTGAAAAATGTGTACATTCAACATGACATGCAACAGATTTATCACTATTCCTATATGTTAAAATATGTTTTCATTCCCTGTCCGCATTGCGCTGATCGCCGCCTTGGGAGGATTTCTGTTTGGATTTGAAACGGCCGTCATCTCCGGCGCAGAAAAGATCATTCAGGGAATCTGGTCCCTCACCCCATTCTGGCAGGGCTTCACGGTGGCCTCCAGCCTGATCGGGACCGTCCTTGGCTCATTGGTTGCCGGGATGCCTGCCCAGAGGTTCGGCAGGAAGAAAGTGCTGATTGTCATAGCCATCTTGTATTTGTTTTCGGCAGCTGGTTGCGCGCTATCCAGCGGCTGGTTGTTGTTTGTAACCTTCCGGTTCCTTGGCGGCATTGCTGTGGGCGCGTCTTCTGTAGTTGGGCCCATGTATATTTCCGAGATCTCACCGGCGCACCTGCGCGGCCGGCTCGCGGGATCTTTTCAGGTGAATATTGTAGCAGGGATTTTCGTAGCCTACATTACTAATTACCTTTTTGCCAGTGGGGGCGAAGACTCTTGGCGCTGGATGCTGGGCATTATGATGGTTCCGGCAGGGATATTTGCACTGTTGGTACGCACCATTCCGGAGAGTCCGCGCTGGCTGATCCTGAACCACGAGACCGATAAGGCCATTCCGATCATGAAAAAGATAGGGGAAGCTGATACGGATGCGGCTATACAGGAAATCAGGGCTTCGGTTACGGATATCAAGGAAAGACTTTTCCAGCCGCGTTATAGCAAGCCTATCCTTTTCGCAGTGATACTGGCCATGTTTAACCAGCTGTCTGGAATAAACGCCATTATTTACTATGCGCCCCGCATTTTTGAAATGGCGGGGTTTGATCAGTCAAACGCCTTCCTGCAACCCATATATATCGGCGCTGCCAATTTGCTGTTCACTTTGCTGGCCATGACGGTGATCGATCGTTTCGGAAGGAAGAAGCTGCTTATTATCGGCTCATTTGGAATGATCCTTTTCCTGGGACTTACCGCTTCCGCGTTTAGAAATCCAGGGGTTGCCGATCCCAATGTGATCTGGTATCTCATTGGGTTTATTGGTTTTTTTGGGTTTTCTCAAGGAGCGGTGATCTGGGTGTTCATCTCAGAGATCTTTCCAAATTCCGTTCGCTCCCAAGGCGGGTCTTTAGGGAGCTTCACACATTGGATCATGGCTGCGATCATATCCTGGTCGTTCCCGGTGATCGTTCAGGGCAGCGAACTGGGCGGATATTATTCGTTTATTTTTTATACCCTGATGATGGTTCTCCACCTGATCTTCGTATGGAAGTTCTTACCGGAGACCAAGGGCAAAACCCTGGAAGAGATCGGGCAGTCGATGTGATGCTGAGGGATTCAGCGTTTCGTTTTTGCTACTCGATGGGATGGATCTCCGGGAAAGCATCTCCCGGGTAGGTATTGGGATTTTGGGTATTCTGATGGATCTCCGGGGAAGCATCTCCCGG
>JBBAJO010000010.1:69586-109482 GCA_040404005.1 Chitinophagaceae bacterium
GGTAGGTATTGAAATCCGGTGCTACAACAGTTTTCGAGCGTTTTCCAGATCCTGGGGGGTATCTATCCCTACTGGGCTGAAGCCCGTGGTAACCATCCGGATCTTCACACCATTCTCGAGGTATCGGAGTTGCTCAAGCTTCTCTGTCTGTTCCAATAGGCCCATCTTCCACGTTACAAATTCGAGGAGCGCTTTTTTTCTATAACCATATACGCCTATGTGGCGATAATAGCGCGCGGGGCTATCCTGATCACGTTTATAGGGTATACATGACCGCGAGAACAGCAAGGCGTTATTTAAGTGGTCGGTCACCACTTTTACGATATTCGGATTATTTACCTGGTCTTCCTGGAGCTCGTGCATCAGCGAGGCCACCTGAACCTCCGGATCTGTAAAAGCCTCCAGGAGTTTTGCGAGTGGATCTTTTTCCATAAAGGGTTCATCGCCTTGTACATTGATGATCACGTCAACATCCAGCCCTTCTATCGCTTCCGCAATTCTGTCGCTCCCGCTTTCGTGTACCCTCTTGCTCATCACTGCTCTGCCGCCATTTGATACAATTTCGTTGTAGATCAGGATGTTGTCTGTGGCTACAATAACATCATCAAAAAGCCCTGTTGCCACTGTATTATCATAGGTGTGGCGGATCACTGTTTTATTGCCCAGCGGTTGCATGAGTTTTGCCGGGAAGCGGGTGGCAGCATAGCGCGCGGGTATAACAGCGATCCTTTTCATCTGCTAAAGATATTCGTATTTGCGATGTTACATGAGCTTTACCGGGCGAACCACCCGGGTTTTGCATAAGCCTGGCATTTGCCCATGATGTCTTCGCAGCCGGGTCGTTGCCTTCGGCCCTGGTTAAGACTGGTTAAGTTTCTGGAAGGGCTTCTTCATGAGGGCCATAAAATCTTCATCTTTCTCGTTGGGGTAATAGCGATCCAGCCCGTACTTGATATCCTTGGGAGCCAAGCTACTGAAGGTGCCAAGCAATCTGTCCCAGATCGAAAATACAGCACCGTAATTGGTGTCCGTATAAGGCTGTTTCCAGTGATGGTGAACCTTGTGCATGTTCGGGGAAATCAGAAAATAGCTTAGGAATTTATCTACGGCAGGAGGCAGGGAGATATTGGCATGGGTGAATGTGGTGAAAAACACCAGCAGGGTTTGGTAGATCATCACCGCATACATGGGCACTCCGGCGATCAGGATGCCCATCATGAAAAACAAACCCCGGAATATGCTTTCCAGCGGGTGATGCCTGAGGCCTGTGGTCACGTCCACATTATTGTCGGCATGATGGATAATGTGCATCCGCCAGAACAGCGGAACCTTGTGTTCAACGATATGTACCAGCCAGCCTCCGAAAAAGTCGAGCACCAGCGCGGAGATGATGATGGTCCATATCACGTTGGCCTTCAGCCAGTATACGAGTCCGAACTGTTCCTGCCTGGTCCAGTCGGCGATCATCAGGATCAGGATGGCGAGTAGGGTGTGGATCACAAAATGCATAATGGTGAAGCTGAGATTCACAAAAGCATGCCGCGCTTTTGTTTTTTTGTAATGCATGTTGATCAGGGGAATGGCTCCTTCAATAACCCATAGCAGGAGCATACCGCCCACGAAGAATGATAGTCGCTGGATGGGCCTGTTTTCGAGACCATTGAAAAACTGAAGGATGGGGTCCATACACTAATTTACGGATTTACGGATTATCGGATTGGCGAATTTTAAAATCCGTCAATTCGCCAATTCGCTAATCCGCCAATATTATTGATTCAACATCAGTGGCATAACGAGCATAAGCAAATCCTCGTTCTCACCTTGTTCTGAGGGTTTAATGATCCCGGCTTTCGTTGGTGTTGAAAGCTCCATGCGTACTTCTTCACTGTCGGTGGCCGACATCATCTCGATCAGGAAGCGCGCGTTGAAAGCGATCTGCATATCCTCTCCGTCGTACTGGCATTTCATCCTTTCGTTTCCTTCGAAGCTGAAGTCAACATCCTGGGCAGTGAGTTGCAGCTCTGATCCGGAGATATTAAGTGCTACCTGGTTGGTGCTTTTGTTGCTGAAAATACTTACTCGCCTCAGCGCGTTTTGGAAATCAGTGCGGAGGAGATTCATCTTATAAGGGTTGTCTCCGGGGATCACCACTTTATAATCCGGGAATCGCGCGTCGATCAGCCGGCAAACCAACTGTGTTGAACCATGGTCTACAAAAAGATGATTTCCGTTATAAGAGATGTTCAGCTCGTCTTCGTTATCGGGTAAAGCGCTCTTCAATAAATTCAAGGGCTTGCGTGGAACGATAAAGGTGTCTGCCTTTGGGCAGCTGACATCGGTTCTTTTATATTTTACAAGGCGGTGTGCATCGGTTGCTACCACGGTGAGTCCATTCTTATCGAGTTCAAAGAAAACGCCGGTCATAGCTGGTCGCAAGTCGTCATTGCTAACCGCGAACAAAGTTTTGTTGATGGAAGTCAGTAATGCAGAGGACGTCATACTGAATGAGGTGGTAGTATCAGCGGAGGGCTCTTTAGGGAAGTTGTCAGGATTTTCACCCATCACCTTATACTTACCGTTATCGCTGGTGATCTCAATACCAAAATTTTTATCGATATTAAACGTCAAAGGTTGCTCAGGTAAATTCTTGAGGGAATCCATCAGGATCTTTGCAGGTATACAAACTTTCCCACTGTCTTTGGCTTCAATGTCCATATGGATCTTCATCACCGTTTCAAGGTCGGTCGCTACCACGGTCAGCCTGTTTTTTCCTATCTCAAACAGGAAGTCTTCAAGAATAGGTAGTACAGTATTTGCGTTGATCACACCATTGATCTGTTGCAGTTGTTTGAGGAGAGCAGACGCGGATACGATGAACTTCATGAAGTTTTGGTTTGTGAGCAAATATAAGGGGGTAGAATTTACCAAAATCCGTGATTTTTGAACATTTTACCCGTGATTCTATGTTACCTTGTGTTTCCAAAATTTACCGGTAAAACCCATGTTCGATAAGCTTTTCGGTTGGTTCAGGAAAACGGCAGAACCCCGGCCAGATATAGTTTTTGGCAGGTATTCCGACAATAATAAGACCGTGAGGCAGGTGAATCGGTGGACGGAGGCCGACAATCTTTTCAAGGACCGTCATTATCAACAAAGCGTTGACGCATTTTTCGAGTATTTGAGAGACGATAGCGTGAGGAACGTGGAGACGGAGCGAAAGGGAGAAGTGTTGAATTTTACCATTTACCAGGGTTCGAAGGTTGTCCGGGGATCGTGCAACAACGAGCGGCTCGCCGCAGAGGTAACACTGGCCCGTATGCCGGAGCCCAGCATCCCGGTGATGCGGCGTCTCCTGGAGCAGAATTATTTGCTCTATTACAGCCGGTACACAATCGAAGAAGATAAGATTTGTATGCGGTTCGACAGTGAGATTGAGACGGCGAATCCCAATAAGCTATACTATGGCCTCAAAGAATTGGCGACGAAGGCCGACAAGCAGGATGATCTGCTGGTGCATGACTTCGCCTCGCTCGGGCAGATCGATACCGATCATATAGAGGAGTTGCCTGATAAGGAGAAGCAGATCAAGCTGGATCATTTCCGGAGCTTTATCAGGGGTACGGTGGAGTATATAGACACCCTGGATAAAGACAAACTCGCCGGCGGCATCTCATATATGCTGCTCGCGCTGGGATATAGGATCGACTACCTGATTGCGCCCGAGGGAAAGTTGTTGCAAGAAATGGAAAGGGCGATCAGTGTCTACTTCAGCAAGGAAGAGCGTTCCGCCCAGGAGAAGAATCACCTCATGACGGAGGCTTTCCGGAAGATGCTGGAGAGAGAAGACCGGGATATTTTACCCTACCTGTTCAGGTCAACATCCACTTTTTCCATAGTTGCGCCGCAACCCCACAAAGTCGTTACGGAAGCCATTAACACGGCGATTCAGAATATGCTCTGGTATAAAGACAATAAATACCCGGAGATCGCGAGGCAAATTATGGAATACGGGATCCTTTACTGCCAGTATTCATACAGTTTGCCCAAGCCACTGAACTTGCTGGTTCAGATGTTCATGGAAATTAATTATCCCGACTACTTCCACGGACTTGGCTTTAAGGGAAAGCTGTACGACCCCGCCGCCAACCAGTTTGAAGAACAAGAAATTGAAGACCGCACTGATCAGATCATCGGCGGGTGGACAGAAAAATACCCGGGTCTGGTGTGGAAATCATCAAACATTCGGTACGACAGTATCATTAGTTTTAATCAGAGTTTTCTGAACGAGATTCAGGGACTGAATTTTGAAGGAGTGAAATAAGGGAATGGAAGCCAGCACAGCGCAATCTATTATAGAATCGTATCAGTACATCGTGATCCAAATCGCCACGCAAAGCGGCACGGGTACCGGTTTCTATGTAAAAGAATTCGATCTGATCGTGACTAACCAGCATGTTGTAAAGGATTTTGCTGAAGTGACGATCGTAGGGAAGCATTTTCCAAAATCGATGTCACGGGTTTTGTATACGGACTCAAAACATGATCTCGCATTTTTATTACCCCCGGACCATATTGAGTTTCCTGAGATCAGGTTGGGAAATGATAATGATATAAAGGACGGGGATCCCGTGATCGCGATCGGGCACCCGTTCGGACTTAATTATTCTGCAACCCAGGGGGTGGTAAGCAAGATGAACAGGATCCGAGATGGCCTCAAATTCATCCAAATTGATGCAGCCATTAATCCCGGAAACAGCGGCGGCCCTTTGGTAAATCAATCCGGGCAGATTATCGGGGTGAACTCCTTCATCATCCGGGGTGGGGATAACCTGGGATTCGCGCTCCCCGTGAATTATCTGACTGTGGCACTGAGCCTCTATCTTCCCTATCGGGGTAAAGCGTCGGCAAGGTGTCCTTCATGCGATTTCCTGGTGCTGAGCTCAAATATCGACTCAAGTAAATACTGCCCGAGTTGTGGTACCGAAGTGACGCTGCCCCTGATTCCTGAGAAAGAGGCGGAGACCATCGGGATACCAGGGATCATTGAAGATATTCTCTGGCAACTGGGAAAAGATATTAAGCTGGCCAGAAATGGGGTGAACAACTGGGAAGTTAAAGAGGGAACTGCCAAGATCAAGATCAGCTACAACACCGACAGTTACTTTATCGCAGCAGATGCATTTCTCTGTCAGCTGCCTTCGGATGTCAGCATGATCAAGCCACTGTATCAATATCTTTTAAAGGAAAATCATCGGATCAACGGCCTCGTACTAAGCTGCTACCAACAGAATATTGTCTTGTCGAGCTTGATATACGACCATGATCTTAATAAGCAGAACGGAACAGCCACCTTCGGTAATCTTTTTAAAAAGGCTGATGAGTACGATGATTTTTTGAAAAAAGAATTCGGTTGCCTGCAGAGACTAGAAGAATGAACGAATTGACGGATTAGCGAATTCACAGTTCGGATGAGCTTATTCATTCGCTAATCCGCCAATTCGTAAATTCGCCAATCCGCCAATTCGTAAATCCGTTAATTCGCCAATTGAACAAAGAACAAGCCCTCCAGAAACTCCGCCATTACTGTGGCTATCAGGAACGCTCGCATAAGGAGGTGAAGGAAAAGCTCTACAGCCTGGGTTTATATAAGCAAGACGTAGAAGAGGCCATATCGAAGCTCATTGAAGAAGATTACCTGAACGAGGAAAGATTTGCCATATCCTTTGCTGGAGGTCATTTCAGAAGCAAACAATGGGGACGCGTGAAGATCAGCTATGAGCTCAGGCAAAAAGGTGTAAGTGTTTACTGCATCAATAAGGCCCTGAAGGAAATTGATGAGGATGACTATCTGGAGACCATTAGGATGCTGGCCAGAAAAAAATCTGAATCGCTCACTAAGGATGGCCTGAATGCCTTTGCAAGGCATCAGAAAATCATGAACTACATGATGCAAAAAGGATTTGAACCGCAATTGGTCCAGAAAGAATTGAAGGCCCAACATTAATCGCCACGTACTACTGATGGCTACAAAACGAGTTCATGCTAATAGTAGCCGGGCGGGTTCGTTCTAATTTTGGTAATTTGCAGATCCTATGTCGTCACTATCAATTAGTATTATACAGGCCAACCTCGTGTGGGAAGACAAGGCTGCCAACCTGCGGATGTTTGAAGATAAGATCAACAAGCTGGGGCCAACTGAGCTGATCGTACTTCCTGAGATGTTCAGCACGGGCTTCAGCATGAAGGCAAAGGAGCTGGCTGAAACCATGAAGGGGCAAACCATTGCCTGGATGAAACGCATGTCATCATCTAAGAAAGCGATCATCACCGGGAGTGTCATCATAAACGAAGAGGGAAGTTTTTATAATCGTCTGGTTTGGATGCTCCCTAATGAACAGTACGGATGGTATGATAAACGCCACCTGTTCGGATTTGCGGGTGAACACGAGCATTATGCTTCCGGGAACAAGAGACTCATCGCTTCGGTGAAGGGCTGGAAGGTGAATTTACAGATCTGTTATGATCTTCGGTTTCCTGTTTGGGCCCGGCAGCAGAACGCGCCCGAGGTGGAGACCGATGATGAAGATTTCGGTGGCCCTCAGTTTGTGCCGAAGGCACCAGAGTCGCCGGAGTATGATTTGCTGATCTATGTAGCCAACTGGCCTGAGCGACGGTCGCATGCATGGAAAACGCTATTGCAGGCCCGGGCTATCGAGAACCAGTGTTATGTGGTGGGCGTGAATCGGGTAGGCGCGGATGGCAATGGGATCAATTATACCGGCGACAGTATGATCATTGATCCGCTTGGCGAAGTGCTGCATACCGCACACAACGAGCATGTGCATACCCTCACCTTGAAAAAAGAAGACCTTGAAGAAGTCAGGTCGAAATTCCCCTTTCTAAAAGATGGCGACTCTTTCCTGATCGTTTGAGGCGCAAAGGATTGGCGGATTGGCGGATTAATGTAGCTGTCTTTTCCTGGAAAAACGTGGGGATAGCCGAAAGGCGCTTAAAGAACTTTTTTGGACCTGATGATTTCGAATGCTTTTTGCATTTTCAGGTCTGTTGAATACACTACCGCTTTTGAATTGGGGGGCACCAATACATCGGGGGCTATACCCCGGCCGTTCTTTGGCGGATGATTATATTGGATCAACCTGAAGAGGGGCATTCTTACCCGCACCCCGGTGTTGGGTAGTGTTATGTTTGGGATCATCAGTCCATTATTACCATGACTTCCCCCGCTGGTCTCCTCTCCAATGAACATCACATTCTCCTGGCCTTTCATGGTTTGCGCGAACAGCGTGGAAGCGGAGAAAGTTGGACCGCCGATCAGCACGTATATGTTCCCCTCATAAAAATGGTGCTTTTTCGGTTTGTACACATGTCGTTCCCAATAAGTAAAGTGGTACAGGCTGTCCTGTTTCCTGGCGGTGAAAAGTCCCAGGGCCAGGCTGTTGACAAAACGGGCTTGGAAGTACTTTCCATAGCTGCCGAATTTTTTCGTTACGGCGTAGGCAGTATCGGCCACTTTAAAAGGAGTATTGCGCAAATATTGCGAGAGCCGCGTATAGTGGTTGACCTTGCCGCCACCATTGCTTCGGATATCGATCACCAGATTTTCGGTATTTTCTTCTCTCAATGTACGGAAAGAGGACCTGAAGAATTGGGGGAGTCGGTTGCCACCATCGAAAGAGTTTAAGCTCATCACTGCTGAGCGGGTGGATGAATCTATGATCAGTGAACGAATATTTTGGAGACGTTCTTTCTTACTCATTTTTTTTGCTTTGTCTTTTTTAATATTGGGTTTTACCTTTTGCAGTGTATCTGCATGCGGATCGAACAGGGGCAGGCTTGCCACGCGCTGTTGTCCTGTACTGTCGGTAAAATTTACGGAGTACGACTTCTTCAAACCAAAAATATTCCGGTGGTAAGATGGGAATGAGTTGGATATCCTGATGTAGTTGATATTCTCTGCATAGCCATCCGTGGGAAGATACCTGAACATGATATCAGTGATCTGTTTTGTGCTGAGGCCATCAATGCTGTTGATCACCGTTCCTCTTTTGATCAGAGAGTCTTTTCTGTTCAAATTAGAGGTCACCACCATAGAGTCGCCCCATACCTTCAAAAACAGGGGGAATGAAGGCAGTCTGATTCCCCTCATGGCCTTGTTGTATTTTTTTGAATAGTTGAAAGATGTGTGACCGCAGCGGATACTCGAGGTAACCGGTGCAACGATCCGAAAGCCAAACTGCTGTTCGGTCATCGAATCCTTTATGGCCGCCCTGTAGAAATCGAAGATCTGGTCGATAGAATCCTTAGGTGTGTACCAGTATAGTGAGGGATGGAATTTTTCCATCATGGCGCGCATCAGGTCGAAATCGCGCTGCAAGCTTTGGGGCGCATATTTCTTAAGCGGCGTAAAATTTTTCAGGTCTTTCTTTGCTGGTGCCAATACATTGGCACAAGAAAAAAGTAGGCTGAGTGAGCAGCTGAGTATGAACATAGCGAGAAAACCCGAATGCGATACGGCAGCACGATGATTCTGTACAGTACTGCACCATCTCCTGAACAGGCTCAGCTCAGTTTTTATAATGGGCAGCAATTTCATAAGTTTTCAAATGCGTTCCAACCCTGAGCCGTAATGGTGTGTCTATTTCCCCCTTTGGTGATAATGGCGGCACCGTCAATGGCATCAGTGACATATCCGATCACGCTGATCTGTTCGTTTAGGATTACTTTATCATGATCTTCCTGTCGGATGGTAAACAGCAGTTCATAATCTTCACCTCCACTCAGTGCGCATGCTGTGGGATCGATCTCAAATTTGTAAGCAGCCTTGCGCATGTCGTCATGAACAGGAAGTTTTTCTTCGTATATCACTGCGCCTGTTCCGCTTTGTTCACAGATGTGCAGGATCTCAGAACTTAGTCCATCGCTGATGTCCATCATGGATGTCGGGAGGATGCCTTCCTGTTCAAAATAATCAATGATATCTTTTCGTGCTTCGGGCTTCAGCAGGCGTCTGATCACGTAGTCTTCCCCTTCGAGGTCCGGCTGGATCTGCGGATTTTCCAGAAAGATCTTTTTCTCTCTTTCGAGGAAAAGCAAACCGATGTAAGAGGCTCCGAGGTCACCCGAACAGCAGATAAGATCACCGATTTTTGCGCCCGATCTTTTAACAATTTTATCGCCAGTGATTTCACCAAGGGCCGTTACAGAAATGATAAAGCCTTTTTGTGAAGAAGCGGTATCACCGCCAATTAGGTCAACACCATACTGCTCGCAGGCGGTGTATACACCATCGTAGAATTCTTCCAGTCCTTCAACGCTGAATTTGCTGCTTACACCCAAACTAAGGGTGATATGTGTTGGTGTTGCGTTCATCGCATACAGGTCGCTGAGGTTGACCACTACGGATTTGTAACCCAGGTGTTTCAGTGGTGTGTACATCAGGTCGAAATGAACGCCTTCAATCAGGAGGTCAGTAGTAACTACCGTTTGTTTTCCAAAATGATCGATCACGGCAGCATCATCTCCTACACCAAGAATAGTGGAAGCATTTTGCAGTTCGATGTTATTAGTCAGGTGCTTGATGAGGCCAAATTCGCCGAATGAAGAGATCTCAGTTCTTTGTTCCATAATTATTTAACGTTTTTGATCCAGCGAATAAGCTCGTCGTGGATACTGCCGTTGGTAGCAATGATCTTTTTGTTGTAGGGCGAGAAGATGTCGCCGTTGAAATCGGTTACCCTGCCACCGGCCTCTTCTACGATCAGGTAACCGGCTGCGCTATCCCAGGCGTTCAGGGAATGTTCGAAGAAGCCGTCGAAACGACCGCAAGCTACCCAGCAAAGATCAATGGCTGCGGACCCCAGCCGCCTTACGGGAACTCCGGCCTTGATGAATCTTCCAAAGACGTCCAGCGGGCCATTTTCCTCATCTAAATATGAGTAGGGGAAGCCGGTGACCAATAGAGATTCAACCACATGTAATTTTTTGCTGACAGCCATGGTTTTATTGTTTAAGGTGGCGCCTTTGCCTTTCTCTGCAAAGAAGAATTCGTCCATAAAAGGATTATACACTGCACCCATGATCATTTCACCATCTTTCTCAACGCCGATGCTTACACAACAAAGTGGGATACCATTGGCATAATTCACGGTACCGTCAATGGGATCGATGATCCACTTCACATTGGAATCTTTAGGAAGGTCGCCCGACTCTTCGGTTAAGATATAATGGTCGGGGAAGGATTCGCGGATAATGCCGATGATGAGTTTCTCGGAAGCATGATCCACTTCTGTAACGAGGTTGTTTATGCCTTCTTTATTGCTGATTTCAAAATCGCGGGTAGAGAACTCCTTCATCAACTTGCCGCTTTCAAGAGCTGCGCGCACAAGGGTAGATTGTAACATGGCGTAAAGGTAATTTTTGTTGGGCAGAAAGAAGATATCTGGTCAGGGGCACTGCTTGAAAAATAGAAGGCGGATATCTGTTAACCGGTCTGCTGCTCTCTGGCCCTTATGCTCTATTTTTGACAAAACAACCCTTTTGCTTTCGGTAATCATTATAAATTATAATGTCAAGTATTTCCTGGAACAATGCCTGTTCTCGGTGATGCGCGCGATGGAGCAGATAGAGGGGGAAGTGATCGTGGTGGACAATGCATCGCAGGACGGAAGTAAGGAGCATGTAAGGGGGAAATTCCCGACTGTCCGCTTCATCTGGAATAAAGAGAATATAGGTTTTGCCAGGGCGAATAATGAAGCACTTGCCGCGGCAAAAGGCGAATACGTCCTGTTTCTGAATCCTGATACCATTGTTGCGGAAGACAGTTTTGCCACCTGCATTCATTTTCTGGAAAAGCATAAAGACGCCGGCGCGGTAGGTGTGCATATGATCGACGGGCGAGGCAAGTTCCTGAAAGAGAGCAAGCGCGCCTACCCTACCCTTGCCGCATCTTTCTATAAGCTCAGCGGGCTGTCTGCCTTATTCCCCTCTTCCCCAACTTTCTCAAAATACCACCTGGGCCACCTTGATCCTTCGAGGGATCATGAGGTAGATGTGCTGTCTGGCGCATTCCTGATGGCGCGGAAGGTGGTACTGGAAAGAACCGGGGGATTCGATGAAGCATTTTTCATGTATGGGGAAGACATCGACCTCAGTTACCGGATCCAGAAGCTGGGCTACCGCAATTATTACTGTGCGAATACGACCATTATTCATTTCAAGGGCGAAAGCACTAAAAAGGGCTCCCTGAACTATGTGCGGATGTTTTACCTGGCGATGATCATCTTTGTCCAGAAACATTATAGTGGCATAACGGCAAAACTTTTCCGCATTATATTGAAAATAGCTATTTGGGCAAGGGCGGCCATTTCCATAATCGCAGGGGCGGTCAGAAAAAACGGCCTGCCGATGATCGATGCGGTGAGCACCATGTTCGCCGTGATTTCGGCCACATGGGTCTGGAACCGGTTTGTAAAACCGGAAACGGTTTACCAGCGGGAGCTCCTCTTTTTTGCCTTTCCGGCATTTACCCTCATCTTTTTGGTGGTGGCCTATTATGCCGGTCTATATGACCGGCAGCAAAAAAAGGGTCGTGTGATCAGCTCCACGATTTTTTCGGTGGTGGTTGTACTTGCGCTCTACTCTTTATTACCCGAGAAATTCAGGTTTTCGCGGGGTATCTTATTGCTGGGCTCATTGTTTTCGTTTATACTCATCGGAATGAACAGGCTTCTACTCCGCAGGTGGGGTTGGATAGAAGAAGAAGAGGAGGAAAAACTGGGCACGGTGGTGGTGGGGGCAACATCAGAGTTTGAAGAAGTAAGCGGATTGATGCAGGTGGCAGAAAAAGAGGAAAGGGTATTGGGAAGAATTGCGCTTCAAAACGACGGACATGGGTATCTTACCACCCTGGATCGATTGGATGGCTACCTTCGTGAAGTGCCCCTTCGCGAGATCATTTTCTGCCAGGGTCAACTCAGCTTCAGGGATATCATTGAAAGATCAGCGGGCTTGCAGCACGATCTGCGTGTACGAATACATGCCCGCGGTGCTGGCGCGATCATAGGGAGTGATTCCAGAAGATCTGCAGGAAAAACACTTTCTGCGGAGCAGTCTTATGCCATCGCAACGCCTCAGGAAAAAAGATTCAAACGGTTAGTGGATGTAATGATCGCACTGCTCATGTTTGCTTTCTTTCCAATACATTTCTTCTTCCTGAAAGAACCCCTGGGATTGTTTTCAAATGCATGGCATGTATTGACAGGAAGAAAAACCTGGGTAGGCTATAGCGGTAACAGTATGCCGGGAATGCCTGTGCTGATGGAAGGCATTATTGGCACAAATGCGCTTCCGGTTAACAGGTCTCATCAGCAGGAGGAAAGTCTGATTATACTTGATCAGCTTTATGCCCGAGACTATACAATTTACCGTGATCTCCACATCATATCAAAAGGTTATAAGTGGCTGGGAACATGATAAATGGCTAACATATTTTTGCTGAATAACCTATCTTGCATCTAATGTCGCTCATCGAGTTTAACTTGCCGCGGTCGATTGCCAGAGCGCTGAAGCTTCCACAGAATTCTCCCAAGCGCCAGCAGATCAGGGTTCTAAAAAAACTGCTGAAGAAGGCCCGTTATACAGAATTCGGTCAGCAGTTCAGATTCGATGACATTCTTTTGAATCGGCATCCGGCGAGAAAATTTCAGGAGCTCGTTCCCACATTCGATTATAGTACGATCCACCGGGACTGGTGGCATAGAACACTTGATGGGGTTTCGGATGTCTGCTGGCCGGGCAAGATCAAATATTTCGCTTTGAGCTCCGGAACTTCAGAGTCTGCCAGCAAGTATATACCCATCACCAGCGATCTTATGCGTGGCAACCGCATCGCGATGATCAAGCAATTGCTCACCCTGCGCAGCTACGACGTGCCCTGGAAAAATATGGGCAGCGGTTTCCTCATGTTGGGCGGCAGTACTGATCTTCAAAAAGGACCTGGATATTATGCCGGCGACCTGAGCGGCATCACGGCAAAAAAAGCACCTTTCTGGTTTTCACCGTTTTACAAGCCCGGTAAAAAGATCGCCAAAACCAACGACTGGAACAGCAAGCTCGAACAGATCGTACAGGAAGCGCCGAATTGGGACATTGGGTTTCTCACAGGTGTTCCTGCATGGATGCAGATGTGCATGGAAATGATCATCGAACGTTATAAGCTGAATACTATACACGATATCTGGCCGAATCTCCAGATCTTTGCCCATGGTGGCGTTGCGTTCGAGCCATATAAAAAAGGATTTGAAAAACTTCTTGCCCATCCGCTGATCTATATTGAAACCTACCTCGCTTCAGAAGGATATATCGCTTACCAGGACCGGCAGCATGCAGAGGGCATGAAGCTCATCATCAACGAGCACATATTTTTTGAGTTCGTTCCATTTGACGAAAAGAACTTCGACCAAGATGGCAACATATCAGAGAACCCCGACGCGCTGATGATCCATGAAGTGGAGGCGCATAAAGATTATGCTATCCTCCTGAGTACATCGGCGGGAGCATGGCGATACCTGATCGGGGATACCATCCGCTTTGTGAATCTTGAAAGATCCGAGATCGTGATCACTGGCAGAACCAAGCATTTCCTCAGTCTTGTTGGCGAACACCTCAGTGTGGATAATATGAACAAGGCGCTTAAGCTGGCCAGTGAGCAAATGAACATTCATATTCCTGAATTCACTGTGGCCGGCGTGCCCCATGGCAACTTTTTTGCGCATCATTGGTATCTGGCTTGTGATAATCATGTAAACGCAGAGGAATTGAAATTGATCCTCGACGAGAAGCTGAAGGAATTGAATGATGATTACGCGGTGGAAAGAAAAAGTGCATTAAAAGAAGTCATCGTGGATGTGTTTCCCGAAAAAACGTTTATGGACTTCATGACTTTCAAGGGCAAGGTTGGCGGGCAGCATAAATTTCCGAGGGTATTGAAAGGCGGACTTTTGCAGGAGTGGCAGAACTTTACCGCTACTAAACAAACCCCAGCCTGATCATAATGCTTGAAGCCATCGTCAAGGGTATCGGCCTCGGACTGCTTCTCGTCCTTTCTGTAGGCCCTGTCATCTTCACCATCATCAAGCAAAGTATCAACAACGGATACAAAGGTGGGTTCAGTTTCGTGGCCGGAGTATGGATCAGTGACCTCGTACTTGTACTGCTCAGTAATTTCTTTTCTGAAATGGTAAAGGATCTTCTTGAGTTTAAAAATACGATTGCCTATGTGGGCAGCAGTTTCCTGGCAGGCATGGGGATCTATTATATCTTCTTCAAAAAAGTCACCCTACAGGCCGGCGAAGCGGAGCTGCTGCGAACGTTTACAAAAACTGATTTTTCCCGGATCGCCCTGTCCGGCTTTCTGATCAATACCCTTAATCCCAGTGTACTTATTTTCTGGCTGGTCAACGCCACGGCATTTGCCACCATCCATACATTCTGGGAGCGAATCATCATTTTTTCGGTTTGCCTTGCCCTCAATATGCTCGCCGATGTGTTTAAAGTAGTAGGTGCGGGAAAGATCAGGAACAGTCTTACCCCAAGGCATATTTTATTGATCAATAAGATTTCAGGAACATTACTGGTTATCTTTGCTGCAGCGTTAATATATAGTGCGCATTTTTTAAATGATAAAGTAGGGTGATCATGAAGAAAGCATCTGCGGTGGTATTCTTTGTTTTCTGTTCGGCCACGGTGTTGGCTCAAACAGGATCCCTCGATATGCTGGTGCTCCGTAACAACCAGAACAGAACGGTGAAGTCGTATTTTTCAGGCAGGATGATCGAATTTGGTGCCTCAAACGGAAGGGTGATCAGTGGGATGATCAGGAAGATAGAGAGCGACACGCTGTTCATCCAGCAGTATGATATCCGGCAGGCGTACACCATGTGGGGCACCCAGGTGCAGGATACCTTATCAATTTATTTCCTTAAATATCATTATAAAGAGATCCTTTGGATCCGGAAAGACAAAGCGGGGTTTGAGCTTTTGCGGAGCGGCACTTTGTTCATGGTTGGCGGCACGGCCTATACAGCATTGCACCTGTTCAACGCAGCATACCAGAAAGAGCCCGTCATCTGGAGTACCGTTGCCATATCCACGGGTATTGCAGCGGCAGGTTTCGTCATGAGTAAGCTACGGAAGAAAAGGTATACGATCGGCAGTTATTACCAGTTAAAATACATCAATACATCCACCGCGCCGGAAAAAGAAAAATGAGTCTATACCGATGTTTAGAATAATCAGGAAGATCCTATTTTTTCTTGTTGTTTCCCATTTCATATACCTGATGCTCCTGATCTGGATCAATCCTCCTATTACCCTTACGCAGATAGGCAGTGTACTGCAAGGCTATGGACTGAAGCGCGACTATGTTGGCAGGGATCAGATTTCATCCCATGCGAAACTTGCGGTGATGGCTTCAGAAGATCAGTTATTCCCGGACCACAACGGCTTCGATTTCAATAGCATTAAGAAAGCGATGGCTTATAACGAGAAAAAACCGGATCGTGTACGAGGGGCGTCTACCATCAGCCAGCAAGTGGCGAAAAATGTGTTTCTATGGCAGGGGAGAAGCTGGATCCGAAAAGGATTGGAAGTGTATTTCACTTTCATGATAGAGTTATTCTGGAGTAAGAAACGCATCCTTGACATGTACCTCAACATTGCAGAAATGGGTAAGGGTATTTTCGGCATAGAAGCGGCTGCCCAGGCCTATTTTAAGAAGCCAGCCAAAAACCTGACCCGCAGCGAAGCTGCCATGATCGCGGCCTGCCTTCCCAATCCTTCATTGTATTCGGTCAGCCCCCCTTCGAGGTATGTATCCATTCGCTCCCGTTGGATACTCCGGCAGATGAGCCACTTGGAGGGCGACGAGGAAGTTAGACAGATCCTGGGGCCATAAGGCGCTTGCTGCAATGTGATAAATGTGATGAATGTGGGAAATGTGATGAATGAATGTGAGAACAGGGAACAACTATTTAATAACGATTTCCTTCGACGAACTATTAAGCGTTGGCCATCCGGGGATGCACGACTCTATGGCCCATTTGTACCGGTACTTACCGGGCTTTACAGACAACAGATCAACATCTACGCTGAACGATGAAGGTTCATCGCCATTATATATTCCCAGAAATTTTTTTCCAGGGAGTGTATAAGCCATATCGTTGTCGTGCTCATATAATGCGAGATATACCTGGGTCTGGCTTTGGGCAAATCGTTTGGTCATCTTGCCCATTAATCTCACCCGCAGCAGTTTACCGTTTATGATAGCGGCCTTCATTTGTTCTTCGAAAAAAATATTTGAATGGGAATAGAAAGAGTCCACAATTCTGGAATGCATGGGCTTTCGTTCATTAGGAAGCGTATCCGGGTAGCGTCCGAGATCATCGGGATAAACCAGCAGTACTTTCTTCCCCTGTAGATCATCTTCCCATGGCCAGAAATTATAGTTGCTTCTTCGGTATTGAATGGTATTCAGTGAGAATGAGGGCCTGCCTGAATAAAACCAGTACTGAGATGCCCGCTGGTAAGAATTCGGAAACACAACGGGCAGATATTTCGCGGTGTCTTTGATGGCCCTGGCCCATTCTTTCGTTTTGTGGAACTCGTCTTTCTTCAACCATGTCATCGGCTTCACGTCTGCCATCATATAGATGCGCGTGGTGAATGCAATGAGCAAAGAGGGCATCAGTAACCAGTAGATCCATTTTCTCCACTGCGCTTTTTCTGTCAAATGCTGATGCGCGAGTACGATCAGGCCAACGAAGGCGGGCACGGTCCAGTTGGCTTCGGCGCGCCCCTTGAAAGTAGCGATAAGGAACAGCCCGAAAATACCTACGGTGGTCCATTTCAGCGTTTTTTCAAAAGGATCGGCAGGCTTCTTTGTGAATGCGGCGTAGAGAACCAGCCATCCGATGAGTGGCCCTGCAAGCAGTATCTGGCTGATCAGGTATTGAAGGGTAAACTCAAACTGGTATTGTGTAGCGTTTCTTTCAAACAGATGATAATTTACAGAAGGCAGGTCGTGTGCGATCTGCCAGAGGATATGCGGCAGAAACAAGGCGAAGGCAATAATCGCCGCGAGATAGGTCTGCCATTTTTTGAATAATCCGGGGTTGGCGACCAGGGTAAAAAAGATGATCAGTACAGCGTGGTACTTGCTGTATAACATGCACGCCATGACCAGACCAAGGAGCAGGCTGTTTTTCCAGTTGGGGCCGGCCATGAATTTTTTCAGCACGGTAAAGTACAGGGCAATGAAGAACATCAGGGGCAGGTCGGGCACAGCGAGAATGCTTCCGATCTGCAGGAGGAAGATGGATGCAGCGATGGTGATAAAAAGCAGATCATTTCTTTTCTCGCAAAGTTTGTCGATCAGGTAGAGGGTAAGTGTGCTCATCAGCACAATGAAAAATCGTACGCCGAGTTCATTATGAAACAAAGAATCGCCGGCTTTGATAAGGATCGCGATCATCGGCGGATGATCGTAATAACCCCAGTCCATGAATTTCGAATAGACCCAGTAATAAGCTTCGTCGTCAAGCAGCCCCGTGTTCTTGGCCAGCAGCAGATTCAGTATCAACCAGCTTAAGTAAAATAGTTCGCGGGCCTTGCTTCGAATAAAGTTCATTGCCTGCGGGTATGATTGGGAAGATAATGATAAATGCCATCAAGTGCTGCCTGCAGACGCTCATTGTCATTGCCTGATATATTGACCCAGGGAACATGCTGGTTCACAAGGATGTCTTTATACATCAGGTAAAGCAGTTGCCTTGTTTCATGATCCGGATATTCCCGGAGCTCATCATTGGTCCAGGGCAGATCGGTATTGCAGAGCAGGTAAAGATCATAGGGCCTCTCCACGATCTGTTCGATGATGAAGGAATGGCAATTCCCGAATACGAACTCGCACCATACTTTCATCACATACATATTGGTATCGATCAATAACAGCGGTGATCTTGTTTTCTGCCCTTGCTGTTCCCTCCATTCTTTTTCCGCAAGGATAGCGTATTCATCTTCCAGGGCCAATTGGCCTTTGGCAATGGTCAGCAGGTCATCGTATGAATAAGAATTGCCGAACGACATCAGGTATTCTCTGGCGAACTCGGGGCACCAGGGCGCGTCGAAATGCTGCGAGAGTTCTTCACATAATGTGCTCTTGCCGGTGGACTCCGGTCCGATCACGACGATCCGTTTTACGGCAACATCTTGAATCGCGTTGGCGTTCGCCTGATCTACTGGTATAATGGTTTGAGTGTTCAGGTATTTAATTGAATTACGGCCTAATCGCCTTTTGATCTATTGCCATTGGTTTGCAATATTAACCAATGGCTTCATTTACGCGCCGGTTTAATTTCGGTAGGAATCCCGCAGCTTTTCGGTTTGCCGAGCGATCGGCGGAGCGGCGGGTTCAGGAATTGTATCCGCTAATCCGCTAATCCGTCAATCCGTCAATCCGCTCATTCGCCAATCCTTCTCCCCCGTTTAGACCATTCGATCAGTCCTGCTACCGCAAGGATCAGCAAAATAAAGTAATAAACACTGGTGAACACATAGCCTTTCACAAAATATAGCGGGATGGAGCTGATGTTTGTTGCGATCCACCACCACCAGCTCTCCACTTTTTTGCGGGCCATCAGCCACATGCCGGTAAACGCGGTGGCTGATGCGAAGGCGTCTGCCGCGGGTATCGCTCCCGGGGCGAATTCTTTTTTCAGGTAGCTTAAGGCTGCGTAGACCAATCCATACCAGAACAGGAAGAAGGCGACCTGGCTAACCAACATTTTTCGGTCTGAATATTCCACGTGCACCATGGTGTGCAGCGATTCGTCTTTCTTTGCCCACAGTGTCCATCCATATATACTCATGATGGTATAGTAAACGTTCACGGAAGCCTCCCCAAAGAGTTGGCCTTTGGCGCTTAGATAGATGTAAATGATGGTATTAATGAGGCCAACAGGGTAAACCAGGATATTTTCTTTTCTTGAAAACCAAACGCTGGCGATGCCGGCGAGCACGGCAACAGCCTCCAACCAGGTGGTTTGAAGCAGGCCTTGTAAAAAAGCGTTCCAGATCTCCGGCATGATGGTTCAAAAATCAAAACAAATATTCACAACAAGAAATTTCATATTTGTATAAATGACTTGGCTATGAAGATATCAGTATTAGGAGCGGGCATGGTAGGAAGGGCGATGGCACTTGACCTGGCTTGGAACCATGACGTTAAGGTTTTTGACCACAGTGAGTACAATCTCTCGTTGTTAAGACAGCGAAACGGGACAATCAACACGTTTCAGGCCGATCTTACCAGGCACGAGCATTTTGTAGACTGGTTCAAAGATGCAGACATCGTTTTGATCGCCGTGCCAGGCTTTATGGGATTTGAAACCGTGAAGGCTGTGATCGAGACGGGCAAGAATGTTGTGGACATTTCTTTCTTTCCCGAAAATGCGCTTGACCTCGATGCATTGGCAAAAAAGCATGGCGTCACTGTGATTACGGACTGCGGCGTGGCTCCTGGCATGAGCAATTACATTATTGGCCGGTATAATGAAGTAATGAAGATCGATTCGTTTGAAGTCTATGTAGGCGGGCTTCCAAAGGTCCGGAAGAAACCCTTTGAGTATAAGGCACCCTTTTCTCCTGCAGATGTGATCGAAGAGTATACCCGCCCTGCGCGTATCATGGAGAATGGGCACATTGTGGTGAAGCCTGCGCTGACTGAACTGGAGTGGATGGAGTTTGAAGAGCTGGGAACGCTGGAGACGTTCAACACAGACGGCCTCAGGTCTTTGTTATTCACAATGCCACATATTACGAACCAGAAGGAGAAAACGTTGCGTTATCCAGGCCACGTGAACCTGATCATTGCCCTGAGGGAAGCTGGATTTTTTAGTGAAGAATCGATTGAGTTTGGGGATCACAAGATCAGTCCGCTTCAATTCACCTCCCGGATTCTTTTTAAGGAATGGAAGCTGGGCGAAGAGGAAGAAGAGCTGACCGTGATGAAGGTGATCTTGCATGGGGAAGGGAAAACGGTGACATACAGTATGCTGGACCGTTATGATCCCGTTACCCGGATCTCATCCATGAGCAGGAGTACGGGTTATGTGGCCACCGCTACCGTCAATATGTTGGCGGCGGATTTATTTAAGGAGAAGGGGGTGTTTCCTCCTGAGTTGGTAGGCAGGCATAAGCCGTGCTTCGACTATGTGCTCGCTTATCTGGCCGAGCGGAACGTGATGTGGAACAAGGGCTGACTCGTTTGATCGTGTCTTGGCGTGGAAGAAAGCCTAAACCCTGCTGGGATTACGCACGGGCGCACTACCGGGGCGAAACGTGAGGTGGAAGGGCTAATGCCTGGTCAGCTGGTTTTGAAGATCGAAAATAAACACATATGCATACACTAGCCCAGATCCTTATTGCCTTTGTGGCGATAGAGCATCTCTATATTCTTTGGATGGAAATGTTTTCCTGGGAGAAAACGGGAAAGAAAGTATTCCGGGGTGCGCTCGCTCCTGAGTTATTTAAACCCACCAAAACATTGGCCGCGAACCAGGGCCTGTATAATGGATTTCTGGCCGCGGGTTTGGTGTGGAGTTTCTTTATTGCGGACCCGGTTTGGAAATCCAATGTGGCTATATTCTTCCTGGCATGTGTGGCAGTAGCAGGGACTTATGGTGCCGTAACGGCCAGCAGGAAGATCTTTTTTGTGCAGGCCTTGCCGGCCTTGATCGCATTGGTGGTTGTGCTGGTGGCAAGGGGATCATTGGCCTAAAGCCGGGCACAGGGAATTTCGGCGCTGATTAAAGTGATTGGCGGGAATGGGTCAAGACGGCGGGTGTAGGATACGTTATTGGAAACATAATGCAACGTGCGTGAACGGTCACAGCTGGATCCAAAAAAAGGCTGAACGTCTGTTCAGCCTCATATGTTTTATACCTTATGGAGTGATCAATTATTCTGCTTCTGCAACCACTTCTTCCACTTCCGGAATCATTCGCTTCATCATTTGTTCGATCCCCGACTTAAGGGTGATCATGGATGATGGGCAGCCGGAGCAGCTACCTTGCAACATCAGGGTGACTACGCCATCTTCGAATTTCTTGAACTGGATGGCTCCGCCGTCCATTTCAACAGCCGGTTTCACATAATTTTCCAGCAATTCTTTAATGCGTTTCACTACATCGCCGTCTTCTGAAAGGATGATGTTATTGTCTTTTTTCTCCGTTTCAACCACCAGGTCTTCATTGATGACCGGCTTGCCTTCTTCCAGGTAATCCTTGAGGAATTGGCGGAGGGTAGGCTTCACATCTTCCCAATCAGCATCCTGATTACGGGTGATGGTGACGAAGTTACTGGCAATGAACACGGCTTTCACAAACGGGAATCCGAAGAGTTCCAGGGCCATAGGGGATGGTGCTGCAGCGTCGATATCCGGGAAATCAATGCTTTTTCCGGGATAAAGCAGCTTGTTTGCCACAAACTTCATGGTTTCCGGGTTGGGCGTCATTTCGGTGTAAATACTGATCACTGGGCTTCCGGTTTGTATCATATGCCTGATTTGAGCTTGTAAAATTAAGAACAACCGGGGCTATTTATTGTTTAGTTACGTTAAAGACTCCTGCCGGCACGATTATTTTCCAAAATCGTAAACTTGACTATCTTCCATAAATAAACCAGCTTTATGCTATCACCAAGTATAGAATCAGCACTGAATCAACAAGTTGTATTAGAAGCCGAATCTTCTCAGATCTATCTGGCCATGGCCTCCTGGGCAGAAGTAGAGGGTTATGAGGGGATTGGTAATTTCCTGTATACGCATTCCGACGAGGAAAGAACGCACATGCTCAAACTGGTGAAATTCATCAACGAGCGCGGTGGGCATGCGATCATTCCCCTGCTGTCTCAGCCTCCGGTAAAATATGAGGGTATTCGTCCGCTATTTCAGATGATACTTGACCATGAGATCCATGTCAGCAGCGAGATCAATAAGCTGGTGGATAGCTGCTTGAAAGAGAAAGATTACACTACGCATAACTTCCTGCAGTGGTATGTGAGCGAGCAGATCGAAGAAGAAGCGCTGGCCCGCAAGATCATTGATAAACTCCGTTTGATCGGTGACGATAGAGCGGGACATTACATGTTCGACCGGGATCTTGCTTCTATTGGGGTCGCTAAATAAATTGACGGTTTGGCGGATTATCGGATTGTTAAGTAATCCGCCAATCCGCTAATTCGCCAATTCGCTAATTCTCCAAACGACTGCTTGATCGGGGTTACTGTGTATCCTGCTTCGCGGAGTAAATTGATCACCCCTTCTTTCCCTGGAAGATGACCGGCGCCGACAGCGAACATCTGGCTGCTCTGTTTCATTGCGGATTCCATGATGGGTATCCAGCTGCGATTCCTGTTCACCAGCAATATATCTTCAAAGCCCTTCCATTCCGGTGATTCACTCATTTGATCCGACAGCCTGGACAGGTCTTCCTTCTTATATGATTCCACCATCTGCATCAGCTGTTTGCGTTGCTCCGGCATTGTGCGGATCATATCCAAGATCATTTTTGCTTCCAGTGAATCCGGGATCTTGTCGAACACCGCCATTTGGGCCTCTATGGTTTCCAACCCTTCCACTTCTTTTTTTGAAGCCTTTGCGATTTCTAAAAATTTTTGTTCGTATGATTCATTGGATGAACAGGGCAGCATACGCGAATAAAGCAGGCTCATCAGGCCAATGGGCTTCATCTTATTGATCATCATCATGGGCATACCGAGAGAGTCTTTTACATATTTGGAAACCAATTCGTAGTCGGCACTACTCATCAGGTCCTTGAGCGATTTGTCTTTCATCATGGCCAGCGTCGTCAACTTGATGATCATGGTTGGATCGTCCATGTCTATCTCCAAGTAAATACTCTTCGACTCCGACAGTTTTTCTTTCAGCGTGTTTGAAAAAAGGAAATCTTCTTTGCATATCATATGTATGGTACCATAAACATATGATGGTGCAGGAAGGCCTTTCCCGGTGACTGACCAGAGTAGCGCATTTTCAATAGCAGGTCCGGTATCTTTTTTCGCGGCAGTAGTTGGTTTTTTTGTTGAACTGCACGACGCTGTCAACACCAAAAGGACAATGATCCACCTCGTGAACATAAAATAGTATTTGTATGAAGTTAATATATTCCTTCAGGAGTCAATGGTCTCGTCTTCCATCTGCAGTAACATTTGCTTGAGTTTGTCTATATGTTTGCCATACAGTTTTTTAACGTACCACCGGTTGACGTAATAACCGGCAATGGTTGCTATAGTTATCCATATCGCTAAATTACCGAGCGACGCAGGTATGCTAACAGTTTCTGAGGGCAGCATGAAAATGCGGGCCCCGCCGGGAGAAAGGAAGGTGTATTCAAACCAATAGAAGAAGATCATAATTATGGGCAGTATGGCAGTGCCCGCCAGCCAGTAGAAACGGACATATTTTTCCAACGTCTTTACCTGCTGACCCAAATTGCTTTTTACCTGGCAGGCCATGCATTCCATATCGTTCAGCAACCTGTACTTTTTATAGTAGTACAAGCAAAACAATAAACCGATAACGATGTACATGCCTGCAACTACCGCAAATCTTCCACTGAATGCGATCAAATAGAAAGCGATCACCAATCCGTACGAAACGAGTACAAAAAGAAGTTCAAAATTCAAATGCCTTTTCATTATGGCAATAGGGGATTTAGACTTCTTCCCCAGAAATGGTTGAACGTCGATCGGTGAGCTCACTGAGTCCTGCTCCTTCCACATATCTTTCAATTGCTCAAGCTCCATGCTCTATTGTTTGAATGGTTCTTTTTAATTTTTCTTTTGCCCTGGCCATTTTCACCCTTAGTGCGCCCTGGGAGATACCAAGGATCTCTTCCATTTCTTCGTAAGAGTGATCCTCCAGAAAAAGCATCACCACAGCCCGGTCAATTTCAGGAAGCTGGCGGATCGCCCGGTATAAAGCACCCAATTGTTCCTTTCTGGTGTTATCCTCTTCATATCCCGACTCGGGCATATGCAGCTGGTCCATATACACCAGATCTGTTTTCTTCTTTCGAAGCCCGGAGATGGATGTATTTAATGCTATGCGGTACAACCAGGTGCTGAATTTTGAAAGACCCTTGAACGAGGGCCAGGCTTTCCACAATTGCACAATAACCTCCTGAAAATGGTCTTCACGTTCTTCGGGTTGGCGGGCGTAAATAGCGCAGATCTTGATAATGATGCCCCTATGCTGCTCTACCAGCTTTAGAAACTCAGTCTGTGAAGCGTTTTGGTGCATTTATAGTAAGATAGGTAGTACAAAAGGCTGGAAAGTTACATGGCTTTGTTTCGAATTATATATTGACACCTAACCGGATGGGCAAAAAGGCTGGAAAATCTCCATTTTTGCCAAAATTATTAAAATATGAAATTCATTCGCCTATCATTGGTGGTTCTGTTTGTGACCATCCTCAATTTTAGCTGCTCAACGCCTGCTTCTTCTCTATTAGGCGCTATGGGATCAAATCCTAGTTTGTCTGGCTTAACGGGCCTACTGAAAGGTGCGGGCGGACTGGATAAATTGGTTGGAAAGTCTCCTTTTACCCTGCTGGCTCCAAGTAACGAGGCGCTCAAAGGCATATCACAAGATGCTTTGCAGAATTTGCTTAAGCCGGAAAACAAAGATCAACTGACCAGCCTGCTGAAAAAACATATTCTTCCCGGTAAGCTGACCCCTGAGCAGATCAATGCCGGCGGTTTGAAAGATGCTGCAGGAAATGCGCTGGACCTGGGCGGAGCAAAAATCTCTGAGTCAATCCCGACCAAGAACGGAATGATCCAGGTGATCGACAAGGTGATTAAATAAGCACTGAATTGATATAAGCAATGAAGCCCCTCTACTGAGGGGCTTTTTTTATTTCGATGCGATTCATCCCTGAATGATCCGCAACTTGGCGTAATTCAGCATGATCTTTTTCTCGCCGTTCTGATCGAATTTAATGGTGGCAATGGGATTATGGGCCGCACCTTCCATTTTGACCACTTCGCCGAATCCGAACTTCTGGTGCTCCACCTTCATACCTGCTTCGAGGGCAGAAGTATCACTTGCTGTGAAATCGGCACTCGGCACGTGTTCTACCACCTTGGGCGGGGCCTTGGGGGGCATGTATGAAGGTGTAGCAGGCTTGGGGGGCGCCCCGTAACGTTGCTCTGCTTCCCAGGCCTGGCCTTTTGAATTAGATGGTTTAGACGAAGGAGGGTTTCGCCATCCGCCGTGCATTCGATCGTAGGCCGATCCGCCAACACCCTGGTTGCGAATGCCACCGCCGGCAAAGGACCGGTCAATGAATGCATCGGGCAACTCGTCAATAAAGCGCGAAGGTTCGTTCTGTACCAGCGAACCGAATTTATAACGGGTATTGGCATACGTGATCCAAAGTCTTTTCTTGGCGCGGGTGATCACTACATAAAACAACCTTCTTTCTTCCTCCAACTCCTCTCTGGTATTGATGCTCATGGCATTCGGGAAAAGCATTTCTTCCAATCCCGCTGCGAAGACGCATGGGAACTCCAGCCCTTTAGCGGCATGGATGGTCATGAGTTTAACGGTGTCTGCATTCGGGTCTTTATCATCCGCGTCGGTCAGCAGGGTGATCTGCTGTAAGTATGCGCCGAGCGTTTTACTGATCACCTCCCCCTCTTCGTTATCGGGACTCTCTACCCATTCCTTAATAGAGTTCAGTAATTCCTGGGTGTTCTCGTAACGCTGCATCCCCTCCGTGCTCTTATCGTTGAACAGCTCTTTTACAATATTGGTCTGCTTGCCCACATGGATGGCTACATCATAGGCATTTTGGGTTTCAAGCATGGACGTGAAGCTCTTGATCATGATCGCAAAATTATCCAGGGCCTCCAGGGTGTTTGACTTGAAACCATACATGGCCGCATTGCAGAGCACCTCCCACATGGTGAGGTTGTTCTCATTGGCCATCAATACCAGTTTGTCAATGGTGGTTTTTCCAATCCCCCTGACCGGATAATTGATGATCCGTTTCAACGCTTCTTCATCGCGCTGGTTCACCGATATGCGCAGGTACGCAATAAAATCCTTGATCTCTTTACGCTGGTAGAAGCTGATGCCGCCGTAAATGGTGTACATGATATTCATCCTTCGCAGCGCTTCTTCAAAAGCCCTGCTCTGGGCGTTGGTCCGGTAGAGTATAGCGAAGTCCCGGTTATGGTAGTGATTCCTGAGTTTTTGTTCCTTTATTGAATCGGCCACAAATTTCCCTTCATCATTATCCGTAGCGGTGCGGACCAGATTGATCTTATCGCCATGGTCATTCGCCGTCCAGAGTTCCTTAGGGATCTGGCCCTTGTTGTTTCCGATCACTTCATTGGCTACACTGATGATGTTTTGCGTAGAACGATAGTTCTGTTCCAGTTTTACCACTTCTACATTATCATAGTCTTTCTGAAACTGCAGGATGTTCTGGATGGTGGCACCCCGGAAAGAATAGATCGACTGGGCATCGTCTCCCACCACGCAAACATTTTCATAAGCCGCGCCCAACAGTTTGATGATCTCGTACTGGGCAGGGTTCGTATCCTGGTACTCATCGATCATGATGTACTTGAACTTGTGCTGGTATTTATGCAGCGATTCAGGAACATTGCTCAGCAGCTCGTAGAATTTCAGGAGCAGATCGTCGAAATCCATCGCGCCGTTCTTGAAGCAGCGGGCAACATAGGCCTTGTAGATCTGGGCGATCGCCGGGCGGTTGGCCCGCATATCTTCCTGTTGCAAGGCGTAGTCACTGGCATAATCTATGGCATTGACCAGGGCGTTTTTGGCAGAAGAAATTCGATTGTATACGGTATTGGGTTTGTAGTGCTTATCATCCAATCCCAATTCATTGATAACGGTCTTCACCACCGACTTGGCATCGTCCGTGTCGTAAATGGTGAAATTGGCCGGATACCCGATCTTGGGGGCTTCTACCCGCAGGATCCTGGCAAAAACGGAATGAAAGGTTCCGATATACAAATTCCGGGCTTCGCTGCCGCCAAGGATATGCCCTACCCGCTCTTTCATCTCTTTGGCGGCCTTGTTGGTGAACGTGAGGGCGAGGATGTTGAAGGAATCAACTCCATTGGCCATAAGATGGGCAATCCGTGTGGTGAGTACTTTGGTTTTTCCACTGCCCGCACCTGCCACGATCATCAGGGGTCCTTCCACATGTAAAACCGCTTCACGCTGCCGTTCATTCAACCCGGCCAGATAATCATTCATCTGGTAAAGTTAGGAGGAATAATGTGCAATTGTGCAGATGTGGAAATGTGTAAGGCGGTCATTTGTGCGATTCTGTTTAATTGTTTTATGGGTCTATAACAACCATCCTAATTCTACCGTATTTATTCAATATTTTAGTGAAAATTGGGAGAGGGGGTATTTCCCGACTCACCTATAGCGCCGATGGTTAGGCAACTAAAGATAAATGTATCAATTTATGAGAATAATAGTCATTGCACCTCTTTTACTTTTGATTATGACAACACAAGCGCAAAGCAAACAGGAAACTGAAGTCGCTCAAGCAGTGGAGCTTTTACGCAAAGCCATGGTAGACGCGAATAGGGCAGACCTTGATGCCATTGCATCTGAGAAGTTGAGTTATGGTCACAGCTCGGGCAAGGTAGAAGACAAAAAGGATTTTGTAGAAAATATCGCCTCTGGCAAATCTGATTTCATAAGTATTGAATTAAAAGACCAGACCATCAGCGTAAGTGGAAATACAGCTGTAGTTCGTCATGAACTGCATGCAAAAACCAACGACGGTGGAAAGCCGGGTGAAGCACATATCAAAATACTCCTTGTTTTTCAGAAACACGGGGGCAAATGGTTGATGCTTGCCAGGCAGGCAGTGAAGATGGTTTAGTCATGCGCAACATCACTGGGCCGAAAGTGGTCAACATACAATGAAACTGATCTGTCGACTATTCATCATGATCGTGCTGACCGCCTCTGCGGCCAAAGCGCAAGAACCGCTATCCCGGCAAATGGCAAAAACAGTGATGGCGGTGTGGAAGGATTCATTTTCCCTGGATGGTAAATCGCCGAAATGGACGTACGATATTGGCGTTGTACTCAAACGCATTGAAGGCATTTGGGCGAATACGGGCGACGTACACTATTATCACTATATCCAAAAGCAAATGGATTATTTCGTGAACGATGATGGCAGCATCAAGGCCTATAAACCCAGCGAGTACAATATCGACCATATCAATAATGGGAAGCTCATCTTACTTTTATACCGTGTTACCGGAAAGGAGAAATACCTGAAAGCGGCAAAGCTTTTGAGAGAACAGCTCAAGACGCATCCCCGCACCAAAGAGGGCGGATTCTGGCATAAGAACATCTACCCCAACCAGGTTTGGCTGGACGGGTTGTATATGGGCGCGCCATTTTATGCAGAGTACGCTTTCATCGCTAAAGAAGATACTGCATTTACTGATATCGCGAACCAGTTCACCTGGATGGAAAAGCATGCGCGCGATCCAAAAACAGGACTGCTCTATCATGCCTGGGATGAAAGCCGGGAGATGAAATGGGCAAATCCTTCCACTGGTACATCTGCTTTTTTCTGGGCCCGGGCCATGGGCTGGTATGCCTCCGCACCGGTGGATGTACTGGATCATTTCCCCGAGAATCATCCGCAGAGAAAAGACCTCATCGATATCCTGAACAGGCTTGTAGTGGCGGTTGAAAAGCAGCAAGACAAAACAACCGGACTCTGGTACGATATCATGAATTATAGTGGCCCGGGCAAGGAGAAGAACTATTTCGAGGCCTCCGCCAGTTGCCAATTTGTGTATTCCATTGCGAAGGGGGTTAGGAAGGGATACGTCGCTGACTCAAAATTATCTGTTGCCCTCAGAGGTTTTGAGGGTATTAAGAAGCAGTTCGTAAAAGTGGAGAATGGGCAAACCAATTTGCACGGTACGGTCAAGGTATCAGGACTTGGTGGAAATCCTTACCGAGACGGCAGCTTCGAGTATTATATGAGTGAGTCGGTAATTGTGAACGACCCCAAAGGCATGGGTGCTTTTTTGCTGGCCACTAACGAAATGGAAATGCTTCCAACCATGAAATTGGGCAAGGGCATGACCATCAAGCTTGATAATTTCTTTAACAGCGAAATCAAGACAGATGCGTTTGGGAATACGATAAAATGGCACTACAAGTGGTGGGAGAAAGACAACGGTGGTTTTGGAATGCTGGGTCAGGTGTTCAATAAATACGGTTTCGTAACGAAAACATTAGATGAGGGCCCGACAGATGCGAATTTGAAAGGCGTTTCGGCATACCTGATCGTGGATCCTGATTTTCCGAAAGAAAATAAATCGCCAAATTATATTGATCAGAAACATATAGATGTGTTGAAAAGATTTGTGAAACATGGGGGTACTTTGATTCTGATGGGGAACGATAGCGGGAATGCAGAGTTCGCGCATTTCAACAAGTTGACCGAGGCCTTTGGCATGCATTTTAATGAGAACATGCGGCACGACGTGATCAACGATAACTACCCGCAGGGTGAACTTAAGATGGATAAGGGGAATCTGGTGTTTCGAACAGCCCAAAGCGTTTTCATTAAGCAACTAAGTACCATCACTATCAGTAAGCCAGCGGAAAGCCTCTATTCCGAAAATGGAGAAGTGTTGATGGCTGGTGCCAGGCTCGATAAGGGTGTGGTGTTTGCAGTGGGGGACCCCTGGTTCTATAACGAGTATATAGATGGACGCAAGATACCGCCCTATTTTGAAAACTATAAAGCTGCGGAGGACCTGGTGAAATGGATCATCGCTCCAAGGCTCAAGCAATAAGAATTAAGTATGACATTATCTAAAGAAGCGCTGGGGCACCTAAATCGAAAGCCCAGCATTGAAGTACCTGACAAAAGCCTGCTCGAATTACCGGAGAAAGTATTGCAATTTGGAACAGGTGTTTTATTAAGGGGTCTGCCCGATTATTTTATTGATAAGGCCAATAAAAAAGGCGTTTTCAATGGTCGTGTAGTGGTAGTTAAATCAACGGAAAGTGATAGCTCTGCGTTTGACAGGCAGGACGGCCTTTATACCATCTGCGTCAGGGGTGTTGAGTACGGGAAGACGGTGGAAGAGAATATTATCAATGCATCCATCAGCAGGGTATTGAGCGCAAATACAGATTGGATAAGGGTTTTGGAATGTGCACATAAACCGGAGATCAAGGTGGTGATTTCCAACACAACAGAAGTGGGCATTCAGTTGATTCAGGATGATATCACCGCTCATCCGCCCGTTTCATTCCCCGGAAAATTACTGGCATTTCTGTACGAACGTTATCGCGCCTTCAACGGAAGTCTGAATAGTGGTTTGGTGATCATCCCTACTGAGTTGATTACGGATAATGGCAGTAAACTCGAGGCCATAATACTTGAGCTTGCCTTTCAAAACAATCTTGACCAGGAGTTCATCAAGTGGATAGAGAACGCGAACAAGTTTTGTAATTCTCTTGTGGACAGGATTATTCCGGGAAAGCCTGCAAAGGCTGAACTCGACAGCCTGGAGCAAGAATTGGGATATAAAGATGAGCTGCTGACCATGAGTGAATCATTTCGTCTTTGGGCCATAGAAGGGGATGAAAGTATCAAAAGTCTGCTTTCGTTTGGAGCTGTTGATGAGGGTGTTGTAGTTGCGCCGGACATTACACTGTTCAAGGAACTGAAGCTTCGGCTGTTGAATGGTACCCATACCTTCAATTGCGGACTGGCATTTCTATCGGGCTTTTCGATTACCCGTGATGCCGTAAATGATCCAATCTTTTCGGTGTTTGCGAAGAACCTGATGCATGAAGAGATCGCGAAATCCATACCATACGAGATCGATGCGCAGGTTAAGAGAGATTTTGCAAACCGGGTTTATGAGCGTTTCTGTAATCCATTTATCGACCATCGCTGGATCAGCATCACCGCGCAGTATACGTCGAAGATGAAGATGAGGAACATTCCCCTCCTAATGAAACATTATGAATGGCAACAAACCGTGCCTGCGCATATGGCCCTTGGGTTCGCAGGTTACCTGCTGTTCATGAAAACTACCCGTAAAGAAGGCAATCGCTATTATGGCATGTTGAACGGATCCGAGTACGAGATCACTGATGATGCCGCTGGATATTTTTACGATGCATGGTCTAAATTTGACCCCGATGAACTTGCTGCAACCGTTATGAGTAACCAGGAACACTGGGAGGAAGACCTCACCAGGCTACCCGGGTTTCTGGCAGCTGTTCAGAAAAACATGCACAGCATCATCGACCAGGGCGCTCTGCAAACGATAGCGGAACTTGGAGTCATGAGCAAAGCAATGTAGAACGTCAAACGATTTCATTAAAAATAGAGCCGTAGTTGCTTATCTTTCCCTGGCCAGCGTATTAATGCCAGAAATTATTTCAACCGGCAGTATATTGAAGAGCCGGAAGTAAAAACCGTTAAAGTGTAAATTATGGAGATCCGTTTTCAGAACAGTCCGAAGGAAACACGGGACATGCACACCGGGGAACTTCGCGACAATTTCCTGATGCAAGGACTGATGCATGATGATAAGGCCAGGCTGGTGTATTCGCATTACGACAGGATGATCACAGGCGGCGTAAAGCCCGTGAAGAAAACCGTTGATCTGCCCAATCATGATGAACTGAAGGCAGATTATTTTTTAGAAAGAAGGGAGATCGGGATTATCAATGTGGCTGGTGATGGTGTTGTTGCCGTTGATGGTAAGGAATATCATATGAGCAAACTGGATTGTCTCTACCTTGGGAAAGGCACGATTGATGTACAGTTCAGCAGTAAAGAGAAAAAGAATCCGGCTGCATTTTTTTTCCTTTCGGTTCCCGCTCATCACAAGTATCCGAATAAGTTGATGACCAAGGATAAGGCCACGCCGGTGGACCTGGGAGCAGTAGGCACATCTAATGTGAGAACCGTATATAAGTATATCCATTTGGATGGCATCAGGAGTTGTCAGCTGGTGATGGGCGTAACGGCTTTGAAAGAAGGCAGTGTATGGAATTCGGTCCCCTCGCATACGCATACCAGGCGTATGGAAGTCTATTTCTATTTTGATATACCGGCGGATCACCGGGTTTTCCATTTTATGGGGGAGCCCAAAGAGACCAGGCATTTGGTTGTCGCAAATCATGAAGCTGTTGTTTCTGCACCCTGGTCCATGCACTATGGCGTAGGAACTTCTAACTATACCTTTATCTGGGGAATGGCCGGTGAGAACCAGGTCTTTACCGATATGGATCCCGTACCTATTGCAACCATCAAATAATAATTGCTTCCATGATCAATAATGCTATTGGGGTGCCGGCTGTAGGAAAATACAGGTGGACCATTTGTGCGCTGCTTTTTTTTGCCACCACCATTAATTATCTTGACCGGCAGGTGTTGAGCCTGTTGCAGCCCTACCTGGCGGAGCGGTATAATTGGAGCAATACCGATTATGCCAACATCACTGCTGTGTTTCAGTTTGTCTATGCGTTTTCGATGTTGTTTGCGGGGCGGGTGATCGATGCGCTGGGTACCAAAAAAGGCTATGCCATTGCCATCGTTGTTTGGTCCATCGCTGCAGTGATCCATGCGTTGGCCATCCCTATGGGTGAGATGGTTATTGCGTTATTGGGTTGGACGGGTATTGCCGGATTCTCTGTGTCCGTGGTAGGCTTTATGTTTGCCAGGGCGGCACTTGCCGTTGGTGAGGCCGGAAACTTCCCTGCTGCCATCAAAGCGACTGCCGAATATTTTCCAAAGAAAGAGAGATCCTTTGCAACGGGCATATTTAATTCTGGCACCAATGTAGGCGCCATATTGGCACCACTCAGTGTTCCCGTAATTAGGGTGTACTGGGGTTGGGAAGCCGCATTCATCATCATGGGTCTTATCGGATTTGTATGGCTGGTATTCTGGATGTACTTGTATGATACACCGGAAAAGCAAAAGCGGCTAAGTGCTGATGAATTGGCCTACATCAATAGCGGCGAGGATGAAGTGGTGGCAGACGTTGCGCCAAAGGAAAAGGCAAGCTGGTTTAAATTATTGGGCTACCGGCAGACCTGGGCATTTTCCATTGGGAAATTCCTGACAGACGGGGTATGGTGGTTCTTTCTGTTCTGGCTTCCAGCCTATCTCAAGGTTACTTATGGTATTGTTGATATGGCCATTATGCTTCCTTTGGCGGTGCTTTATACCCTGTCTATGTTCGGTAGTGTTGGCGGTGGATTATTTCCCATGTATTTTATCAAAAAAGGATACCAGGTTTATGACGGCCGCATGCGGGCCATGTTTTTAATCGCTTTATTCCCACTCGTGATACTTGCGGCGCAGCCCCTGGGCCATATCAGTTTCTGGGTGCCGGTGGTGCTGATCGGCATCGGCGCGGCGGCCCACCAGGCCTGGTCGGCCAATATCTTCACTACGGTCTCTGACATGTTCCCCAAGAAAGCCGTGGGCTCCATTGTAGGCATTGGCGGTATGGCAGGCGGATTGGGTGGTGTGGTGATGTCGAAGTTGGGTGGCAGGTTATTTGATCATTACAAGGCACTAGGACATATAGAGACTGGCTATACCATCATGTTCACCATTTGCGCAGTGGCCTATCTTGTTGCGTGGGCGATTATGAAAACGCTGGTGCCCAAATACCGGCCTATTACGGATTTGTAGAGATTGGCTAATTGACTCATTGGCTCATTGGCTCATTCATTGACTCGGTCTCTTTCATGGAATTCAATCAGCTAATGAGCTAATTAGCCAATGAGCCAATTCCCTTGGTGAACCGTTCATCATAATCACAGTCCCGAGTGAACCTCTTTAGCGGCATAATTGTCATCTTTGCAATTATATGCTGACTATGAAAAGTGTTTTATTGAGATCTTTTCCATTACTGTTGTTATCTGCTTTATACCTCACCAGCGACCTACAGGGCCAGGATATCCAGATTAAAGGAAGGGTGATCGACAGTCTTACCCGCAAGCCGGTTTCATTCGCCAGTGTGGTGTCGCCCAGCCAGGGGAAGGGTGCTACGGCCAATGTGGATGGCAATTTCAGCTTACCCATCAGTAAGCCCGGAGAGGACTTGGTGATCAGCAGCATCGGCTATAAAAAACTGAAGTGGAAAGCAGTCAATGGGTTTAACGAGATCGTGCTGGCACCGGTTTCGGCCAATATGGACGCGGTGGTGGTCAAGCCCAATGATACACAGGATCCTTTTGCTTTGAGCATCATCAGAAAGGCCATCAGTAACAGGGTGAATAACGATCCCGAGGAACTTTCCAGCTTTTCCTACAATGCCTACAGCAAAGCCATCGTAGACACCCTGAAAAAAGAGGTCTCCAAAAAGGCGATGACTAAAGTGGTAACCCCCGAAGCCAACAAGGATACAGGCAGGTACCAGTTCATGGTGGAATCCGTTTTTGAAAACAAGTACAAAAAGCCTGGTCTTTTCAATAACAAGATGACGGCCCAGAAAGTATCGGGTCTCGGTAACCCATATATCATTGGCCTGGTTACGCAGATACAGTATTTTTCTTTTTATAAAGACGAGTTCAACGTCATTGGCTCGGAGTACCACAATCCCGTCTCCAATAAATATTTCCGCAGCTACGTGTTCTCCCTGGTGGACTCCATCAAGGGGAGTGACGATAAGCAGACGTATATCATATCGTTCCGGCCAAGGTATAAAAGCATGGGCCTGCAGCTCCTGAAAGGCCAGGTGCATATCCATGAATCGGATTATGCCATTGTCAATGTGGAGGCTTCTGCATTCTATTCTTCCAACATCAGCTCTATTACTTTCAAACAGAATTATGAGCAGGTAGAAGGCAAATGGTTCCCCAAACAATTGCTGACGCAGTTGTTATTTTTACCAGAGGAGAGCACGGATGCAAAGCAGGATAGTGATGACGCCCCCGTTAAATTCTATGTAGCTACCTACCTGAACGGGATCTCGATCAATCCGGATTTGAAAAGAAGCGCGTTTTCGAATTACGCCCTCGTAGTGGATGAGCAGTCCGGCAAACGGTCAGATGCGTATTGGAATGAAAGAAGGGATAAGCCGCTGGACGTGAGCGAGCTTCGAACCTATAAGTATGTCGACAGTGTGTTCAATGAAGACTCAAACGGGATAAGGAAACTGGAGCGCCGGATGGACGCGCTGGGATACCTGGTCAGTGGTAAAATTCCAGTAGGCAATGTAAACATCGACCTGAATGAGATCGTCAAGATCAATGAATACGAAACAGTTCGCCTTGGATTTGGACTCAGCACCAACGAACGGTTTTCGGAGCAGCATAAGTTCGGCATTTCCGGGGGTTATGGTTTTCGGGACCGTGCCTGGAAGTATGGTGCCTATTACGAGTTCAAACCATCCCCTGATCAGGACTTCACCCTTGGGTTATCGTATCGGAAGGATATTCATCTCTGGGGCATGTCAAACCTGTTATTGCCCGGTATCAGGCCCCGAAACTACCAGTATCTGATGGTGGATAAGGCGGATGATATCCAGAAGCTTGAGTTGTACGGCAAGTTCAGGATGCTCAAGAAAGTGGAGGCCATTGCCTTTGCCAACTACCAGATCCGGGATTTTAACCATGGATATGGATACTCGGTGAAGGGATCTTCTTCAGTGATCAGAAGCAACAGCCTCTTCGAAGCCGGCATGCGTTTGACCACCCGGTTCAAGCAGGCATTGATCAAGTACGGAAGCCTTTCCCTGAACGGATTCAATGCTGATGATCCGCGGCTGGCGCTGGATATCCGTGTGGGCAGGTCAGCCGAAGACATCGAGGGGATCGAGTACGTGCGGATGGAGGCTTTGTATGAAAACAATGTCAAGTTGGGCAGGATGGGTAAGCTGAAATATAATCTTTCAGCAGGCTATATCAGCGGCACTACGCCCTACGCCATGCTCTTCAGCAACTTAGGTACAAACAGGCGAAGCTTCGATGTATTTGTGCCGGGGACATTCTCTTCCATGGCTCCGTTTGAGTTCACCAATACGTCATATGGGGCACTGTATACAGAATTTGAGTCGGGCTATATTTTTCAGAAGCGAAAGAAATGGGGTGTCAGCCTGTTCATGCCAAACAGTGCGGGTATCGGAAGTTACAAGCAGGACCTCGCTCACCAGGTGGCCATCAGGCAAATGAACAAACTCTACCTGGAGACGGGATTGGGCCTTAAGTACACTACCAGGAAACGGGTCATTGGTGCTGCGGTGGTTTATCGTTATGGCAATTATGCTGCATCAGAATTTGGCGATAATATTTCGTACAGGATGATCTTCCAGTAATTTTTCTGGTGGCGCCTATAAGATGCTAAGTAATGTTGAAGGAGGCTGCCCCAACTTATATTATTTGTGCTGAATCAATTAGCTAATTAGTAAATTAGCCCCTGCCTGCCGGTAGGCAGGAATTAGCTAATTGAAACAATGACTGTCTACTCAAACAACTTGCATCCCTCCCCACTGGAGATGTTCTATCATTGGGAGACTACTGCTCCCGATAGAATTTTTTTACGCCAGCCTATTGACGGGCTTTGGCATACCTGGACCTGGCATGAAGCCGGGACTGAGATCAGGAAGATGGCGGCTGCGTTAAAGGCAATGCGCCTCCCGCTCCACAGTCATATTGGACTGGTTTCAAAAAACTGTGCGCATTGGGTGATGTGTGATCTGGCCATTATGATGTCCGGGCATGTATCTGTTCCTTTATATCCCAATCTTACTGCAGCGAGTGTTAGGCAGATCCTGGAACATTGCGATGCACCTCTTTTGTTCGTGGGTAAACTGGACAATTGGGAGGGTATGAAAGATGGGGTGCCCGACAATATGCAGTTAATCTCGTTTCCCTACTATGGTCCGAAGGGATACTTGCAGTGGGATAAGTTGGTTCGTCAGCATGAAGCCCTGCAGGGAAATATCATAAGGGAGAGTCGTGAGCCGGGTACCCTGATCTATACCTCAGGATCAACGGGTATTCCTAAAGGGGTCATGCACAAAGTGGGCAACTTCAGCTTTGCATCTGATCATGCAGTGAAGTTTTTGAAACTTGGGTCCGAGGAAAGATTCTTTTCCTATCTGCCCATGGCCCATATCGGTGAACGATTTTTTGTTGAGATGGGGTGTTTGTATAGCGGCGGTGAGATCTCATTTGCAGAGTCGGTGGACAAATTCCAGGAGAATATCAGGTACGCAAAGCCCACGATATTTTTGGGGGTACATCGAATCTGGAAGAAATTCCAGGAGGGCATCCTTGGGCATATGCCGGAGAAAAAATTGAATTTATTATTGAAGATCCCGATCATATCGGGTATCGTTAAGAAGAAGATAAGGGTTGGACTTGGTTTGGAAGAAACGACCAGGCTTTTTACCTCTGCAGCGCCAACCCCCGAGCCCTTGCTGGCCTGGTACCGGAAAATTGGTATCCATATTGGTGAAGGGTATGCGATGACGGAAAATTTCGGCTACAGCACGGCCAGCCTGATGAAGGATGCTAAACTCGGCTCAGTGGGCTATGCGCTTCCCGGGGTAGAACTGCGTATTGCGGATGGTGGTGAGATCCAGGTCAAGCACGATGCCTTGATGGATGGTTACTATAAAGATCCCGAACTCACGCGGGAGGCATTTACAGACGATGGATTTCTTTGCACAGGCGACCGCGGCGAAATAGATGCTGAAGGTTATCTGAAGATCACGGGCAGAACAAAGGATCTTTTCAAAACCAGTAAGGGGAAATATGTGGCGCCCTCGCCCATTGAGATGAAGATTGGCAGCCACGCTGATATTGAATTGTCGTGCATCACGGGGTCGGGTCTCCCCCAGCCCATTGTGTTGATCACCCTGACTGATTCGGGAAGAACCAGGGAAAAAAATAGGATGGCAGAAGAAATTGCCGCGCATATTCGTCGAATTAACAGCACACTTGATTCCCACGAGAAGATTGAAAAGATCGTAGTGGTTGACCAGCATTGGACCATCGACAACAATATGCTTACGCCTACCATGAAACTCAAGCGCCGTGAGGTGGACGACAAATATTCAGCCCATTATGAAAACTGGTATGGCTTGAAAGATTTTGTGGTAAATGCATAATAAAAAAGCTTAATTTAAGCAACCCCAAATAAGTTATGACTATGTCTAAAAGGTTCAACAAACGCAGAGAGTTCATCAAGCAGACCACGCTGGCCGCGGCGGGGTTTTTTATTGTTCCGCGGCACGTACTCGGAAAAGGCTATACGGCCCCGAGTGATAAACTGAACCTGGCTGCGATCGGTGCCGGCGGAAAAGGCAACTCCGATATTATGAATGCCTTTAATAAAGGCGCAAATAATGTAGTTGCCTTTGCGGATGTAGACTGGAATAGTGCGAAAAACGTGATCGAGAAATTCCCGAACGCCAAGAAGTATCACGATTTCAGGGAGATGCTCGATAAGTCGGGCAAAGAGATCGATGCCGTGACCATTTCAACGCCAGACCACTTCCATACCTATGCTGCGATGGCATGTATGCAGTTGGGTAAGCATGTATATGTGCAAAAGCCTTTGACCCATAATATTGCTGAAGCGCGGATGATGACGGAGGCCGCCAGAAAATATAAAGTGGTCACCCAGATGGGTAACCACGGTTCTTCCAATCCCCTGCAGCAAACTGCGGTAGAGTGGTTCGATAAGGGCCTGATTGGAACAGTGCATACGGCAAACATCTGGACAAACCGTCCGGTTTGGCCGCAGGGTATTCCTGTGCCTACGGAGAAGCCGGCCTTGCCTGCATCCATGACATCAAAAGAGTGGGATACCTGGATTGGTCCTGCTGATTTCGTAGACTATCATCCGTTGTATCACCCATTCAAATGGCGTGGTTGGTGGAACTTCGGTACTGGCGCGTTGGGAGATATCGGTTGTCATACGATTGATTCGCCGTTCAGGATACTCGGACTGGGTTATCCAACTGACGTGGAATGTAGTGTAGGTGCGGTATTTATAAAAGACTGGAATCCGGAATACATTCCTGAGGGCTGTCCGCCATCTTCCCATGTGGAGATCAGGTTCCCGGCTACTAAGAAAAATAAATCGCCATTAAAAATGATCTGGATGGATGGTGGCATCAGGCCTATGCACCCGGATCTGATCCCGGCAAACGAATCCATTAGTAATGATGGCGGCGCGAACGGTATCATCCTGCATGGCACCAAAGGGCTGATGACCATTGGCATGTATGGCAATGATCCAAAGATCTATTTGAATAATGGGGAGAAAATAGAAGTGCCTAAATCAACGGTAAAAGTAGAGTCATTACCGGAGTATGGCCACCAGATGTTTTGGACCGAGGCCTGTAAAGCGGGCTTCAATAGTAAGCAGCATAAAGAGTTGACGTCTTCATTTGATTATTCAGGTCCGTTGACCGAGACCGTGCTGATGGGTAACCTGGCGATCAGGAGTTATATGCTGAGGAAGAAGACTGAAAAAGGCGGTAATAATTTCTATGGCAGGGTGAAGTTGAAGTGGGATGGTGAAAATATGAAAGTCACCAACTTCGATGACGCGAATCAATTTGTGAAACGAGAATACAGAAGTGGCTGGGAAATAAAGGGATAAAAAAAGGGGGAGTGAATGCTCCCTTTTTTATCCTCTCTTGGTAGCTTACCCCATCATGTCTGTCCAGTACCGGCTGTATAGATTATCGGTCTTTATTAGGGTGGA
>JBBAJO010000011.1:0-104441 GCA_040404005.1 Chitinophagaceae bacterium
TGTATTACTCGAACTATGAGATCTATGGGTTTTTGTCTTACCTGCGCAACAATGGATTTCCATTGGCAACGGTAAATGATTTGCGCATTCTTAAAAAGAAGGCAGCCCCTGGTTCGCCGGTTGATCTGGATGTTACCGTGAATCCTGGTACCTCGCCGTCACTGTACTCATACATTACCCCATCTGTACACCGCATTGGTAATGGGCCATTTCCAGACGAGTATAACTATTATTTTGAATTCGAGATAAGCAGCTTTTCTGAATTGGCATTGGTCTCAGCCTCCGGCACAGCGTTGCCCGTGACCTGGTTGTCGGTCTCCGGTCAGGTAAATGGGGGGAAGATATTAATTAACTGGGCCACGGGTTCAGAAAGCAATACAGCCAGCTTTACCATTGAACACAGCCCGGATGGCTTTAGATTTATATCCTTAGATAATGTACCTGCAGCAGGCAACAGTTCCGCTACACGGAATTACCAATACCTGCATGGTACTCCGAAAACAGGTGCCAACTATTACCGCATCCGGCAAACAGATAAGGATGGTAAGTACAGTTATTCAAAGACGATAAAGGTCAATTTCGGGATGAATGGATTACCATTGACGTTGGCGCCTAATCCGGCAAGCGATCAGCTGACTGTTTTCTTGCCTTTATCCAGAGGTAATGCCACCATCAGGATTTTCAATACCCTGGGCCAGTTGGTTCAGCAACAGCAGGTAGCCTATGGCGCCAAGCAGCTTCAGTTAAACATCAGTACACTGAAACGGGGGTATTACAGGCTGCAATTGCTGGAGTCAGGAAATTCACAATCGGTCGCCTTTATAAAACAATAGCAACGATTCCTTGAATACAACGATTGATTTTTCAAAATGACGGAAAAATTGTCTAGTGTTATCCTGTATCATCTCAATTAATTGCATTTCATCTAAAAAAAAGCTCAATGAGAATAGTAATGTCAGCAATTAACCTAACTTCCGGTAGCCCTCAAATCCTTACTCTTGATCATAGGAAAAGGATCAACTATTATCAATAATCAATGAGTAATATCATCGATGAATGATTCCATTGGAATGAAAAATATACCGTTTTTATTGCTGTTCTTGCCTGTATGTACCATGCATGCTTCGTATGCACAGGAGAATTACGCAAAGGACAGTCTTTGGAAAATCATACAAAAAGAAAAGACGGATACCAATAAGGTAATGAGGCTGCTGCAATATGGCGAACTATTCGAAACCAGCAATCCTGACACAGCATTGTTGTACTATGATCAAGCCAAACGATTGGCTGAAAAATCCCAGTATAAACAAGGTCTATCGACATGTATCAGTTACACTATAGTGATCTTGAACAACCAGGGTAAATTCAGGGAAGCACTTGAATTATGCAAAGAAAACCTGAAACTATGGGAAGGTACCGGCAACCAACAGCAACTGGCTTACGCTTACATTAATATAGGCAGTGAATGGCAATACCTGAGTGATTTGGAATCTGCGGCAGACAGCTATATCAAGGCCTTGCAATATGCAGACCAGATCGGGCACCAAAATGCACAGCGTATAGCCAACAATAACCTCGCTTCAGTTTTTAACAGCCTGGATCAATATGAAAAAGGACTGTATTTTGCGCGAAAAGCATTACAAATAGCACAGGTATTAAATAATGATTATGCTATTGCCTCATCTTTAATCAATATTGCTACATCAGAAACTAACCTGAAAAAAAATGATTCGGCATTACTGCATTTTAGCCAGGTGGAAAGGCTGGGTGAAAAAATGAAGGATGATATCATCCGAATGGATGGCTGGCTGGGCAGGGCAGATCATTACAAGGCATTGAACAAATGGGTGACAGCAGAAGAATTGTATAAAAAAACCATAGAACTGGCTAAACGATCGAACGCCCCGGAATATGAGTTGTATGGCTGCATGGGCTTGAGTGACCTGCTGCTCAAAACAAACCAGTACCTCGCTGCTGAAACCTACATCAATACGGGTATTCCTTTGGCCCAGTCTTTGGGCACAAGGCTGGAACTGAAAAACCTTTACCTTCGGGCATCTGAACTCAATGAAGCCAATGGTAATATTGCTGCGGCATTGGACTGGCATAAAAAATATTTTTTACTGAATGATTCGCTGCTCGATGAGAAAAAAACGGCTTATATCAACCTGCAGGAAATCAAATATGAAACAGCCAAGAAGCAAACGCTGATCAGGGAACTGGAAACTGAAAGAAAAGTACAGGAACTTACGATCAAACAAAAGAATCTATTCAACTATATCCTCTTTGGAAGTAGCTTATCTATTTTAGCGATAGCCTTGCTCGGTCTCCGCAACTATCGGAACCGGCAACAACTGCAGCATCAAAGGATCATAGAACTTGAAAAGGAAAAACTGTTGCTGGCTACCGAAGCTGTATTGAAAGGTCAGGAGGAAGAGCGCAGCAGGCTGGCAAAAGATTTGCACGACGGATTGGGTGGCATGTTATCCGGTGTAAAATATTCATTCAGTAATATGAAAGAAAGTTTGACAACTACACCTGAGCATATGCAGGTATTAGAACGCGGGATCGATATGCTGGATGCTTCCATCAATGAATTAAGAAGGGTTGCACATAATATGATGCCTGAGGCGCTTCTGAAGTATGGCCTCAATTCGGCATTAAAGGATTTTTGCACGGGTATCAACGGAAGCGGTGTGTTAAAGGTTGTATATCAGTCATATGGCATGGATGATCTGAATATTGAACAGGCTTCGAGTGTCACCCTATATCGTGTCATTCAGGAATTACTGAATAATGTGATCAAGCATGCCGGGGCTACAAGCGTTTTGGTCCAGGCAACCAAAGAAGGCAATAAACTTTTTCTAACAGTTGAAGATAATGGAAAGGGGTTTGATACCGCTTTACTTAATGAGGCGAATGGCATGGGCTGGATAAATATCCAAAACAGACTGGATTACCTGAAAGCAAAATTGGATGTACAGTCTGCACCTGGTAAAGGCAGTTCCATAAATATTGAATATGATATATGAAGCATATAGAAGTTTTTATCGTAGACGATCACTACATGGTAATTGAAGGGATCCGCACATTACTTCAGGGAGAACAGGATATTGAACTGATCGGCCATGCTTCCAATGCAGCCTCCTGTTTATCATTTCTAAAAAACAAGCTCCCAGATGTAATATTGATGGATATTAGTATGCCGGATAAATCCGGCGTTGATTTATGCAAGGAAGTGAGAACGGCATATCCGGGTGTATTTGTAATTGGCCTCAGCACTTTTAACCAATTTACATATATTGATACCATGATGGAGCATGGTGCCAGTGGTTATTTGCTAAAAAACGCATACAAAGAAGAGATCACAGCTGCCATCCGGGATGTGGCTAAAGGGAAAACATACCTGAGCGGTGAAGCTGCATCCACCCTTAAAAACGGAGCACATGAAGATTCTCCCGTGCTTACAAGAAGGGAAAACGAAATCCTCCGCCTGATTGCGAATGGGTTGACAAATCCTGAAATTGCAGAAAAATTATTTTTGAGTTTAAGTACAGTTGACACCCACCGAAAAAGTTTGATGCGTAAGCTGCATATCAAAAATACAGCGTTGCTTGTACGCTATGCTTTTGAGCATAATTTATTTTAATATTACACTTAACAGGCAGTCAGACTATGGTTAATGTAAAATTCCGTAAAGCACACCCGCTCTGCTCATTGGAAAGCAGTCCTCTATATTTGCTGGAATGCAGCCCTCTGATTTAAGTTGATTGATTGGTTAACACGATCATAGTTTGCAACCAGATAAGTTGTGAATCATATCTTACAATTCAACTAATACTGTCCAGGTATTTACTCTTGTCTAATTTGACTTGAAAAAAAGTAGATTTTATACCTAGTCCAGCGAGATCAGCATAAATGATTTTGCGGGGACAGCAAGTTGGCCGGTTAGGGACATGCGTTCGTCAGTGAGTATTTCGCGGCCAGAAGTTTTACCGGCGAGACCTTCCGCATATGGGCTGAGCAGCAGGCTCTTTGCTTCCTTGTTTGGATTTACCACACACATCAATCGTTGCGTGCCGTTGTACCGGAAATACACATACACATTCTCGCGTGGCTGATACTGCAACATCTTACCGGAAGCAATTGCAGTCGAGCGTTGACGATAGTTTGCCAGCTTACGGAGGAAGTTGAAATAATCATTCTCGGAGGCTGATCTTCCTGATGCTGTGAACTTATTTACTGAATCTCCGGGGAAGCCGCCAGGAAAATCACGACGTACCTCTGCATCACTGGGATTCTTGAAATTCTTCATCAGCACTTCGGTCCCATAATACAATTGAGGGATGCCACGCAAGGTGAGCAGCATACCTGTAGCGAGTTTCAATGCCTCCTGGTCGTCACGGAGCTCAGACAGGATCCGATTCATATCATGGTTCTCCAGAAAAATGCAGTTGCGCGAAGGATCCTTGTACAACTGGTCTTGCGCAAGTACGGAATAGAGCACGTTGATATTGCCAAGGGCGGCATCCTTGATCCCGTAGGCGGTGGGAAACTCGGTCACGCCCTGCAGGTTATGCTTGAAGGGAAAGTTCATGTTATTCTTTACAAAATAAGCACTGCCGACCGGGGAATTGCACCAGGCCTCCCCAAAAATGGTGATGGAGGGGAACTCTTTTTCCAATGCCGCATTCACGTTATTCATAAACTGCTCATCACAATATTTGTACGTATCCACTCTCCAACCATCGATCCCGTATTCTTCCGTTGTCCATATCGCATGCTGGATGAGGAATTTGGCCAGCCACGGATTCCGCAAATTCAAGTCGGGCAAATGCGGAACAAACCATCCACCTACCATGATATCTTTGTCGATCTTCGAAGCGTAGGGATCATAGAACACTTCTTCTTTGTGATTGGCGCCCTGGTAGGCTGGCCAGTTGTTGGTCCAGTCTTTCATGGGTTGATCAAGGATGAACCAGTGATGACTACCCACGTGATTGTATACTGCGTCCTGGATCAGCTTCATGCCTTTACCATGGGCAGTTTTGATCAGGCTTTTGTAGGCGTCATCACCACCAAGCCTCGGATCAACCTTGTAATGGTCAGTGAACCAATAGCCATGATATCCAGCCACTTTACTGTTCCACTCATCCATCTGGGGCATGTTGTTCTCAATGATGGGTGTAAGCCAAACCGCAGTTACCCCAAGGTCCTTGAGATAATCAAGTTTATTCTCCACTCCTTGCAAATCCCCGCCGTGCCGTGAAAAGGGATTGGATCGGTTAAGCATTTCATCACGACTATCCTTCACCACATCATTAGCGGGATCGCCATTGCTGAACCTGTCGGGCATAATCAGATACACGAGATCAGAAGAATTCACGCCCCTCACTCGCGTGTTGCCATTTGAAGGATTCTTTCTTTTGAGTTCGAAGGAGAGCGTGGAGTTTTCATTACCCTGTGTAATTGCAAAATTGATCTTTCCAGCTCTGGCTTCAGGGGCAATGGTCAGGTCAATAAAAACGTAATTCTTATTCTCCGGCACAAAGGTCTTTACTAATTTCACACCCGCATAAGGTGTCATCTTAATGCTGGCATTTCCAATTCCTGCCCTGTGCACCATCAGTTGTAAACTTGGGTCTTTCATACCCACCCACCAGTTGGTAGGATATACATTCATTTGTCCGGTCGCGGAAATGGAGCAGAGAACGCAAACCAGTGCCTTAAAAAAAAATCGCAGCATAGAACTTAGTTTGATACTTTATCACCTGTCTTGATCGTAGCGGGGTCATACACATAGATCACGCTTACTGCTGCGCAGAGCATGAAAACACCAGCCATGATCAATGCATAAACGGGCTGATTATTATATATATGTTTAACCATAGGGCCGCCGATTGCACCATTAAGGATCTGGGGAATGGTAATAAAGAAATTAAATATACCCATGTAAATTCCCATTTTTCCTGCAGGAATAGAACTGGATAAGATCACATAAGGCATGGCCAGAATACTTGCCCACGCTATTCCCACGCAAGCCATCGAGAAGATGAGAAATTCCTTATTGGGGGCAAAGAAAAATGAGATCAAGCCGATGCCACCAATGATGAGGGAGAGCGAATGGGTTTTCTTCCGGCCGAGTTTGGCGGCAATGGCGGGCAACATGAGTGCGTAAACAGCGGACACACCGTTATACACGCCAAAGATCACACCGGTCCACGATTGCGCCTCCCGATACAGTGACGAACTCTTATCATCGATAGGTAGTTTGAAAATATGGGTTGCAATGGAATCTGTAGTGAACACCCACATGCCAAACAAGGCGAACCAGGAGAAAAACTGCACCAGCCCCAGTTGTTTCATGGTACGGGGCATTTTTAGAAAATCGGTCCAGATAGCACCGAGGCCAGCTTGCTGATCTTCGGTTTTACCATGGTAGCGTTCATATTCTTTAGGAGGATACTCCTTTGTTTTGAAAACGGTCCACAAAATCGAAGAAATAAACACGAGTGCCCCGATGTAAAAAGAGATCTTCACATTCTGCCCTACCACCCCTTCCGGCGCGTCTTTAGAAACGCCGAACCAATTATTCAGTATATAAGGCAGCAACGATCCCACTACCGCGCCAATGCCGATCAGGAAAGTTTGAATACCAAATCCTTTAGTGCGCTGCTCTTCTGGAAGGTTATCCGCTACCAGAGCCCTGAAGGGCTCCATGGCCAGGTTGAAACAGGCATCCATGATCATAAGAAAACCCGCCCCAACAATTACTAAAGGCGCAATGGCGCCAAGCGTGTTGGCGTTGGGCATCAGGGTCAGTGCACTGGCGGAAAGTATGGCTCCGGCTAAGAAATATGGCCTGCGACGGCCGAGCTTTGTCCAGGTCCGATCGCTGTAGTGGCCAACGATCGGTTGAACGATCAGACCCACCAGTGGGGCCGCGAGCCAGAACCAAGACAGGTGCTCAACATCTGCTCCGTAATTCCTCAGGATACCTGAGGCATTTGAGTTTTGAAGAGCGAATCCAAACTGGATCCCAAGGAATCCAAAACTCATATTGATTATCTGGGCAGTGGACAGCTTGGGCTTTTGCTCAGGCTTCGCATGGGCAATTGATGTTCCAGTGGATGGCATGTTCTTGTTCTTTAAAATCAAAACGACTTTCTACACGTATGCTCTCATTCAATCACCACATCATTCGTCACATTCATTCTTCACATTTATCACATTTCAAATGACAAATCCATTCGGCAATATGGCGCCTTTCTTAACAACCACAATACCTTCTTTTACCGTATACAGGGAGTGGTCGGAGTTTGGCAGATGGGGGCCACCGTTTATCCGTACATCATCGCCGATGCGACAATTCTTATCGATAATAGCGTTCCTTATATAACTTCTTTCGCCGATCCCCAATTTGGGCAATCCGCGCTCAGCAGCCATGTTCATATCCTCGACAGTTTCGTAGTAGTCGGATCCCATAATATACGTATTTACCACCGTAGTGCCTGATCCAATCCTGGTGCGAATGCCGATCACGCTGTTCTCGATCCTGGATGCATGGATGATACTGCCATCGGCTACAATGGTTCTTTCCAATGTTGTTCCGCTAACTTTAGCCGGTGGGAGCATCCGTGACCGTGTATAAACGATCTTGCTGTTGTCGAACAAATTGAAAGGCGGAAGATCATCGCAAAGTGAGAGATTGGCTTCGAAAAACGAATGGATATTTCCAATGTCTGTCCAATAACCTTCATACTGGTAACTGACCACGCGATGTTTTTCAATAGACGAAGGAATGATCTCCTTGCCGAAATCGGTGGCTTCCATTTTATCATCCAACAACAGATCAAAAAGCAACTTGCGGTTGAAAATATAAATACCCATACTGGCCAGGTAAATACGACCGGCGGTTCTCATTTCTTCACCCGTATCACTAACCCAGTCGCCCAACACTTCGTGCTTGGGCTTCTCAATGAAAGAGGTAATGAAATTATCATCATCAGCCTTGAGGATGCCAAATTCGGTTGCATCTTTCTCGCTTACGGGGATAGTGGCTATGGTGATCTCTGCTTTCGATTTGATGTGATTCTGCACCATCTCTTCGAAATCCATTTGATAAAGCTGGTCTCCAGAAAGGATCAGTATATAATCAAACTCATTTTGTTCGATGTGTCGTAAGCTCTGCCTCACCGCATCTGCGGTCCCTTGAAACCAGTTTGGATTGTCCGTGGTTTGTTCCGCGGCGATGATGTCTACAAATGCCGAGCTGAAGGCACTGAAATGATAGGTATTTTTAATATGCTTATTAAGCGATGCTGAATTGAACTGGGTAAGCACAAACATTCTCCCGATGTTTGAATTCAGGCAATTTGAAATGGGAATATCAACCAAACGATATTTACCGGCAATGGGTACAGCGGGCTTGCTTCGGGTTGCAGTTAACGGCTTCAGCCTTGAGCCGGCGCCTCCTCCAAGGATAACGGCGATCACCTCTTTATTCATAACTTTCATGATTTATCAGCATTATTTTAAAGACTTGTACAGGTCCACATATTCTTTGGCGCTTCGGGTCCAGCTAAAATCCAATCCCATCATCTTCTTTCTGACCGCTTTGAATTTCTTTTTATTGTCGTACAACTGCGTACCCCTGTAAATCGCCTCTGTGATCTCTCCCACTGTGGCATTGTTAAATGTGACCCCATACCCCCCGGTTTCACTATAATCGAGCACTGTATCTTTCAGTCCGCCTGTTTTTCTGACAACCGGGACGGTTCCGTATCTCATGGAGTACATTTGGTTCAACCCGCAAGGCTCCACCCGTGAAGGCATGAGGAGGAAGTCGGCCCCCGCATACATCAGGTGACTGAGCTTTTCATTATAACCAATATAGACATTATAATCTCCCCAGCTTATATTTTTCATCACTTCCAACTGCCCCTCTACATCAGGTTCTCCACTGCCCAGAATCAGGAAATTCATTTTCCGTCCAATATAATAAAGACTGTCACCAATGGCCTGCGGAAGGAGGTCAGCAGCTTTTTCCCCAACCAAACGCCCGATGAAAACAAACAGGGGTTTTTCTATATCCAGCTGAAAAGTATCGCATAGTTCTGCCTTGTTAGCCGCCTTACCTTTATCCGCTGTGTCTGCATCATAATGGTTATCCAGGTAAGTGTCTTTCATCGGGTCCCAGACATTGACATCAATGCCATTGAGGATTCCGGTACATTTCCCCTTTTCATATTCAAACAGGTCCTCAAGTCCATTACTCATTGTTCTGAGTTCCTCCATATAACTTGGACTTACCGTAGTTACTTTCCAGGCACACTTGATACCCGCCGCGAGGGGGTTGATGGATTTCTTCCATTCCAGCAGTCCACTTTTCCAACTGTCCCATGCGGGAATAAAAGCGCTTTTATCCCACCCAAACTGCCCCTGGTACTGACCGTTATGAATGGTGAGCACCGTTGGCACCCCGGACAAGGCCTGGAAGGCAAAGCAATGCTGCATCATGAAGGGAATGAGGGCGGTATGGTGATCATGTACATGCACCACATCCGGCCGGTGCTCCCACCTGGATAGCCAGTCAACGAATGCGATCTGAAAAGAAATGAATCGCTCGGTATCATCATTATAACCGTAAACTTTTTCACGATCGAGTAAGCCATTGATATCAATTAGGTAAAGGTCGAAGCCCTGCTTATTTGTTTGCTCCCTGATAACTGTATAATCGAACCAGGTGCTGCCGAGGTTGGTTGCACCTTTATGCACCACTTCCCACTGGTTATTGTATAGGTATTTAGTGCGGTACATGGGCATCACTACCTTGGCGGTATGTCCCATATCAACCTGATACTTGGGCAAGGCGCCAAGTACATCCCCTAATCCTCCCGCTTTGGCTACGGGGTAACATTCTGCCGTTACGTGAATGATCTCCATCAGGTATCGCAATCGTTTTGTTGACCATTGAATGTAAGAACGTTTTTCGGATTGAGGGGGCTATGATAAAAAATTTTTATCCTTCTAAATTCTTGCTATTTTCAGCACTTTATGAACCAAAACCAACAAACTTCATATGTCGCAACCCAAACAGCCTACCAACTACAGTGCGCTGGGAACCCTTGTACTTGTTTTCTTTTTTTGGGGATTTATCGCTGCTTCCAACAGCATCCTGATCCCTTTCTGTAAAACACATTTCTCGCTCTCCCAGTTCCAGTCGCAACTGATCGGTTCGGCTTTCTATGGTGCATATTTTATCGGATCGCTTATCCTTTTTATCGTATCTAATGTTATTGGATATGATATCATCAATAAGATCGGCTACAAAAAAGGGATCATTTACGGACTTGGCATCTCGATTATCGGGGCCCTGCTGATCATCCCTTCGGCCAATGCAAACTCGTTCAATGCGATCCTTGGATCCCTGTTTATTGTGGCCCTTGGATTTTCGGTTCAGCAGACCTGTGCGCAGCCTTTCGCAATCTCCCTGGGTGACCCTGCCACGGGCTCCCACCGCCTCAACCTGGCGGGTGGTGTAAATTCTATTGGTACAACCATTGGACCCATCATCGTCAGTTTCTTCCTCTTTGGTTCCATAGGCAGTGAAGGCACTGAGGTCACCGTTAAAAACATCAATAACCTCTACCTTATCGTTGCTGCGGTTTTTGCCGCAGTTGCCCTTTTCTTCATGTTCTCAGGGCTTCCAGAAGGCAAGAATGACGAACCGTTTGAAAAGGCCAACAAAGCATCGGGTGCTTTATTGCTGATGACCGCGTTGATCTTCGGCATCATCCTGGTTGGCCAGTTTACCGAAGTATCCAAACTGATGTTGCTCCTGGCATCGATGGTGGTTGTGATCGGAATTTTGTTTTACAGCAACAATAAGGCTTCCGTCAGCGATGTGGGTTGGGGCGCGATGAAATACCCCCAGCTGATCTACGGCATGCTCGGCATCTTTGTCTATGTAGGTGTCGAAGTCACCATCGATAACAATTTTGGCGCCTTGCTGAAACAACCCGGCTATTTCAATGCAACGGGGCTCGACGAAAGCGAGATCTCCCAATACATCTCTTTATACTGGGGCAGTTTGATGATCGGCAGGTGGACTGGCGCTATCAGCGTATTTAACCTGTCGGCCTCCGCTAAAAGGATTGCCACTATTGTTGTCCCATTTGTGGCGTTTGGGGTGGTACTGCTGGTAAACAGGCTCTATGGATCGGATATCACCAACCTGCTTCCCTATTCCATCGTGATCGCGATCACCATAGTAGCCTTCTTCTATGGACAGGAGAAACCCGTTAAAACCCTGCTGACCCTATCCTTACTCGCAGCCGCGGGCATGATTATTGGTTCATTTACAACGGGCCTGGTATCTGTTTTCGCCCTGATCTCCGGTGGTCTCTGTTGCTCGATCATGTGGCCCTGTATTTTCTCCCTGGGCGTGGGTGGTTTGGGCAAGTACACCAGTGAGGGTTCGGCACTGCTGATCATGATGATCCTTGGTGGTGCCATCATTCCACCCCTGCAAGGAGTTGTAGGCGACGGTGCTATTGGTCTCCATAAATCATATCTTGTAGCCGCAGCCTGCTTTATCATACTCGCATTTTTAGCACTGAAACTGAAGAGCGTACTGAATAAACAGGGATTGGACTTTGACCAGCAGATCGGGGGCGGACATTAATACTTGAGTTGTAACATGACAATACCCATTTCACAGCAATACGCTATTGGTATAGACATCGGCGGCACCAATACAAAGTTTGGACTCGTTAACCATAGAGGTGATATTTCCTACCATGGAGCCATCCTCACCCATAAACACGAAAAGATCGCCGATTTCATAGATGACCTCTTCGAGGCCCTTATTCCGGCCGTTGAGGAGTCGGGCGGAATTGAATTTATCCGGGGTATCGGCATTGGTGCCCCAAACGGAAACATTTATAAAGGGACGATAGAATACGCCCCCAACCTTCGCTGGAAAGGGGTGATCCCTCTGGCAGAGTTGATCGGTCAGCGCTTTGGCCTATCTGCCAGGCTCACCAACGACGCCAATGCGGCGGCCGTGGGGGAAATGACTTATGGATCGGCGAAAGGCATGAAAGATTTTATCATGATCACACTGGGCACTGGCGTGGGCAGCGGTATTGTTGCTAACGGTCAGTTGATATATGGGCATGATGGATTTGCCGGCGAACTCGGACATACCATCATCATCCCAGAGGGTCGTTTGCATCCCGGAACCGGTCACAAGGGATCCCTTGAAGCCTATGCTTCGGCCACGGGAGTAGCGCGTACAGCCCTTGAATTCCTGGAACAAAGGCCCAGGGAAGAAACCCTGCTCCGCAATTTTGCAAAGGAAGAAATTGATTCCCGGGTGGTCTATGATTGCGCTATCCAGGGCGATGCAATGGCGAAAGAAGTTTATGAATACACAGGTAAGATCCTCGGACTTGCCTTTGCAAACTTTGTGATGTTCAGCAGCCCAGAGGCCATCATCTTATTCGGGGGGATGTCAAAAGCAGGTGATCTCATCCTGAAGCCAACCCGCGAGACCATGGAAAAGAATCTTCTTCCCATTTTCCAAAATAAGGTGAAGATCATGTTCTCTGAGCTTAAGGAAGCGGATGCTGCTATCCTCGGCGCAAGTGCATTGGTTTGGGAAAGCAGGATGTAAGACCAGGCTGTTTAGGGACTTCTATGCCTTTAACCGGTTCTCCCATTCAGCTTTGCCGATGCCGGGAAACACGTGCCGTTCCGAGTGATAGGAAGACCTGACCAGCGGGCCGCATTCTATATAGTCGAATCCTAATTCATACCCGATCTCCGTGAGTTTATTGAACTCATCCGGGTGTACGAACCGTACCACGGGAAGATGTTTCTTGGTAGGCTGAAGGTACTGCCCAATGGTGATCACATCTACGTTACTTGCCCGAAGATCGCGCATGGTTTGTACCACTTCATCCATCTCCTCTCCCAGTCCCAGCATAATGCCGGATTTAGTTCGCATACCACCATCTTTCAGGTGCCGGAGCACTTCCATGCTGCGCCAGTACTTGGCCTGTATCCGTACTTTGCGGGTGAGGCGTTCGACTGTCTCTATATTATGCGAAACCACTTCTGGCGCTGCTGCGATGATGCGGTCGATATTCTCTTTTTCGCCTTTAAAATCAGGGATAAGGGTTTCCAGTGTAGTACCTGGGTTCAATGCGCGTACTGCCTTGATCGTATTGTACCAGATGATACTGCCACCATCCCTGATCTCGTCGCGGTCAACGGAGGTGATCACGGCATGCTTCACTTTCATCAGGAAAATGGCTTCTGCAACGCGCTGGGGTTCGTCCCAGTCCACTTCTTCAGGTCTTCCGGTGGCAACTGCGCAGAAACCGCAGCTCCGGGTGCATACATTGCCGAGGATCATAAAGGTTGCAGTACCAGCGCCCCAGCATTCTCCCATATTCGGGCAGTTGCCACTTTCACAAATGGTATGCAGTTTATGAGAGTCAACAAGCTTTCGAACGTTCTGATAACCCTCCCCAATGGGAAGTCTTACCCTAAGCCAATCCGGCTTTTTGGGCCTTTGTTCCACCACAGCGTCAAGTACCGGTAATTCCTTCATATTATGACAACAACGGGTAATGAAATTAGTTACTTTCTATTACCGAAAACCAGGGCAAGGTAGCCGTTCAGAAAAAACTGTTTAGGCTCTACCCCTACCATTTGTTCCACTTTCTTAGCATAGAATTCAACGTTTGCACCTACTTCAATCGCTGAAATAGCATTATTGAACCTTCCCCAGTCGAATCGTAGCCCTGTTTTAGCATGCACTCCGGGGGCAAACTTCATTTCACCCCAGCCTTTTACAAAGCCAGAGGCGCCCAGTATCTCCTGGCCCATGAAGAGCGCGCTATCCGCCTGAGAATATTTAATTTGCTTAGTCTCACCCGAATTTGGAGGGTCCTGCACGTCTATATAATAGGGTTTCAAGAGGCCGATGGAAAGCCCTCCGGCAAAAATGCCATAAACGGCCACGCCGTTTTTATTTCCCTTACCTCCGATCATCCGTTGCTGGCCAACGCCCAGTTTCAGCTGGTAAAAATTGTTTTGCTTGCCATACACAAACGGATTTCCAAATATCACGGTGCCGTCGTTGCGCGACTGCTTATCTTCTTTTCTGTGCTTTTTTTCGTTGAACTCGACCTGAAACAGGCTGGTTTTGAAGGCTGACTTGATCTTCCCCTTTTCATACATTATTCCATAACCGTCGGTATGGAACTTAAAACTGAACACCGAATGTTTGCTGAAAGCAGACTCGCCCTCCTCTTCCAGCCTGATCATTTGATTGACCTTCTCCCGTTTAGCCTGCTTCTTATCTTCCTTGGCAGCCTTCCTTTCCTGTGCCGCGAGAGACATTGAAAGCACTATGGCAAGAGATATTGTTGAGAATGTTTTCACGCTTCAGATTTTACTTCTGTGTAAATTTATAAAAAAAAGGTAATGACATCTTCTGTAATCTATGAAGGCGGCCTTAGAACCACCTGCACGCATCTCCAATCCGGATCTTTTTTTGAAACCGACGCCCCAACTGATAACCAGGGAAAGGGTGAAAGGTTCTCTCCAACCGACCTTGTAGCCACCTCTTTAGCCAGCTGTATGCTCACAACCATGGGCATTCGCGCAAAAGACCTGGAGCCCGCCATCCGACAAATCAGGGTGGATACCGAAAAGATCATGAGCGCCAATCCAAGACGTATCAGCCGTATAAATTTAACGTTTCATTACCCGGCCGGGTTTTCGCTGCCCGCTGATCGCAGAGAAGAATTAGAGCAGATCGCTTTCACCTGCCCGGTAAAGGAAAGCATTCATCCGGACATTGTTCTTGAGATCAAGTTTAACTGGCCGGTGGAGGAAATGTGATGAATGTGGGGAATGTGGGGAATGAATGTGATAAATATGATGAATGCGATGATGCATTTTGATCCATTGTGATGTGTGATATTTCGGCTCGCATCTGCCTGGGCATTAAGTGTTTAGGGGTGCATTTCGGGCTTTCAGGGCGTCAGGTGTTTTCCCGGACAAGAGGTGTTTCCCTATTGCGCATTCAAGGCATTTGAACTGGCTGCAATACTGCTGTTTTAACTCCAGCAGGCCCTGGCTATGACCCATGTGCCGGGGGACGATCCCCATCTTTTCAAAACCACCCGTGATCACATTTGACTCGGGCGCCAGGCGATACACCCAGTTTGCGACTATATCGGCTTTCCCGTTTTTCCCCTGTTGCAGGAAAAATGCAGTAAGGAAGGGTATTACCGTATTGATAATCAGGTTGTCAATGAAACGGGCCCCGGTGATCTTTTGAATAAACCCTGATTCCTCTCCGAAACGGTAATGATGGTCCCAGTAAGTTCCCGCAGTTACCTTGAAATAATCCCTGAGTTTATCCAGCTCATCAGATTCAGTAATGATACTGAACAAATTGGTTGTTTTACCCATCAGCGCGGCAAGTTGAGCAAGCCGTACCGTTGGAAAATTGCCGGGTCTCATCCGCAGGAAATGAACGGGCATATAGGATTTATCCAGTTTGTATTTGTTCCTGAAAAAACTATACTCGCGGAACAACCAGACCGCGTATTCATCCCTTGTATCCGTTCGAAGCAGTCCGGCCTGACCCAGCATCATGGCTTCAAGCTGCCCGGGCTGATGACTGTGCCGCATGATGAGTTTCACCGGAAGGGTGGCTGCCAATGCTTCAAAAGCATCCGCATTCACCTTGTGTCCGAAACCCCTGGCCAATGCCCTCCAAAATGCTTCTTCCCAGTCCATCCCCAGCCCTTTCACTTTTTTATAGGCCTCACGGGATCGGTCCGCCACCCGTTTCAACATCAGCCAATCCAGAAATGGATACACCATGGCCTTATCCATGGACGCCAGTTCACCCGAACAGGGAATGAATTTCTCCGTCCTCATCCACTCCCGGTATTTTTCGGTGAGGTGAAAAGGCACCCTCGATTGAAGCTCAAGTATGGGAACGGAAGAACGGATGGGTTTATCATGTTTCCAAACCACATGCAACACAACATTATCATAGTTGCTGTCAGCATCATGACCATGCAACTCCCAGTCTGAACTATGCACATGCAATTCAACATTTCCCGCCCATAACTGACCATTGATCCTGACCTGGCCCGACAGGAAGTCTGGCCCCTGGTCTGGATTCAGCCTGCCTTGCTGTATGATCTCCAGCGTTTCTTGCTGCAGGGTGGTCAGGTTCCACAAATTGAAATAACGATGCTGCCATATGAACTGCAACAATTTTTCATTCATTATACAATCTACGAACGCGGGGAGGCTGATTACAAGAGAAAAGAACGCTGATAAACATGGAAAAAAACGGAATGCTTCGTGTAAATGACGGGCGCCGGGAGCCGCAATTCAAGAGAAAAGAACGCTGATAAACTTGAAAAAAAGGAATGCTTCGTGTAAATGATAGACGCTACCAAACGGATGTCAAAAGGAAAAGAACGGCTTAACGATTGGGAAAAAATCAAAATTCCTCGTGCAAAATTCTGATAACACGACTAACCGGCAGGCCCATGACGTTATAAAAATCACCGGTGATGGCTTTGATGCCAACAACCCCGATCCACTCCTGGATCGCATAGGCCCCGGCTTTATCGAAAGGTTCGAATTTCTCTACATAATACCTAAGGTCTTCTTCAGGTATGGAATGAAAATCAACTTCTGTAACATCGGAAAACCGAATCTCTTTTTCATGGTTCACGATCACTACCCCGGTTATGACCTTATGTTTTTGGCCAGACAGTGCCTTCAACATGGTCAGGGCATGTTCTGCATCCCGCGGTTTACCAAGTATCTCATTACCAAGAACCACAATAGTATCTGCCGCCAGTACAGGCACCCCCTGGTCGTAGCGATTGTAAAGGTCCAGCTGCATTACTGATCTTGCTTTCTCACGCGCAATATGTATCGGGATCTCTTCTACAGGCATTCCTTCAGGCCATGACTCGTCGGTTTCCCGCGTAAGGACATCAAAATCAACTTCTGCCCATTCCAACAATTGTTTTCTTCGGGGCGACTGTGACGCCAGAACGATTTTCCTGATCATGAATACCATTTAATGAAGAACATAGAGAGTATCCCTGTGAGCATCACCAATTTGATCAGCGTACTGAGCTGGTGGTAATCTGAAGGGTTTGCCGCGGGGAAAAGCCTCTTCAGGATCATCCCTAAAGGAATAACGATGAAGATGATGCTGTAAATGGCTGACCACCACCAGTGGAGTTGCAGAGCATAGATCTGCAGGATCACCATCGAACAGATCAGCACGATCATCCACACGGAAACGAATAGCTTTGATGCAGGGAGCCCCCATACGATGGGCATGGTTCTGCAACCATATCTGGCATCCCCTTCCATATCTTCCATATCCTTCACCACTTCCCTTACCAGCGAAATAATAAATGCATATCCCCCGTATAGCACCGCGAATTTATAGACCCGGGATAGTACTTTGAAGCCATCACTATCGGGCCGCTGCAGCCTCACGGGATTTACGGAAACAAAGATCACCAGTATTACCCAGCCGGTGAGCAGGGAGATGATGATGTTGCCCACCAGCACCTGCTTCTTGAAACTGGTAGAATAAAACCAGAGTAAAAAAACAGTGATAATGTTAAAGATGAGGGGGAGCGGGTTTTCGATCCTGCTCGACAAGATGGTACTGAAGACCAGCCCCACAAAGGAAAAACTGAAGTGCCAGAGAATGGCCCACCGCCTTTTGATGATCTGGTCCACCACCAGTTTCTGCGGTTTGTTCACCCGGTCGATATTGAGGTCGAAATAATCGTTGATGATATAGCCCGCAGCGGCGATAAAAATGGAGGCGGCAATCAGGATCAATAGTCCGTTGGCGCCCATGGGATCTTGCAGCCCTGCGGACCCGAATGAAGGAGTTACAACGCAGTAATAGAATAAAATCTGGGTGAGCGCAATGAAAAAAAGATTAGGATACCTAATCAACCTGAAAAATGCGCCTGCGAGTTTCATCGCATGAAGATAATGCTTCGGTTTCTCCTAACGCCATCCTGGTTATAGATAATGGTTGAGGTACTGCTAATGGCCATGGTGGTGCACCTCAGCCATAAATAGTACTTCAGGTACTGCTAACGTCATCCTGGTGTTGCCATTTTCCCTGAACCCGCATTAATTTTTCTATGACGTCCCGCACGCAGCCTTCTCCTCCATTTACCGGCGAAATGTAATCTGCCATCGCCAGTATATCTCTGGCAGCGTCAGCAGGGCAACAGGATAGTCCACAGTGCCGCATCGCTTCTATATCCGGAATATCATCGCCCATATACATCAGCTGCTCGGAGACCAATTGATGTTCCGCCATCAAATATTTCAGGAGCTGCAGTTTATCACTAACACGCTGGTGCACCATGCGGATACCCAGCTTTTGCAGGCGTTGTTCTACAGGAACTGAATATGACCCTGTGATCACGATGATGCGATAGCCTGTTCTTACCGCAAGTTGAAGTACATAGCCATCTTTGATATTCATCTTCCTTACCCACTCTCCGTCTGGCATCACCAGCAATGAGCCATCGGTCAGCACGCCATCCATATCAAAAATAAGGGTATTCACCGGAATGAATTTTTCCAACACGTTCATGTGTACTTGTATTTATGGGGATGATGGTAATGAAAAATGGATGAACTCATTATTTCGTAAAGAGCAGACAGTTCGGGATGAAGGCCGAGCATTTGGCGGTGTGCCGCTAATGTCAGGATATCGTTCCGTAGCGCAGGGCCGGTCTGGCTGTTGAACGCATGGTGGTTGTCAAGTTTATTCACAATCTCCCTCAACATGGGCAACAGCAATTGGAAGTCTACTCCTTCCTTGTTGCAATAATCCTGTACAAGGGCAAAAAGATGATTGGCAAAATTCCCGGAGGCAACGGCAGCAAGATGGATCTTTCTGCGGTATTCATCATTGGCCTTCACCACGGTTTGCGAAAGGGTGCGGGCGAAGTCCATGACCATCGTGCATGTTTCCGGGGTATTGCCATCCACTAATAGGGGAAAATCAGGAACGTCAGCTACCTGTTCCCTAAGTGTTTGGAGCGGGTACATTACCCCGAAATTTTTTGATACTTTTTCCAGTGCCGATATTGTCACAGCGCCTGCCGTATGCACAACAAGCATACGGTCAAGAGTAAGGTTCCTGCGGAGTTCAGGAAGGGCGTCGTCACTGATCGCCACGATACACATGAATGCATGCTGGTTTGTATGGCTCAAATCTGCAGTAAAATCAGCCTGCAGCAGGCGAGCCAGCGCTTCCCCTTTGATCTTGTTTCGGGCAACTACCTGTGACACAGAGTGACCGGACTCCAGGATCTTTCTTCCCATGGCGTTGGCCACATGGCCCGAACCTATGATCACAATATCCGTCAAACTGTTTTTGAAGTTTATATTTGTGGAAGATATGAAACTTGCACAGAAAATTGCCATCGGCTATGTGAGAGCAACGCTGAACATGATCGCTGTGGTATCGCCGAAGAAAGCCGCCGAAAAAGCCTATGAGCTTTTTTGCACACCCCAGTACCGGTCCAACAAACCCTTCCCGGATATTTTTGCAAAAGGTGAAAAACTCTACTTCACCCAACAAGGGAAGAAAGTTCGTGGCTATCGGTGGAACAAAGACGCTGGTAACCGTTTACTCATCCTGCACGGTTATGAATCTTCCTGCAGAAAATTCGATCATCATATTTCCAGGGCCGTCAAAGCGGGTTTTGAAGTGCTTGCTTTTGACGCCCCTGCACATGGGAGCAGCGAAGGAAGCCAGGTCACGCTGTTGGACTATATGGAAATGATCTCAAACACGGAGAAACATTTTGGAAAGATAGATCGCTTCATCTGCCACTCATTCGGTGGCTTTGCCCTAATGATGTACCTGGAAAAAAGGAGCCATGATGCCACAACCCGCGCAGTGGTGATCGCCCCTGCTTCAGAGACTACGGTCGCCATAGACGGATTTTTCGGGTTTATGCAATTAAGCAATAAAGTAAGAAAAGAATTTGACCGAATCATTCACCAGAAGTCTGGTCACTGGCCTGCCTATTTTTCTGCCAGCCGGGCTTTAAAACATATAACGGCGTCCATCCTCTGGATACATGATGAAGAAGATCTGGTCACCCCCGTTGCGGAGGCCCAAAAAGTAATGGCTACCGGCTACCCTAACATAGAATTTATGATCACAAAAGGGCTTGGCCATAATAAGATTTACCGCGACAATGACGTGAAGCGAAAGATATTCTCCTTCCTCTAAATGGGCATTTCCCCCATTGCCGCTGTAGGTATCTAATATTGAAATTTACCGCAAAACCGTATTATTGCAACGCTAATGAATCGATGGAAATCAAGAATAACATTGATTATCAATGTGGTATGAATCTGATTTTTCTTTATTTTCCGTCTGAAAAAGACCGAAACCACCATTATGGCTAAAAATTTATTGATAGTTGAGTCGCCGGCAAAAGCCAAAACCATTGAAAAAATCCTGGGAGCCGATTTTGAGGTGAAGAGCTGTTTTGGTCACATCAGGGACTTGGAAAAAGACGCTATGGGCATCGACGTCCTGAACAACTTCCAACCCCGGTACATTGTTCCGGAAGACAAAGAAAAAGTGGTCAAGGAACTGAAGCAGCTGGCGAAGAAATCCGGGGAAGTATGGCTAGCAACGGATGAGGACCGCGAAGGGGAAGCGATCAGCTGGCACCTTTGTGAAGTGCTGGGCCTGGACCCGGTTCAAACCAAGCGGATCGTTTTCCATGAGATCACTAAACCGGCCATTGAAAAAGCGGTGAAAAACCCCCGCCTTCTTGATCTCAACCTGGTAAATGCACAACAGGCGCGCCGGATACTGGACAGGATCGTGGGTTTTGAGCTCTCTCCTATTCTCTGGAGAAAGATGAGTATGAAGAATAATCTCAGCGCGGGCAGGGTACAGAGTGTGGCCGTTAGGATCATCGCTGAAAGGGAAAGAGAGATCAACGCATTTAACGCTACCAGTACTTTTAAAATAGATGCTTTCTTCACCGCTAACGACATCAACAATAAGCTGGTGTCCTTTAAGGCGGAAGGCAGTAAATACAGTTCGGAAGAGAGCGCCGAAAAATTCCTGGAAAGTTGCGTGGGCGCAAAATACAAAGTGGCGGATATCCTGGTTAAACCCGCTAAACGAACACCTCCTGCCCCGTTCACCACGTCCACCCTTCAACAGGAAGCGGGAAGAAAGCTCGGATACGGTGTCAGCCGCACCATGATCCTCGCACAGAAACTTTACGAAGCAGGTTATATCTCGTACATGAGGACCGACAGTGTGAGCCTAAGTGATACCGCGGTGCAGGACATCACCACACAGATCGGCAACGAATATGGAAAGAAGTATATCCAAACGCGGAAATTCAAAAATAAAAATGAGTCGGCCCAGGAAGCGCACGAAGCGATCCGCCCTACCTACATGGACAGAAGGCAAACCGATATCCAGGACGCCCAGCGTTTGTATGAATTGATCTGGAAAAGAACGATGGCATCCCAGATGGCTGATGCAGAACTGGAAAAAACGACTGCAAAGATCAGCATCAGTACCAACAAGGAGATGCTCTCCGCACAAGGTGAAGTAATGAAGTTTGATGGCTTCCTGAAAGTATACATGGAAAGCCGCGATGAAGAGGATGAAGATGAGGCCAACGAAAGCATGCTGCCTCCTCTGGCCGTAGGCCAGGATCTGGGTTTGAAGGAAATGAAAGCCATAGAAAGATTTTCACGCCCTGCCCCAAGGTACACGGAAGCATCCCTGGTCAAAAAACTGGAAGAACTTGGCATCGGCCGTCCTTCTACCTATGCGCCAACGATCTCTACCATCCTCAAACGTGGATATGTTGAAAAACGTGATAAAGAAGGGGTGGTCAGGAGCTACAGGACGCTAGTATTGAACGCAAATAAGATCAGTAAAAAAACAGAACAGGAAAATACCGGCGCTGAAAAATCAAAGTTGTTTCCCACCGATCTCGGCCTGGTGGTTACCGATTTTCTGATCCAGCACTTCGATGAAGTCATGGATTATGGATTCACCGCCAAAATCGAAAACGAGTTCGACGAAATTGCAAACGGTAAGGTGAAGTGGAATAAAATGGTGGATGATTTCTACACACCATTTAAAAAAGATGTCACCACCACCATGGAAACTGCTGAACGGATCAGCGGTGAAAGGGAACTGGGCATCGAACCGGAGTCCGGCAAGAAAGTGATCGCACGTATGGGAAGATTTGGACCGATGGTACAAATCGGCGATACCAGCAATGAAGAAGACAAAGCCCGGTTCGCCAAGTTGAAACAGGATCAAAGTATTGAAACCATTACCTACGAAGAAGCAATGGAACTCTTCAAACTGCCCAGGATGCTGGGAGAATTTGAAAGCTCCCCCGTTTCTGTAAGCATTGGAAGATTCGGTCCTTACATTGCGCACGACAAACAATTTTATTCGCTGGCTAAAGAATACGATCCTTATGTGGTCACGTTAGACGAAGTGTTGCCGATCATCATAGAAAAAAGACAGACCAAACAGGAAAGGACGATCAAGATCTTCGAAAAAGAAAAAGTCCAGTTGCTGCGTGGCCCCTACGGGCCCTATATCAAAAAGGGTCTGAGAAACTTTCCGATACCAAAAGAGCAACACGAAAAAGTGGCAGACCTCACGATCGATGAAGTGAAGAAAATGATCGACGAGGCCATAGCAAATCCTCCAAAGAAAAATTTCAGGAAAAAGAAAACGAAATAACACACCCCCCTTACTAACATTATTTTATCCTTTGTGGATAAATAAGAATTTGAAGTCGATTTGTTCCTCCGATATTTATTTTGAAATTGCTAAAAAAATTTAGCAACATACAATGTCATGTAACTGAACGTTTATCCTCATGGAACAAAACAACGAAATATCAGCTCTGTTTCATCTCATTGATGATCCCGACGAAGAAGTGTACACCACGGTAAGCGACAGGATCATCAGCTTCGGCAAAGAGATCATTCCCAATCTGGAAAACCTTTGGGAGAATACGCCGGCTGAGGAAGTGCAGGAAAGAATTGAGTTGTTGATCCACCGTTTACATTACGATGAACTGAAACTAGATATGGCGGAATGGCATGGGAAGGAATATCCTGACCTGGTAGAAGGTGCATTGCTGGCTGCCCGTTATAAATTTCCAGATCTTCACACCTCCCCCATCATCCAGGAAATTGAAAAATTCAGGCGCAACATCTGGCTCGAGTTGAACAGCTATCTCACCGCACTCGAACAAGTGAATGTAGTGAACAAGATCCTATTCTCTTACCACAAGCTGAAAGGTGTTGAAGTATCCTATCAACACCATGAAGAGTTCCTGTTAAATAAGGTGATTGAAAGCCGTCGTGGTAATTCCATCACTAATGGCATCCTGTATCAGTATTTGTGTCAGATGCTCGACATCCCCGTAAAAGCGGTGAATATCCCCAGGCAATACATTCTGGCCTATTTTGATACGTCACACGATTATTTCAATACCCAGGCAAATGAAAATAAGATTCATTTTTTCATCGATCCGATGACCGGCCAGGTATACACCCAGAAAGACGTAGAGAACTATTTTTCACGTATCAATGTGACTCCCACGGAGTCCAATTTCAAACCCGTGTCCCCGGCAAAAACCATCCAGTTTCTGCTCGAGGAATATTCTAAATGTTTCGATAACGATACGAACCGATACAAACAAACTGAACTGATCAGGTTATCAGAACTCCTGAATAAATAGAAACCTACCAGCCCTTTCGGTATTCCCTTTTTACAAACTGATTCGCTTCATCAAAATTGGTGATCCGCATGTTCTTTCCGTCCCACAGCAGTTGTTTTCTTCCGGGGTATGTAAATCCACCGCCTGTCTTGGATCTTCTCAAATTAAAACTTCTTGTGGCAAGGTTCCCCATGAGCACCGTTTCTGTCAGCGGACCTGCCATTGAGAACGGTGAACTGGTGTAGGCCCCCCAGCCTTTTTTACAGGCCGCGGTCCATTGATTCTGATGCCCGTCCCACCCCCCGGGTACAAGCGCCCTGTCTGGCGCGGGCAGATTGGCCAACTTCATACTATTGGTTGGAAGCAGTGTTGGATGTCGCCCAAACAATCCTGCCATTAATTTCCCTTTGGTTCCTTCGAAAAGAATTCCTCCGTCCACTTCACCCATGGGTTCATCAGGGCCAAGTTCAACGGGTCTTTTGGGTTGAATGCCCCCATCGTACCAGATCATCTCTACCGGTTTCATATTGTCCCTGGCCGGAAACTGGATATGCACCTTGGAAGATGGGGGGCAACTCTCATGATAATCTGCCTCTTGAAAAAATCCGGACCAAACCCCCGTGACACTGCACTCCACTTTCTCCGGATATCCCAATCGCAAAGCCCTAAAAGGCACATCCATAAAATGACAACCCATATCTCCCAATGATCCGGTGCCATAATCCCACCATCCGCGCCAGGTGGCGGGCAAATAGGCTTTGTTGAATTCCCGGTTCGGGGCGGTACCCAACCATAGGTCCCAATTAAGTTCGGCAGGAATGGGATCGATGCCTGTTGGCCGGGGAATACCTTGCGGCCAGACTGGACGGTTGGTCCATATGTGAACGGTATGTACGTCTCCAAGTACGCCTTTCTGCACCCAGCTTTCCACCATTCGGGTGTCATCCCCGCTGCTGCCCTGATTCCCCATCTGGGTAACCACCTTGTATTGTTGCTCTGCTTCCGTTAGTAAACGCGCCTCAGCAATGTCGTGCGTCAGGGGTTTTTCTGTGTATACATGCTTCCCGAGCTGCATAACTGCGATGGTCTGCATATAATGCATGTGGTCCGGCGTAGTTACCATCACGGCATCAATGGATTTTACTTCTTTATCAAGCATCTCCCGGTAATCTTTATAGTACTTTGCAGTGGGGAATTTTTTTCTCATGTCGGCCGACATGCGGTCGTCCACATCGCATAGCACGGCGATGTTTTCGGCACCTTTATTCCAGGCCTGTGTAATATTGAAGGTGGCTTTCCCACCGGCACCGATCGCCGCGATATGGAGTTTATCACTGGGGGGAATATACCCCTTTCCGAGCACGTGCCTGGGAACAATGGTAAACCCTGCGGCTGCAATGCCCATATGCCTGATAAACTTGCGACGTGAGGAGGAATGGAGCATGTTGTATATTTTAGTCAAGTTAAAATAATGCGTTCATATGCCATTGATCAATTGGGATGATTTTGAAAAAATCGACATCAGAACGGGGACTATTCTTGAAGCCGATCCTTTCCCCAAAGCCAACAAGCCGGCTTACCGCTTACTCATCGATTTTGGAACAGCGGGGGTGAAAAAATCGTCGGCCCAGATCACTGTCCATTACAAGTCGGAAGAACTGGTTGGGCGGCAGATCATTGCGGTGATCAACTTCCCACCAAAGCAAATTGCAAATTTCCATAGCGAATGCCTCGTGTTGGGCGTTTATGACGAAGCCAACGAAGTTATTCTGCTAAAGCCGGATAAACCCATGGCCAACGGGGCTAAAATCGGATGAATTGGAATAACTTCATATTCGAACAAGTTTTCCCGGTTTACGGCATCCCATGTTGTAGCCAGACAGGACCCAATTTATTTGATTAGAAGCATTTTCACACTCTATGAGAAATTTTTTAACCGTTTTTCTTTCAGTTGTCATACTAAACGCCTGCAAGTCAGAAAAAAAACAATCCAGCGAGTTGGCTGCCGCCAACAAAGTTCCTACTGCGCTTGCAGTGGAAGGAATGGTGGTTAAAACAAGTTCCGTCAACCAGGCGATCGAGGTGTCAGGCACGGTCCTGCCAAATGAATCAACAGAGATAAGGCCAGAGATCTCCGGGCGTATCGTTATGCTGAACCTGAAAGAAGGGGCTATTGTGCAGAAAGGCAGTTTGCTGGTGAAGATCAATGACAGCGACCTGCAGGCTCAGTTAAAAAAACTTTTGGTTCAATTGCAGATCGCAAAGAAAACTGAAGAACGCCAGAGGGAGCTGTTGAGCATCGGCGGTATTGCGCAGCAGGACTATGATCTGTCTGTGCTTAGCGTGAGCAATATCAACGCGGATATAGAACTCACCAGGGTCGGCATTTCCAAAACGGAAGTCAGGGCACCCTATACCGGACGCCTTGGTTTAAAAAATATCAGTCCTGGTGCTTTTGTTTCTCCAACCACCCTGCTCACCATCATTACACAGGTCAATCAAATGAAGGTAGAGTTCAGTGTGCCTGAAAAATACAGCGCTGAGATCAAGAATGGCCAATCAGTGGAATTTGCGCTGGAAGGATCTGGAAAATCATATTCAGCGAGGGTACTGGCAAAAGAAAGTACCGTAGATGAAGCAACCCGTAACCTGCGGATTCGGGCTACGGTGATTGGAATCGATGAATATCTCGTTCCGGGAAGTTTCGCAAAAGTTAAAATGATCCTGGGCAGGAATGATAACGCCATCATGATCCCCAGCAACGCCGTAATACCTCAGGCGCGGAATAAGCAGGTAGCCGCTTACCGGAATGGAATAGCCACGATGGTAAAAATTGAAACGGGCGTAAGGGATTCCAGTATGATCCAGGTGATTAACGGATTACAGGCAGGAGATACGCTGATCACCACAGGCCTGCTGTTCGTTAAGCCTGAGTCCCGGATCAAGCTCACCAAAATTGTAAACTGACCCGAAAATTGTGCTGATGAATTTATCTGAACTCAGTTTAAAAAGACCGGTACTCGCCATTGTTTGCTCTATTGTCATTATCATATTCGGAGCTATTGGGTTTAACTTCCTAGGGGTTCGTGAGTTTCCAGCCATTGATCCACCAGTGGTCAATGTAAGTACATCCTACACCGGAGCGAATGCAGAGATCATTGAACAACAGATCACTGAGCCCATAGAGAAAGCGGTGAATGGCGTAGAAGGTGTTAAAACCATTATCTCATCATCCAGCCAGGGCAGCAGTAACGTAACGGTTGAGTTTGAGTTGGGGGTTGACCTGGAGAAGGCAGCAAATGACGTCAGGGAAAAAGTTTCACAGGCCCTGAATAATTTACCTGATGATATTGATGCGCCGCCTTCTGTTGCCAAACAGGATTCTGATTCTGATCCTATTGTTTTCCTTCAGGTGCAGAGTAACCGGAGAACAATACTGGAATTATCTGATATCGCCGAAAACCTCATACAGGAAAGGTTGCAAACCATTCCCGGGATCAGTTCATTCTTTCTAAGAGGCCAGCAATACTCCATGAGGATCTGGTTTGATCCTTCAAGACTCTCCGCCTACAAGCTGACGATCCAGGATGTAAAAAATGCCCTGGATCGGGAAAATATAGAATTGCCCGGTGGTAAAGTCAGGGGCAATACCACAGAACTCACCGTAAAAGCCTATGGCAAACTGACTACCGAAGATGATTTTAATAATCTGATCGTTTTTCAGGACGCAGGCAAGATCATCAGATTAAAAGATATCGGTTATGCCGTTCTTGGGCCCCGTCAGGAAGAAGCGGCATCCCGAAAGAATGGTGTACTGGCCGTTACCCTGGGCGCTATCCCTCAACCCGGATCCAACCAGGTGGCGATCGTGGACGAATTGCTTAAAAGACTGGAAGAGTTAAAAAAACAACTGCCGGAAGATATTCAGGTGGAAGTGGGATACGATAGAACCACGTTTGTAAGAAAAGCAATCACCGAAGTAAAAGAGACCTTGTTTATTGCCATTATCCTTGTGGTGCTGATCATTTATCTGTTCTTCCGCGACTGGAGTATTGCATTCCGGCCATTGATCGATATTCCGGTTTCATTGATCGGCGCTTTCTTCATTATGTATATCGCCGGGTTCTCCATTAACGTACTGACTATGCTGTCGCTGGTTCTGGCAACTGGCCTGGTGGTGGACGATGGCATAGTGGTGACTGAGAATATCTTTAAGAAAATGGAAGCCGGCATGAATAAGTGGCAGGCTGCGAGAGAAGGCGCCAATGAGATCTATTTCGCCGTTATTGCTACTTCAATCACCCTGGCCATTGTTTTTCTTCCAATTATCTTTTTGGAAGGTTTCGTGGGCAGGCTATTCCGGGAATTTGGTATCGTAGTCGCCGGTGCCGTGTTGATCTCCGCTTTTGTGTCGCTCTCTCTAACCCCGGTACTCAATATTTATCTTACCCCTAAATCGGGGATCAGGCATTCCTGGTTCTATCATAAAACCGAGCCTTTTTACAGGGGCCTGGAAAGTGGGTATCGAAAACTGTTGAATCAATTTATGCGAGCCAGGTGGGTCGCCGCTGTGATTGTACTCATGTGCGCAGGAATTATCTATTTTGTTGGCAGCAGCCTTCCATCTGAACTTGCGCCATTGGAAGACCGTAACCGTCTAAGGGCAAGCATACTGGCGCCGGAGGGAACTGATTTTGACTTCATGGATAAGGCTACAATAGCGATCACCAAACAGATACTGGACTCTATTCCGGAAAAAGCCGTAGTACTTTCATTCGCCCCGGCATTCAATAGTTCGGGAGGATCAAATTCTGCTTTTGTCAGTATCGGTTTAATCGATCCTGCAAAAAGGGTTAGGTCGCAGGATGACATTGCCCAACAGATGAACCGCATGTTCCGTGACTACACCTTTGTAAGGGTGTTGACCATACAGGAACAGACCATTTCTGTGGGCCTGGGTGGCAGAGGTAGTTTGCCCGTCCAGTTTGTGATACAGAATCTGAACTTTGACAAATTGGTGCAGTCCGTACCGAAATTTATGGAGCAGGTTTCCAAAAGCCCGGTGTTCCAGGGGTTCGATGTAAACCTCAAGTTCAACAAACCAGAATTACAGATCACCATCGACCGCTTGAAATCAAGTGAACTCGGCGTGTCGATCCTTGATATAACCAACACCCTGCAGCTTGCATTAAGTGGCCGCCGATTCGGTTACTTCATCATGAATGGAAAGCAATACGAGGTCATTGGCCAGGTTGACCGGAAAAACCGCGACGAACCACTTGACCTCAAAACTTTCTATGTCAGGAATCGAAGCGGAAACCTGATCCAGTTAGACAACCTCGTCACCATAGTAGAATCTGCCAATCCCCCATCGATCTACCATTATAACAGGCTGAAAAACGCGAATGTGTCAGCAGGACTGGCCCCCGGAAAAACGTTGAACGATGGCATTAATGAAATGGAACGGATCGCCGCTGAAGTGCTGGATGATACGTTTACCACTTCACTAAGCGGGGCCTCCCGGGATTTCAGGGAAAGCGCTTCCAACACCAGCTTTGCCTTTGTCCTTGCATTGATACTGATCTTCCTTGTACTGGCTGCGCAGTTTGAAAGTTTCGTAGATCCATTCATCATCATGATCACGGTGCCCCTTGCATTAGCCGGAGCTATTCTTGCGTTGTGGGCGTTTGGACAATCACTCAATATCTTCTCCCAGATCGGGATCATCATGCTCATCGGTCTTGTGACCAAGAATGGTATCCTGATCGTTGAATTTGCCAACCAGAAAAGAGAAACCGGAATGGATAAATACAATGCAGCCATCGAATCTGCCGTGCAAAGGCTAAGACCTATCCTAATGACCACCCTGGCCACAACACTGGGCGCACTACCCATCGCAATAGCCTTTGGTTCCGCGGGCAAGAGCCGGGTACCACTGGGAATCGTGATCGTTGGCGGCATGTTATTCTCCCTTGTTCTCACCTTGTTTGTGGTGCCGGCACTTTACAGCTACATCTCAAGGAAAAAAACTGTTCATTATGAAGAGTAGACATCTCATCATCATGTTATTTTTTCTGCCTTCTTTGTTAAAGGCACAGGATACCACATTATTGACTTCGGAGGATGCCGTACGACTTGCCATCGAGAATAACCTGAACATTAAGATCCTTGAGGCCGACCGGGATATTGCCACGATCAACAACAATTGGGGCAATGCCGGACGATGGCCGGTAGTGAATGCCAATATCGGCAACACCGAAGCGTTGTCAAACCTCAACCAGTCACTGGCCAATGGTACGGAGATCAAGAGGAATGGCGTTACCAATAATACATTGAACGCAAACATTCAGGCAAGCTGGAGGATCTACAACGGCAAACGTGTTGTAGCTACCAAGAACAGATTCGAAGAGCTGGAGAAGATCGGAGAGATCAACGTCATTCAACAGATGCAGCGGATCTCCTTTGATGTGCTGGTGGTGTACAATAACATCGTCAGGTTCAACCAACAGGTTAAAGCCTTCAATGCCATCATTGCCCTGTCGAGGGAAAGATACACGATCGCAAAAACCAGGTTCGATGTGGGCAGCGCGGCAAAAACCGATATGCTGCAGTCCCAGATCGACCTTAACGAACAGGAGATCAACCTGAATAATGTAGAACGACAGATACAGGACAATAAGGCGATACTGAATACCTTGCTTAACAGGCCCCCTGCATATCCTATTACAATAGCTGATTCTACTTTTTTTATTCCCGCATTGAATTATGATTCTGCGATCGCAAAGATCGACACACAGAATCTTGACCTGTTGCGTGCCGAACGCGAACGGGCCATATTGATCGAAGAACGCAGGATCATCAACTCAAACCGGATCCCCTCGCTGAGCCTGAACAGCACCACCAATTACAACAGAACAAAAGCAAGTGGTGGATTTTTCCTGACCAACCAGACCTATGGACCTAATATAGGGCTGAGTATGGCTATCCCTATTTACAATTCCAATGTTTTCAAAACCCAGCTCAGGACTAATGAAGTATTGCAGAAACAACAAAAATTCCAGATGGAGTTGATACGGACGCAACTGCAGCGGGATATGTTCATCGCTTTCCAGGAATTTGAGAACGCAAAACATGTGGCGGATGTGGAAGAGAAAAACGTGAAGATCGCTACCGAAAATAATTTCATCTCCACTGAACGATTTAAAAAACTGCAGGGCAATTCCATCGAACTCAGGCAGGCCCAATTGAGTTTGATCGAGGCCCAGGACCGTTACATCAATGCCCTCTACAGGGAGAAACTGGCAGCGCTTTCAGCACAGCTGATCATTGGTGAAGTAGGCGCAGAATAGTCTGCATGTTCGCTGCACCTTAAACCTCAGCATTATCTGTACCAGCAGTCAACCAGGGAGCGCTCATACACGGCGAGCTCACTTTGAATTAAAGTAGATGGCAACATATTCAGGGCAACTCCGCAGCAGTAAATGCAAGGGGCAGTAACGACTGGGCAGAAGGGATGATATATACCTGACCTTTCATTCCTCCGAGAATCAGCCTGACGGAGAATCCAACCCGGCCTTCATACTCTGTCAAAACCTGCCGGCAAACACCACAGGGCGATATGGGATGGTCACTTTCAATTCCATTACCCTGGTAACTTATGGCCATGGTTTGAATGGGTGAGCCAGGCTGAAGAGAAGCCACGGCAGCAAGCGCTGCCTGCTCTGCGCAAATGCCCGCTGGAAATGATGCGTTTTCCTGATTGGTACCACAAACTACTACGCCATTCTGCAATAATGCCGCAGCGCCAACAAAAAAACAAGAGTACGGGGCGTATGCATCGGCCGACACAACCCTGGCTTTCTCAAGTAAACCTGCATCTTCAGGATCAAGCTGATCAATCGTTTCATAGACTTCAAACTCAAACCCCGTCTTCTGTATATGCATGCTTCTTATTTAATGGTTCGGAATAACCGCTTCCATCGGGGTCCGTTCTGCCAGCTGAACCAGATCAACGAAGCCTTACCAACCACGTGATCCTCCGGAACAAAGCCCCAGAACCTGGAGTCCTGCGAGTTATGCCTGTTGTCACCCATCAGCCAGTAGTAATTCATTTTAAAGGTATATGAATTGGTCTGTTTGCCATTGATAAAGAAAGCGCCTTCTTTTTCCTCAAACTTGTTGTTCTCATACACATTAATGACCCTCCGGTAGACCGCAATATTTTCGGGAGTCAATGTAACGGTAACTCCTTTTTTAGGCATCCATAATGGTCCGAAGTTGTCTTCCGACCATTTGTAGTGCACCGTATCATAAGGGAACGTATTGCCAAACCCTGCAGTATTCAAATCCTTCTTCAAACCCTCCGGAGCGATGAAAGGCAGGCTTTTCACCTTAGCCACCTGGTCATTGGTCAGATTGATCCTCCAGGTGTTCGGTTCGCCAGGCATTTGAACCATGTCGCGCTGCTCTGGATCATCAGGATCTATATTCAACTCGTCCTGCAAGAAAGACTCGGAAAAAAATTCCTTACCGTTGGTGGTTACAAAATAATAGGTCTCCGCTTTAGGCGGCTCGTTTGCCTTCTCCCCATTCACATACAACACACCATCAACGATCTTTATAGTGTCCCCTGCGATGCCTACACATCTTTTGATAAAATTTTCGCGCTTATCCACCGGCCTCACCAGGATATCATCCCGTTCCGCCAATAGCTGCTCCCGGGTACCGCCACGCTCCTGGTAAGCACGCAGGTAGTCATAATAGTTGATCTCAGACTGGAACTCGCTGATCACCGTATCGCCAACGGGATAATTGAAAACCATCACGTCATTTCTTTCCACCGGACTTTCAAACAAACGTTTGTAGGGGATCCTGATCCATTCCAGGTAAGACTTTGAATTGGTGATGGGTAATGTATGATGCACAAATGGAAACGAAAGCGGCGTGTTCGGCAAGCGCTGCCCGTAGCTCGCCTTGTTTACAAAAAGAAAATCATTGACCAACAAGGTTTTCTCCATTGAACCCGTGGGAATGGTATAGGCCTCGAACACAAAGGTTCTGATAATGGTAGCGGCAACAACGGCAAAAACCGCAGCATCTATCCATTCCCGTGTTGATGATTTCCGATAATCCTTAACGGCCCGAGTGCCGGCATATCTTTCATTCTTTGCAAAACCCAGATAGGGGAAAAAAATAAAGGGGATGAAAACCGTGGCCGCGTGATGGAGTATGGAAAATCTCCCAAAATGCTCTACGAACTTGATATAGATCCAAATGCTGATAAACTGACCTACGATGGGAATGAACTGCAGCCAGAACCAGTATTTCTTCAACTCCATCTTCTCCACCATCTCCCATGTATTGTAATATGGAACAAGCGCCTTCCAGGGAGGGATACCGGCTTTCTTGAACATACCATATAAACCAATGTGGAATCCTATTGCAGCAACAATGAAAATCATTAGGCCTAAGCTCATACGGGTTGTTTAAATGTGGCCAAAAATACTATAATTCAACGATTCACAATTAGTCGTTTCACGGACGCATATGTTACAACCTACCGGTTTATTATAGAACCCTTAACAGAAAAATCAGGCTAAATGACTCGTATTTTCTATTTTTAAGACAGACCAATGAATACATTCACCATCAGGGATATTGAAAATCTGACTGGCATAAAGGCCCATACGCTTCGGGTCTGGGAACAGCGCTATGGGATCATTAAGCCCATGCGGAAAGACAGCAACCATCGACTGTATGGGATAGACGACCTGAAAAAGATCCTCCGCATTTCATACTTGTATCATGATGGGTATAAGGTCTCACGTATAGCCGAAATGTCGGATACCGAAATCAGGAAACAGGCACTGGAATTTTCTCCAAAAGGGAGCCATGAGGTCTTCATCAACCAGATGATGGAATCCTCCATAGACCTGGACGAGATCTCATTCAGGAGTGCCATAGACTCCGTATTGCTTCATCTTGGGCTGGAAAGAGCCATGACCCTGGTCATCTATCCTTTCTTTCAAAAAGTAGGCATGTTGTGGGTAACGGGAAACATCGTGCCGGCGCAAGAGCATTTCGCCACCAACATCATCCGGAACAAGATCATCCTGGCCACTTCACACATCAAGGCCAAAATGATTGTGGCCAACTGCAAATACCTGATCTTTTGCCCCCAGGGAGAGTTCCATGAAATCCCCGCCCTTTTTGTACAATACAGTCTCAGGCAACGGGGGATACCCTCGGTTAATTTCGGGGTAAATACCAATATGGATATGATCAGTGATTTCCTGGAAAAGAATGAGGCCACCCATCTTTTTCTTCACCTGATCACCAACTTCACGCATCCTGAACCGTGCACGTTTTTAAACGACCTTCACCTGCGTTTTCCGAAGCTGAATATACTAGCTTCAGGCAGGGCATTCAAGGATGTTAAAGTGGATAATGATAAAACGATGTTGTTTGATACCATGAAGGATTTTATTTCGTACATCGACCAAGGTGAACAGAACTCCTGATCACCGATCCACTATCCGCGCAGCAACACGTAGCTGGAAACGTCAGCCGCCGAGATGGTTTTGCCGGATAGAATGATAAGCCGCTCCACTACATTTCTAAGTTCCCTGATATTACCGGTCCAGTTATTCTGCTTCAGCGCCTCAATGGCTTCCACTTCAATCCGTTTTACCGGGATCCCGTAATCAGTGCAAATCGCATCGAGAAAATGATGGATCAGTGCGGGGATATCGTCCCGCCTGTCGTTCAGCGAAGGAACATGTACAATGATCACGCTGAGCCGGTGATAAAGATCGAGCCGGAAGTTCTTTTCATCAACTTCTTCCAACAGATCTTTGTTGGTGGCGGCAACTACCCTAACATCCACGCTGATATCTTTATCTCCGCCAACGCGTGTGATCTTTCCTTCCTGCAGGGCCCGGAGCACCTTGGCCTGGGCACTTAAACCCATATCGCCTATCTCATCCAAAAACAATGTTCCGCCATGGGCCTGTTCAAACTTGCCAATGCGTTGCTTCACAGCTGAGGTAAACGAGCCTTTCTCATGGCCGAATAATTCGCTTTCGATCAATTCGGTGGGGATGGCCGCACAGTTTACTTCCACGAGCGCGGATTTATTCCGATTACTTCTTTCATGAAGCCAGCGGGCCACCAATTCTTTACCCACGCCGTTCTCTCCGGTGATCAGCACGCGGGCATCGGTAGGCGCTACTTTTTCGATCGTGTCTTTGATCTTGATAATGGCTGGAGAATCACCGATCATCTCCTCTACCTTGGTGACCTTTCTTCGGAGGACCTTTGTCTCTGTTACAAGGTTTGTTTTATCTGTGGCATTCCTGATGGTGATCAGCAAACGATTCAGGTCCGGCGGTTTTGAAATATAATCGTAAGCGCCTTTTTTTACTGCTTCTACAGCGGTTTCAATGGTGCCGTGGCCTGATATCATGATCACCGGAATATCAGGGTTAGCTTCCCGCGCTTTCTCCAGAAATTCGATCCCATCGATCTTCGGCATTTTGATGTCGCACAGCACCACGTCATAGGTCTTCTCCCTGAATTTCTTCAGGCCTTCTTCCCCATCGCCAGCCTCATCGATCTTATATCCTTCGTAAGAAAGAATCTCCGACAGCGTCTTTCTAATAGCCCTTTCATCGTCAATGATCAGCACATTCGACATGTATAAAGTTTATGATTAAAGGTAGTGATCAGAAGCTAACCCTCAAGCCGGCAAAATAATTTCTTTCCGGCGCCGGATTATAGTATCTGCGGCCAAATGCATTGATGTCATTTCCGAGGCTGTACAATTCATTCCCGGCATTATCGATCCCTGCAAAGATCTCTGTTTGAAAAGATCTTCCCCAGGTATGCTTCCACCGTGTTCTGAACTGCCATAACCGATAGTCATCAGCATAGAAGTCGTTTACGTCGGTCAGGGGCAGTGAAGAGGTGTAATTAAATGTTCCGTTGAGGTAGAATCCGCCTCCGAAAGCCAGATCAGCGCCTGCGAGGATAACTTTTGAGGGAACACCCGTCAGTTCGTTTCCTGAATAATCGTTGTTGTTGACCTTGTATGATGTAAACACAAAATCAAAAAAGCTGCTGCTGCTCCAGATCCTCAACTGCCGAATAAACCCTTCGTTTCGATTGACCGGAAATGCTTCAGCAAATAATTCTATGCCTTTTTGTTTTGTGCTGCCGGCATTGATGAAATACTCCGCTCCTGCTGCATTGGTTCTGCGCACAATGGCATCATCAAGATTAAACTGGAAAGCAGTGATGTCGAAGTTTAAACGCGACCTCCATAAAGATGCCTTGAATCCCACTTCGAAGTTCCAGCCTTGTTCGGCCTGGAGATCTGAGTAAATGCCGCCTGCTGAAGGCCGCACCTCGGCAAGCCCCGGTGCTGAATATCCTTTGGATACAGAGCTATGCAAGGTCATGTTTTCTGTGAATGAATAAGCCAGCGCTAAGCGTGGTAATAGCTGGGCATCAAAAGAGAGGTCTGATGCGGGTGAAGATGGAATAACACGTTCCAGGTTATAACTGTAATCGTTGTAACTCAGTCCTGCCTGGATAGTTATCTTATCTAAAATTATAAGTTCGGCCTGGGTAAAAACAAACTGTTGGATGGAACGGACCTTATCTCTGACCAGGTTCTGATCCGGTATGCCGCCCTTGTTCCCGGTGCTGTCTATCACTGCATTTCCGTACTGCAACTCTGCGCCTCCGATCCAGTTGAACGTGGTATTGACCTTTTTCATGTTGTACTGAAACTTTGATCTAAGGGCAATGCCATCTTCGTTGCGAACTTCGTAGTTCGTGATGAATGGATTCTTGAAATCCGTGAATGCGACCGTCACAGTGGACGTGTTGGACCAGTGGCTGTTGAACTGGTGAGTATTGGTAATACCAGTTAGGAAAGTCTTGTTGTAGATCCCTGCTTTCTGCTGACTGGCCGAGGGCAATGCGGGTGTGGCGGGCCTGGCCTGGCGGGGGTTCGCAGTCATCTGTGCCAGTGTTAGTCCGCCTGGCGTGCGGTACGCAAGGTTTCCATACAAAACGAGGGCCTCGATCTTATTCTTGTCACTTGTTTTCCAGTCAAGGGTTCCCTGTGTCAGATCACGCCTGAGGCGGCTGTTTTCCCTGTAGCCATCAGATTGCTGGTGCGACCGCATCAATTGCCAGTTAAACTTCTCGCTGCCACCTTGCCACCTTAAAACGCCGCCAAGCGTTCCGTAGGAACCTCCGTTCACCTGGGCCATGAATTTGTGTTTCTTGCCGGGGCTAAAATCCGGTTCTTTCAGAGTAACAACGCCGCCGGTGCCCGCGCCGTAGATGCTTCCTGCCGGACCCTTGAGGATTTCCACAAAGCCGATACCGTTAAAATCAAATAGGTTCAGGTAGGTATTGCCGCCGGCATCGGTGATGGGAATATCTTTCCAATAGACCTTGACATTACGCACCCCGAATGGAGACCGGAGCAGGCTGCCCCGTATGGAGAGCCGGTAACTGCCCGGAGACCGCTCCTCCATTCTTACGCCGGGAACGGTATTTAATACCGGAACCAGGCTGGTGTTTGCAAATCTTTGCAGGTCGCGGTTCGACAAGGTGCTGATTGAAGCCGGAACCCGAATTTGTTTGGAACTGGTCTCGAAGCCCCGTACTGAAATTTCTTTCATCGACCGGATACTATCCTGCGAAAAAACAAATAGGCTGATCAGCAAAAAAAAACCAACGGCAGAGATCCTACACTTCATTGCCCAAAAATAAAAATCCCCCCGGTAGCGGAGGGAATTCATATTAAATTACTTTTTAAGATACATTACTTCCTTCACCAGTTTCACCGTGCGCGGGATGTCCGGCAGGTAGAGTGCCACCAGGTTCGGGGCGTAGTGCATGGGAGCATCTGCAGAGGTGATCCTGCGGATGGGGGCATCGAGATAATCGAATCCTTCTTTCTGTATGCGATAGGTGATTTCTGAACTTACAGAAGCAAACGGCCACTGCTCTTCAACGATCACGAGGCGGTTTGTTTTTTTCACGCTTTCCAGGATCGTGTGCCAGTCCAACGGGCGAATGGTTCTCAGATCGATGACCTCGGCGCTGATTCCTTCTTTGGCCAGCTCTTCTGCTGCCCCTAATGCCACTTTCATCATCTTGTTAAAAGACACGATGGTGACATCTGTACCGGCGCGTTTGATATCCGCTTTGCCGATGGGGATCAGGTATTCTTCTTCAGGCACTTCGCCTTTTTCGCCGTACATCACTTCAGACTCCATGAAAATGACCGGATCATCGTCGCGGATGGCACTCTTCAATAGTCCTTTAGCATCATATGGATTAGATACAGAGATCACCTTCAGGCCCGGAATGTTTGCATACATACTTTCAAAAGCAGTAGAGTGCTGGGCTCCTAGTTGACCGGCAGAACCGTTCGCGCCACGGAAAACGATCGGGCAACCCACCTGGCCGCCGCTCATGGCCAGCATCTTTGACGCCGTGTTGAGTATCTGGTCTAGGGGCAGTACTCCGAAATTCCAGGTCATGTATTCAACTATGGGCCTGAGTCCGTTCTGCGCTGCGCCAACGGCTACTGCCGTAAATCCCAGTTCTGCGATGGGTGTGTCGATCACCCGCTTTGGGCCAAACTCATCAAGCATTCCCTGGCTTACTTTGTAGGCGCCATTGTATTCTGCAACCTCTTCGCCCATCAGGAAAACCCTTTCATCCCGTCTCATTTCCTCATTCATCGCCTCTCTGAGTGCTTCTCTGAACTGTATGATTCTGGCCATTCAATAATTGGTTTTGGAGTCGCAAAAATAGGGAAAAACCGAATGTGATAACGGTTGATTCGGCGCCAATAAGACCGGCAATAGCCTGGGGGCATGATTTTTTAGTCGGTTATACCTGTATTTGATAAAAAATAAAAGGAGCCCTGCACAATAAATAACCGGTTCCGACGGGCTTCACCGGTTGCGGCAAACTTATTGTTTTTCTGATTCCATTACCTATTATAAACTAAATGGACATAACATGAAAAAATATGGGATATGGATATTGGGTGCCGCCGTTGTTTCTGTGGCCATGTTATCTTACGCAATACCCTCCTTTGCCAGATCGAAGTCCACTAAAACGGAGCGGATGCAAACCACCTGGGGTAAGTTGGGCCAGGGTTGGGTGGAGCCTACAGACAACGGGATGACCACCATTAATGCACAAGCCGGCAAACCAGTTCATGCGATCAAGATCAAAGTCTTAAATGGGGGCGTGAACCTGCACCGTTGCGAGGTATGGTTCAACGATGGATCTAAAAAATCCATAGAACTGCGTAATGATGTTCCTGCCGGTTCTGAGAGCAGGGAGATGGGTCTGAACGAAGGTTCGAAGCAGGTCAGCAAGATCGTGTTCTGGTACGATACCCGGAATTACGGTAAGCAAGGGGCGGATGTGGAACTTTGGGGGAAGAAGGTTGGATGATTGGTGGTGTCAGAGATGCAACACCTTCTGATGCCCGGCCGTTAATCAAAGCATCTAAGCATCGGGCGAGTTCATTGATAATTTATTAAACCAACTCCAGCACCATCGCTGAAGCCCCACCGCCGCCATTGCAGATCCCGGCGGCACCCACCTTTGCTTTATTGGTCCTGAGTACATTGATCAGCGTGACGATGATCCTCGCGCCGCTACAACCCAGGGGATGGCCCAAAGACACTGCACCCCCAAACACATTGACTTTTGCCGGATCCAGTTGGAGTCGCCTGGTGTTCTCGATGCCCACTACGGCGAAGGCCTCGTTAAGCTCCCAAAATTCAATATCCCCGGCCTTCAGGCCTGCCTTATTCAGTGCGATGGGTATCGCGATCGAGGGCGTGGTGGTGAACCACTCCGGAGCCTGCTCCGCATCGGCATAAGATACGATCTTTGCCAGCGGTGTAAGTCCGAGTTCTTTTACTTTCTTTTCGCTCACCAGTACCAGCGCCGCAGCACCATCATTCATGGTAGATGCGTTGGCGGCTGTAACGGATCCCTCCTTAGTGAACGCAGGCCTGAGTTCAGGTATCTTATCAAACTTAACGTTCCAGGGTTCTTCGTCTTTATCAAAAATGACAGGATCGCCCTTGCGTTGCGGGATAGGAACAGGAACGATCTCCGCTTTGAAATAACCATTGGCCCATGCGGCTTGTGAGCGCTTGTAACTTTCAATTGCGAAAGCGTCCTGCTCTTCCCTGCTGATGCCGCAATCCCTCGCGCATAGTTCGGCGGCCATACCCATCGCCTGGTTATCGTACGCATCGGTAAGACCATCCTTAGCCAGCCCATCTACCAGTGTAACATTACCGTATTTATTTCCCCAACGCATGTTGGGTGCATAGTAAGGAACATTGCTCATACTCTCCATCCCACCGGCTACAACAATATCCCTGTCACCGAGCATGATGGATTGTGCTGCCTGTGCTATAGCTTTCATACCACTGGCGCAGACTTTATTTACCGTGGTGCAGCTAACGTGATCGGGCAGGCCTGCTTTTCTCGCTGCCTGGCGGGCTGGTGCCTGTCCCAAATTGGCCTGGATCACAGAACCCATCAGCACTTCCTCTACTTGTTCAGGTTCAATACCGGCTTTGGCAACCGCGCCTTTAATGGCGATAGCGCCTAAATCGGTAGCAGAAAAATCCTTGAGTGCGCCGCCGAAACTCCCCATGGGCGTGCGGACGGCAGAAATGATGTAAGCGATTTCATATGGCATGTTGCAAAGATAACACGGCAATTTGAGAATGCTGCAAGGGGGTGTTAATGCCCTGTTATAGAATAATATTCCTAAATATCTTCCTGATCAAATGAACTATAAACAAGCAACAAAATCAGTTTCCCGGGGTTATCCGATAAACTGAGCAATCCCTAATGATGAAAAAGCGAAACAAGATCCTGTCTACGATCCTCGTCATGCTGATCAGCGGAGGTTTAGGTGCATTGGCCGCAAAAATGGGAATGGGCGCTGCAACAGACATGTCTGCCAGCCAAATCATAACCCTTGCGATACTTCTGTTGCCGGCCTACTTGCTTGTGGTCGCAGCCCATGAGGCAGGCCATGCTCTTGCCGGGGTATGGGTTAAGTTTGATTTCTCCATGTATGTGGTTGGCCCCTTTATGTGGGTCAAGGAAACGTCCGGATGGACATTTAAATTGAACCGGAATGTGAACCTGTTTGGGGGGATGGTGCTCTGCCTGCCAGGTGATTCTGAAAATCTGGCCAGTCGATTCTCCAAATTTGTCCTGGGTGGACCAGTGGCCAGCCTGATCTTTGCGGCCCTTGCCTTTGGCGCCAGGCAAATGACCAGCATCGAGGTTCTCATCCCATTGTTCAACCTGCTGGGCTATCTCTCCCTCTTCATATTTTTGGTGACCATCATACCATGGTATTCCGACGGATTTTATACCGATGGCGGCAGGGCTATCAGGTTCCTGAAGGGTGGCGACACCTCCCGTTTCGAACTGCTGCTCCTTAGTGTAGTCAGCCATTCATCAGCCGGGGTACGGCCCAGGGAACTAAACAAAAATGATCTGAATGAGGCCTTGAGGCTGGGCAACCAACTCAATGCGCCCATGAAGGTTTACCTGCATTCTTATCTTCACCAGGCCGCCCTGGATGAAGGAGACACAGATAGTGCCGAAATGCATTTACAAGACTATCTCGCAGAAATCGAAAGCATTCCCAAAGGGCTCCGCGGAATGGCACATCTGGACGCGGCATTTTTTTACGCATATGCCCGAAAAGACCTGGAACAGGCTGAGAAGTATTGGAAGCAATTTGTCCCCTCCGCCATGATACCCAAAGCACAGGTGCTGGCCACCGAGGCAGCCATTGGCAAACTGAAAAACGAGCCGGACACTGATGTCAAGATCGAACAGGCCCTGAAGCAAATACCCGCTATGAGCGACCGCGGCAATGGAATTGCCTTAAAGGAAAAATTGATGCATCTGGGTAAATCGTAGGTAGCCCCTTCTCTGAATGGTCGCTTCTCAGTTCATTTATGGAAAGTACCCGTGTCCGGATTCCGATAGCCCTTTTCTGATCTGATCGTAACAACTACCGATATAAAACCAGTATACTCCACGGCTCAACACTTGGAGGCAAGGGCGAGTTTTTCGTTGCAAGCCGATTCCCCGCGATATGTGTCTTCCACTTGCCTCTGGGCAGGGTGAATGGCATGGCCTTCGGATTTCCATTGTAAACGACGAGTATGTCTTTCCAGGTATCTCCGGCTGCGGCGCCGTTGATGGTGAAGGAAACAAGGTTATTTTTTGTATCCAGGAATTTAATTCCGCTGGCAATAGCGGCTGCATCCGTCATGCGAAAGGCAGGATGGGCTTTTCGCATTGCTACAAGGGCCTGAACATACTGAAACACATCGATGTTGGTGGTCTTCATATCCCAGTCGATCGCGTTGATGCTATCACCTGCATTATATGAATTCTCTGCACCTTTCTTGGTTCGGAGGAACTCGGTACCGGCATGCAGGAAAGAAATACCTTGCGAGGTTAGCACTATGCCCAGCGCGAGCTTCTGCATCTCCCGTCGCTGCGCGGGTGATGCTTCCGGGGCAGAGATCAACAGCTTATCGGCAAGCACGTGATTATCATGACATTCACAATAGGATATAACGCTGGCAGGATCAAGCGCGTAGGGCGCCTTCGAATAATTTACCCGGGAATAGTCCACTTGCGGATGTTGCAGGGAAGCCACTATGCCGAATTTGATGGTTTCCTCCATGCCTTTCATTCCGCTCGCAAAGCCTTTTTCTGCGTGATTAAAGACAGAACCCTTGATACCGTCCCGGATATCATCACTGAATACGGCGATCTTGTGCAGCTGGCCCACGTTCTTTTTCAGGGCCCGCACGGAGTCAGGAAGCGGGCTGGCTCCTGCCGTCCAACCCTCACCATACAATAGTATATCAGGCTTGATCAGGTGTAACTCTTCAGAGATCAAGTTCATTGTAGCCATATCATGCACGCCCATCAGGTCGAACCGAAATCCGTCAATATGGTACTCGTTGACCCAGTGTTTCACTGATTCCAGCATGAACTTGCGCATCATTGGGCGCTCACTCGCGGTTTCATTGTTGCAGGCTGTAGCATTCGAGAAACTGCCATCCTTATTCTGACGATAGTAATAACCAGGTACCAGCTGATTGAACCATGAATCTTTTGTTAGCATGGTGTGGTTGTATACCACATCCATCACTACCCGGATGCCCTGCCGGTGCAGGGACTGTACGAGTTGTTTGAACTCGCGGATCCTGGTCATACCATCCATGGGATTTGTCGAATAAGAACCCTCCGGAACATTGTAGTTCAGGGGATCATAACCCCAGTTGTACTGGGGAACATCAGGCTTTGTTTCGTCTACCGTATAAAAATCATAACTCGGCAAAAGATGAACATGGGTGATCCCCAGCTCTCTCAAATGTTCGATGCCCGTACTCAGGCCCGCCGAATTTCGTGTACCCGTTTCCGTTAACCCCTTGAATTTTCCCTTATAGCTGATCCCCGAGCTCTTGTGGATACTCGCATCCCGCACGTGTAATTCATAGATCACGGCATCCGTAGCGTTTTTAAAGGCCGGGCTCTTATCGTTCTCCCATCCTGGAGGGTTGGTATTGTTCAGATCACCGATCATCCCCCGCTTTCCATTCACACCCACCATTTTCGCGTAGGGATCAGGAACCTCTGCAAGCCAGGCACCACCGGTGAATATTCGAAACGTGTAAAACCTGCCGGCTTCGTTGCCGATCAGCTCTGCGGTCCAGGTTCCCTGCTCGGACCTGGTCATGTCCACCCGTTTCCATGGTTCGCCACCGATCCCGTCTTTGTACACGCTGAGCTGCATTCTTTCAGCTGATGGTGCCCACACCCGAAATGATGATTTGACTGGCGAATACTTCAACCCCAGGTCCGTGCCGGCATACACCTGGTAGGACGCATAATCGGGTGTTTGGGAATTGGCGCGCATAGATAAACAGATCAGGAAAAGGCTCACGGCCATCCTGTAATTCAAAACATTACTCATCATCAAAAGTTATGCATTTATTGCGGTAGCAAAGTTCATGCGGCTGGGACCACCGCAAAAAAACACGGGTAACGACACCATTGCCGTGGCCCGCGTATATCTGCGATCAGTTCATCCTTCTTCCCTGGCCGACCTGGCATAATCTTCTGTCAATTTACGCTGCAGTTCAACAGGAACCGGACAATACTCATTAAAATTCATCCGGAACTTCGCCCTGCCTTGCGACAGCGACCTGAGGGAAGATGAATAATCATCCATTTCCGCCAGGGGGACACGGGCCGAGATTTTCTGGAAATGACCTTCCGTATCCATGCCTTCCACCTGCCCCCTTCGGGTCTGTATATCCCCGATCACAGCACCCGTAAGGTCTTCAGGACATAATACATCCACATGGTAGATGGGCTCAAGGAGCAGTGGGTCTGCCTCTTTGAAGGCCTGTTTGAAAGCCATCATACCAGCGATCTTAAAGGAAAGATCGTTGCTGTCAACGGGATGCATCTTGCCATCGTACACGCTCACCCGAACATCCCGCACAAAAGAGCCAGTCAACGGTCCATTGTTCATCTTCTCCATCACGCCTTTTAAAACAGAAGGTATGAACCGGTTATCAATAGCCCCACCCACGATACAATTGTAGTACACCAGCTTACCACCCCAATCCAGGCTAAATTCCTCCCGGCCCCTGACGGACAGCCCTTTCGGATCAGGCATGCCTTCGTGCCAAGGTTCAATACGGATGAACACTTCTCCGAACTGACCGGCTCCGCCCGATTGTTTTTTATGCCGGTAATTGGACTCAGCGGGCTTTCGGATGGTTTCCCGATAAGGGATCTTTGGCTTGCCGAACTTCACGTCCACTTTGTGCAGCTGCTCGATCTTCCACTTAACCACCGCGAGGTGCATATCACCCTGGCAACGGATCAGCGTCTGATGCAATTCAGGTGATACTTCTATGATGATGGATGGATCTTCCTCCCGCAAACTATGCAGGGCAACGGCAAGCTTCTCTTCTTCCCCCTTATTAACGGGTTCTATGGAAACCGTCATGTTGGGCGCCGGGAAGTTGATCGGTTTCAATTCCACCTGCCTTCCTTTGGCATGAAGTGTATTATTGACATGGGTATTCCTCAATTTCAATGTGGCACCGATATCCCCTGCTACCAATTCCTGAACACTCTGCCTTTTATTGCCTTCAACGATAAACAACTGGTGGATCTTCTCAGATACCGATGTGCTTTCATTCACCAGTTCCATACCCACTTTCACCGTGCCGGAGTACACTTTGAAGTAAGACAGTTCACCAACATGGGGTTCAGACATCGTCTTAAATACAAAGATGCATACGGGTCCATTGGGGTCACAGGGAAGTGACTCGCCGGAGAGCGTGGTTTGAGGTGGCATTTCATTGGCACTTGGGCAAACATTGTCGATGAAACCCATCAATCGGCCACTGCCCATATCCTTTTCAGCTGAGATGCAGAATACGGGAAACAGATCATGGTTGATCAATGATCTCTTTAAACCCTGGCGCATTTCATCTTCATCCAGCTCTCCTTTGTCGAGGTAATGCTCCATCAGCGTTTCATCATTCACCGCCACTGCTTCAACCAGTTCCAGATGGAGTTTACCGGCCTTTTCCCTTTCCTGGTCCGGGATCGGCAATTTCTCAGGCTTGCCGCCCGTGGCAGGGAAACGGTACATGGTCATTTTCAGCACGTCGATGATGGCATTGAATCCCGGTCCTTGTTCCAGCGGGTATTGCACCACTGTGACGTTGGAGCCAAAATGATTTCTTGCCTGGGCAACGGTGGCATCAAAATCAGCCTTTTCATGATCCAGCTTATTGACGGCAATGATCATGGGGGTTTTAAAGTTTTCGGTATACTCCCAAATGATATCAGAGCCTACTTCCACGCCTTCTGCAGCATTGAGCAGCATAACGCCGGTATCGGCTACTCGCAGCGCAGAGATCACTTCACCTGAGAAATCGTCGAACCCGGGGGTATCTGTGATATTGATCTTATAATCCTGCCATGTAGTATGTAACAGTTTGGAAAAAATGGAGTTGCCCCTTTCCTGTTCCAGGGGATGGTAATCAGACACAGTGTTCCGCTCAGCAATGGTTCCGCGCCTGCTGATCAGTCCTGCTTCATATAACATGCATTCCGCTAACGTGGTCTTACCGGTACCCGCATGACCGAGCAAGACAATATTTTTGACATGTGAGGAATCAAAATCTGCCATGACTTAAGATTTAATATGATAGGAAAAATCAGCTGATCTTACGCATAAAGCCGGAGAATTCCTGTTTCAGGTCGCTGAGGGTATGTTCCAGGCTTTCGTATCGGTCCAGCAGGGTTTCGTGCCGGTCCCATGCAGTATTACTGACATTGCCGGAAGTGCGCCCAAGTTCCCAGGCTGCATTCCGTTCATGGTCCTTGATCTCGTGCTTCAGGTGGCTGATATTGTTCAACTGGATCTCGATCTGATTATCGTAGTGCTCAATCTGTGCCAACTCCGTTCGATTCAAAGGTCTCGCTACTGCCTGCTGAAGTTTGGCCCTGAAATCTGTTAGCTCTGTGCGTTGGGCTCTGAGGGTCTCTCTCCAGGAGTTGCACTCCCGGTTTAGCTGTGTGAGGTCTGTTTGTACCATGGGGAGGAGTTTTAAGTGATTTACGATTAAAGGCCTGCGAGGTTGGGATTCGAAGGGATTAGAACCTCTATTTATATTATGTACAAACTTTAAATAAAAAAGTGGCGATTTTAACAACAAATGTTTCATTAACAAATGATAATTATCATCATGTATTGACGTAAATTGTCTTATTAAATACGAGTTAATGTTGTTAAGGCCTAATCTGAATACAAGAAAGCTACTGATCATTGTTTTACCCCTCTTCGCCCTGATCGGCGCAGGGGCATGGCTCCTGCTTAAGGATAAAACCAATGGCGAAGCGGAAGGCCTGCCGGAAGTGGTGGACTATAATTTCCACATTCGCCCGATCTTATCGGACAGATGCTTCAAATGCCATGGTCCGGATGGGAAGAAAAGAGAGGCTGATTTGCGCCTCGACACCGAAGAAGGAGCTTATGCAGCCTTGAAAGATGATCCGTCCGGACACGTAATTGTTCCCGGCGATCCGCTGAAGTCTGATCTTTTCCTTCGCGTAAGCGCTACAGACACTTCCATACTGATGCCGCCCCCTTCTTCTAATCTGGCGCTCACCCCTCTGGAGATCAAGCTCATTGAAAAATGGATCAGCCAGGGCGCCAAGTACAAAAAGCACTGGGCCTTCCTGCCACCGGTAAAAACACCACTTCCCGAAGTAAAAGATAAAGACTGGCCCAGAAACGACATCGACCGATTCACCCTGGCAGCCATGGAGAAAAAAGGGTATTCCCCCAATGAGGAGGCAGATAAAGAAAGGCTGCTGAAAAGGCTGAGTATGGATATCATCGGGCTCCCGCCTTCCCTGGATCTGCAGGAAAGGTTCATGAAAGATAAGTCACCCCAGGCCTATGAAAAAGTTGTAGATGAACTGCTCAAATCAAGACACTACGGCGAGAAGATGGCCGTGGCCTGGCTCGATGTGGCTCGTTATGCCGACAGTCATGGTTACCAGGATGATGGTTACCGTACCATGTGGCCCTGGCGCGACTGGGTGATCCACGCCTTCAACAAAAACTATTCTTACAAGCAGTTTGTACAATGGCAGATCGCAGGTGACCTGATGGATAAGCCCACCCTGGAACAGTTGATGGCCACCGGCTTTAACCGAAACCACAAAATCACCCAGGAAGGAGGTGTGATCCCCGAGGAGTACCGGATCGAATATGTGACCGATAGAACAAATACATTCGGCAAGGCCATGCTTGCGCTCACGTATGAGTGTTCAAAATGCCACGATCATAAATACGATCCCATTTCTCAGAAGGACTACTACAGCACCTTCGCGTTTTTCAACCAGGTTGATGAACAGGGTATTGTTGGAACAATAGACCTGGCCTCCCCCGGCGATCCGCCAAATATGAAGATCACCACCCACCAAATCGATTCTGTACTTCAATTCATCAATAAGAAAGATACCTCTCCCGTTACCGTGATGGTGATGAAAGATACCGTTATGAAAAGGGTAACCCGCCTATTAAAACGCGGAGCTTACGATATGCCGGCAGATACGGTGTTGATGGGCACACCATCTGCTATCCTGCCGTTCGACAGCACGAAATATCCAAATAACAGACTGGGCCTCGCAGAATGGCTTTTTGCCAAACAGAATCCCCTCACTTCCAGGGTATACGTGAACAGGATCTGGCAAACGTTTTTCGGAAGGGGTATTGTAAAAACAGCCGGTGATTTTGGCATGCAGGGTGAACTTCCCTCCCATCCCGAGCTTCTTGACTGGCTCGCCGTAGACTTTGCAGAGAACGGGTGGGACATGAAGCGCCTGGTTAAACAGATCGTGATGTCGGCCACCTACAGACAATCTGCCGAACTGAATAACAACAAACTGAAAACCGATCCTGAGAATGTTTGGTTGTCGAGGTTCTCACGTAAGCGGTTAAGTGCTGAAGAACAACGTGATCTGGTGCTGGCCAGCAGTGGTTTGCTCGTTCGTGAGATCGGTGGACCGAGTTCTAAACCCTACCAACCGAAAGGTATATGGGAAGCGAGCACTTCGGGCCGGGGTGAATTGGCAAAATATGTCCAGGACCATGGCGATATGCTCTATCGCAGAACCATTTATTCATTTATCAAAAGGACTGTACCGCCTCCTGCGCTGCTGGTTTTTGATGCCAGCAACAGGGACCAGTGCGAGGTAGTTCGTTCAAGCACTTCTACCCCCTTGCAAGCCCTCGTGATGCTGAACGATCCTCAGGTACTCGAAGCATCCCGCGTGCTCGCTGAGAAATATGCAGCAGATAAAAGAACATCGGACGAGAAAGTAAAAGAAGTATTCCAGTTGATCATGTGCCGGAAACCTACAGACAAAGAATTTAAGATGCTGAAGGAATACCTGGAAAAGCAGAAACAGGACTTTATTAAAAACCCGGACCGTGCCACACAGTTTACTTCACATGGGGAGTACAAGAAGAATGATGGCGTGGATAAGGCAGAAACGGCTGCCATGATGCAGCTCATACATACACTTTATAACCTTGACGAAAGCGGAAATAAATACTAATGCAAAACGATCTTAACAAATACAGAATGCAAATCACCCGCAGGAAGTTCCTGACGGGTGCAGGCTTTGGCCTTGGCACAGTGGGGCTCGGTTCATTGCTCGTGCCCGGACTTTTAAAAGGCGGAATGGCCAGTGAAGACGGCCTTCCACTCGGACTCCCACATTTCGCCCCTAAAGCGAAACGGGTGATCTACCTTTTCCAAAATGGCGCGCCGTCGCAATTGGAAAGTTTTGACTACAAGCCGCTGCTGAATAAAATGGAAGGGCAAGATCTGCCGGCATCCATTCGGATGGGTCAAAGGCTGACAGGTATGACTGCTGGACAGGAAAAGTTTCCGCTGGTAGGATCAAAATTCGGATTCTCCCAATATGGGCAATCCGGTGCCTGGATCAGTGAACTGTTTCCTAATATCGCCAAGATCGCTGATGACATCTGTATCGTCAAAACGATTCATACTGATGCGATCAACCATGATCCTGCGCTAACCTTTTTCCAAACCGGAGCACAACAAGGCAACCGACCCAGTATGGGTTCGTGGCTGAGTTACGGGCTTGGCAGTGAGAATAAGAACCTGCCATCTTTCTGCGTGTTATTGTCCCGCGGCAAGGGGAACGGCCAGGGTGTGTATTCGAAACTCTGGAGTAATGGATTCCTCGACTCTGGTCACCAGGGTGTGGTATTCAGCAGCGGTGAAGACCCCGTTTTGTATCTGAAAAATCCCGAAGGACAGGACAACATGTCGCGCAGGTCCATGCTTGACCAAATCGGGAAATTAAATGAATTGTCGTTCAAGGATTTCGGGGACCCCGAGATCATGAATAAAATACAGCAGTATGAAATGGCCTACCGCATGCAAACGGCTGTTCCGGAACTGACGGACATCACTCGGGAACCGGATCATATTATCAGGATGTATGGTCCCGATGCATTGGTTCCGGGCTCTTATGCAGCCAACTGCCTGTTGGCCAGAAAACTTTCCGAATCAGGCGTACGTTTTGTGCAGTTGTATCACCAGGGTTGGGATCACCATGGAAACCTCGTTGGCGAAATGCGCTCTCAGGCAAAAGATGTTGACCGGGCTTCGGCTGCCTTGATCACTGACCTTAAGCAAAGAGGTCTGCTGGATGAAACACTGGTGATCTGGGGTGGTGAATTCGGAAGAACCAACTACTCGCAGGGAACATTTACAAAAGATAATTACGGCCGCGACCACCACCCGAAATGCTTTTCCATATGGATGGCAGGTGGTGGTATCAAGCAGGGTGTTGTATATGGAGAAACAGATGAGTTTGGATATAATGTACTCAGAGACCCGGTTTCCGTGCACGATCTCCATGCTACCCTTCTGCATCTTATGGGACTCAACCACGAGCAACTGACGTACAAACACCTGGGCAGACGATACAGGTTAACTGACGTGGAGGGAAAACTTATTGAAGGATTAATGGCCTAAACAACAACATGAAAATTTTACGACCCGTTTCCTTTTATTCAGTCATTTGCCTGAATATACTACTTGTATTTCTTTCGCTGTTCTCAGAAAGGCTCCAACTTCCATCCTGGCTGGTGTACTCGGGAAGGTTCCATCCACTGCTATTGCATTTCCCACTGGCCCTGATGCTGGTCACCATTTCGATCTTTTTATCCAGGAAACCGCTTGGTATTCAGGGGAGCGAAATATTTAGAACCCTGTTTTTCATCTCAGCCTTCACGGCTGTTATGACAGCCCTCATGGGCCTGTTCCTTTCTACCGAAGGCGGATACGATCAAGACCTGTTGAGCAAACACCAGTGGCTGGGTGTAGCTGTCAGTTTACTCACCCTAATGGTCTGGATCCTGGTACGATCAGAAAGCCAGGCATTTCTTCGCACAGCAACCATGTTGGTCACCATACCTGTATTGATCGTTGGCAGCCATTTCGGCGGCGTATTGACCCATGGAGAAGATTTCCTGAAGGGTACAGCCGAACTGGTGCAGGAGCAGGTAGTCATTACCGATAGTTCGGTTGTGTATGCGGCGCTGATCGAGCCCATCCTTTCATCTAAATGTTATTCCTGCCATAATAATAAGAAATCCAAGGGCGAACTGATCATGACCTCTGTTGAGGCTTTGATGAAAGGCGGAAAGAACGGTGAGGTTTGGATTCCCGGCGATCCTTTGAACAGCCACATCCTCCAGCGTCTTGATCTGCCTGAAGAGGATAAGAAACATATGCCGCCAAAAGGAAAAACACAGGTAACTGCGGAAGAAAAAGAAATGTTGTATGCCTGGATCAAACAGGGCGCTGACACGAAAAAAAGATTCATGGATTATCCTGAAAAGGATTCATTCCGGATATTTCTGGCCAGCCATATTCCAAAACAGTCTGTTAGCAAGTCGTATGGATTTAAGGCTGCAGACCCTAAAACGATCAACGAGATCGGCTCTCCCTATTGCAGCATTACATCAGTAGCCATGGGCTCACCTGCGCTCCTCGTTCGCTTTCTGATCCGCTCCGGTTTCAAGCCTAAAAAATTTAAGGAATTGGAAAAATTGAGTCAGCAGGTGGTAGAGATCAATGCCAGCAATATGCCCGTAAAGGATGAAGACCTGCAGGCTTTGAAGAAATTCAACGAACTCGAGATCCTCAATCTTAATGGCTCCGATGTTACCGGTTCAGGATTTGTCCATTTGCCTAAAGATGGTGCCCTGCATTCCATTTCGGTCTCAAATTCCAAATTAGACGCAAAGGGTGTTGAATACCTGGTCAGCTCGATCCCTTCACTTAGGCATGTGTATTGCTGGAACACGATTGTTGACAGCGCCATGGTAGTCAAATTACAAGGCAGGAATCCGGCCATCAGATGGATCATCGGCTACATCCCCGACCCCGATGAATTGCTGCAGCTCACTCCTCCACAACTTGCCGATCAGGAGAAGTTCATCATGGGCCCCAATGATTCCATCGTTTTTAAGCATCCAATGGCGGGCGTGCAAATAAGATATACAGCAGACGGTTCAAAACCAGATAGTCTGACGTCAACATTGTATACAAAACCTTTTGTGATCAACAAGGCTTCGAGAATTAGGGCAATCGCTACCCGGCCGGGGTGGCTCACCAGTGATACAACGGACAACAGTCTTTTTGCCAGGTCGATCCAGCCATTCCGATACCGCATTCTGAACAGCCCGGACTCGAAATACATGGCAAAGAAGGATACCACTTTATTCGACAATATAAAAGGCGATATCAACATGACAACTAAAAACTGGCTGGGTTATAACGCAGTCGACATGGGGGTCTTTTGCGGATTTGCTGCGCCAACCCAGGTGAATGAAGTGGTGGTAAGTTCGTTAAGGAGAACCGGACCTCATATTATGCCTCCGGAAAAAATCGAAGTCTGGGCCGGCAATGATTCCACCAAGTTAGAGATGATCGCAAGCCTTATTCCGGAACAACCTACCAAGTATGTATTTGATTTGATAGAAGTACAGAGGGTTCCAGTCAACGGTACTTATCAGTACTTCAGGATTAAGATCAACAGCGTGAAAAAACTTCCCAAATGGCATAATGAGAAAGGGAAAAAAGCGTGGGTGTTTGTTGACGAGATCTTCTTCAACTAAGCAACCTGCTGATCATCGGGGGCAGGGTCCCGTTATACTCGTGATGTTCGGGGGTCGCTTTGCCGGGATCTTCAACTAAGCAAGCTGCTGGTCATTGGGATCGGTATTTGCAAAAGTATCAAGGATCTGCAAAGTAACTTCACCGCCAACGGTTTCTATGACTCCCAACATCTTCTCGGCTACCGCAACATTCCTGGTGCTCATCTTCCATGATTCGAGGAACCGGAGGGGTTCAGCAACAGCAGGACTAACACCGAGCACGGCAAATGTCGTTTTCATATCATGGGCAAGGATGTTTACTTTTTCATGGTTGTTTTCGTAAATCGCATGTTTAAGCTCCTCGATCTCGAGTGGTAGCCTGTCGGCCACCTTCAATATCACGGTCTCAATATACTCGGTATTACCCTGGGCGATCTTTTTAAGGTAGGCCGTGTCAACGGTAACTGGCGGAGCGGCAGGGGCGTAGATCTCGAGCGTTTCATACAGGTCTTTCTCGTTAACCGGCTTGGTCAGGTAAGCATCCATGCCGGCTTCAAGGCATCTCTGTTTTTCCTGCGTTTGCACGTAGGCCGACAAGGCAATGACAGGCACTTCACACCTTAGCTCCTGGCGCAATCGGCGTGTGGTTTCTTTACCGTCCATACCAGGCATCTGCAGATCCATTAGCACTACATCGAACTGCTCACGAGCCAGTAAACTGAGGGCTTCATGGCCCCCGGGAACGAGGGTATACTTTACGCCAAAATCCCTCAGGATAAAGGCTACCAGTTCTCGGTTCATGGTATTATCGTCCACAACAAGCACCTTCATGGAATAAGGAAGCTTCATGCGTTTTTTATCGCCTCCACCCACTTCCCCATCTTCCCCGTCGAACTCCCGCTGGATCTCATAAGGAATTTCCACGTGGAATGTGGTCCCTTTTCCAGATTCACTTTCCACTTTAATCGTTCCGCCCTGCAGGGCAAGCATTTCCCTGGTAATGGATAAACCAAGTCCAGTTCCGGAATGGGTCTTACCCACCCCACCTTGTACCTGAAAAAATCGTTCAAAAATATGAGGAAGCTTGTCTTGCGGAATACCTATACCCGTATCGGCCACGCTGATGGCGACGGTAATTTTATCCTGGGTTTTCTCTTTACAGGTAGCCTTTACCGTTATCCTGCCTTCTGATGTGAACTTGATCGCGTTTGACGTAAGGTTCAGCAATACCTGCAGCAGTTTGCCCGAGTCGCCTTTCAGGGTGTCAGGTATGTCATGGTCAACAATACATTCAAATATCAGTCCTTTCTCCGTTATATTATCGCGTACGATATCAGAGAGGGAATTCATCTGGTCGCCAAAACTGAATGGGTCATTGGAGAAATGGATATACCCGGATTTGACCTTGGAGAAATCAAGCTCTTCATTGATCACATTCAGGAGAAGTTCCCCCGAAGTGCGGATCGATTTTACAAATTTGGCCTGGTCGCCATCAAGGGGTGTACGCAGCAAGAGATTGGTGTAGCCCAAGACAGAGTTGAGGGGACTTCTCAACTCATGGGTCATATTATCCATGAACTGGTCTTTCACCTGCTGCGCTTTTTGTTCTTTTTCGACGGCTTCCTGCAAATTTTTATTGAGCCTGATGGCCTGAAGGATATTAAAAAGAATAAAACCTGCGATCAGCAGGAAAATAAAGGAAATGAGATGCGGCATGGCGTAATCCAGGGAAATAATGGCCACCCTGTCCGCCTCCAGCCGGGCGTTTATTTTGGCTACCCCATCCAGGGCCGCATTGTATATTGTCTCGGATTGATCAGCGAGTGACCGCTTCAAAAACAAAGCTTCCTCGGAAATGAGCATTTCGCTGGCAGCAGATTTACCCTTCGCAGCGTACACATCTATCAATGATCTTTCAAAAGCGAGTTTCTTCTGAAGAGTGAGCCGCAATGCTAGAACATCGTGGTCGGGAATCGCACTCTTGATCTTTTCCGTGACCAGCACAACGGATTGGTTCAGGGTTTTCTCTTCTGCCGGGATTGAGCCTATGAAGATGCTGTCACCCGTTACCAGATACTTCCTGATCTTGTATTCAAAATCAGTGACCGATTTTCCGAGTACAAAGATCTGCTCAGCATCGGCGCGCCGCTGTTGTATGATTTCGTGATCGGCAGTGAACTTTATGATGGCCCGGTTGACCTTCATCTCAAAATAATAATTCACGGCAATGCCTGTCAGCAACAGGAACAGGAAGAAATAGTCGCCGAAGATCTTCTTGAACTCTATTTTAAATTTTCCTAAAAAGAGCTGCATCCGTTAAATTATTGGTTGAGATAAGGCTAAATCTTCGTTTTCCAGGGTCTGGAATGGAAGATTCACCTCAAATATACGCCAGACATAACTGCTCAACTTTGTTTATGACGTGAAATTCAACGTTTTATTGAAAACCCTTTCTTAATTTGCCCCCTTAATGATCCCCCAGGAAACGATACAGCAGATTCAAAACAGGATCGATATCATCGAGATCGTTGGCAGCTTTATTAAACTCAAAAAACGAGGCGCTAACTACCTCGGCCTTTGCCCCTTCCACAACGAGAAAACACCTTCTTTCACCGTTTCCCCCGCCAAAGAGATCTACAAATGTTTTGGGTGCGGCCGTTCCGGAAACACCATCAGTTTTGTGATGGAGCATGAGAAATACTCTTATGTGGAAGCCCTTAAATGGCTCGCAGCCAGGTACAATATCGAGATCGAGGAAGAATATCGCAATCCCGAACAGAAACTCCAACAGCAAACGGCCGACAGTCTTTTTATCCTGAATAAGTTTGCCCAGGAGTTTTTCTCGAAACAGTTAATGAAAGAAGAAGAGGGAAAGATCGCAGGACTGGGATATCTACGGGAAAGGGATTTTCATGATGAAACCATCGAGAAGTTCCAGTTGGGCTATTGCCCGGAAGATGGCCAGTCATTTGCTAGAACAGCCCAGGAAAAACAATACAGCGCCGATGTACTAATGAAGAGCGGGCTTGTAGCCATGCGCGACAACCGGCTGGTGGATAATTATCGCGGCCGCATTATTTTTCCGATCCATAACCAGAGCGGTAAGATCCTCGGGTTCGGCGCAAGGTTGATCAGGAAAAATGATCGTGCTCCTAAATACATCAACACGCCCGAGAATGAGATCTATTTCAAAAGCAAATTGCTTTACGGAATGTTCTTCGCGCGCCAGGCCATTGATAAGCAGAACGAATGCCTGCTGGTGGAAGGCTATACAGATGTGATCTCCCTGCAGCAAGCCGGGATTGAAAACGTGGTGGCTTCCGGGGGCACTGCCCTCACCATTGATCAACTGAGGCTGATACGCAAATACACGCAGAACCTGACCATCGTGTACGATGGTGACAGTGCGGGGATCAAAGCTGCGGCGAGAGGCCTCGACCTCGCACTTGAAGAGGGGCTGAATGTGAGGCTTGTATTGATACCAGACAGTGAGGATCCGGATAGTTACGTAAAAAAGATCGGCTCAACTGCATTTAAAAATTTCATCGAAAAGGAACGGAAAGACATCATCCTGTTCCAACTTGAAATTGCCTTGAAAGACGCGGGCAACGACCCCACAAGGAAGTCGTCCGTGGTAAACCAGATCGCTGAAAGCATCTCCCGCATCAATAAGGCAGAGGACTTTACCAAGCAACAGGATTATATCCATCGTTGCGCAGAACTGCTGAAAATCGACGAAGAAGGCCTCACCGCCCTGGTGAATAAGAATATCCGGGAAAGACTGCAGGTTGAAGAGAAAAAACAGGCCACGGCCGATGCCAAAGCCGAAACGGAACTGCCGCCCGAACAGGAAGAAGGCTTTGAACTCCTCTTCCGTGATGAGTTACAAGAACGGGCTATGGTGCGCACGCTCATGGAGTTTGGCATCAAACCCTGGGACGATACCCGAACAGTGGCTGATTTTATATTCGATGAAATTGAGGAAAACGGGTTGAATGAAATGTTCGACAACAAGCAACTTCTCGAGATCGTTGAGGTTTACCGGCAGTGGTACAAAGAAGGCATTGAACCCACTGCAAAAAGTTTCCTGTACCACGAAAACCCGCAACTAAATGTGCTGGCAGTTTCGCTGATGGATAATTCTGCTTTTGAAATCAGCCCCAACTGGAATGAGCATTTCGACAGACCATTGCCGTCGAGGGAGGAAATTTATCAAACCGAAGTCACCTCCTGTATGAACTACCTGAAGCTTAGAAAAATCAAAAGGCTGATAACGGAAAATCAGAAAGACATGGAGCGTAGCCACCACCCGGGTATTCTCAATAACCTGGTGGAAACCCACCATCACCTGAAACAACTGGAAATGGATCTGGCCAGAAGGATGGGAACGGTGATCATGAAGTGATGACCCACCAAGCAGAAGGTAATCCAAAACAGATGATCGCTCGCCAACAAGCTAATCCACGATTGCCAGTTCTTCCCGAACTACCAACGCGCCTTGCTTACCAAACCGGACCGCGGTCCATACATGGTCAAGCTCAGTTTCCTGAACCGTTTCGAATCCTTTCGTTTTCAAACATGCCCAGGTGCACTGCCTGTTCAGGTCACTGACGATCTTGGAGGTCGCCTTGGGATAGGCGATCCAAAGTTTTCCGTCGATATGCATGGCTGGCAAAACATCCTGCATAATGGCGGTCAGTTGATTCTGGTTAACGGCAAATACCAATGCAAAGTCTATTCTTCGTGACTTCAAAAGCGGTGTTACGCTTTTAGAGAAAGATGTCTTCGCGAATTGTTTCTCAATAGAAGAAGGCAATCCCTGAACGAGCAGATTCTTCTCTTCTTTGAGTTGAAGCTTTTCAAAGACAGTTTGACTCATTCTTCAACAATTTTTAATTTAGGAGGAAGGTAAAATTAACAAATTGTTACCTGATATCCAAGAAATTACCGAACTATCTAGAAGTTTTATAATAGGTAACTGTCTCTTTCGCGTACTTTTTCACTTTGGCGATTATGGTTTCGCCTGAAGGATGGGTACTGAGCAGCTCCGGGGGGGGGCGGCCCCACTCATTTTGGCCATTATTTTCCAGAAAGGCACGGCTTAGTTGGGATCATAACCCGCAATGGCAGCGAAAATCAGTAAGTACCGGTGGGCCTCCAACTCCTGTTTCTTGCCAAAAAGCAACACGCCGCCTGCTTCCGAGCCCACCCCACAGGCCGTTATGATTAGATCCTGCGTAGCGGCTGGCTTAGTGGCGATGGCCGCCGCAGAGCTACCCCGCCGAACTGCTGCAAGAGGCCCTGGGCTCATGCGTTCGTTTCCTTGCCGGGCAAATACCGCGGACGATCTCATGGCCCATGACCACTGCCAAACCGTTCTGGTCTTTGGCTTCAGGCATCAGACCCGTAAATACTACCACTTTATCCCCGCGCATGCACCACCAGGCATTGACACCGGCGTCGTCCACCAACCTGGATTCCCAGTCATAGCCCGTCAGCAGGTCTGACTGGCCTTTCTGCTTCAGGTATCCGGTAACTGCCGTGGAGATTCTGGACCCGATCCGGCTGACCATCTCGGCCTGCTGCCCGCCCGAAATCACCTTATGCCGGCTAAGAAAGCTTTTGTTTTGCTGGGTGGAAAACTTCATTAGCCCGGACTCCGAGACGAGGAAGAAGTTGGCTCCTGCCGGTGATGGAGTTCTTGGGAAAGGAGGCACAAAAATGAAAATAATGAATAAGAAAGCTGCGCTTTACCGTACAGATCAGAGTTTTCGTTCCCTTCTTCTGTCGCGGTATTTGAAGATGGGCGCTTTGCTTTCAGACCCCCGTAAAAGCCGGGTAATGTTCTTCTGATGGGTCAGGATCACCAACAGGGCTACCGCAATCGCAAAGATTCGGTAGGTCTCGTTGTCCACATTGAAAATGATCAGGATAAAGATCGGAAAGGCAAGACTGGCAAGGATCGAACTGAGTGAAACAAAACGCGTCAGGTACAGAACCATCATGAAAACACCCACACAACCCAGGGCAGTGATGGGCGAAATGCCCAATACCAAGCCGAACAGCGTAGCGACGCCCTTCCCGCCCCTGAATTCCGCCCACAACGGGAAAATATGTCCTAATACGGCAGCCAAACCAAGACCGATCTGAAAATTAGTGCGGGCAAAATCATTAAGAACATAATAGGGCAGCAGCAAGGCGAGTTTAACGGCCAGTAGCCCTTTCAGCATATCCACAATCATGACGAAAGTGCCCCACTTAGAGCCCAATACCCTTAATGTATTGGTAGCGCCGGCGTTACCACTTCCATAATCGCGTATGTCAATATTGAATACAGACCTGCTGACCCACACGGCGGTAGGAACAGATCCGATGAAATAAGCAAGAATTACAAGGGCGAGTTCATTCATTCAACCGAAGTATTATACACAAAACAAATATACTTAATATACCATTAACCTTGAGGCTTGGCGCCCTTAGAAAACGCCATCATTATCCAATTATTTCTTTCTGCCACGTTAATCGGTTTTCCAAGATATGATTCATATGCCCGCTCAATATCTGCAACATCTTCAACCAGGATCCCGCTGAGCAGCACCACGCCACCCTCATTCAGGGCTTTTGTGATCGCCCCCGCATTTGCCAGCAGGATATGCTTGTTGATGTTTGCAAGGATGAGGTCGTAAGTTTTTTCCACCGGTATCTCCCCGGAGAGGGCCAGCTCAATATTCCCGCAGCCATTCTTTACTATGTTCTCGGTGGCATTATCAATACTCCAACTGTCGTTATCAATGGCCAGCACCTGCTCTGCACCCATTTTAGACGCCAGTATGGCCAGCAAGCCGGTTCCGGTTCCAAAATCAAGTACATTAAGTCCACACATTCCCGACTCCCCTCCATACATCGCCTTCATGGCCTCCATCACCAGATGGGTGGTAGCGTGGTGACCAGTACCGAAACTCATCTTGGGAGTGATGATAATTTCATGTTCAACATCCTCCACAACTGAATGAAAATCAGCTCTCACCGCAACAAAATCATTTACAACGACCGGACTAAAGGAAGACTCCCAGTTGGCATTCCAGTTTTCCTCCTCAATGCGATTAATGGTATGCACGGAGCCATAACGGACCGCTAGATCGGCCGCAACCTGGGCATCGTAGGAAACCTCATCTATGTAGGCTTTCATCTGACCTTCTTCCACCAGAAAACCGTAATACCTCACTTCGGCAAGCTCTGCGACCAGCATATCCCCCACTTCGGGTGATATACATTCAAACACAACTTCAATATATGTTTTCATAAAAAAAACCCCCGCTTGGGCGGGGGCAATTAAATTATCTGTTTTCTTCCCTTGACCTTGGCGGCGGTGCCCCCTCAGGCTTTGGCATCAGGGCCTTTCGACTCAGCTTAAACTTGCCGGTTTTGGGATCAAGCCCGATCAGCTTAACCTTTACGATGTCTCCCTCATTCATTACGCCTTCCATGGTTTCCAGACGCTTCCAGCTCACTTCACTAATGTGGAGCAATCCCTGCTTTCCGGGAACGAATTCAACGAATGCGCCATAAGGCATGATCGACTTCACTTTCGCCTCGTACACCTCGCCCACTTCAGGTACGGCAACAATGCCTTTTACCCAATTAACCGCAGCAACCAACCCTTCTTTGTCTTTACTGAAGATACTCACCTCGCCGTAGTTACCCACCTCTTCCAGGTTGATGGTAGCTCCTGTTTCACGCTGGATCTCTTGTATGATCTTTCCACCTGGCCCGATAACCGCACCGATGAATTCTTTCTCAATAAATAGCTTTTCCATTCTTGGCGCATGTGGCTTCACTTCTTCACGAGCAGCCGGAATACACTCATACATGGCATCGAGGATATGCAACCTGCCCCTGCGAGCCTGATCCAGCGCCTCACGCATAGTATCCATGCTTAATCCGTCTACTTTAATGTCCATCTGAACACCACATATGCCGTCCCTCGTTCCGGTAACCTTAAAATCCATATCACCCAGGTGATCTTCATCGCCAAGGATATCCGATAAGATGGCATATTTGCCATCTTCACGGGTTACAAGGCCCATTGCGATGCCACTCACGTGCTTGGGTACAGGAACACCCGCATCCATTAGTGCCAGCGAACCGGCGCAAACTGTTGCCATGGATGAAGAACCGTTTGACTCAAGGATATCACTGACGATCCTTACCGTGTAGGGATAATCGTTGCCGGGCATTACCTGGCGCAATGATCGTTGGGCAAGGGCTCCATGCCCTACTTCCCGGCGGCCGGGGCCCCTCAGGAACTTCACTTCCCCAGTAGAGAAAGGAGGGAAATTATAATGCAGGATGAATTTGCTATATTCTGAAACCGCTGCGCTTTCTACCAGTAGTTCATCTAGAGGAGTACCTAAAGTAACCGTTGTAAGTGATTGAGTTTCACCTCTTGTGAATAGCGCAGCACCATGGGGAGAAGGCAGGATATCCACCTCCATATTCAACGGCCTGATCTCGTCCAGCTTACGGCCGTCGAGGCGGGTCCTGTCGTCCAGCATCATATTCCTGACCACTTCCCACTTCAGGTCCTCAAAGTATTTTTTAGCCAGTTTCTTGTCTTCATCAGCCACGTCTTCACCCAGGCTTCCCACCATTTCCGTTCTCAGCTGATCGTAAGCGGCACTTCTGTCGGCTTTTGCTTTGGCAGATTTAGAGATTTCATATACGCGCTGGCGGAATGGCTCAACCTTAGATTGTAATTCTTCCTTAACAACGGGCTTGGTATAGTCTCTTTTCCCCTTCACGCCCACTTTCTCCCTCAGCTCATGCTGGGCAGCGATCTGGGTAAGTATGGCGGCATGGGCGATCTCCAACACTTTCACGAGGTCTTCTTCGCTGCACTGCGTTGATTCACCTTCCACCATCATCAGATTCTTCTCTGTAGCTGCTACGATGAAATTCATATCGCAGCTGGCAAGATCCGTCCTGGTAGGGTTTACCATGTATTCGCCATTCAGTCGGCCAACCCTTACTTCAGAGATTACTTCCTTGATCGGCACATCAGAAACAGCAAGTGCTGCAGAAGCAGCCAAACAAGCCAGCGCATCCGGCATCACCTCAGGATCTGAGGAGATCAGGGTTACGATCACTTGTACTTCACAGAAATAATCTTCAGGGAAAAGAGGCCTGAGTGCCCGATCGATTAAACGACTGATCAGGATCTCAGAATCGCTTAACCTTCCTTCGCGCTTAAAAAACGATCCGGGGATACGTCCCGCAGATGCGAATTTTTCCATGTAATCCACGCTGAGCGGGAAAAATTCCTGGCCTTCACGGGCTTCTTTATTCGCTACAACGGTAGCCAGTAGTACACAATTTCCTTGTGTTACGGTCACAGATCCATCTGCCTGACGGGCAAGACGGCCTGTTTCCAATGATATTTTTTTTCCATTGCCAAGATCGATAATGGAACTGATTGGTTGTGATAACATAAATTGAATTAATAGAGAGAGGTGCAAAAAGAACTATTCCCAACCATAAGTTGGGAATAGTTGAAATATATGTTCAGGTTATTTCCTGAGACCAAGCTTTTCGATCAGCTGGCGGTATCCGGTTAGGTTTGTTCTGCTCAGGTAGATCAGCAAACTCTTGCGCTGACCAACCATAGCCATCAGACCACGGTGAGTAGAAAAATCTTTTTTATTTTTCTGCAGGTGTGCTGAAATATGGTTGATACGCTCCGTCAAGAGAGCAACCTGACCTTCTATGGAACCGGTGTTTGTTTCTTTACCACCGAACTCTGCAAACACTCCTGAAATTTTTTCTTTCGTTAAAGCTGACATCTCATTTTTTTTAAAAGCATCCAATATTTTCCTGATATAATTAGCACGCAAAAGTAGGAAAAATAATTTCAACAAGCAAAAATTGCTTGAATCCAAGGCCGAAAAGGTTGGAGATGAATACCGACCTAACCCATATGTTTCAGGTTTCGCCTATACAGGATGAGAAACAAGCCGCCGATAATGCCCAGCATGAAGGCCATCCCTATCCCCATGTAGTTATCAACCCCGAAAATAAGCAATGGAGTGGCTACCCACACAGCAATTCCCAGGGCATATACCCCAAAACCGCTCCGTCGAAGGTTAAACATCATCCCTGCGCCGATCAGCGTAAGCACGTTGGCCATGACGTTGAAAAGGGCGCTTTGCTTTTGTTTTCTGGTGTCCAGCAGCTCATTTGCCCCCAAAAACATCTTTTCTACCATCCCCTTCTGTTCAGTAGTTTTCATTTTTCCCATGGCTTCTTCCCTGCTCATTTCCAACCTTTCGCGGGTCAGCTCAGAAACCGTATCGGCATTGCTGTAACTGTTCAGGTTAGACATGATCCCGAAGATACTGGACAGTAAGCTGAGTATGCATATGACGGTGAGAAAATCGGGGCGTTTCCTTCGCGGACCAATAGTTTCCATTCATTTTTCGTTTGCCCGGCAATAATAATAATTTCTATTAGCCCGATTCAATTTATTTTACTCCCGCATTTGCCCGGAATGAAGAAGGTTTTTTTCTGTGTGACCACCAATCTCAATTATGACCAGCGCATGAAGCGGATCTGCAGTTCCCTTCATCGTGCAGGTTATGAGGTGACCCTGGTTGGCAGGTTAACCAAAGGCTCTCCCCCGCTGAGCCCCAACGGTTATCACCAGGTTCGGCTAAAAGGCTGGTTCAGCAAGGGAAAGCTCATGTACCTCGAATACAACCTGCGGCTTTTCTTCTACCTGCTTTTCCAAAAGCCGGATCTGATCACGGCTATAGATCTGGATACGATCATTCCCTGCTACTATATTTCCCTGATCAAGAAGATTCCCAGGGTGTACGATGCCCATGAATGGTTCAGTGAACTGAAGGAGGTAGTCACCCGACCCCGCATACAAAAACTCTGGCTGGCCGTTGAGCGGTATTTTGTTCCCCGGTTTCCCCTTGGGTATACCGTTTCGCAATCCATTGCTGATGCGTTCGCCAAACTGTACCGGGTAGATTATGAACTGATCATGAATGCCCCGCTCCTCGAGCCCACCCCGCAAAAGGCACCGGCACCCGGCCCGAAGTTCTTCCTTTACCAGGGCGCGGTGAACGAAGGCCGCGGCTTTGAATGGCTGATCCCAGCCATGAAATCAGTACATGCACCACTATGGATTTGCGGGGAAGGCAATTATTCCGATCAATGCAGGAAGCTGATCCAACACCATAACCTCGCGCATAAAGTGATCATGAAAGGGAATGTACTGCCGGCTGAATTGATCAACATCACCGCATCCGCATATGCGGGTGTCAACCTGGTGGAACCGGTGGGCATGAACCAGGTGTATTCGCTGACAAACAAGTATTTCGACTACATACACGCCGGAATTCCACAACTCACCATGAATTTCCCGGAATATGAGCGTCTCAACAGGAAACTACCCACCGCTGTTCTCCTCAAAACCCTGCATGAGGAATTAATCACCCTTGAACTGAACAATTTGCTGGAAAACGAGGTTTTGTATTCAACCCTCAAAAACAATTGTACAGCAGCCGCAGCTCAACTGAATTGGAACAACGAAGAAATTAAGCTGACGAATTTTTACATGAAAATCTTTACCTGAGTTTGGAGAATCACCTGCACATTGTTTCGTTCGACGTACCCTATCCCCCTGATTATGGCGGGGCATTTGAAGTGTATTTTAAGATCCGGTCGCTCTCTGAAATAGGCGTGAAGATTCATCTTCATTGCTTTGAATATGGACGCGGCAAGCGAAAAGAACTCGAGCAATATTGCGAACAGGTACATTATTACCAACGAAATACCGGCCACAAAGGCCTCAGTGTCTCTGCTCCCTATATCGTGAGTTCCAGGGCAAACGAAGAACTGATCGTCAACCTTGAAAAAGATAACCACCCTATCCTCCTCGAGGGCATACACTGCACTTATTTCCTCCAACTGGGCAGGTTGAAAGACCGCAAAGTGATTGTGAGGCTCCACAATGTGGAATGCAATTACTATCGTCAGCTGGCCAGGCAAAGCAGGTCATGGTCGAAAAAGTTCTTCTACCTGCGCGAAGCCATCATGCTGAGGAAGTATGAAAAGAAGATCGCGGCTTCTAAGGCCCTGATCCTTGCGATGACCGAAAAAGATGCCACTTTTTACCGGACAGAGCTGGGCGCAAAAAACGTTGACTTCCTCCCCGCCTTCATTGGCTGGGATTTTCCACTTTGCCAGGAAGGCCTGGGCACATTCTGTCTCTATCACGGTAACCTGTCTGTTCCTGAAAATGAAAAAGTGGCCATCTGGTTGCTGGACCATGTTTTCTCTCACCTCGAGATACCGTTTGTGATCGCCGGGAAAAACCCGTCTGCCCATCTTGAAAAACTGGCCCACAATAAAAAACACACCTGCATCGTGGCCAATCCGTCCGACAAAGAAATGCAGGACCTGATACAAAAAGCGCAGATGAATATCCTCCCCTCCTTCACCAGCACCGGGGTTAAATTTAAGTTGCTCTACTCCGTCTTCTGCGGCAGACATTGTGTAGTGAACGAAAAAATGACTGAAGGAACGGAACTCGGTCCGGCCTGCCATGTTGCTGCCACGGAAAACGCATTCAAGTCCACCATCATGCAACTATACCGCAAACCTTTTGAAGAGGAAGAAGTTCAACTCAGGGAAAATCTCATGCACCACCATTACAACAACAGCAAAACGGCAGAACGACTGATCAACTGGATCTTGACGAAATGAAAATGTGATAATGTATCGGAACAACCCCGCCACTCATCTTTACAACCTCTGATAAATTCAATCCGTCATATCGAGGAAAATATTCATTTATAGATTATTTTGAAGGACTTTTCCGTTTCGAATGAATAAATCACTTTTCCTGATTCTCGCATGCTGCACCTGCACCCTCGCCATCGCCGGTGATGCAGAGATCCCAGAGAAACCCGTTTTCTGGTTATGGGCCTTTCTGGGCCGACTGCATCCCATGATCGTACATTTCCCGATCGGCCTGCTTTTTATGGCACTGCTCCTCGAATTGCTGATCTGGAAAAACAAGACCCAGTTCAAGCCGGCAGTTACCGCTATCGTAATCGTAGCTACGGTCTCCTCAGCGCTATCCGTTGCCCTCGGCCTGGTACTTGCCAACACCGGCTTTTATGGCAGTGAAAATCTGCCTCTTCATCAGTGGACGGGGATATCGACCCTGCTGTTCTCACTGGTCTCCGGCTGGTACTACTATTCAGGCCGAAGAAATATCGCTAAAATATTCCTCTTCACAAGCTGCCTGAGTGTGGTGATCGCCGGACACCTCGGCGCAGCATTGACACACGGTGAAGATTACCTCTCAGAACTGCTGCCATCACAGGAAGCTCTAGAACAACCCGCCTCAGAGCTCTCCGGATTTAGCCTCGCCAGCATGAAGGGGCCACTCAATGAAGAACAGATCCAGGACCTTAATCTGCAGGTTAGAACCATTTTCGCCCATAACTGCTACAGCTGCCACGGAGCCGGAAAAGTAAAAGGCCAGCTTCGGCTCGACAGGAAAGAATTTATTTTTGAAGGTGGTGAACATGGTAAAGTGATCGTGCCAGGAAATGCCGCTAACAGCGAAATGATCCGCAGGATCAAACTTCCCCGCAATGATAAAGAATCAATGCCCACCAAAGGAAAAGGACTCACTAAAAACGAGATCGCGATCATCGAGTTCTGGATCCAGCAAGGTGCCCCCTGGCCTGCAGGCGCCATGAAAAGTTTATACCGGGTAGCCGCCCTTCAACCCCGACTTCCTGAACTGCCCCAGGCATCAGGCATTTATACCGGCTCCATCGACCGATTTGTAAATAAATATTTTACCGATAAAAAAATCAACTGGGGCAAACCCGTCGACGACCGCATGTATATTCGCCGGGTATACCTCGACGCGATAGGATTGATACCGCCGGCTGATTCCGTTGACGCATTTGTTGCCGACAATTCACGCGGCAAAAGAGAAAGATTGGTAAGAAAACTTCTTGCAAGAAATCACGACTACGCCCAGCACTGGTCAAGCTTCTGGAACGACCTCCTGAGAAATGATTATACCGGTACTGGGTATATCACCGGCGGTCGCTTTAATATCTCCACCTGGCTTTACAACTCACTTTTAGAAAATAAACCTTATGACCTGTTTGTAAAGCAACTGGTATCGCCCGAACCGGAATCGCAAGGCTTTATCAGGGGAATACAATGGCGCGGATCCATCAACTCGAGCCAAAGCACAGAAATGCAGGCCGCACAAAATGTGTCGCAGGTATTCCTCGGATTGAATTTAAAATGCGCAAGTTGTCACGATAGTTTTATCAGTGACTGGAAACTGGAAGACGCATATGCGTTTGCCAATCTGTTCTCAGACTCGTTGCTTGAGATCAATAAATGCGATAAACCTACCGGGAAAATGGCGGGCAAAAGGATCCTTTATCCGGAGCTGGGCGCAATCGACTCAGGACTCAACAGGAAAGAACGGCTTGTGCAATTGGCAGATAAACTGGTGCAACCTAATGACGGAAGACTTTACCGCACCCTCGTTAACAGGGTATGGGCCCAACTCTTCGGCCGCGGTATGGTAGAGCCGGTTGATGCGATGGATAACGAACCCTGGAGCCAGGATCTGCTCGACTGGCTTGCGCATGATTTCGTGAACAATGGACACAACATGAAAGACCTGCTTTATCAGGTCATGACCTCGCAAACATACCAGCTCCCATCAGTAAGTGTAAAGGAACCGGAGTTGCTGTTAGCGAAAGACTTTCTATTCAGGGGCATGATCCGAAAACGTTTGTCGGCCGAACAATTCTCAGATGCGGTCAGCGCAACACTGGTACCGCTGTATGGAGACAGTTTGATCGTGTACAACGTATTGCCTCCAACCGTCAAAGAAAACCTTCCGTTTACAAGAGCTTCTTTGATTCGGAATAATCCGTTTCTCCTCGCGCTGGGAAGACCAAGCAGGGAAACAGTGACTACGAGCAGAACGTCTCAGGCCAATCTGATCCAGGCCCTCGAACTTACAAACGGCTATACATTCAACGAAGGAATGAAAAGGGCGGCAGAAAAATGGAGACTTACCTATCCTGATCCGGAACCGCTGGTGACTGCACTGTATCGTAACATGCTCGGCAGAAAACCAAACAAAGAAGAAAAGACCATTGCCGTGAAAGCGTTAGGACCCAAGCCGGATACCAGCCACGTGCATGACCTGATCTGGGCGATGACCGTACATCCCGAATTCCAACTGATTTATTAGTAAATTGATCTGCGTGATGAAAAAAAACTGGAACAGAAGAGATTTTCTAAAACAGAGCAGCGCCGCTACCATGGCCGCATTCGCAGCAGGAGCTCCCTTTGCCAGCCTTTTACCAGGCTGCGCCGGCAGCCAAAAGATTCGCTCTACAGCCGATACAGTCATTCTTTTATGGATGGCAGGTGGCATGGCGCATACCGAAACCTTCGATCCTAAAAAATTTACTGCATTCGAAAAAGGCATGGAGGGTAACCGGGTACTGAGCACCTTCCCTTCTGTACCCACCGCGTTGGATGGGGTGAGTTTTTCGGAAGGACTTGAAGCCATCGGAAAAGTTATGGATCGGGGAACCCTGATCCGTTCCTATACTGCTGCCGATATGGGGCATATCCTGCACTCCAGGCATCAGTACCATTGGCACACCTGCTATGAACCACCGCAAACTGTTGCAGCACCTCATATGGGCGCGTGGATAGCCAGCCTGCTTGGTCCAAAAAACCCGGTGATACCTGCTTTCATCGATATCGGACAAAGATTCACGGTAGGAGAAGCCGAAGAACTGAAAGCATTTCACACTGCCGGTTTCCTGGGTAACGAATTCGGTCCTTTCATGATCCCTGATCCAACGCAGGGGCTCGACAGCGTGAGGCCTCCTGTAGGAATGGATGCAACACGCTTCGAAAAAAGGAATAAGGTCTACAACGACCTGGTAAGCAAAAGTCCGATCGGTGAATTCGGCAGCGATTACCAAAAGGAATCATTGCGCAGGTCAATGGAACAATCATACATGCTGCTCAACTCCCCGGAAGCAAAGGCATTTGACCTTTCACTGGAGTCAAAAGAGAAATTTGACCAGTATAACACAGGCCGCTTTGGTCTGGGATGCCTCCTTGCAAAACGCCTTACCCAGCAAGGCGCGAGATTCATCAGTGTAACCACGGAATACGAACCCTTTGTTGGTTTCGATACTCACGAGAACGGGCACACGAGAATGGCCGGTATGAAAAAAATGATCGATGCACCCATTGCACAATTGGTCAGGGATCTGGGAGAAAGCGGGCACCTCGACAGAACCATCATCATCCTGGCGAGCGAGTTTAGTCGTGATATGATGGTAGAAGGCAAGCCTGATCTGAAAGTACTTGAACAGGTTGCGCAGCCTGATATCCTGTCTGACATTAAATTTTATGGCATGCACCGTCATTTTACAGATGCTGGATCAGTGCTGATGTTCGGAGGCGGGATCAGAAAAGGATTTACATACGGGAAAACAGCCGATGAAAGACCATGTAAAACCATTGAGCATCCGGTTCGTATAGATCAGCTGCACCAAACGATCTATCACGCCCTTGGTATTCCTCCAGAAACGCAGTACGACATAGAACAACGACCGTTTTATACTACTCCGGATGGGAAGGGAAAACCGATCATGGAATTGTTTTCCGCTTCAGTATAATCAACTCATTGGTCTTCATTCATCGACTGTCGCCTGACAGTGCAGGTACAATTATGGCTGGTAAGAAATAGTTGCGTTATCGATCACCTTACCCTTTTCGGTTTTAATGGTTCGCGCAGGGAATTTATTGATCACGATATAATCGTGCGTAGCCATCACAACAGCAGATCCAAAATCTTTCGAAACCTGAATGAGCAGGTTCATGATCTCGTCGCTGGTTTCGGGGTCGAGGTTACCAGTGGGTTCATCCGCCAGGATGAGTTTGGGAGAATTGAGCAGGGCCCTGGCTACGTCTACCCGCTGCTGTTCCCCGCCCGAGAGTTCAAACGGATATTTGAAACCTTTTGTATTCAGTCCAACTTTCTCCAATACCTCCTGGATCTTTTCTTCCATCAGTTTTTTATCTTTCCAACCCGTAGCTTCCAATACAAACTCGAGGTTATCATGAACGTTTCTGTCTGTCAGCAACTGAAAATCCTGAAATACGATCCCGATCGTTCTCCTCAGGTAGGGCACCGTTTTCCAGGTCATTCCCTTCAGATCAAAACCCACTACATTTCCTTCACCCTCCCTGAGCGGAAGTTCGCCGTATAAGGTTTTTAATAAACTGGATTTCCCTGTTCCTGTTTTTCCAACCAGAAAAACGAATTCGCCGCGGTCCACTGATATATTCACATCCTGCAATACCATCGAGTTGCCCTGGTAGATGTTCGCCTTTTTCAGTTCAAGGATTTTTTCAGCCATGTTTCAAATTTATGAGAATAACTGTTGTCAATTCTTTAATATTTAATGATGCCTTCAGGGCTGTGCAGTTCGAGATACTTTTTCTCTGACGCTACTACCCTGCCAATGACCCTTGCTTCAACACCGTACTGATGTGCTTTTTCGATAATGGCCGTTGATCCTTCTGCCGTAGTATAGATCTCCAGCCTGCAACCCATGTTAAACACCTGGTACATTTCGTTAAGATCCGCCCCGCCCGCTTTGCGGATCAGTGTAAAGATCTCGGGGATATCAAAAAGATTATCCTTTATGACTGCCAGACCGCCCGGAAGATATTTCAGGCATTTGGTCTGCCCCCCGCCACTGCAGTGAACCATACCGTGAACACTGTCAAAATGATCCAGCAGGATCTCCCTGATGACGGGAGCAAAACTTCGGGTTGGGCTGAGCAGCAGTTTACCAATAGGCACCTCAAAGCTTGAGCCGCCCCAGTTCACGGCAACAGGCTCTGTGAGCCGGTAAGGACCTACATACACAACATCCTTACTGGTGTTGGGATCAAACGACTCCGGATACACACTGGCATAATCATGTTTGAGCATGTCGTGCCTGGCACTGGTAAGACCATTGCTGGCTATCCCGCTGTTATACTCCTCTTCATAATTCGCTTTTCCAAAACCCGCGAGCCCCACGATCACATCGCCCGCGGCGATCTTATCATTGGTGATCAGTTTATCCCTGGGCCAGCGAGCCGTCAGTGTTCCATTTACCGCAATGGTACGAATCACATCTCCCACATCCGCTGTTTCACCACCCAGAAAATGAATATGAATACCGGCATCAGCCAGGGTATCAAAGATTTGCTGGGAGCCGTTGATGATCGCCCCCAGAACTTCGCCTGGGATCAGATGCTTATTGCGGTCAATGGTAGAATTAAAGACCAGGTTGTTGTAGATGCCAACGCAGAGCAGGTCGTCAAGATTCATCACAATGGCGTCCTGGGCTATTCCTTTCCATACGGAGATATCACCGGTTTCTTTCCAATACAAATAGGCCAGGATCGATTTTGTCCCTGCGCCATCTGCGTGCATCACAGTTACAAACTCATCGTCATTCCCCAGGTGATCGGGATATATTTTACAGAACGAGTGCGCATACAGACCCTGGTCAAGTCCACTGGTGGCAGCATGTACTTCTTCCTTTTGCGCGGAAACGCCCCGTTTTTGGTATAAACTCATTGAAGCGGTTTAACTGGCGCAAAACTAACTAATCAGGGAACATTAGCCAGACGAATTTATGAACAAGGGATTTTTTATAGCTTTGCACCCCTCTATGCAGGTTCACAGAAATATTGATGAGCTCCCGATTTTCCGGAAAGCCGTGGTCACCATCGGCACTTTCGACGGTGTTCACCTCGGCCACCAGCAGATCATCAGGCAATTGAAGGCTGAGGCTGCGGCAACTGACGGAGAAACTGTGATCATTACCTTTCACCCCCATCCCCGTAAAGTGGTACCCGGCCGTAAAGAAGGAGTTTCCCTGCTCAATACCCTTGATGAGAAGATCCGTTTGCTGGGTCATCTGGGGATCAATCACCTGGTCGTAGTGCCCTTTACTGCAGAATTCGCGACCCTGACGGCAGAAGAATATATCAGGGACTTCCTGGTCAGCAAATTCCATCCGTCAGTGCTCATCATCGGTTATGATCATCGTTATGGACAGGGCAGAAAGGGTGATTATCAGCTCCTCGAAGCTATGGCTCCGGTCTATGGATTTGATGTGAAGGAAATACCGGAACACGTCCTGAATACCGTAACCATCAGTTCTACCCATATTCGTAACAGCCTTAAAGAAGGCAAACTGGCAGAAGCAAACCAATTTCTTGGTTATCCGTTCCCCTTAACCGGTATGGTGGTGGAGGGCGATAAAAGGGGCAGGACGATCGGATATCCAACAGCTAATCTTGTGATCGACGATAATGAGAAACTGGTTCCCGCTGATGGCGTTTATGCCGTTACACTTCAAATCGCCGCGCGAAAAAATCAATACAGGGGCATGATGAATATCGGCTTTCGCCCTACTGTTGGCGGCGGCACAAGGTCTGTAGAGGTCCATATACTTAACTTCTCTGAGGAGATCTATGGAGCGGTATTGTTGTTGAAACTGCATCATTATGTAAGGAAGGAAATAAAATTCCCTTCCCTGGATGCTTTAACGCTGCGTCTGTCAGAAGATAAAGAGGAAGTTGAAAAACTACTGGCCGACCTTTAATTTTTGTTATCCATCATTTTAACCACCAGCTCCTTCAGGAGAGATGCGTCAGGTGTTCCGGAGTCATTCACGCCAATGGACCTCAGGTTATACTCGTGTAATAACATCAACGTCTGTTCTATTCCTTTTAAGGAGTAATTCCTTGCAGCAGCAAGGTTTTCCTTAATAAAGAAAGGGGCTACACCAATGGCAGCAGCTGCTGCTTTTTCATCATCCATCGGGTAACTGAACAACATGTAAGTTTTACTGAAAAAGGAATACAGTGCGGGTAAAATGGCCTGTATGGGTGCTGCTTTGGGATTGTGCTCAAAATATTCCACAATGCGAATGGCCTTGTGCATTTCCCTTTTTGCAAGGGCACTCTGCAGCTCAAACACATTGAATTCACGGCTCACCCCGATGTACTTCTCGATATCGTCCTCTTTGATCTCGCGCCTCGCACCAAGGTTCACTGTAAGCTTATCGATCTCATTAGACAGCCTGTTCAGGTCATTGCCAATGTGATCAACCAATATGGCCAGCGCGGGAGGATTGATCAGAAAACCTTTTGTATGCACCAGTTGCGATGTCCACTCCGGAAGCTGGTAATCAGGTATCTTCTTAGTTAACAGATGCTCTGTTTTCTTCTGCAACATCTTACCGAGCTTGCTTCGCCCGTCCATCTTCTTTTCCTTGTATCCAACAACAAATATAGTGGAGTCAAGAGGCTGCTCAACATAAGGTTCCAGTTTTTCTATGTCGCGCATCTGCTGCGCTTCTTTCAGCAATACGACCTGCCTGTCGGCAAACATCGGATACCTTCGGCAGGCATTGATCACCTCCGACCATACAGCATCTTTTCCATAAAACACGCTTAAATTGAAAGAGGCCTCCTGCTCGTTAAGGATCTTGTGCTCGGCGTATTCCATCAGAACATCTATAAAATACCCTTCATCACCTTCAAGCCAGTAAATGGGCTTGAAATGGTTTTTTCTCCAGTCTTGTAAAATCTTTTCGGTTGTTAGACTCATAAATAACAACCCCAAAGTTAACTGGATGGCAATTAAAATGTTGGTAAATATGATGGAACGTACAGTTTTGAGGAAAAGAAAACAACTTTAACATGCCGGAATGCAGACAGCCTTGACCGTTTTCTGGCATGATTTTGGGATTATTGCCGGATGTAAGCGTTTTTAAGGCTGAAACTGCACATCGGGGTAAGACCGCTATTGTCAAATAGGAGCCTGGAGGAGGTCAGATTATTTTTTTATACACATTGCTTATATCATTCAATTCAAAATAAAACTTCCATTATGAGTTCAGCAAATTATCCATCAGCAACGCCTCAGTCGCCCACACCAAAGAAAGATAACCGGGGGTTGATCTATGGTATATTGATCGCAGCCCTGTTGAGTACCTGGGGTTATATCATTTATGATAAGAGCAAGACGAAAGAAGTAATGCAACGGCAAGATGTTCGTTACACCATGCTTGATTCTTCTAAGAATCAGGTCCAGAAAGAATATGAAGACGCCCTCCTCCGCCTGGACGCGATGATGGGCGCAAATACCAAGCTTGACAGTTTGGTTAAAACAAGGGATAAAGAAGTGGAGCAGGTTAAAGCGCGTATCCGTTCGCTTGTTAATAAGCAAAATGCAACTGCCAGTGATCTTGCCGAAGCACGTGGTCTCATCAAGGATCTGAACGGTAAGATCGACGGCTATGTAGCCGAGATCGAAAGGCTGCAAGGTGAAAACCAGACGCTGACAACCGAAAAAAATACACTGACTACCCAGAAAACAGAGCTGGAACAAAACCTAAGCAACACCCAGACCGAGAAAAAAGTGGCTGAAGAAAAAGTGGATATCGGTTCTACCCTCCACGCCTCAAGCTTCAGCATTGCTGCTATTAATGAAAAAAGCAGTGGCAAGGAAAAAGCTACGTCAACCGCTAAGCGGGCCGACAAGTTCCGTATATCGTTTGATCTTGATGAAAACCGGATAGCGCCAAGTGGCCAGAAAGACCTGTACATTTTGGTTACAGACCCTGCTGGCAAACTCGTGTCTGAGCAGGGACTGACCTCCGGTACGTTCACTACAAGACTGGATGGTGAAAAGCAGTTCACCAATAAAGTTTCTGTAGATTACGAACAGGGTGCCAGGAAGAATGTGAGTTTCGATCTGAAACAAACCGATAAGTACCAGCACGGCGCTTACAAAGTGGAAGTGTATCACAATGGTTTTAAAATTGGAGAAAACACGGTTCAACTGAAAAAAGGCGGTCTGTTCAGCTAATACAAAAACTTTCAGAAAGAAGCCAGGCCAATAGCGCCTGGCTTCTTTATTTGCGCCCGGCCCGGCGGACCCCGATAAGGCAACGGTACGCCCGGCCGTTGGACCCCGATAAGACATTATTGCGCCCGGCCGTTGGACCCTCGCTAGAACAATGCCCTGATCTGCGCACGCCCGATATGAACCATTCCGGAACTTCCGGCCTTCCGGCCTTCATACTGCATATTCAGCTCAAGGAAACTGGTCAGCCTTTTTGTGAGGTCGATGGTCCACAGGTAATTCTTGCCCGGCAACAATCCATCCAGCATGATGTATGCTACCGTAGTATTGCCAGCGGCGTTATAGCTGATCTGGTTATACGTAAACTTTGTTGTCAGCGCTGTATTGGAGACCACATTGTATTTCACTTCCGCGTTCATAGCATGACTGGTAGATCTCTCAGAAGCGTCATTCTTTCGATCATCCCATTTATAGCTTAACTGGCTACGGAATTTTGTGCCTTTGGTGTAAGTGAAACGGGGCTCGACAGAATGGGAAATAATGTTAAAATTCCTGTTACTCAACTGCGGTGTGCTCAGCTTATTGGTAACCTGCCGCGCAATGATATCGAGGGTGTAAGCTTTGCTCAGATTTACACGAGTCTTCATATTCCAGTCGTTCAGCCTCCTGGTCTCGTAGCCATACGAGAGGAAGGCCCGTGAAGAAGTTCTGATATTGTTCACATCAATTCCCCATATACTACTGTACCTGTTAAATGAGAAAGTATTGCTATAGAGCTGTTCCAGTGTGAGTAGCGAAGTGTCCCCAAAGGGATTGTTGAACGGATTGAATTCACCAAGGCCGTCGGAAATGGTTTTCCTGTTAATTTGTAAGGCACTCTGTAAATAAATTTTTGTCAGCATCTTACTGAAACCTTTGGCTTTTGCGATGTTTAATGCCGACCTTGGATTGAACGTAAAGCTGTAGTTGAACTGCAGATAATTGGCTTTAATGAATTCCAAGGTAGGTGTAAAGATCCTGATGAATTTTGCCTGATCCTGAAACCTGGCCAATTCAAACTCATTGAGTTGTTGTTCCCCATCTGCATTATAATCGATCCATGTGTACTCGCCCTGACCTGCAGGCACTTCCAGGTATGCAAAATCGCGGCGTGGCTCCTGGCCGGTTCCCAATTCATACAGCACATTACCCGTAATGGCACCTTTCCACATATTGGTGATGTACTCACCTCTTCCAAGTATGGTTGCGTCTGGCTTTTGGGTAGTCAGTTTTGAATCATAAACCTCCAGGTTCCGGTAGGTCACATTCAACCGGAACTGATGATGCTCGCTCTTCATCAATTCTGTGAAAGCGTTATAGTTCATACTACGGTCCGTTCTGGCCAACCTGTTTCCGGCCGGCAGTTTGTCCGCCCTCGTGAAAAAATTGACTCCCCACTTGTTCGGCCCATCCGGTGAATGGAGAAAAGCCTTCCAGATATCAAACGAAAAGCTCTGGATATTAAGGGAATCGTATTGTTTATAGGCCAGTTCATTGTGCTCAAGCGAGTAATTCATTCCCACCTGGTACCCCCCCAGTTTTTTTAGTTTCTTTGACACATCTATCATTGGCCTCAGGTAAAAGCCTTCCTGGAAGGCCTGGTCAATACTGGTATAGTTGAACTGATTATTAAATTTCCAGCCTTTCACCTCACCAAAATGTACCAGGCTATTTCTGAATGCCGTATAATTATTGCTTCTGAGAAAGCCCGCAAAATTGTATTTCAGGGTATGCGTACTTTTGTCTTTCAAACCGATTCCTGCGTTGAAAAAACTCTCAGCCGCCAGTGAGGCGTCGAAGGGCAAACCCCAATCGCGATTGAATTCCACATTTCTGAGCCTTTCAATGGGCCTGAAGGTTTCGCTGATGTGCTCTGCATAAAGTTCACTTAACAATTCCAGCCCTTTCTTGCCTGAGATGAGTTTGCTGTTATTTAGGATGATCCGGCCTGCAAAACCCTGATCATTAGATTTATCCTTGGAAGAAAATGTATTGACGTCAAGGGCACTGACGGCAAATTCACTCTTCACCGAAAATTTACCATCCTGATAATCGGTACCTACTGTAATCAGCTGTTGTTTTCTGGGCGCTATCAATAATATGGCGGGCTCATAGTTACCGGTTCTTTTTCCCTGGGCATCAGGTGCTACCCAGCGATACACCTTACCGTTGGTATTGCCCGCAAGGTCAAGCAGATAGTTTCCCCTTCCCTGCCCCACTTCGGTAAAACCCACGTTATATAAGATCGCATTGTTATCTGTGCTGTATATGAATATTGAATCCCGGTTGCCATTAAACGTGGTGTCTATCTTCTTGTACAGTATTTTACCTGTTGAGAAAGTATCTCTTACCGCCGAAGGATAGAGGGCATTTTGGACACTATCGCCCACATCGAACAGGAACTGTTTCTGCTCCGTGTTAAGGGTTTGATTAATAGAGTAATTCTTTGCATCGTTATTATTATAAGCCCCCACACGCACTTTGAATTTCTTACTCAGTTCGAGTTCGTCCGACACATAGATCTGTGCATTCAGGTAATTCCTGTCGGCATACTCAAATTCTATCTGTATACGCTTATCTTTCGTTATCATTCGTTTAGGCGTAAACGTTACCTCGGCGGTATTATAGTTGATCACGTAGTCCTGGTCCTCACCGCGCTGCATCAGCTCCCCATCGATCCATACCCGTTCGGTTCCCGCCAGAACAATAAAGAAAAGTTCGCTATTTGCGCCTTTCAGCCGGTAGGGGCCCTGGTTGCCTTCCAGGCCGTTGAAGATATTTCGCGTGAATTTACCCTTTGCTACGGCCCCGCTGACAAGCAGTTTATTGTTTTTATCCTGCCCTATCCTGGTATTGGTTTCCACCATGGCTCCCTGCAGTCGTTTGTAGAAGTTCAGGAAATAGCTTTGATTTTGTCGTATGTCGATATCGCCGATGGTGAAACGCCAGGTCTTCTTTGAAAACTGGATGAAGACCTGGTCAAACTCGTTTAAGTTCTGTGTATTTCCATCGGGTTGTATGGGAATATTGTTATCACTGATGGCTGCGGCCAGTTGGATACTGTCGCCCAAATAACCATTGAGTTGAAGGTTCAAACTCGAACTCACCACAACATCCTGGCGGTTCCCGAATGAGAGCCCGCGTCCAAAGCTGCCGTTGTATGTGATATTTCCAAAGTCGAACACATTGTCCTCACTGGCCTTTCGCCCTTTGATATCCAGGGGCGAGATCACGAATTTCTGCATCACGGTATCGAACTTCATTCTTTGGACCGTGGCATTCAACCGGGAGGGAAACACGCGATAACTGGCATACATGCTGTCGGCTTGTGGAAGGCGCTTCCAGGTAATCGATCCATTAACCGGATCCAGCACATAGGAACTATCGGGCACGCCATTGATCCTAAAACTGTTGGGAATGATACTTAAGGAATCTACAATGATCTTGCCATCCCGAACCGGGATCCATTTGTTTCGCAGGTTGGAAGAAATAGGTTTCTGTGCTTTAACCTGGGTAGCCAATATCACAAAGACCAGCAGCCATATTACCCGGTTCCGGATCAAGAGGTATGCAGTTTTTCTATAAATGCCTAAAAATAGGATTTATTGCGCAAGCGGGCACTTTCCGGCGAACGAGATTCCGCGTCCGGGCGGGGTTTCACGGATAATTACCCTAAAGAGGCGGATTCATGCCCACCGGATCCCAGGCACCAGTTTCTACATTAGTAGGTTCGGCCGGCCCGCCTAGCAGAAATCAATGAGCTCATGAGCAAATTATTTCGACACCCTAAACTTTGGATCTATAAATTCCCAGTCGCGCAAATGGGAACAGGTATGTTCCTTCTTAACGATTTCGTTGAAGCGGTTTGCCAACTCGGGATGGCTGGCGGAGATGTCTTTGCTTTCCGAGGGATCATTCTCAAGATCGAAGATCTCCCAGGGTGAATGGGGGTTTGATTTCAGGTTAGACCTCACTCCTTTCCATTTGCCCATCCGAACGGCCACCTGGCCCGATTTCTCTGGGAATTCAAAATACAAATACTCATGTGGCTTTTGACGCTGCCCAGTAAGGGTGGGCAAAAACGAAACACCGTCGGTCACCGGGGCTTTAACCTTTACAATATCGGCCAGGGTTGCGAGCAGATCGTACTGGGCTGAAACATGATTCGATATGGATCCGGCTTTCACTTTGCCGGGCCATTTCACAATAAATGGCTCACGGATACCGCCTTCATACAAGTCTTGCTTCAGGCCCCGCATACCGCTTGCGCTGTTAAAGAATTTTGCATCCACACCGCCCACGTCAAAGGTTGGGCCATTGTCGCTCGAGAACATGATGATGGTATTGTTTTCCAGTCCGAGTTCTTTTACCATTTCCATCACCCTACCCACTTGTTTATCCAGGTAAGTGACCATAGCTGCATAGGTTGACAATGGATATTTGGCAGGGGTATATCCTTTTTCACCGTAGTAGGGCTTCTCCGGAAACTTACCCACGTATTCTTTCACTGCTTCTGCCGGTGCTTGCAGCGCGAGGTGCGGCGACGTATATGGCAGGTACAGGAAGAAGGGTTTGGATCTGTTCCGTTTCAAAAATTCAAGGGTCTTATCCCCCATTTTTGTGAGCGCATAATCCTTCCCTGTGAAGGAACCAAAAACACTGTCGTCCGCATTCTCCGCGATCCTCTGGTGCCCGGTGTATGGCCTGTTCCGAAGGGTGTCCCATTTACCATTTTCCCAGAGATGGGTTGGATACAGATTGTGCGCCTGCTTTTGATCGAGGTAGCCATAGAAATAGTCGAAGCCCTGTTTGTTTGGATCACCGGAACTGTTTACCATACCCAAGCCCCATTTACCAATGGCGCCCGTGGTATATCCTGCCTGCTTCATCAGCCTGGCGACCGTGATGGCGCCTTCGTGTAAAGGCATTTGGCCGCCTTCATGGGCATCATCGTGTTGACCCAGTTCATAATTACCGCGGATATAGGAATGACCGGAATGTTTGCCGGTCATGAGTATGGAACGGGCTGGCGCGCATACGGGCGCGCCGGTGTAATGTTGAGTAAATTTCATTCCTGACGCGGCCAGCTTATCCAGGTTTGGCGTTCTGATCTTCTCCTGCCCGTAGCAGCCCAACTCTCCATAACCCAGATCATCTGCATAGATGTATATGATGTTTGGCCTTTGCTGGCCCGAAACCGACAAGGAATAAAGAAGGAAAAAACAAAAGGTATACATCGTTCGGGCGACCATCGCGAAGGGATTGTGGGTAAAAAAATGATGCCCCATATAGAGGCATCAAAAATAAAATAAAAGTCAAGTAAATGCTGATTTAATCTTCACCAGCCAATGTTGCTGCCATGTATTCCCGGTTCAGCTTCGCAATGTTTACCACGGAGATCTCTTTCGGACATTCCGCCTCGCAGGAATAGGTATTGGTGCAACTTCCAAATCCCTCCTTATCCATTTGTGCAACCATACTTACCACCCTTTGCCTACGCTCTGGTTCACCCTGAGGCAACAGCGCGAGGTGTGCGACTTTTGCCGATAGGAACAACATCGCAGAAGAGTTTTTACAGGCTGCCACACAGGCACCGCACCCAATGCATGAAGCTGCGGCGAACGAATCATCGGCTTTGTCCTTCTCAATAGGGATCGAGTTTCCGTCAACGGCATTACCTGTATTGATGGAGACATAACCTCCCGCCTGGATAATTCGGTCGAACGCGCTGCGGTCAACCACCAGGTCTTTCAGCACTGGGAACGAATCTGCGCGCCAAGGCTCCACTACAATGGTGTCGCCGTCTTTGTATTCACGCATATGGAGCTGACAGGTGGTAGTAGCCTTCCAGGGCCCGTGCGCCCGTCCATTGATCACCATCGAACACATTCCACAAATTCCTTCCCTGCAGTCATGATCAAAGGCAATAGGCTCCTGCCCTTCTGTGATCAGGCGTTCGTTGAGCACGTCGAACATTTCCAGGAACGACATTTCAGAGGAGATGTCCTTCACCTGGTAGGTTTCAAAAGCCCCTGCATCCGACCGGGTCTTTTGACGCCATACTTTCAGCGTCAGATTCATGTTATAATGCTGCATAAAACAATTTCATTCATTAATTTGTCACATTCCCCACATTTAGCACATTCATCACATTTTACTTATAGCTTCTCTGGCTTGGCTTCACCACATCGTACAACAGTTCTTCCTTGTGCAGTTTCCAGTCGCTTTCGCCTGCATACTGCCATGCTGATACAAACATATAATCAGCGTCGTCACGAAGGGCTTCGCCTTCGGGAGTTTGGTACTCCTCCCTGAAATGGCCCCCGCAGCTTTCATTACGCGTCAGCGCGTCGAGGCACATCAGTTCTCCCAGCTCGATGAAATCTGCGACCCGTCCAGCCTTATCAAGCTCGTTGTTCATCCCATTCACCGCTCCGGGGATTTTAACATCGCTCCAAAATTCTTTTTTTAACGCCCTGATCTCCGCAATGGCCTGCTTGAGTCCTTCCTCATTCCTGGCCATGCCACATTTATCCCACATGATCTTACCGAGGCGTTTATGGAAACTTTCCACGGTCTGCGAACCGTTGATATTCTTCAATTGCTCAAGCTTACTCTTCACTTTGTTTTCAGCCTGTTCAAATGCTTGATGATTGGTAGGAATGGCATCGGTGCGAATCTCGTCTGCCAGATAATTACCAACGGTGTAGGGTATCACGAAGTACCCGTCGGCCAAACCCTGCATCAGAGCAGATGCGCCAAGGCGATTAGCGCCATGGTCACTGAAATTACACTCCCCGAGTGCATAGAGACCTGGTACCGTTGTCATCAATTCGTAATCCACCCAGAGACCACCCATGGTGTAATGCACCGCAGGGTAGATCCGCATCGGTATTTCATATGGGTTCTCACCGGTGATCTTTTCGTACATATCGAAAAGGTTGCCGTATTTCTCTTTTACCACTTGCTTACCGAGCGCAATGATGGTGTTATGATCTGCATTAGCCTGGTTGCTCTTGCTCGCTTCTATTTTGCCATAGCGCTCTATCGCGGCAGCATAGTCCAGATAAACCGCTTGCTTTGAAGTTCCAACGCCGTGTCCGGCATCGCACCGTTCTTTGGCTGCCCTTGAAGCCACGTCTCGTGGGACGAGATTTCCAAATGCGGGGTACCTTCTTTCCAGGAAATAATCCCTGTCGTCTTCCGTTATTTCAGAAGGCTTACGATCGTCGCCTTTTTTCTTTGGCACCCAGATCCTGCCGTCGTTACGGAGCGACTCAGACATCAGCGTCAGCTTCGACTGGTGGTCTCCACTTACCGGGATACAGGTAGGATGTATCTGTGTGAAACAAGGGTTTCCAAAAAAGGCACCTTGCTTATGTGCTTTCCATGCAGCGGTCACATTGGAGCCCATAGCATTGGTGGACAGATAGAATACGTTGCCATAACCGCCAGTACAAAGCAGTATAGCGTGTCCGAAATGCCTTTCAAGCTGACCCGTGACCAGGTCACGGGCAATGATCCCGCGGGCCTTGCCATCGATCATCACCACATCCAGCATCTCGTGACGGTTGTACATTTCCACATTCCCGAGCGCGATCTGGCGTTCGAGGCCCTGGTAGGCGCCTATCAGCAACTGCTGACCTGTTTGGCCCGCAGCATAAAAAGTTCTCTGAACCTGTGTTCCACCAAATGACCTGTTGCTGAGCAGGCCGCCATATTCCCTTGCGAAAGGAACGCCCTGGGCCACACACTGGTCAATAATGGAATTACTAACTGCGGCAAGCCTGTACACATTGGATTCCCTTGCCCGATAGTCACCGCCCTTTACGGTATCATAAAACAGACGATAAACGGAGTCGCCATCATTCTGGTAATTCTTGGCCGCGTTAATACCTCCCTGGGCAGCAATGGAGTGAGCGCGACGGGGAGAATCCTGGAAACAAAAAGCCTTCACTTTATACCCCAGTTCGCCGAGCGTTGCCGCTGCGGAAGCTCCGGCAAGGCCCGTACCTACCACAATGACTTCGATCTTACGTTTATTGGCGGGGTTAACCAGCCTGACCGTTGATTTATAAGTATTCCATTTTTGCTCCAGTGGACCAGCGGGAATTTTAGCATCAAGCATATAGTTCTTCCGGTTTTATTAGAAAAATAGGGTGAGGTTCCCAATCGGGATCTCAATGTCCAAATACATAAATATCGGCATCAGCGCAAATATCAGCGGCAGCAGGATGGAGATCACCACCCCAACGGACTCAATGGCCCCGGCATATTTTCGGTGTTTCCAGCCCATGGTCTGGAAGGCACTCTGGAATCCATGGAGCAAATGCCATGCAAGAGAAATGCAACCAACCACATAGAGACCAACCAGCCAGATGTTGGAGAACACCTCATCCATCTTCTTGTACAGGTTATGCGTCTGCAGTCTGTCGTAGGCCACTTCCTCCAATCCGCCGAAACGGGAAGGAACCCAGAAATTGGCAATGTGTACAATCAGGAACAACAGGATCAACGTGCCCAGCAAAGCCATGGAACGGGAATACCAGGTACTGGTTTGCGCAGGCGCGTCAATGGCGTATTTCGTGCTTCGACGAGCCCGGTTCTGGTTAGCCAGCAGGTAACCCTGGTAGATATGAACGATAAACCCGGCGAACAATCCGAATTCAGCGATCCTGACCAGCAAGTTTGTACTCATGAAATTGGCAGCCCTGTTGAAGTTCTCTTCACCATTGGTGAACAACACATTCAAATTCACATAGGCATGCACTAACAGGAATATGATAAGGAACAATCCCGTAAGGGCCATCACATACTTTCTTCCAACAGAAGAGGTTAAAACCTGGTTCCACTTCATATTTTATAAGGTTGGGGGGGGGGGTAGTTTTTAAAATCATGCAAAAATACTCCACCATAGTGTATGGCAAACTTTTTTTTTCAGCCCTTCCGAACCCACTGTACAACAATGATAAATGGAAGAAGTTCAGCGATTAAGCATTGTTTAACCTTCGTAGCATTTTATTATCGATTGCCGCAAACAAATGCTGGGGAAGCACCGTTCTCCAGATCGGATACTGGATCAATTCCACATAACGGTCAAGGCGGGCTTTACGGAAATCGTACTGCGACTGCTCAGGAAAATCAAGTACGACCACCCAACCCCCATCATCGGCAACATCCTCTATCCATTCTTCGTAATAGCAACTGTCGCTGCTGTGAAAATTGAGCACATTCTCACCGATCAGGATGAACTTCCGGATTCCATCCTGGATCATCCTGTCGACCACATCCCGCTTCAGCGCCATAATGTCGTTCTCAATGGCATCATTCCACTCCCCGATCAGTTCAATGATGGCAAAGTCAAGGTCATAGTCTGTAAATAAAACCTTTAGGTATAAAGTGCGGGAGCCGAATTCATCCCACTGCGGGTGGATATAATAGTTGTAAACCGTCTGGCTAAATTCAAACTCGCTGTGCTCCCTGCCAAAAAAGGGAGACCTTTCATCCTCCTCCGCAGTGTACAGGTGCCTCCAATTATAAAATGGTTCTATTTCGTGCATGACCAGGCATTCTCTTGATCACAAATATAGCCATACGGTGCTTCCTTACATAGTTCCGGCTTCAACTGCTTTTTTCACACTACCGTATTTTAACAATAAGTTTTTTGCTTCATCATAGTTCTCCAGGCTCAGTGACCCCATCACCATCTTCACACCCCGATCAACGAGTTTCTCATTACTCAGCAGCATATTGACCATCTGATTATCCTCCACCCTTCCCAGTTGTATCATTACCGAAGTGGATATCATATTCAATACCAACTTCTGCGCCGTTCCACTTTTCATTCGGGTACTTCCGGTTACGAATTCAGGGCCAACCACCACTTCAACGGGAAAATCGGCTGCCGCTGAAACAGGAGCATTCGGATTACAGGTAATGGAACCGGTTACAATACCCGCCTTTCTGCACTGCTCCAGCGCACCGATCACATAAGGCGTGGTACCACTGGCAGCTATACCCACCACCACGTCTTTTTCATTCACTTCGTATGCGCATAGATCCGCCCAACCATCCTCTTTGCTGTCCTCCGCAAATTCAACGGCTTTGAACATCGCATGATCGCCTCCGGCTATGATACCGATCACCAGGCCATGGGGTACGCCATAGGTAGGCGGACACTCACTGGCATCCACAACGCCCAACCTGCCGCTGGTTCCAGCCCCAATGTAAAAAAGCCTGCCACCGGCCAGCATTTTATCAACGATGGCGGTCACCAGTTTTTCAATATCCGAAATGGAACGCTGAACGGCAATCGGCACCACCTGGTCTTCCTGATTGATATTGTCCAGCAGTTCCCTGATAGACATTTTTTCCAAATGCCTGTACTCAGAATCCTTTTCCGTGACTTTAATAAAATCCTTCATGGTAAGATCAAAATATTAACGATGATATTCAACAAGCCCCTCCATCGGATTTTTAAGGATCTTGCCAACCTCAAGTTCATAACCCGCGGCTATTTCCAATAACACATCCCGGAAACCGTAAGCTATACCACCAACAAAACACAATGGATAGTTCCAGCTTTCCCTGTACGTACAAATGTGATTGAAGAAAAAATCGTTCAGGCCGTCTTCAATGATGTTCTCGATCATGTAGTGCCCCCTGTTCTCCGCCAGAAAAAGAGCGAAAGAAGCGAGGTATTTATTGGGCAACGGCATCTTATACACATTGTCCAGTATCTCCGAGGGCGTTGTTACATACTTGGCATCAAACCTGGACCGCAGATCTTCATCAAACGTGTTGTAAAGATAATACTGTAAGACCTTACGACCAAGGTAGGCTCCACTCCCTTCGTCCCCGAGCACATAACCCAGTCCGGGAGAATTCTTCACTATTTTTTTTCCATTGTAGTAACAGGAGTTTGATCCGGTACCCAATATGCAGGCAACGCCTTTTTCATGGCCACAGACAGCCCTTGCCGCCCCCAACAGGTCGTGGTCCACAGAAACCTTGCTACCAGGGAAAAGATGCTTAAGCGCTTTTTCAACAGACTTCCGGTTCACAGGATTCTTACATCCTGTGCCGTAGAACCAGACTTCATCGATCTTGTTTTTTCCAATTTCCGGCTTCAGTTGAACCTGTAGCAGACTGATGATCTGTTCTGCATTGAGGAAATAAGGGCTGATCCCATCTGTAAAAATTGTCCTTTTCCTGCCCTTTCCGATGATGCACCACTCCGCTTTTGTAGATCCGCTGTCTGCAATCAATTTTATGGCCGGCATATTTATTTCAACTTATTTAGGGAAATTCGTGTTTTCTTATCCAAGGTACAAGGTTAGTGATGAATAATAAAAAATTACAGGTCTGGTTTCCCTTCTTCTTTGCCATCTCCATGGTCATTGGTATGTTCCTGGGATATAAACTCAGGGACAAAATGCCCTGGAGCTCAAATATCCTTAAGATCAGTGCGCCCGGACAAATGCAGGAAGTGATGGACCTGATCAAGGGCCGGTATGTTGACCCTGTGAACACCGATTCACTTAGGGAGCTCGCTATCGAAGAGGTATTATCCGGACTGGATCCACACTCAGTCTATATCCCTTCCCGCGAATTGCAGTCTGTCAACGAAGACCTGGCCGGCCGATTCGAAGGTATTGGTGTTGAATTCAACATCTTCGACGATACCGTCCATATCATCAACGTGCTCCGGGATGGCCCAAGCGATAAGGCAGGAATACTCGCAGGTGACAGGATCCTCACCGTAGAAGACAAGAAAGTGGCCGGTACACGGATCACCAGTGACAGCATACGAAAGCTGCTCAGGGGCCCCAGGGGAAGCAAGGTAGGTATAACGGTGCAGAGAAATGAATCTCCACTGCCTGTCAACATCACCAGAGGTTTCATTCCGCTGTTTGCCATTGACGCATCGTATATGATCGATGATCAAACCGGCTATATCAGGCTAAATAAGTTCTCCGAAAGCGCGTTCAAGGAATTCATGGCTGCTTTGGAATCCCTTCAGAAAAAAGGAATGAAAAGCCTCATCCTCGATCTTCGCGAAAACGGAGGTGGCATCCTTACCGAAGCCGTTGAAATGGCTGATGAATTCCTGGATGGCGATAAGCTGATCGTGTACACCGATGGACGCAACAGTCCGAAAAGAGAATATAAATGCAGGCGCCGGGGTCTTTTTGAACAAGGGAAACTTGTTTTATTACTCAATGAAGGATCCGCTTCAGCAAGTGAGGTACTCGCAGGCGCCCTGCAGGATTGGGACCGGGCTACGATCATTGGCCGGCGGAGTTTCGGCAAGGGCCTGGTGCAGGAACAGTATTCACTGGCGGATGGTGCCGCCTTGAGGTTAACGGTAGCCAGGTACTACACCCCTTTAGGCAGAAGCATACAAAAGCCATACGACAAAGGCATATTGGACTACAATGAAGATATCCTGGAACGCTACCATCGCGGTGAGTTGTCCAGGGCCGACAGCAATAAGGTTGGCACCGGTAAAACATATACTACAAAAAACGGGAAGAAGGTTTACGATGGAGGGGGAATAACGCCGGATGTTTTTGTAGGATTTGATACCACTGCCGTGGACTCCCTGGTTACGTCAATGTACCGGAAAAATACCCTCAGCAGGTTTGTCTACCGGTATTATGTCGGAAATAAAGAAGTTTTCCAGGTATACAAACAACCTGATCAATTTGAAAAGACCTATGCAATTTCAAAAGAGGTGATGCAGCAATTGTCACATTTTGCCATGGCAGATTCCATCAACCTCAAATCTCTTGGCGACAAAGACCGGCTGTTTGTAGAGCGTAGATTAAAATCACTGTTCGCCAGGCAGATCTGGAGGAATGAAGGATTTTATGAAGTAGCCAATGCCCAGGATCCAGTGATCAAGAAAGCGCTTGAGGTGGTCAGCCAGTAGCTTTTCTGATGATGTAGATCACAGAGCTGCAGTTCTCTGTTCGCCCCATGGTAGAATAATTCGATGCCATACCCTGCCAGGAAGCAGAAAGTATGTTTTCCTTACCGTGGCGATATTTCTCACTCAGCATGGCCACATAAAAACTGTCAAACCACATCGGGGCCAGGGCCTCTACTTCAAGACCGTGTAATTTCATTAACTGCTTCACAGATGCTGGCGAGAAATGGTAAAGATGCCGCGGTACATCATAAGCCGCCCAGCCTTCCTGATAATAGTCAGCATCACCAGACGTATAATTGGGCACCGCCACAAACAGCCGCCCATCTTGTTTCAACAAATTCGAGATCGACTGCAGGTAGCCGTGAAGGTTATGTACGTGTTCAAGAACGTGCCACATGGTGATGGCATCATAACTACGGCCTAAACTGGATAGCGCGGTTGAGGGAAGTACCGGAACTCCCCGTTTTTCAGCGATCTCCCGGGCACAAGCGTCGGGCTCTAATCCCTGCACTTCCCAGCCTGCATCTTTCATTACCTGCAGAAATGCGCCGGTACCGCATCCAATGTCCAGCAGATTGCCGGCAGACTTGCGGGTACGTGTGCAAATCAGCTTCCTTTTTTGCTGCAGGGTAAAGGTTCGAACCGCATGATAAGCCCTGTTGATGAATCCCTTTTTTATTTCCGTATGGGAAATGTAATCGTCCGACAAATAATATGGCCCGATCTCCTCTTCTCCGGGAACGTCCTGCGTAAATCTGGCAGTACAGGAACTGCATTCCCAAATGGAAAACAACTTTCCGCTGACGGTATGATCCCTGACTTCAAAAACGGGTTTGATCAGATGACTGCTGCACAAAGGACATCCCTGGTGATGGATCATCTATTCGGCGGGTTTGAATTGATATTGCAGGGGCTTTTCGGCCGGAACTAAACGACTTTCCCTTGCAGAACTAAACTTATACTCATTACGTACAAGGCTGAAGAGAATCAGCAAGGATGCAACTGCGGCAATCACTGCTGCCGAGATCCACCAACTTGCCCTTTCCTCAACAACCGCTTCTTCATCTGCCTCCGTTTCAGCGATCGGCATTTCGCATTCGCCCTGTGGTTCCGGCTCCCGGTTTTTTCGCCATTCATTCACCCCTTGTACATCAGGATAAAAAGGATAACGCATATCACCAGAGTCGAAAATCAACTGCCCGGCATCATTATGCTGGAGGCTGCCCATACCCCCCCACTCGTACTTCTGCCCTTTCTTGAGCATATCATTAATATCCTGGGAAAATTGATTCACCACGCCGATGGCTTCCCATGCTGTGATGTCTTTTTTTGCTGCAACATAGGCGAACATTTCCTTCGTAGGGATGTGGTTCAAAGAATCATAATTGATGATATATGAGGGCGCAACAATGCTTCCTGTATGGCCGTCGACATGAGCAGGTATCCTGTTCATAACAAAGCCCCCAATACCCGGAAGGTATACAGCCTGCTGCTGTATAAAGAAAAGCCGAAGCAGCTCAGCCGTGTCAGCAGTTGTAGTCATTGGACAAATATAAAGAATCGGGAATTACTGATTGAACCTGTAAATACCGCCGATCAGCATGTTGAAACCGTAGTTGTCGTACTGGTTCCACCGCTGGTAGGAGGAATTGAATATATTATTGAACTGGGTCCATAAGAAGATATTCCTGGTTACCTTGAATTCCAATCCCGCATTCAAATCGATCGCTCCCGGGGAACGGCCTGTTGAACCTTTTTTATTGGTGTATAAGGGACCATCCCATAGAAAGAAATCGCTGGTCAGCCATAGATCTTTCAGGATATTCCACCGCAGGTTTGTTGAAAACTCAAGCGGGATCAGCCCCCATGGCCGATCCTCGGTTCGTTGGTCATTGAACTTATACCAATTGAACCTGGCAGAAAGGGAAAAACGTTCGGCCTCCACAATGCCAAATTCACCCTGGAGCTGTATAGCTTTCAGGGACTCTTCAAAGATCACGTTGAATGATCTTCCACTGGCCGTATCGTTTACGAAGAGCGGTACATTCCGGAGTTCCGCATACCCCACCTTGGCACTGTATGAAAAGTGGTCGAGGATGGTCCCCTTGAACCCCACATACCGCTCGATCATCCTGTTATTCTGCAGCGCCGTTGGTGCCGCCAGGTAAGGGTTGATCGATGCCAGGCGCTGGTAGGTACCCTTATTGAAATAGCTGATCCATCCACCCTGCAGGATCCATTTCTCTCCGGCCACCGGCAGATCTATGAGAATATTCGGCAGAAGTTTGAAAAAGCCGTTGTCCCACGAGGGCGTCATCCCGGCATTGATCCTGAAATTTGGCGTGCGAAAAGAAAGCGCCAACGGTATGGTAAACAGGTTGTTTGAAATATTGTCTTTCCCCGAGGGTGAATACCGGGTCATATCCGCAACAAGCCCCAGTTTTAAACCGAAGGACTGGCCAATGAATTTTTCAACCGGCAAATCCAGTTTGGCGTTACTTTCACTGTTCTTACGATTGTCGGAAAACACGCTGACCTTCAGCCGGGGATGGTAGGTAAGTCCAAACTCAGAAGGCACCGGATTCCTGATGCCTATCTCACCACCTAATGTAGAAAATCGCTACAGCAGGACATCTTTCTCAAAATTATATTTAGTCTGGTCGTACCCGTACTGATAAAATTTATCCTGCGCGAATCCGAGGTTCGCGTGCAACTGGACGTTTTCGCTTAGGGGGGTAAACAGATAACCCCTCACTCCTGTTTCTGAATAATTCTGAAATGGTATTTTACCATTTGAAGAGATGTGATTGGCGAGCAGGTTAATGCGGCTGACACCGGCTGGTAAGCTTAATCCCGCCTCCAGGAAAGGTGTTTGCAAGTTTCCATAGCCTGCTTTTACATAGTTGCTGTTTGCCCACTGCGATGTTGAATCTGCCTTAAGGGCCAGCGGGCTCAGGGCTACGGGTGATAATTTTGGAAACACATTCTGCGCGGGTATCGTATACTGTAACCTTGGCCGGCTGGTATCAGCGGCGGGCGGCGTTGCATTGAAATTGATCTTGGCGGCATTGCGCAGCACAGGCTTAAACGATGAGGTGATCTCGATCGTTTTTTTACTCGTGTCCTGCGCATGAATTTGCTGCACAGTACAGAAGGCCAGCAGTAATACAAATATTTTTGTTGGTCTGTTCATATCAGCCGTTAATGCATTATTTGTTTTTTTCTTCAGCGATCACTTTAGCCAGTTTAACTTCCGCTTCATTCTTCAGTTCGGTGACCTTACTGTTATCTACGATACTCTGCAGTGTTGCTTTGGCATTGAAATAATCTTTCTGCCGCAAGAATACATCGCCCAGCAGCAAATAAGCCTTAGTGATCCAGTAATCGTAGGAGCCCGACTTACTAATGGTCTCAAACGCGGCTTTCTCCGCGTTCTTAAGATCATTCAACTCCAGGTAGCTTGCCGCGATCTCATATCGGGCTTCAGCAGCGTAAGCGGCCTTACTTAAACCCACCACTGTTCGGTACTGTTGAATGGCTTCCGTGTGTTTTCCTTTGCTCTGGCTGAACTTCCCAAGCATCATCGCCGCCAACACTTTGTCATCCGTACTGATGGAACGCTCATTCAACAGATCGTTTGCGTTCTCTGCGCCCAACTCCCATTTCTGCAGTTGGTATTGACTTCTCAAAAGACCCCTCATGGCATCCAGACGGGCCTCAGCATTGGCAGAAACCGATTTTTGAAGTGTAAAATATTTTTCCGACCTGGCATAGTCTTTCAGCTCAAAGTAATTGATCCTTGCCGCCTGGGCGATAGCCTGCTCCGCATATTTATTAGGAGCACGGTCAGCAACTTGTTCAAAACCGGCTACTGCGTTTTTGAAATCCTTCCTCTTATTATAGATATCACTTCTCAGGTAAAGGGCATCGATAGAAAAAGCCCCATCGGGAAACTGCTGGAGATAGCTGTTGAACGACGTAAGGGCACCGGACTGGTCGCCGTTTGCATATCGGGTTTCAGCGGCAGTGTACGCCAGGGAGTCCTGCTGACTGGCAGTAACCGTTCTTCCGGATGCTTTAGCAAAATCCACGTATTCATTTGTTCGGCCTTCCTCCACAAAGATCGCCCGTGCACTTTCAAGTGCTTCATCCACCTCAGGTGAATTGGGGTATTCTGTGATCAGTTTTTTATAATTACTCAGGGCTTCCTTGTTATTATTCAGGTTGTAATGGGCGATACCCAATCTGAGGTAAGCGCGCGGCTTTAGGGCATTCCCCTCACCACTGCTTTTTAATACATTATTGAGGAATGGAATCGCATCCCTGAATTTCTCGTCACCAAGATAAGAATTGGCTATCTCCATATTCACAGGCCCTACCAGGTCCGAGGTCGGGAATTTCCTTTCGAAAGACTGCAGCAGCCTGATCTTTTCCGCTGAGCTTGCTACGCCCGCGATCAATGCCAGCTGGTATGTGGCATAATCGGCCGATGGCCATGAATAATTGGCCGCCATAGTGTACATTGTTTTCGCCTTGGCAAACTCCCGGTTCATGAATGAACAGTCAGCGCTGCGCATATAGGCATCACGGATCACTTCAGTCGAGTTAAGGGATACATTGCGTGCCACCTGGTCGAAATACCCCTGCGCTACTTTGTAGTTTTCCTTTCGGAGGTATGCGTACCCTAAGTTATAATTAGCATGTTCGGGGGTAACCTCTCCTGAGCGGTATGGCGGCGCGGTCAAATAATTATTATAAAACTTAATGGCATCGTCAAGTCTGTTCTGTTGGTACGCCATTTCGCCCTTCCAGAAATTTACCGGGGCCAGAACATTACCGTTGGCAGGCTCTTTCAATGCCTTATCCAACAGTGCGTTGGCGCCATTGATATCCCCATCACTGATCAACTCCATGGCACGGCCATACAACACTTTTGGGTAAAGTTGTTTTGCGGCTGACGATGGCGTTTTGAGCGACTCCAGCAGGGTCAGGGCCTCCCTGAAATTGTTCGATCCGCTCAACAGGGCCACCATCAGTTCGCGCGCCTCGTTATTGTATGTAGAAGACGGGAACTGCTCCAGGAAATTACGCAGCTCAGAGATGGCCACATCCTGAAAACCCAGCTCGTAGGAAAGTTTGCCGTAATTGAATAACGACACTTCCCTCTGTTCGGCATTGCTGCTATTATGGGCAGAAAATGAAAACGCATTCCGGGCATTGGTCTTCTGCCCGGTTTTCAGGTAGGCATCCCCCAGCAGGTACATAGCACTCTGACTAAGGGAATCACGGCCCTCCGTCAATTGCTTGAGGCCATCAATGGCCTTGTTGTATTGCTTTGCATCGTAATAACTGTAGCTGATCTGGTAGATGTCTTCCCTCGACAGCTTCTCCGTTTTTGAAGCATAGGCTTCTAAATAAGGTAAGGCTTTTGAAAACTTTTTCTTCTCAAAATACGCCTGCCCGATCATCCTTCTGAGGCCTGCATCGTAATAGGAAGAAGAACTTTTCTTTAGCGCATTTTCTGCGTATGGGAGGGCTTCGTCTTTCTTACCCTGCTGATAAAAAATACTGGCGATATAATAGGGCACCACTTTCCCATACTCGGCATGATCCTCCACTTTTCTGAATGCATCGAGCGCCTCGTTATCATTTCGATCAGAGAATGCGAGGAAACCGTAATAATAATTGGCGTCTTTGAAATTAGGGTCGTCTGGTGTAAGCCTGATGGTATTCAGCAGCGGTTTCGCTTTATCAAATTGCTTCACCGTGAAATAACCATAGCCCTGATGAAACTTCATGTCGGCGATTTCCCGCTCACTAAGATTCTCCGTGGTAGCCTGTTCGTACATGAGGATCGCGTTTCGGTAATCCTGCTTGCGGAAATGATATTCGCCCAGTTGAAAAGACATTTTCTGCTGCAGGGGTTGGTTAGTCTGCAAGGCAGTAAATAACTTAGCCTGGGCCGCTGCTGCTGGCTCGTTTTGTTTCAATCCGCATACGATCGTGTAATAGTCCACCTCTTCGTAGGCGATCCGGTAGTTGCTGTAGTCCGCCTCGTTCCTGTTCGACTGCAGATCGCGAAACAGAGGATAGGCGAGATTAAACTGTCCTTTCTGGTATAGGTCTTTCGCCTTATGGTAAGTCTCCAGGGGATCCGTATAAATACGGGACTGCTGCGAAAACGATTGAACAGAAATGATCAAAAGAAGAAGTATAGCCGATATTCTTGAAACCATATTATTACCAAATGTCAACTAACTGACGTTATTAAAAAACTAAATGCTTAAAATTATGTCTACTATTCATGAGGCAAACTGGGTTATAAACTCTTGTGGATAAAAAATTGCACCAATCACTCGTGAATCAGCTCTTTTGCCGGTAATTTTTTGTTAAACCTTATTTTTGCCATTATGAAAAAATTGATCAGCATAAATTATTCCCCGTTCGCATTCAACCTCGCCATGTTCATTCTAAGGGTTGGATGCGGGGTACTGATGATACCGTATGGGTACGACAAACTCGTTCACTTTGCCCAGTACAAGTCGGGCTTCATGAACTTCCTGGGCATTGGCTCTACCTTATCCCTTGCGCTGGTTGTTTTCGCTGAGTTTTTTTGTTCGATTTTCCTGATCATGGGTTTGTTTACCAGGCTTGTTGCCGGGATGCTGATGTTTGAAATGGCGGTAGTTGTTTTCGATGCCCACAAAATGGATATTTTTAAGGGTGATGCAGAACACGGGATGCAGTACCTGATTGGATATATTGCCATAATTTTACTTGGGGCCGGCAAGGCCAGTCTTGATGGCATTCTCGGCAAATAGACCACTCAATCTTTACATATGGGTAACCAACAGGTTTTTGCATCTATCATTACCATTGGTGATGAGTTGCTGATCGGCCAGACCATCGATACCAACAGCGCATGGATGGCGCAGGAGCTGAATAAGATCGGCATCGGGGTGCATCGCCGGGTTGCGGTGGGTGACGTATGGGAAGATATTGTAAAGTCGCTCGACGAAGAGATGCATTTAAGCCAGGTAACACTCATTACAGGTGGACTCGGACCAACGGCAGATGACATCACCAAGCCATTGCTCTGCCAGTATTTTGGCGGCAAACTGGTGGTGAACGACGAAGCCCTGTATAATGTCAGGAACATTTTCGAGAACATACTGAAAAAACCACTGCTTGAAAGGAACCTGAAACAGGCTGAAGTTCCTGATGTTTGCAAGGTGATCCAAAACAAACGCGGAACGGCACCCGGAATGTGGTTCGAAAAAGAAGGTAAGATCTTTGTAAGTATGCCCGGGGTTCCCCATGAGATGAAGGGCATGATGGCACACGTTGTTTTGCCCGCACTAAAAGATATGTTCAAAATGCCCCCTATCATCCACAAAACTTTATTGACGGCTGGTATCGGGGAGTCATATCTTGCCGAGAGGATAAGTGATTTCGAGGCGCAACTGCCATCCAATATTAAACTGGCCTATCTGCCTAATTATGGCATGGTGAAGTTGAGGCTTTCGGCCAGGGGCCGAAGTGAAAAACTGATGGCTGAACTCGAAGCTGAATTTGATATGCTAAAGAGTAAGGTCAGTGATGTAATGGTGGTGGATGAAGACCTCTCTATGCAACAGGTCATTGGCAAGGTCCTCAGTCATAAGAATAAAACCCTGGGTATTGCGGAGAGCTGCACCGGGGGATATATTTCCCATCTCATCACGTCTGTTCCTGGAAGCAGCGCCTATTTCAAGGGCAGTGTAACCAGTTATGCAAATCAGGTAAAGGAAGAAGTATTGCACGTAGACCCTCACGTGATCCAGACATTCGGGGCTGTGAGCAAGGAAACGGCTGCCCAGATGGTCAAGGGAACACTGAAACTGCTGAAGACCGATTATGTATTGGTCACTACCGGGGTGATGGGGCCCGACGGTGGCACTGCTGATAAGCCAACCGGAACGGTATGGGTAGGTGTCGGGAGCGTTGAAAAAACCGAAACCCATCACTTCCACTTCAGGTTCGACCGCCAGAGAAATATGGAATTAACAGGTACCCATGGTCTGAATGTGCTCAGGAAATTCATTTTAAATGAAAGCGGGGGTTAGCCCGATTTCTTTACCTTTGGCCGGTCCCGTACGCTACAAGTTCACAGATAATAAACCGATTGCATATGTCATTAGTTGACCTGGTAATGCCAAAGATGGGTGAGAGCATCATGGAAGCAACGATCCTCAAATGGCATAAGAAACCCGGAGATCATGTTAAGCTGGATGAGACCGTACTGGATATTGCTACAGACAAAGTAGATACTGAAGTGCCATCGACCTACGAGGGCACCATATCTGAGATCCTTTTTGCAGAAAATGATGTTGTCCCCATTGGCTCAGTGATCGCCCGGATCCAAACCCAGGGCGAGGCTTTTGTACCACCCCAGGCTTCGGTTACCACTCATGCAGCAGTTGCTCCTGCTGCACCACAGGAACAAGTGGTGGAATCAGAAGATATCCCTTACCAACCTACCGCGATCAACATTAACAGGCCGGCTGCAGCCATCAGGTTTTATTCCCCTTTAGTGCTGAACATCGCTGCCAGTGAAGGCATCAGTATGAGCGAATTGGAGGCCATTCCGGGCACGGGCAATGAAGGCAGGGTTACTAAAAAAGATATCCTGGATTATATCGCTGCCAACCGCAGCGGAAGAAAACCTGCACAACAGACAAATCCCGACACAGGAAGTCAGGCCATGATTCAAACCGGACAGCAACAGAAACTTCAGGAATCAGCTCCCACGGTCGGTTACTCCGGGAATGCAGAGATCATCGAGATGGACAGGATGAGGCGCCTGATTTCAGACCATATGGTAAGAAGTAAATCCACCAGCGCGCACGTCACCAGTTTTGTTGAGGCGGACGTCACCAACATGGTGATCTGGAGAGAGAAGATCAAGAAGGAATATGAAAAACGCGAAGGAGATAAGATCACATTTACCCCCTTATTCATTGAAGCCATTGTTAAGTGTCTGAAGAAATACACCTGGCTCAATGCAAGTGTTGAAGGCAATAGCATCATCGTCAAGAAAGATATCAATATCGGGATGGCCACTGCACTTCCGTCTGGCAACCTGATCGTTCCTGTGATCCGCAATGCCGATCAGCTCAACCTGGTTGGACTAACCCGACAGGTTAACAACCTCGCCAACGCGGCGAGAAACAATAAGCTCAAACCTGAAGAAACGCAAGGTGGTACGTTCACGATCACGAATGTTGGAACCTTTGGCAGTCTGATGGGAACTCCCATCATCAACCAACCGCAGGTTGCCGTGCTGGCAACGGGCGTGATCAAGAAAAGACCTGTAGTGATCGAAACGGAGCAGGGCGACAGCATTGCGATCAGGCATATGATGTACATCTCCATGTCGTACGATCACCGCATCATCGATGGTGCCCTCGGATCCACTTTTCTCAGTGCCGTAGCCAAAGAACTGGAGCAATTCAATGTGAACCGGGATTTTTGAGTGGCCCGGTAAGCAACGGGAGCAGTTCAATATGAACCAGCCACCGTTTTTATGCAGCTGCCCCAAGGTATTTAACCAATCTTCTTTTCGCTATTGGCAAAAGTGTTTCTTCGATGGGAAACCTGAGCTCAGTTTCTATCCCGTATACCGCCGGATTGGGAAGTACGGTCCGGTTCCTGATGAGTTCTGATTTTATACGCTCATAAGTGTTCACAAAATTCCGTTCCCAGCCAGCGATGAATTCCGTTTTGATGCTCCGGTATTTCTCGTCGTGCTTCTCAAAAATACTCAGGCTGTACTGGTAGACCAGTGTACTCCTCACCTTTCCGTCGGACAGAAAAAAATAACCCTCGTTGTTCTCGAGCGGGAGGAGGCCAACAGGAAAAATATTCAGGTTGCCTTCTACGAACTCATAGATCTCTGTGCCATTCCTGATGGTGCTGTTCATCCGTTCTGCTGCAAAACCAATGATCTCTTCGAGTTCCTTCATCAGGTCATCATCATCGATGATGGACTGGTATAGCATCTCGATCTTCTGAAGATCGGGCTCCGTAAGTCTTTTAGGGAACTGCTGCTGGAGAAACTGTTTATTATGCTTGAATGAAAGCAGGTTGTTATAGTGCATGATCACATCCGCCAACTGGGGATACAATTTTTGCTGGTCGAAATACTCATGGATCTCCTGCAGATACGCAAGCAGCGTATATTTTTTTAATTCAAAATCAATAAAGCCTTCAGCGAACCATGTGCTTGATAGGGTTTTCATAATACTTAATTTAACAAGTATTCCTCACACTTACCAATCCGGCTACTGCTTTTCAATAGCAGGCACTCCTTCCGATAGCCACCTTGCAGGCTTCTCACCCTTCAGCAACCAGTCGAAAAATTCCTGTTCGCGTACAGAAAGGTCTTTCCTGTTTTTACGTTCCACGAGGTTATGCTTCTCCCCATTATAGTTCAACAGCCATACCTGTTTTCCAAGCCTGCGCATGGCGGTAAACAACTCTATCCCCTGGTACCAGGGTACGGCCCCATCATCGTCGTTTGACATGATCATGAGCGGCGTGGCGACTTTGGGAAGATGGAATAAAGGTGAGTTCTCGATATATAAATGCGGTTTCTCCCAAAGGGTTGCACCGATGCGGCTCTGCGATTTCTCGTATTGGAACTGCCTGGTTACACCGGACTCCCACCGGATGCCACCGTAAGCACTGGTCATATTTGCAACAGGTGCACCAGCCCATGCTGCGGCGAACAGTTTTGTTCGGGTGATAATATGGCAGATTTGATAGCCGCCCCAGCTTTGTCCTTGCAGACCGATCTTTGTACTGTCAACAAAACCTTTCTTCACCATGGCCCTTGCACCGCTGACTACATAATCATAGGCGCCTTTTCCCGGGTAGCCCACTTTATACTTGATATCCGGAACAAACACCAGGTATCCCCGGCTGGCAAAAAATACAGTATTGAGCGCACTTGGGGTTGGCGCGGGGGAACGATAATTATACAGTGTCGCTGAACTCTTCTCATAGAAATAACAGATCATGGGATATTTCTTTGAAGGATCGAAATTCTCTGGTTTGAACAGAATACCTGTTGCTTCCTTGCCGTCGTAGGCGGTCCACCTGACGAGCTCTGCAGTAGACCAATTATAATCTGACTGTTGCGGGTTAAGCGCAGTAATTTTATTCTCAGGTCTTGCAGTGGACAGCACATAAAGATCTGGCGATTGAGAAACAGATTGTTTGGTATACATGTATACGTCAGCCTCCGCCGCTTTTGACACCGGACCAACAAGATATGGACCATGGAATAATTTGGCAGGCTCATTTTTACCTGAAAGATCCGCAACGTAAACGCCCATTTTCTTTGTCGATTCATCCTGCGCATTAACGATCAGCTGGTCATACGGATCTTCATCATTTGATGAACGGGATTCATAAGGACTGAAATCGGTTTTGAATTTTCGACCCATTCCTTTTGTAACTGAGACGGGGGGAAGTTTTCCATCGGGGTCAAGTTTCCAGATATCATATTTATCTTCCACCAGGATCCTCTTATCATCTTTCATCCAGGTCATCCTGCCGTAAGGGGAAGGATCATCCGGATGGTCATCTTCCTCATCATAGAGTTTATAGGGAATGCCTTTAGATACATTGACCAGGTTGTTGCTGCGCCACGTAAAAAATTGCCTGGCTTTCACATCGTACCATGAAATGTAGTGACCGGATGACGACAACTGCGGGAATCCTTTATTATTCTTACTGATCAATGTTTTCTTTCCCGTTGAGGCATCGATGGCATAGAAATCCTTTAGCACAGTTCCCGTCCATTGCGACTGAACCCTCCGCCCTGTATCGGAAATCCCAACGTATAGTTCACCGTCACCGTCTGATGGCAGCATCACATCGCGCATGCCTTCGTCAGCCACTTGCATCACCTTCTTCAGGTTCAGGTGGTACACCGCGAGATAACTTCTTTTTAAATCAGCATTGAGGTTAAAGAGCTGTACCGTTTGCAGGTAATCATCTTTATAATTCCAGATATCCACGTTTACCTTATCGATATCCGGTGTAAGGGTATCCTTGGGAGGCCTGATAGGTGCCGTGCCAAAGAATAACTTTGATCCATTTCCACTGAAACGCAGGTCCCGGTTTTCACTGACCGTCCACCCCAGTTTCATTCCTTCGGTATTTTTCTCAGCCAGTAAAACGGCAGAATCCATGCCGTTTCGATAGTACCATAGTTTGTGAAACTTTTGAAGTGATTTTTTGCTGCTGTCTCTTTCTGCCGTGAAAGCGATCTGGTAAGCAATGGAGTCGATAGCGAAGTTCCCAAACTCATTTCCACCTTTCAAAATGGTATCAAGTCTCGCCTCTGCGGTCCTGTAGATCAGAACGGAATTGGAAGATCCTTTTATGGCTGCGGATTGACGGCCTTCCATCACCAGCATTTTTCCCTTTGGGTTCCATTTATACTCACTGATGTTTACGAATTTCCTTACCAACGTATCGTACAACGGATCAATAAACAGGTCTGCACCCTCGTCAGTATCCGATGCGGCTGTTGCCATTTTAGAAGTATCCGCCACCCTATGCGCATGATAGGCCAGTGGGCCAGGCGCGTGGGTGGGCAGACTGTAGGTTTTTACATTAGGGATCTTCCGAAGATTACCGGTAGATAGGTCAATAATAGCCAGCGAATCCTTCGGCATATCGTCTGCCTTTCTCTTCTTGATCTTCGCCGCCCGGGTTGCAGCGAAAAAGGGCTTGATCATCATCACGGCAAACCTGTTATCTTTCGTGAATTTCACATTGTAGCCCCGGGGCACTGATATTTTTTTACTGCCATCTGCCGACACGACATTGGCTTCATCATCTCCTTCCTGTACTGCTTTCACGTAGCCGATCCATTGACCGTTGGTGCTGATCACCGACTCGCCAATACGCTCCCACCTGTCGTACACCGTATGATCCAATGGTTTTTTCTGGGCAAAACCGACCGTAGCCAGACATAAGTAAGTGAAAAAGAATAAACTTCTCATTTGTAAAAACTAATCATGGAAATTAACATATCTCAGGTAGATTTCTTCTTCCAGACCCTAAAGCTTTGAAATAAGACGGTAAAAATGATGATAGCAAATCCGGCATAGAAACCGGAACTCAATTCTTTGTCTTCCCGATAGATAATAAAGGCCAGCAGGATCCCGTACAACGGCTCCAGATTGTAACTGAGGTTGACGGTGAATGGGGAGATTTTATGGAGCGCTTCGAGGGATAAATTAAATGCCAGCACCGTGCAGAACAGGGCCAGGATCAATAACCAACCAATATCCGCCCAACCCGGCACCAGATCCGGCACAGGAAAATAATAGAGATACAAGGGCAAGAGCGCAGAGAGGATAAGCCAGCCGCCGGTAAGTTCATGCAGGGTTAGGGCACGGGCGTCGTGTTCTTTCAACAGCACTTTATTGATGATGGTGAATAAGGCCGCAAGCAGGGACGATACGATACCGAGGATGATACCAGTCTTATAGACGGCGTCAAAATGAAAGATCAGATAAATACCAGTCATCACAAGTGTGCCCATGCCCAGTTCCCATATACTGAATCTCCGCTTCATGATCAGGGGATCCAACAGGGCGGTGAAGAAACCCACCCCGGAAAAGCATACAAGCCCAATAGATACGTTGGCATATTTAATACTCCCGTAGAAAAACACCCAATGTAGTACCACCAATCCGCCTGAAAGATAAGGCTTCCACAAAGGCCCTTTTGATTTACCCCTCATGGAAGTGAACAGAAATCGGAGCAACCAGAGGGATATAACGGTGAAGAACATACGATACCAGACCAGCAGACCTTCGTTTAGCGAGATCAATCGGCCCAGCACCCCGGTCAGACCTGCAAGTAGAATAGCTGTGTGTAATTGCAGGAAAGCTTTTTTCATGAAGCATTACGGTTGATTAGATGCAAGTGTTTGAACACCGGGGTTACTGACGCGTGTTCGATAGTTTTTGAACATACTTTGCCACTGGATGGTAAGCACGCCGAGGATCCCTTCCTTTACGATCCCTTTGTTCATTTTCGAAACACCATATTTCCTGTCAGTAAAAGTGATGGGTACTTCTTTGATGCGGAAGCCGAGTTTCCATGTAGCGAATTTCATTTCTATCTGGAAGGCGTATCCCACGAATGTCACCTGATCCAGATTGATGGCGCTGAGAACTTCTTTCTTATAACACATAAAGCCCGCGGTAGGGTCTTTCACAGGCATCCATGTGATCAGTCTTGTATAGAGTGCGCCGCCCTTTGAAAGCAAGTTGCGGTTCCATGGCCAATTTTCCACCCTTCCGCCTTTCACATACCTTGAGCCTACAGCTACATCTGCTCCTGAACGGCAGGCTTCATACAACCTCTCGAGATCATCCGGGTTGTGAGAGAAATCGGCATCCATTTCGAATATATAATGATACCCTCTTTGTATGCCCCATTTGAAACCGTGGATGTATGCGGTACCGAGGCCTAATTTTCCTTTCCGGACTTCGAGGTATAGTCCGGAAAATTCATTTTGAAGAGACCTAACAATGCTTCCCGTTCCATCCGGGGAGCTATCGTCAACCACCAGCACATGGAATCCTTTTCCCAACCCAAAAACATACCTGAGAATGGATTCAATATTTTCCTTCTCGTTGTATGTGGGTATGACAACTAATTTCTCCAAGAATAAATTTTGTTCGTGTGTTTAGGCCTTCTTCAGTAAGGTACGGTTAAAAATTTCGGTGAGTTTTTGTTTGGTATGCATCGGGAAATCACCCTTCATCATCCAATCGTAATACTGGGGTTCCAGCCTGAGTACATCTGCAACTGGCCGACCCTTATGCTTTCCGAAATTAAAAACTTCCACTCCATTTTCAAAAATAAACCTCCGGGCAAAATCGACGATCGGCTCGTCGCCCAGGAACTGGGTGATCGAATCGATGCTGGTGCCCAGCTGTGGATATTTTTCAACCTGTGCGAGCAGGATCTCCCAGGTTGCTGCAGCATCTGCTTCAGCGCTGTGGGCATTCTCGAGCGATTTGCTGCAATAGAATTTATAGGCCGCGCCTAGGGTTCGGGGTTCCATCATGTGGAAGATCTTTTGGACGTCCACCATGCGGCGTTGTGAAATGTCAAATTCGAGTCCGGCCCTCAGGAATTCTTCCACCAACAGCGGCCAGTCAAACCGGTTTGAATTGTATCCTGCCAGATCGCAGCCCTCTATAAATTGTTTGAATTCATTGGCCGCCACCTTAAAAAGGGGCGCATCTTTGACCATTTCGTCAGTTATCCCATGAATGGCGGCGGAAGCTTCGGGGATCTTCATTCCGGGATTAATGAGCTTTCTTTTCACAATTCTGCTTCCATCGGGGCCTACCTTAACGATGGCGATCTCAACGATCCTGTCAAAGGCAAGGTTGGTTCCGGTAGTCTCGAGGTCAAGAATGGCAATTGGCCTTTGTAATTCAATGTTCATGTTAAAGGAGGGGATAGTAAAGAGTCAAATTTCGCTAAATTCCACTGAAATACTTGAAATGTAGCAGCCCATTTTACCCTGCTGTGCCTATATTTTTCAGGATTTGGCGAGTTTAAGCTCCTTAATAATATAATTTTAAGAAGAATATGTGATTTGGAACATGGTAAACAGTTGAAAAGGCTTGTATTTATCGGGGTTTATTACTTTCTTTGCAGCTGCATTGTTCCATCGTCTTTACGATGCCAGCGTTTATCCTTTCCCATTGAAATCTCCTGTTCTGTTTCCAGGCCTCGAATTCCGTAACGTACTAAATACCTAAAAAATGAAAAGGTTAATGCTTACTTTCATAGTTCTGACTTTTGTAACAGCTCTAATGGCTTCCTGTACTACTGTAAAGAGCAGTACCAAAGGCGGATGCAAGGCAACTCATGGGATGATCGGTTACAAATAACTGAAGGATCATAACATGAATACACGAGACTCCCTTGGCAGTCTCTTTTTTATTTGCCGTAATTATCGAGCGTAACATCAATAAATCCTCCTTCTGTCAGCGATACCGGACGCCTCATCTACTTTTCCACGGGCCACGGAGCATTTAACGGGATATTTCACTTACTCCTATTTTCTGGAGAAACTGAGCAAAATCAGGAGAAATGCAACCATTAAATGGCTTTTTACCATCATTCATTAGAATTAGGGCGAACATGTAAACATTTTTTTGCCCGTTTAGTATATACATGATATTGACTATCCATTTGCGGTTGCAATACAGTAAATTTACAGTCCGGGGCTGACCGGTTTTGACAGCGTAGATCTTTGTAAATAAGCATGCAGTGCGTTGCGTAATTAGCACTTCAATCTGAATACGAGAACTTTAAATGGCGAATCTAACTTTGCCATGGCTGCCTAATCAGTGATTAGCGCATCCATTATGGCCGGGGATGCGGGCTTGCCTTTGCCAAGCTCCTCCGCTTAATCAAAAAGAAAAAGGATGCTGCAACAAAAGGCTGTGATTGTTGCTTAAGACCATCCAGCTAAGGCAGTGATCGGTTTGCCCGGTTCCTGTTACTGCCCGACAATCAATTCAGGGATAAGCATGTAGAAAGCTTATGGGGAATATGTTTGGACGTGGGTTCGAATCCCACCAGCTCCACAGGTGAAGTTATGAAACCCTTGATTTATCAAGGGTTTTTGAC